>CAKZWQ010000007.1 GCA_937921935.1 uncultured Gammaproteobacteria bacterium | reverse complement strand
TGTAGTGAATATCCCGCATCACGCTGGGACGGTCATCGATTTCGCAATGGGCCTGGCAAGAGCGTTTGCCGTCGCTGTGCACATTAATCATGAAGTACTCGCGGCCGCGCTCCTGACCTTCACGGCCTGGCTTCTTGCTGGTGTAGGCAATCGTGCCGCGGATGGAGCGGTGGTCCCGCTGGAGAATTTCGCTCATGACTGAAGTTCCGAATCGAAGGGAACCGGGATTTTACTCATCCGGCGTCGTTTCGATAGGCTCAATTTCAGCCCCTTCGCCTGCCGCAGGCTCCAGGCCCCGGCCTGGCTCGGCCCGGGAGCGGTTGCTGAGGATCTTATCCAGTTCGGGCGCCGGCAGGCGCCGCACGTCCATGATGGCGTAGCGGCGCATGGAGTCGGCGGCCAGGGTCAGGCTCTCGCCCGTTCGCCCGCAGATCTGATTGCTGCGTGACTGGAAGACCAGCGCGTCGGCGAACGGCATTCGGGTGGCCGGCGGACTGATCTGAACCAGGTAGGCCTGGCGTTTTGTGGGGGCGTAGACAATCAGGGTCGAGCGATCCAGCACCACAAAATCCTGCGCCTGGCGGCGGGAAAAACAGGCCTGAGCGCCCACGGGCGTGTCGTCATCCGCGGCACTGCCGGCTGCCTCACTCGCCGGTTGCGAAGCACAGGCCGTGAGCAGGCAACTCAGGGCAAAGGCCACGCCGAGGCGCAAATATGCCCTGCGGCCTGGCAAGTTACAGGCGACCAACGGGCCGGGCAGGATCGCTGATCCAGCCAGACCAGGAGCCAGTGTATAAAGCCGCGCCCCCAAGGCCTGCATGCTCCATGGCCACTAAGGTCTGGCAGGCGGAAACCCCGGACCCGCACATCACCACAGTGCTTTCAGGTGACCGACCGGCCAGGGCCTGTCTGAAGCGTTTGGCCAGCTCAGCGCTTGGCAAAAAAGCCCCGCTTGCATCCAGATTCCCGCCCAGGGGCAGATTCACGGCGCCGGGTATGTGGCCGGCGACGGGATCGATGGGCTCCGCCTCCCCGGCGAAGCGCTCCGGCGTGCGCACGTCCACCAGCCCAAGGGCGCCGTTCATCAGCCCAGCCTCCAGGTCCTCGACGCTGCAGACAGGCATCTGGCCGGGCTTCAGCACACGCGGCGCTGAAGCCGCTGCGGCCTCGCTCTGGTCAGTGGGCAAACCCGCGGCAAGCCAGGCGGACCAGCCTCCATCCAGCACGGCCACCTGCTTATGGCCCACCCACCGCAGCAGCCACCATAGTCGTCCGGCGATGCTGGCGCCGGCATCGTCATAGGCCACCACCCGGGTTTCAGCACCGATGCCCCAACGAGACAGGTTCGCGGCCAGCTGGTCGATGTTCGGCAAGGGATGGCGTCCGGTGACGGTACCGGGCGCCTGGGCAAGGTCCCGATCCAGGTCCGCATAACGCGCCTGCGGGATGTGGCTAGCAACCCAGGCGGACCGCCCGGCAGCGGGCTGCAGCAGGTCGAAGCGACAGTCCAGCACCACCCAGTCAGCGTCCAGATAATGGCGGGCAAGTTCAGCGGGGCTGATCAGGGTCATGGCGGTATCGGCTTGTTAGTGGGCACGATGGCAAAGGCGCTTGTCAGCGATTCCAAGCTTGGCGGAAAATAGCATGTTTTAGCCGCGTCCCTCGCGGAGAGCTCCTGATGAAAATACTTGTCTGCCTGAAACGGGTCGTGGACTACAACGTGCGCATTCGCGTCAAACCGGACGCCTCGGGCGTAGTCACCGACGGCGTGAAAATGAGCATCAATCCCTTCGATGAAATTGCCCTGGAAGAAGCCCTGCGCATTCGCGAGGCCGGCGATGCCCAGGAAGTCATCGCCCTGTCCATTGGCGATGCTGACTGCCAGCAGCAACTGCGAACCGGCCTGGCCATGGGAGCCGACCGGGCAATCCTGGTCGGTACCGATACAGCCATCGAACCCCTGACGGCGGCCCGTGCGATTCTGGAAATTATCAAGCGCGAAGAACCCGGCTTGGTCATCCTGGGCAAACAGGCGATCGATGATGACTGCAATCAGACTGGCCAGATGCTCGCCGCCTTATGGGATCGTCCCCAGGCCACCTTCGCGTCAAAACTGCAACTGGCGGGCGATAAAGCCACCATCACCCGGGAAGTGGATGCGGGCCTGGAGCAGATCGAGGTAGACCTGCCTGCCGTCATCACCACCGATCTGCGCCTGAATGAACCGCGTTACGTGAAACTGCCGGACATCATGAAAGCGAAGAAGAAACCCCTGGAATCCCTGTCCCTGGGAGAACTCGGTGTCACCGAGACCCTCGGCCTGCAAATCGAAGACTATGCGTCACCGCCGGAGCGGGCCAAGGGCATCATGGTCGGTGATGTCACCGAGTTACTGAGCACATTGCGCGACAAGGACCTGATCGGCTGAGCGCCGGGCAGTGCCAAAGGAAAAACCAAATGAGCAAAGTTCTGATTCTTGCCGAGCATGACGGCAGCGCGTTAAATGCCAGCACCGCCAAATGTGTCAGCTGCGCTGCCGACATGGGCAGCGACAGTATCGACATCGCCGTGCTGGCCGCGCAGACCGACGGCATTGCGGCCGAGGCTGCCGCACTAACCGGCGTTACGCAGGTGCTTAGCGTAGAACGGCCCGAGAATGCCGCACCGCTGGCTGCCGTCATAGCGCCGCAACTGGTCGCCCTGGCAGCCGACTATGACTATGTGCTGGCGCCCTCCACCACCTTCGGCAAGGATGTTCTGCCGCGCGCGGCAGCCCTGGCGGGTGTTCCGCAAGTCAGCGACATTATGGAAGTGGCCGGCCCAAGGCGCTTCAAGCGGCCCATCTATGCAGGCAATGCGATCATTACCGTGAGTGTGCCCGAGGGCAGCAAAATTTTTGCCACGGTACGCATCGCCTCTTCTCGCGCCGCCCCCGCCGCCAACGAGGCGGCACCCATCACCGCCGCGGACATTAATGCAAGCTTGCCGGCCCATACCCGCTTCGTCGGCTTGCAGGCCGGCGGCGGTGATCGCCCCGACCTGCAGACGGCCCGCCGGGTAGTCTCGGGCGGTCGCGCCCTGGGCAGCAGCGATAACTTCGACCTGATCTACGGCCTGGCGGACAAGCTCGCCGCCGGCGTGGGCGCCTCGCGCGCCGCGGTGGATGCCGGCTACGTGCCGAACGACATGCAGGTGGGTCAGACGGGCAAGATCATTGCGCCGGACCTGTACCTGGCTTTCGGTATTTCCGGGGCGATTCAACATCTCACGGGCATCAAAGACGCGGGCACGATTGTTGCCGTGAACAAAGATCCTGATGCACCGATTTTTGAAGTGGCCGACATCGGGCTGGTCGGTGACCTGTTCGAGGTAATACCGGAAATCGAGCGCGCGCTTGGCGGCTGAGCCCGGCGCGACGGCTGCTGGGAGCTCTTCCACGGTGCACCCATCACGGGGCCTGATTGCCCTGCTGAGTCTGGCCAGCGCCCTGTCGCCTTTTGGCATGGTGGTGGTCGTGCCGACCCTGAGCGAACTGGGTCGGCAATACGGTATGGGTTATGCAGAAGCCCAGTTCCTGATCTCGGGCTATCTGTTCGGCCTTGGCGCTGCCCAGCCCTTCAGTGGTTTGCTGTGCGATCGATTGGGTCGTCGCCCCGTATTGTTAGGTGGTTTTTTGGTCTTCGTGCTGGCCAGCCTGGCCTGCGCCTATACGCGGGATATCCAGGTCCTGGTGCTGTTGCGTTTTTTGCAGGCAGTGGGCGTGAGCGTTGGCACGGTCGCCAGTCGCGCCGTGGTGCGCGATACCCATGACGCCATCGGCACAGCCGCCGCTATGGGGACCATTGCCGCGGCTATGGGGATCGCGCCGGTCATTGCGCCGGTGATCGGCGGTTTGCTGGGCGGTGCCTTCGGACCCCAGTCAGTATTTATCGCCAGCGCTGTGCTTGGCGCCGGCGTGCTGCTTATCGTCTGGTCTCGTTTACCGGAAACCTGGGATCCTACTGCAACCCCGCCGGTGAACTGGCGCAGTACCCTGCGCGACTATCGGCAGCTACTCGGCTCTAGGGTCTTCATGGGTTACACGCTGATGTTCGGCTGCGTGCAGGGTGGCTTCTTCGCCTTTCTTGCTGTCGGCGCCGCAGTGTTTGAGACAGACCTGGGACTGGGTCAGCAGGCCTTTGGCCTGCTGTGGGGTGCCATGGCATTTGCCTATGTCATTGGCGCATGGCTGTCCGGTCGCCTGACGCCGAAGCTGGGCATGAGCCGGGTTATCTATATCGGCATGCTGTTTACCTGCACAGCCGGCTGGGGAATGCTGCTGATGAGCGCGACCCTGGGTGTGCAGTTTGCGCCGTTGATGGCGCTGCTGGCCCTGCTAACCGGCGCCAGCGGCCTGGTCATACCCGGTTCCATGGCCGGTGCGGTGAATTACCGCCCGGAGATCGCCGGCACCAGTTCCGGTCTGTCCAGCGCCATGGGACTGGTACTTAGTGGTGCTTTCTCGATTGTGTCCGGCATTGTCTATACCGGCAGTTTCGTCCCGATCGCGCTGGTGATTGCTGTCGCCGCCACGCTGACAGCAATCACCGGCTGGATGATTCGCCGCTAAGGGAAATCAGAAACCCGCGAACGGCGCCGCGGCGCCAAGCACTTCGCTGACCGGCACCTGGTTACCGGGCTTGGCTACGCCCAGCCAGCACTCAATAAACAAGCCTGCCCAGATCGCCCAGACGAACGGCCGACACTTGGCGAGACTGCTGCTCATGGTCTGGTTCATCTCATCGCTCATGGAGGGCTGATCGATTTCCTGACGCAGCGTGACGATGCCCTGAATGTAGCCGGGAATGTATCGGCGAATAAGCACACCACACAGCACCATGCCGGCAAATACCAACAGCTTGGCACCGACCCAAGGCGCAGCCGCCAGCTTTTCAGTGAAGGCGAAGGAGTACACGACCGACCAGACCAGGTAGACGACGAGGACAACACGGAACCAGTAGTCGATCTTGGTGATGATCTTCGACAGCGGCGTGCCATGGGCGAAATGCAGGTAGAGCACCATGGATAGCCAGCCCGGACCAAGCAGGATGAAACCAATGGTCTGCCACTGCGGATGCTCGACATTATTGTAGCCACTGAGCAGACCACCGACCGTGAGCATCAGCGTCATGCAGATGCGCGGCACGAAGTCCAGATCCATCATGATCTTGGCCGCGGTCGCACGCGCCGAGTTGCTCAACTTCGGATCGATTGAGAAATTGCTCGAATAGAACACGCCCATATCGCCACCGAGCCAGTAGACAAACAGCAACAGGTGAAAAATAATCAGCCAGTCGTACAGAGACATCCGCCCCTCCCCCGAAATTCTTTAGCGAGTTGTTATCGGCAGCGGCCGATCAGATAGCCGCCAGTACCGCATCGGCCGCACTGACTTTGAATTCACCCGGGCCTTCAACATAAACGCCGGTAGCAACCCCATCCTCAACCAACAGTGCGAAGCGCTGCCCGCGTTGACCCATGCCAAAGCCGCTGGCATCCAGATCCAGGCCGAGGGCCTTACTGTAGTCGCCGTTCCCGTCAGCGAGCATCAAGACATTGTCACCAACATTCTGGTCCTTGCCCCAGGCGTCCATGACAAAGACATCATTCACGGCCATGCAGGCGATGGTGTCGACACCCTTGGCTTTTAGTTGCGCGGCTTGCTGCACATAGCCCGGCAGATGTTTGGCCGAACAGGTTGGCGTGAAGGCGCCCGGCACGGAAAACAGCACAACCTTTTTCCCGGCAAACAGATCCGCCGAGGACACGCTGTCCGGCCCATCGGCTGACATGGTTGCAAAACTGCCTTCCGGCATGCGATCTCCCACCTGGATGCTCATGGCTCACTCCTGTGTTTTTTGTTATCGGGCAACCGCCGACGGCGGCCGCGGAAAAGCGCGATATTGTACATGGTGCCGGGCGCCGGGATCAGCGCACGAGACCAAGGGCCAGCCCGGGCCAGAAGCTGACGGTGATCAGCCCGACTAGCATCAGCACCAGAAACGGCAGTACTGCGCGGCAGATAGTCCAGAAGTCCTCTCGAAACGCCGTCATTGCAACGATCAGATTCAGACCCAGGGGCGGGGTCAGATAACCGATTTCCAGATTCATCACCATGATGATGCCGAAATGCACCGGATCGATGCCCTGGGCCTCGGCCAAGGGCTGCAGAATTGGCGAGAGGATCAGAATGGCTGAACCAATGTCCATCACGCAGCCCACCAGCAGCAGGAAAAGGTTAATGCCCAGGATCAGCGCCACTGGGCTATCCAGCCGCCCGGTCAGGGCAGACACAATGGCTTCGGGGACCTGCTGGTAGGCCAGAAACACGTTCAGGCTCAGCGCGATCATCAGCACAGGAAACAGTGAACCCAGCAACTTGGTGGTTTCAGCCACCACGGCATATAAATCGCGGGCGCCCATTTCACGGTAGACCAGGGTCTCTACGAACAGCGCGTAGACCACGGCTACGGCCGCCGACTCGGTGGCCGTGAAATAACCGCTGTAGATGCCACCCAGAATGATGATGGGCATCAACAAGGCCCAGATGCCGGCACGAAAGGCGGCGGCGACCTCCCTGCCATCAAAAGCTTCAGCCTTAAAGCCCCGGTTGCTCACCAGCGCATAGACGATCATCAGGCCGGTCAACAGCAGGGCCGGGCCGACCCCGGCGAGAAACAGGTCAGCCACGGAGGTCTGGGTCATCACGCCATACAGAATCAGCGGGATGCTCGGCGGCACAATAATTCCCAGGGTACCCGCCGCGCACAGGGCTCCCAGGGCGAAACTGCGCGAGTAGCCGGCTTGCCGCAGGGCCGGATACATGACGCCGCCCACGGCTAGCAGGGTCACCGTGCCGGAACCGGAGACGGCCGCGAAGATCGCGCAGGAAAGAATGGTGGCAATGGCCAGGCCGCCGGGCACGGGGGCGCTGATGGCCCGCATCAGCCGAATCAGGCGCGGCGCCATCGCACCGCGGGACATAAGATTGCCAGCCAGGATGTACAGGGGAATGGACAGCAGAACTTCGCGGTTGGCTGCATCCCAGGCATCCACCACGATGTTGCCCACCATGCCATCGCCGTAAACCACGTAGGCATAGGCAGCGACCACGCCAAGTATCACCAGCAGATTCTGGCGCAGGGCCAGCAACAGCAGGACCAGGCCGGCGAGTAACAGGGCAGGCCACATGCTCAGCCCCCCTGCTCCGCCGGTGCGGGTACCGACGGTCTTAAGGGAGGATATAAAGCAAACAGGGCATGGCGTATGGCGGCCAGGCCAAAGGCCAGGGGAATCAGCGCCTGAAAGGGCCAGACCACAATGCGCAGCACGGCCGAGCGTTCCTGCATGATTAGACTGTCAGCGACCACCGACCCGGCAACGGCGGCAAAGGCCGCGCAAAATGCCGCCATTAACCACTGGCCCAGGGTTTCCAGTGCCGGCGCCCAGGCTTCGGGTAACCAGGCATCGGCAAAACGCGGCCGCAGGTGCGCAGCGTCGGCTGAAGCCAGACCCATGCCCAGCATCACGACGCCGAGGTTCGCGTAGACGCCGATTTGTCGGGCCCAGTGCAAGCCGGTACCACTGATCTCGCGGACAGCCACATCGGCAAAAACCACAAACACCAGGATCATGAAGGCCACAAAGGTGATCAACCGCTCACCCTGGCCGCACCGGGCTAGCCAGCGACTGGCCAGGCGAAGGCCGGTCGATGGACTTTTATTCATGAGAAATCACTTTATTATTATTATCTAATTTATTATTTTTATTGGTTTTTATAAGGCCTATTTCTGGAATTAGCCAGCTCACAAAGAGAGCGGAAAGGATTTGCGTAACACCCACCGCCAGGAAAATTGGCCCGAAACCCACGACTTCGGAGACCCATCCGGCAGCGCCGTTAAAGGCCATGCCACCAAAAGCCCCGACCGCGCCGAATAAACCCCAGGTGGTGCCCACTTCTCGCGGCGGGAACAGGTCGGCTGGCAGGGCGAACAGGTTGGCTGCCTTGGCCTGGATAGCAAACATGGCCAGACCAATCAGAGCCAGGGCCACGTAGGCGGAGTCCACCAGGGCGGTCGGCAGGGTCGCCAGCACCAGCAACGCCCCACCCCAGATGAGCAGCTTGCGAGACCGGTCCAGGCTCATGCCGCCAGCGATCAGCCGGCTGCCCAGCCAGCCCCCGGCCAGGCTGCCCAGATCAGCGGCCAGAAAGGGGATCCAGGCAAACAGGGCGATCTGTTTGATGTCAAAGCCGCGCGCCTGGGCCAGGTACAGAGGCAGCCAGGAGATATAAAAGTAAAAGGCCCCGTCGTTGCAGAAGCGACTGAGCATCAGGCCCCACATCTCCCGGTGTTGTAGCAAGGCCCGAATCGGGCGTCGCGGGCCATCGGGTTCCGGATCAGCAGGCTGCCCGGCCGCGATCAGTGCGCGTTCTTCAGCGCTCAGGCGCGGATGCTCATCAGGACGATGGTAATAGCGCTGCCAGATCCACAGCCACACAAAGCCGGCTGCCCCGGGCACGATAAAGGCCCACTCCCACCCGTAGTTGATGATAAGAAAACCCAGCAAAGGCGGCGACAGGACCGCGCCCAGGCCCGGGCCCAGGGCGACGATGCCCACGGCGAAACTGCGTTCGCGCGCCGGGAACCATTCGGCAACGGATTTCAGAGCCGCCGGAAAGTTAGCGGCTTCTGCCACGCCCAGCAGGGCACGCAGGCCCAGGAAACTCCAAAAGCCCCTGCCCGCCGCGGTGAGTATGCCGGCCACGCTCCAGGCAACCACGGCCAGGCTGAAGGCACGCTTGGTTCCCAAGCGATCAATGACGGGCCCCGCAAGCAAATGGCCCAGGGCATAGGCGAACAAAAAGCCGGAAATAATCAGGCCGAACTGGGTATTGTCCAGGCCGAATTCTGCTGTGATGACGGGCCCGGCAACGGCAAAAGCCTGGCGGTCGATGTAATTAACCGTCGTGATCAGGCATAGCAGGATCGCGATCTGCCAGCGAACGGCGGGCATGGGCTCAGGGCGTCCGGACCGGCCGGCGCCGGATCAATCTGTTGTCCCCGCCGGCGCATGGACACCCGCCGACCACACGGCCTCGTCCAGGGAGGACCGGGCAAATTGCAGAGGCTGATCCTCCAGGGTCGTTCCCAGGCCGGCATTCCAGCGATTCAGAAAACCAAACAGCGCAATAACAGCGGTAATCTCCAGGATCTGTTGCGCATCGAAATGGGCCTGCAACAGGGCAAAACTCGCATCCGTCACTGCCGCCGGCGACTGCCCGGCATCTCGCGCATAAACCAGGGCGGCACGCTCGGCCGTCGAGAACAGCGGGCTGGTATCGAATTCCCAAATTGCTGCCTGTTTGTCGGCGGCCACACCATCCTGCTGCATGCCATGCACATTGTGGGCCACGCAATACTGGCAACCCGCGGCAGCACTGGTGATGGTCGCCACAAATCGCTTGAGTTCCATGGATACGCTACCGGGTGAAAAAATCACCCCGACCATCGGCGCCATCGCCTGCAGCAGTGCGGGCCAGCGGGCCATGGTTAACACATCATTCGGGGTAAACCCCATGGTATCGCGGGCAAAATCCAGGACCGGTTGTAAAGCCGCCGGAAAGTCATCGGGCGCCAGGGGCTCAATGCGGGTCATGAAACACTCCTTCCTCAGCCAGTTCAACAGGGCAAAGACAGGCTGCAAGCGACCTGCAGCAACAATCAGCCCGCCAGCCGCAGTGAACTCCCGTCCGGACCACCCAGCCAACGCGCGGCGCTGGCGGGCGCATGCCTTGATCGCGCCTTTGCCGGGGCGATATTCTGACGCTTTTACCCGCAAGGAACCAACATGAGCGCCGCCCCGGAAACCTTCAACCCCTCTCCCGAGACGCAGGCATGGCTGGCGGGTGAACACAATTTACTCATCGACGGCCAGCGCGTTGCAGCCGCCTCAGGGGAACGCATCGAGGTCTTTGACCCGGCGACGGAAGCGCTCATCACCACGGTGGCCGGCGCGGGGCCTGAGGATATTGATCGGGCCGTGGCAGCAGCCCGCAAGGCCTTCAAGGGTGAGTGGGCCAAGCTGACCTCCTATGAGCGCGCCCGGCTCATGTTCAAGTTCGCCGACCTGATCGAAGAGAACATGTCACTGCTGGCCGAGGTGGAAGTGCTTGAGAACGGCATGCCGCGGATGATCTCCGAATACACCATCGCGAAGTTTGGTGGGGAATTCGTGCGCTACTTCGCCGGCTGGGTGACCAAGATTCATGGCATGACGATTCCGGTCTCGCCGTCGGAAGCGCGCAACGGCGAAAGCCTGACCTACACCAAACGCGAACCGATTGGTGTGGTAGGCGCCATCATTCCGTGGAACGCGCCCCTGGCGATGGCCATTCTGAAACTGGCACCGACCCTGGCAACCGGTTGCACCATTGTGCTGAAACCGGCGGAGCTGACGCCGCTGACAGCCTTGTTACTGGGTGAACTGGCCCAGCAAGCCGGTATTCCTGACGGCGTGGTCAATGTGGTCCCCGGCTACGGCCAGGCAGCCGGCGCAGCGCTGTCCGAACACGACGGTGTCGACAAGATATCCTTTACCGGTTCCACGGCCGTCGGCAAAAGCATTATCAAGGCTTCGGCGGGAAACCTGAAGAAAGTCACCCTGGAACTGGGTGGCAAATCGCCCTTCGTCGTGTTCCCGGATGCAGACATGGAACGCGTGATACCCGGCGCCGTGCGTGGGGCGTTTTTCCTGCAGGGCCAGAACTGTATGGCCAGCACCCGGCTGTTTGTCCACGAAGATGTCTTTGAACCCGTCGTCGAGGGCATTGCCGCCATGGCCGGCGGCATGACCCCCGGGCCTGGCCTGAATCCGGGATCAATGCTCGGGCCCCTTATTTCTGGCGACCAGCGCGACCGGGTCATGGGCTACATAGAAGACGGCAAGGCCTCAGCGGCTGAACTTCGCTGTGGGGGCGAGGCTCTGCCAGGCAAAGGCTTCTTCGTTAAACCCACAGTCTTCGGCCGCACCAACATGGATATGAAGATCGCTCGCGAGGAAATCTTCGGCCCGGTCATGTGCGTGCAGGCATTCGGTGATAGCGAGTTGGAGGATGTGGCGGCAGAAGCCAATGCGACCATCTATGGCCTGTCGGGCAGCGTCTGGACCAAGGACATCTCCGTGGCCCACAAGATGGCGGGCCTGATTGACTCAGGACAAGTCAGCATTAACTGTCATGCAGCAGTGGATCCGGCCATACCTTTCGGCGGCAACAAACAGTCAGGCTGGGGCCGGGAATTTGGCATGGAAGGCCTGGAGCCGTACCTGAAAACCAAGGCCACCACGGTCCTGTTCTAAATTGGCGGGCCAGCTCGCCTGCTGCAACCAGTAACCGCTCAACGGAGCTTAATCATGGACCTCGTCTACGTCGTTATCGCCCTGGCCCTGGTCCAGTATTTTATTTTCGGTGCACTGGTCGGCCGCGCCCGGGTCAAGTACGAAGTCCCGGCGCCGGCCATGACCGGTAATGAGATTTTTGAGCGCTACTGCCGCGTGCACTGCAATACCATGGAGCAGCTGATAATTTTCGTTCCCGCCATGTTGCTCTTCGGTTACTACATCAACGCCTCCGCAGCCGCCGTGCTGGGGCTGGTGTTTATCGGCGGCAGATTCCTGTACCTGCGTGGCTATGTCAGTGAACCATCAAGGCGCGGCATGGGATTCGGAATCAGCATGCTGCCACTGCTTATTCTGCTACTGGGCGGATTGGGTGGCGGCCTTTGGTCGCTGTTCGGGTAGCTAATAGCTGACTACAGACAAGTCGCAGGGAGCAGCGAGGTATATCGCCGATACTGATCCTAGCTGAGAAAAAACGACTCCACGCGATTTCTTATCGCCGGAGCGTGAATCTCAAACTCACTTTCCGACGCAAGTGCGGCACCGTGCCAAGTCCTCGCTAATTCTCAATTGTAAGGACGGATAACAAAGCGTACTCCTTCAGTTGCTCGTCAAGCTGAGTAACCTTCGTAAGCTTTGACAATTGCCTGGCAGACTCATCCAACTCACCATTAGCGAAATGGAACAAGGCCGCGGTTATTGCCTTGTTATAGTTCACCAGCGGATTCAGGGAGCCTCGCTTAAGAGAATAAGCGTAGTACTGGAGGTTGTGTTGCAGCTGGAATAAGTCGTCTTTAAAACCTTGAAAGACTTGGTTGATTTTCTCAATCAGAAGCCGGGTATCGATCTTTTTCCCACCCGTGTTCGACCTGTTGCTCAGGGCTGACTTGTAGAGCTGATATTCGTCCTCGTCAAACTGTCTGCGCAGCCGCTCTAGCAGTTGCTGCTTGCCCGCATAAGAAAACAGGTCCACATCGCTTTCTGCATAGGGCAATAGCCTGACCCTTAACAGTTCGATAACTGCTTTGTCGTACTGCTGGGTCAGGTAGTAATAATAGGCCATCCGTATGCGCGTGGAGCGTATTGTTGACCGAACCCTCGTCGTCATCCGGAGGCGGATATCCCGGCCTGTATCAAGATCCCTGCCGGCAACGAGTTTCCAGTTCAGGCAGACGAACAGCTTTGGTATGAAGTGAATGTCGTACTCGATTTTAGCGTCCGCCATTCGCGTAACAATCGCCTGCTGCTTGCTTTTTCTGACCGGGAATGTGGACAGGACCAGTAAATCGTAGTCGCTGCTGGAGGTCTGCTCGTTGTAGTAGAAAGACCCGACCAGTACGATTTGGGAACGTGGCAAAATGGCCTTAATGGCCGACTTTAACTGATCAATGGCTTCATTCATCGTTATGCATGCAGTGCCGCCAGATCAAGTTAGTGGTGGCTCGGCGTGACTTCGGTCATCGCTTACCTGGAACCCTGGAATAAGCGGAACACCAAGCCGCCACCTGATTGTTTTTCCCTGATACCCAAGTCTACCCGGCAAACGATCAATCTGGTTTGTAAGGCTTGTCCGCCCAGGCAATAGTGGCCCGGCCGAACCCGGGGAATCAACATAGTGTAATTCTCTGCGTGGCTGCCCTGCTGCCTACCAGGCCACCTCTTCTCCGAAACGATCGATAAAGCAGCCGCTTTGTTCGAGGGTCAGCTGTTCAAATGCCTGTTGTTGATCGCGAACGCTATCAACCGGATCAATGGGCGCAATATCACCGCCCAGGTCGGTCTTGCACCAGCCAGGCGCCATAGCGATGACAATAATGTCGGGCCATTCCAGCGCCATACCTTTGCTCACCATATTCAGCGCTGCCTTGCTTGAGCGGTAGGAGTAGGAACCGCCCTGGGTATTCTGGCTGATCGCCCCCAGGTCGCTGGACATCATGACCAGCAATGGCCGATCTGAGCGACGCAGGTTTTCACAGAAGGCGACCGCCACTTTGAACGGCGATAGCAGGTTGACCTCCAGGATCTGTCGCCAGATCTGATAGTCCATGTTGGTCAGGCTCTGGTAGCTCATGCCCTCGGGTGCGCCTGCCGGACCAAAGGTGCCGGCATTGTTGAGCAGCACGTCAATGGTGGTGTCCTTCAGTTCGCCGGCCAGGGCTTCCACCCCCGCATGATGAGTGACGTCAAGTTTCAGCGGTCGCACGGTGCTGCCGTGCTGCTGCGCCAGTTCCTGGAGGGCCGGGGAAGCTTCGGGGTCGCGCGCGCAGGCGAGAACTTGCCAGCCGGCGGCGGCATAGGCACGGGCGTGTTCAAGACCGATGCCCCGATTGGCGCCGGTGATCAGAACTGTGGGCATGGCTTACTCCAGTTATTCATGCAGAGCCGAGCAGATCGGCACGATGCTCACCAAGCATCATATTGTGGAAGAACTCGCTACGCAGCAGGGCCGAGGGATAGCTGTCGGGTGGCGGCTTCAGGGCATCCAGGCGAACGATGATGTCGTCGTCCAGCTGCACCTGCGTGGCTGCCAGGTTGTCCTGCAGCTGGCTCAGCTTGCGGGCACCAATAATCGGAATAGTCGCCGGTGTGCGTCGCTGCAAGACCCAGGCAAGGGCCACCTGGGCCGCACTGGCGCCCACTTCGGCAGCGATCGCACTCAGGCCCCTGGCGGCCTCCCGGTTGATCTCACTCAGGGTGCGGGCTCCCATCGGACTGTTGGCCAGCCGGGCCCCGCTACGCTCTTCGTCATTGCTGCCAGGATCGTATTTGCCCGTGAGCAGACCGCCGGCCAGGGGACTCCAGGCTGTTATGCGCATATCCTGGGCATCGGCCAGCTGGTTGAAGTCGGCTTCGATGGACCGCTCCACCAGGTTGTAATGCAGCTGCAGGGCTGAAAAAGCGGTCAGGTTGCGTTCGTCGGCCAGGGTATTGGCCGCGGCTACCCACCAGGCCGGCGCGTTGCTGATGCCCACATGCAGAATCTTGCCGGCCCTGACCTGGTCATCGAGAGCCCGCATGACGTCGGCCACCGGCGTGCTCTGATCCCAGCCGTGAATCCAGTAAAGGTCGATATAGTCCGTGTTCAGTCGCCGCAGGCTGTCCTCAAGGGACACCACCAGGTTCTTGCGGTGATTACCGCCCGCATTGGGATTGTCCGGCTGGGTGGTCAGCGAGTACTTGCTGGCGACAATCAGCTCATCGCGCTGACTGGTGATAAATTCACCCAGCATCCGCTCGCTGGTGCCACGATTGTAGATATCGGCCGTATCGATAAAGTTGCCGCCTGCCTCCGTGTAGGTATCAAACACCCGGCGGCTTTCCTTGGCATCGGCACCGATGCCAAATTCTTCGCCGAAGGTCATGGCCCCGAGGCACAGTTCGGAGACTTTCAGGCCGCTGCGACCCAGCTTTAGATAGCGCATTGCTTTTCCTTATAACTCTTGCGTTGGCGGATAATCCCATGGCGCGCGTTGAAAGAAACCCGGTGCTCACGCAATATTGGGCACTGAACGCTCCACAGGCGTTTGCATCATAAGACACCCAGAAGGACTCTAGCCATGCCCACCGACCCCGCCGACGTCAGCGTATCCCTCGTCCAGCAGTTCGGGACCAATGTCCTGATCGCCCTGGCCATATTCTTTGTGGGTCGACTGGTGGCCAAATGGCTAACTAACTTCACGCGTCGCATCATGGCCAGGACGGACATGGAAGACACGCTGGAGAACTTCCTGTGCAATCTTATCTACGCCGTCCTGATGGTGGTTGTCGTGATTGCCACGATCAACCAGCTGGGCATCCAGACCACCTCACTGCTGGCCGTCCTGGGTGCTGCCGGCCTGGCCGTGGGCTTGGCCCTGCAGGGATCCCTGTCAAATTTCGCCTCCGGGGTGCTGATCGTCGCCTTCCGGCCCTACAAAGTCGGTGATTTTATTGAAGGCGGTGGCGTGAGTGGTGTGGTGGAAGATGTGCAGATCTTCAGCACCATCATGCGCTCCGGCGACAACAAGAAAATCATCGTGCCGAACAGCCAGATGATGGCCGGCGAGATTGTAAATTATTCCGCTAATGACACTCGCCGCGTCGATCTGGTAGCCGGTTGCGGTTATGACGATGACCTGGATAAAGTCCGCCAGGTCCTCACCGATATCGTCAACGGCGACGATCGGGTGCTAAAGGATCCGGCACCCACTATCGCGGTGCAGGAACTGGCTGACAGCAGCGTGAACTTCGTGGTGCGGCCCTGGGTGGCCACGGGGGATTACTGGCCGGTGTATTTCGACCTGACGGAACAGATCAAAAAGCGCTTTGATGCGGAAGGTATTGCCATCCCCTATCCCCAGCGCGACCTGCACGTCTATCAGCACGACGCGGAGTCGGACTCCTAAGGCTCCACGGCCCCGGGCCGCGTCATCCGCAGCAGATAGTCCAGCATGCGCTGTTCCCGTTCCGGGTTGGTTTCATAGCCAATCATGGGTGGGTAGCGCATGCGGTTGCCAGGCACCATGTTGGCGAAATCACGCGCAGGGATCGAAGGGCTGCTCACCCTCCGCCAGTTCTGGCAAGGCGATTGTTTCGTCGGAAGGCGCGCCCGGCGCTGTCATTCGCAACAGGTATTCCACGATCATCCGGTCGCGCTTGTCGCACATCTCATACATGATCGCCGGCGGATAGCGCATGCGATTACCTGGCGCAAAGTCGTGCGGATCGCCGATGAACTCCATCATGTTATCGGGCGTCCATACCAGCCCCTGATCACGCAACTCAACGAAGACATCGGAATATGGGAAATGGTCCACAACTGCAGCCGGCTGCCCGAAAATGCCATAGAGATTCGGTCCGACCCGGTTGTGCCCTTGTTGATCGAGCGTATGGCAGAAACGGCACCAAGAATAGGCCGCTTTCTGTTCAGACAGTTCATCGGCCGTGATGTCCGGCAAGTCTTGGGCATAGAAATCTGGAAGCTCTTTACCATCGAGAAAAGCCGCAATTTCAGCATCGCTGAACTCGGTATCTGAACCAAACGGGGTTACCCCAAACCACAGGTAAGGAAAATATAGAGCCAGGAGCAACAGCCCCCCGAGTACGATGACAATATTCAGTTTTCCGCGGGTCGATACGCTCATCAGACTTTCTCCCCGGGAAACAGACGACGCCAGCCGCTTCCGTACCTGCGATTCTGCCACCAGCCGAGTACAAACCAGATGGTGAATAACATTAGATAATAAAAGGCCAAAGCGCTGTGAACATAACCGGTCGGCACACGCAGCCCTTCCGAAGTTTCGGCAAGTTGTGGGAATACTGCGCCGAAGAAATTCACATCTCTACCCTCTCCCCAGGCATAAAAAAGCCCGAGCACAAACTCGACAGAGAACACCAGAACAATCATGAAGAGAATGGCGCGGCTGTATGCAAACGAGTCGGCCGGCATACCTTCCGGCGAACGCGGGCGAGGGCCGACGGCGAACCAGACGAGCCTGATTATGCAGAGCACCCCAACAATCCAGCCGAGGCTGTCGTGCCACAACTGCATCCCCTCGCGCTCCCCGAGCGGCGTGCGCGGCAAGTTCAAGATATTGAAGAACAGGACGAAAAAAACCACGAACAAGGCCCAGCCAAGGAACGTAGCCACCTTATCCTGCTGACCTGACGGTAATTGTGCTGACATCCGGAAAACCTGTCCCACCCTTAAAGATGCGCGAATGGTAGCCACCAGAGGGGTAAATTGCATCTCGCTGCGATATAGCAAGAACTTCGGCTATGTCCCCAGCGGCACTTGGAATCCGCAGAGCGGTTGACTAATATTGACCGCTTGTCGGTCGTTCCAGGAACTCCCTACGCATGAGCTCAACCCGCCCCATTCGCGCCTTGCTGCGCGGACTGGAAGTTCTTCACGTACTTAACCAGCACAACGGTGCCACGGTATCGGAGGTGGCATCAGCCATCGACCTGCCGCGGACCACGACCTATAGAATTCTGGAGACGCTGTGCGTCGCCGGTTATGCCTATCGCGCCAAGAGCGATGAGCGCTATCGCCTGACCATCATGGTCCGCGGTTTGAGCGACGGCTTCGATGATGAAGCCTGGGTGACGCAGATTGCGCGACCCTACATATACGAGTTATGTCGCGACCTGGTCTGGCCCGTGGCTATCGCCACCCTGTCCGGCGCCACCATGCTTATCCGCCAGACCACTGACCACGAGAGCCCCCTGGCGGTAGAGAAACGTGGCCCCGGCTTCCGCGTGCCGATCCTGGGTTCGGCCAGCGGACTGGCCTACCTGGCCTTCTGCCCGAAAGAACAGCGCGATACCTTGATGGAGGTGCTCGCACAATCCAAACGTGAAGCTGATCGCCCGGCCCGGAACCGGAACAAGATTTATGAAAGCCTGGTGGAGACCCGCAAGCAGGGCTACGCAGTATCCCGACGCAAGCGTCGTATCTCCGATGAAATCAGCATGTCCGTGCCGATCCTTGCCGAGGAACGGCTCCTCGCCACGCTGACCATTCGCTTCTCCAGCACGGCGGTTACTGTGGAGGATGCCGAGGAACGCTTCGTGCCGAAGTTACTGGCCGTGGCTCAGCGCATTGCCAAAGAGTTCCTGAGCCAGCATGAACACGATGCCCTGGTTTCAGCGCCCACCGGGCCGGCGCCCGGCACCGACTAAATTCTCCAGGCAAGAAAAAGTCCCGGCTTCGTCCGCAGCCGGGACTTGCATTAACCGGTCAGAAGCCGGCAACTGGCGCCTGCCCTGACCGGAACCGTTGCCTAGCGGAAAACCGGTTTCTCAGGCGCCTTAAGTCCCGTCTCCGCTTCGCAATTGTCACGAATCTCTTCGATCCCCGGGCCGAAGTTGAAGACGCCGATCTCGCTACCGCGACTGGTGCGCATCTGGGCCCGCAAAGACTGGGTCGCAGCCTCATCCACCGCACCGTTAGTGATCACTACACCGTAGTCCCGGGCACCGTCGGCGGTGGCCAGATTACGATTCACGTCGGCCAGCACCAGGGCCGGATCGCGTTCCAGGGGATCACCCCAGCCGCCACCGCCCCAGGTGTTGAAATGCAGCAAATCACCCGCGTTGACATGGATACCGTCACACTTGGACGGCAGCCATTCTTCAGTGCCGTCCGTACGAATCAGTCGCTTGGTCGAGCGCATGCCAACCTGGCCGCCAAGGACGCCCCAGGGATAGGTCAGCCAGCGATCATCATGGATAGCAATGTCGCCATCTGACAGGAAGCGGTAAGCCACACAGAGACCATTACCACCGCGGTGCAGGCCAGCACCACCCGAGTCAGGAATCGTCTCATAACGCTCGATACGCAGCGGGAAGTAAGACTCAATGAACTCATTGGGCACATTGGTGAAACCAGGCCAGAGTGAGTGACCGTCCGGACCGTCGCCGGCCGGTCGGCCCGGGACCCCGCCGAAACCGATCTGGAACAGCTGGAACCACTCGTTGTCCTTGCCGTCGCGATTGTCATAGCCCGAATAGAACAGGTGCGGCGAATCGGAGAAGCCGGCCGCGTTGAGCATCTGCTCAGGTGCCCCGGCGCCGAGCAACGCGCCAAGGACGTCGAAAATTCGTCCCAGGGCATGCGTGCGCCCGGAGATTGCCGCCGGGAACTTCGGCTTCAGCAGCGTGCCTTCCGGAATATTGACCTCGACCAGATCGTAGAAGCCGTCGTTGAACACGATATGCGGGTCAACGACGTTGATGGTGAACGAGCCGAAGAACATCTTGAACATGTCTTCGTTCAGGTAGAAGTTCACCGAGCTCTGTGCCTGCGGGTCCGTGCCGTCGAAATCAAAATGCGCAACGTCGCCTTCTCGCCACATCTTGCACTTGATCTTATACGGCCCCATGCCCATGCCGTCGTCGCAGATGTAATCCTCGAAGGTGCGCGGCTCTTCCGGAATAAAGTTCTGGATGATGAACTTCATCGCGTTGTAGTTGCGCTCAAGCATGATATCCATCGCACTGAACAGCACGTCATCCCCGAAGCGGTCCGCCATTTCGACGCAGCGGCGGGCGGCGGTGTTACACGCGGCGACCAAGGCGTTCAGATCAAAGCGATTCCATTGCGAGGTGCGAACGTTGTGCAGAATCAGCTCAAGGATGTCGCTCTGCAACTCGCCTTTCTTGTAGAGTTTGAGCGGCGGAATCTGAATGCCTTCCTGGTAGACGGTCGTAGCTTCGATCGGAATCGAGCCCGGCACCATGCCGCCGTTATCGGACATGTGGCCGAACATGGCCGTCCAGGCGATGTGCCGACCATCCTTGAACACGGGCACCAGCACGAGCCAATCGGGCAGGTGAGATACGGCGGCGTTACACATGTACGGATCGTTTGTCAGGATGACATCACCCTCTTCGATCTCGTCGTTGTAGGCCTCCATGAACGGACCGATGAAAGACCCGAACTGACCGACGATCATTTTGCCTTCTTTGTTCGCGATCATCGGGAAGCAGTCGCCCTGCTCGCGAATACCCGGGGACATCGCCGTGCGAAACAGGACCGCGTCCATCTCTATGCGGGCGTTTTTCAGCGCGTTCTCGATAATGTCGGCAGTTACGCCCTCGACCTCAACTTTCTTGAGAGGAATATCATTCGTTTCGATAATTGTGGCAGTCATTGTGCTTTCCTCTCCCTTACTTGCTCGGGTTGATCAGCAGGTTGCCGACTTTATCAACCTTGGCGTCATGTCCCGGCAGGATAACCGTGGTCGAGTCCATCTCCATCACGATGGACGGACCGGGAACAACGATGCCCGCATGTAGCTTGTTGCGGTCATACAGCGGCGCATCGTACCAGTCACCGTCATAGTAGAACTTCGACTCATGAATGATGCAGTCCTTGAGTTCGGCTTCCGCCGAGCCCACCTTAGCCATAGCCATTTCCGTCGCTCGTGCCTTGACGACTGCACGAATCATCAGGATTTCGTGACCGTCACTCAGCTTAAAACTAAACAGCTGCTCGTGCTCTGCATCGAACTGGTCCGTGATAACCGCAACGCCCCGCGTGTGGAGCTCGGCCTCGGTGAAGTCCAGCGTAATTTCAAATGCCTGGCCCGCGTAACGAATATCAGCCTGGTAGACGACCACGTGATCTTCCTTGGCGATGCCGTCACCGATCAGCGACTGGCCCGCACGCTCCTCCAGGGCTTTAAGGTCGGCCAGCAACCCTTCCATGGTCACGTCTTCAGCCATCTTGATGTAGGTGCGCGTGGCTTCATCCTGCACGGTGGTCGTGGCATCACCGCGCGCACACAGCACGCCAGGACCCGGCGGAATGATGACCGGCCAGGCATCCGCCAGAATGCCCATTGCGTTGCCATGCAACGGCCCGGCGCCGCCGAAACAGACCAGCGCGAAGTCGCGCGGATCATAGCCCTGCTCGACCGACACGAGGCGCAACGCGCCGAACATCGCCTCGTTAGCGACCTTGATGATGCCTTCTGCGGCCTCGAGCATGCTGATGCCCAGCGGCTCTGCGATGCTCTGGACGGCCTTCTCGGCGGCATCCTTGGAGATTTCCATCTTGCCGCCCAGTTGCACGTCCGATGGCAGGTAGCCTAGTACGACGTTAGCATCGCAGACGGTCGGCTTGTCGCCGCCCTTCATATAAGCAGCCGGGCCGGGCACCGCGCCCGCAGATTCCGGGCCGACGCGCAGCGCGCCAGTCAACTCTGGCACGAAGGCGATCGAGCCGCCACCGGCACCGACCGTGCGTACGTCAACTGACGGCGCACGAACCTTGATGTCGCCGACGAAGGTCTCGCGACGCACGCGGGCCTTGGAATTCTGAATCAGAGCGACATCGGTCGACGTGCCGCCCATGTCGAAGGTCAATATATCGTCGAAACCGGCGCGACTGCAGAAATAGATCGCACCGGTCACGCCGCCCGCCGGGCCGGACATGAGCATGTTGACCGGAGAATCGGCGGCAGACCGGCCGGACGCCAGGCCACCGTCGGAACGCAGCAGGGACAACAGCAGGTCGTCGCCCATCCGTTCGTTCAGCGCGCGCTGCAGGTTGTCGATGTACAACTGCATTTCGGGGCGGACGTACGAGTTCATGACCGTCGTTTCGGTGCGCTCGTATTCCTGCATTTCCGGCACGACTTCACTGGAGACCGAGATCGGCGTGTCGACGAAAACCTCGCGGGCAATTGCCGCGGCTTTCTGCTCGTTATCGCCATTAATATAGGCGTTCACGAAACAGATCGTCAGTGCCTCGACCTCGCCGGTGGCATGCAAGGTCTTCAGTTTCTTGCGCAAGGCCTCCTCGTCGAGTTCACGCACGACATTGCCGTTGGCATCCATGCGCTCGCTTGCACCGATCGTCAATTCGAGCGGCGCGAGCAGCGGATTCTTGTTGAAGGTGACCCAGCCGCCCAGGCCACCGGGGCAAAACGAACGCGCAACCTGCAGCGTCTGTTCGTAGCCTTCGGTCGTGACCAGGCCAACTTTTGCCCCCTTGCCCTGCAGGACGGCGTTGGTCGCAACCGTCGTACCATGCATCACGCGGCCGATTTTTTTCGGATCGACGCCGGACTCTTCACAGATCCGTGCAACGCCATTCAGGACGCCAACAGAGGAATCTTCCGGTGTCGAAGGCACCTTGGCGGTGAAGGTTTCACCGGTTTCCTCGCTGATCAACAGCAGGTCGGTAAACGTACCACCTACATCAACGCCTAGACGGTAACTCATGAGCTTCCCTCAGCTTTCTGCTTTATCTTGATTAACACCGGCCGGCGCGCAGGCCCGCTGGTGACATGTCTGTATTGTCTTAAATCTTCTTCTTTCGCGCGGTCCGACGGAGCGGACGCGTCAGCTAGCTTCCCGAAACTGTTCGGCAACTTCCGGGAAAATACCGGCTTTAGGCAGCAGCGCCGGGACAGCTTTGCCCAAAGCTTCCTGCAGCCAATTACTGGTCTCGATAATCTTGTGCAGATCCACACCGGTCGCAACGCCGGATCGATCCAGCATATACAGCAGGTCATCCGTCGGGATATTGCCCGTGGCCGCCGGGGCAAACGGACAACCGCCAATGCCGCCGATACTGGCATCCAGCGAATTCACGCCCGCTTCAACCGCGGCGAAAGCGTTAGCCAGGCCCGTGTTGCGCGTATTGTGGAAGTGGCAGCGAATCGGCGTATTAGCCACGCGCTCGCGCACGGCCTGCATCATTTCCGTCGTCTGGCTCGGGACGCCGACACCGATACTGTCCGCCAGGCCCAACTCAACCGGTTCGCCAGCCATTACCTCGTCGACAATCTCAAGCACTCGCGCCAAAGGTACTTCGCCCTCAAAGGGGCAACCAAAGGCGGATGAAACCATCACATTAGCGCGCATACCCGCGGCTTTGGCATCGCGGGCGATATCCAGCCACGCCTTGATGGACTCGCTGGTTGGCACACCCTGATTGCGCTGGTTGTAGGTATCGCTGGCCACTACCGCCATACCGATCTCATCAATACCGGCATCGCGCGCCCGCTCGAAGCCTTTGCGATTCAGTACCAGGCCGATATACGTGACATCATCACGCTTGGGCAGACCAGCAATGACCGCTTCGGCGTCCGCCATCTGGGGCACACGCTTGGGATGCACAAAACTGGTGACTTCCAGCCGGCGGATACCCGCATCAATGGCACGCTGTATAAAATCCAGCTTGGCGGCCGTGGAGAGAATCTCCGGCTCGCTCTGGAGTCCATCGCGCGGACCTACTTCGATGATAGAAACGCGGCGCTTGTCGTCGGCCATGGGAACCTTGAAGTCGGGTCAAAATCAGATATTGTATAGCAGTCGTTCGGCGAGACAACCGCGAAGCCGACGCTGATTCCGCCGCACTCGTACCGGGCCCGGGGCATCGTCGCCCGGGGTCCCCTTGCGGCACCCGGCACCCAGCAGCCGGGGTCCAGATTGCTGAAAAGAGTCCAGGGAGACGCTTAGGAATGTCATCAGAAAAGCCAACGAACACGGGGCCGCTGGCCGATCTGCGCCTGGTGGAGATGGGCACCCTCCTGGCCGGACCCTTTTGCGGCCAGCTCATGGGGGATTTCGGCGCCGAGGTGATCAAGATCGAACCCCCTAATCAGGGTGATCCGATGCGCGAATGGGGCCAGGAAAAGGCCCACGGCATGTCCCTGTGGTGGCCGGTTATCGCCCGCAACAAGAAGTCGGTGACCATGAATCTGCGGGAATCCGAGGGACAGGAGTTGGCTCGGGAGCTGATCTCCAAGGCCGATTTCCTGCTGGAAAATTTCCGCCCCGGGACGATGGAACGCTGGGGCCTGTCCTACGAAGAGCTCAAGAAGATTAATCCGGGCCTGATCATGATTCGTGTCTCCGGCTTCGGCCAGACGGGCCCCTATTCCAAACGTGCCGGTTTCGGCGCCGTCGGCGAATCCATGGGCGGCCTGCGCTATGTCTGCGGGGACCCTGTCGCCCCGCCCAGCCGCATGGGCATCAGTATTGGTGACTCCCTGGCTGCCACCTTTGCCTGTCTGGGCGGCATGATGGCCCTGCACCATCGCGAGCGCACCGGCGAAGGCCAGGTGGTTGATTCGGCCATCTACGAAGCTGTGCTGAACATGATGGAGTCCCTGGTCACGGAATATGACAAGGCCGGCTATGTGCGAGAACGACAGGGTTCAATCCTGCCCAACGTCGCCCCGTCGAATGTCTACCCGACCAAGGATGGCAGCATGATCCTGATCGCCGCCAACCAGGACACGGTGTTCCGTCGCCTTGCCGAGGCCATGGGCCAGCCGGAACTCGCCGAGGATGCACGCTATGCAACCCACTCGGCTCGTGGGGCCCACCAGGTCGAACTGGATGACAAGGTTGCCACCTGGACCCGGACCCAGAATGCCGACGAGCTGGAAAAGATGATGGAAGAATCAGGGATTCCCTCAGGAAAAATCTACCGGGCACCCGAGATGCTCGAAGATGCGCATTTCCGTGCCCGCGAAGCCATCATCACCACCCTGCATCCCAAGTTCGGTGAACTGCGGATGCAGAACGTTGCACCGAAGCTGTCCGCCACGCCGGGCGGCGTGCATCGACCCGGCCCGGAACTCGGGGAACATAACGCCGAGATCTATGCGCAGTTGCTGGGCATGAGCGAAGACCGCATAAGCGATCTCCTGGACCGCGGCATCATCTGAGGCATCTGCCATGGTCGACACTGTCTCTCCCTTCGGGCCGATTACCGCGGTCACCTTTACGGCGCCTGACCTGGCGGCCGTGGCTGCCCTCTACGCTGAGTTTCTGGATTACCGCCAGATCGATTCCGGAACGGTATCTGCCGCCCAGGCGAAGACCTGGGATGCCCCGGCCGTAGCCGGATCAGCCTGGATCAGCCTGGCCCCGCAAGCCGCTGATGATTTTGTTTTTCGCGTTATCCAGGGTCCGGTGGCGTCTGACTACCTACCCTTCGCGAGCTTTGGCTGGAATGCGGCGGAACTGATTGTGCGCAATGTTGATGCCCTGGCCGAGCGGCTCAGCGGCTCCGGCTTCCAGATCGTCGGTGAGCCCCAGGATCTGTCTTTCAGTGAAGACATCCGCGCCATGCAGGTACTGGGTCCGGGGGGCGAATTGCTTTACCTGACGGAGTTCAAGAAGCCCGTGCCCGGGCTGGACGTCCCCGCGCCGCGCTGCGACGTTGACCGAACCTTCATCGTTATTCTGGGCGGCCCCGTGATGGAAGACTTGCAGGCCTTTTATGCGGATCGCTTCGGCCTGCCGCGCGCCCCGGTGATGGAATCGCGGGTCAAAGGGATGTCAGCGGCATTCGGTCTGTCCCCTGAACATCGCTATCCCATTGCTGCCCTGCCTCTGGACGGCCAGAGCCTGATTGAACTGGATGAAATGCCTGGCGCGGCGGCGGCCAGGCCTGCACCTGACGGCGGTTTGCCTTCGGGCATTGCTATCGTGAGCTTTGGCAGCGAGCAAAGCAGCTGCCTGAGGGGCCCGGCGGGCGAGATCCTGGAACTGGGCGCCTGATAAGGCCCGGGGCTCAAGCCAGCTTTCGCGCCAGGGTCAGACCATCGCCGATAGGCACCAGAGATAAGTCCACCCGCTCTTCCTGATACAGCCATTCGTTAAGTTCACGAATGGCGCGTGTGTCAGGGTCGTTAATCGCCGGGTCAATCACCCGGCCGCCCCACAAGACGTTATCCAGCAACAACAAGCCGCCCGGCCGCAAAAGCTCCAGCGCCAGGCCACAATAAGCGCGATAACCTGTCTTGTCGGCATCAACAAAAATGAAATCAAAGCTTTCACCCTGACGGGTATCGAGCAGGCGATGCATCGTGTCGGCAGCCGGGCCCAGGCGCAGGTCAATACGCTCGGCGACTCCGGCCTCGGCCCAGTAGCGGCGAGCGATGCTCGTCCACTGCTCACTGACGTCCAGGGCAATGAGCTGCCCGTCCGCCGGCAAGGCCTGGGCGATTGCCAGGGCGCTGTAGCCCGTGAAGGTGCCTACCTCCAGGCAGCGACGCGCGCCCATCAGTTTCGCCAGCAAGGCCATGAACTGGCCCTGCTCCGGAGCAATCTGCATATTGGCTTCAGGTAGCGCCGAAGTTTCGGCGCGCAGACGCGCCAGAATCGGGTCTTCCCGCAGGGACACCCCTAACAGGTAATCGTAAAGACGATCATCCAGAGCCAGAGTTTGATTAGACATGCGCTGAGCATAGCAGCGCCGGCAAACAGCAACAGGCACCAACCCGCCGGCAGGAAGTCACATCCTCAGTTGGGTCTCAAGCCGCATCTTGCCATCCAGATCCAGGCTCAGTTCATCCCCGTCCTGATAGCGGCGCTGCTCTGCCTGGGCAAGGCCGATATCCACCCCCACCATATCGCCGGGTCTGAACCCATAGCGGCCGGACAGGCCGGCCAGCAGGGCCGGCAAACGCGAAAGCTCGCAAGCGCTGTTGTTGACGCCCACACCGTTCATGCTGAAACCAAGCCCGGCGGACTCGGAAAATTCATCCGCGGTGATCAAGCCCGGCCCAACAGGACAGGCACCGGGAAATTGCTTGCTGTCCAGATAGCTGCGCCACACCGCGGCCGGTTCGCCCATCGCCGGATGGGGGCGCGACAGATCGAATAGCAGGGTATACGCGGCGATGGCTTGAGCCGCCTGGGCCTCGCTGGCCCGATGGATGGGCCGACTGAGGACAATCCCGAGCAGCGGCCTGACGAGCACGCCGTCCGCCGTGCCCCACGGAATACTGGCCTGCGCACCATGGCCAATAACGGTGTTGGGACTTTTGATGTAGGCGACCGGATCCGGTTCGCCGGGGCCAGCCTGATCCCGCTCAGTGACCAGCACCAGGCCGGGTCGACGCACCGGCGCCATTAGCCGAGTCTGGCCAAAGGGCAGCAAAACCCCCGCATCACGAAGACTTTGCTGGTCAGCGCCGGCGGCGGCTTGAAGCAGGCGCGCAACATGCTCTTTGCCTTCTTCGCCTGCGGCCAGCACGCTGACTACCGAGTGCGGAATCCACTGCGCTTCTTCCAGGGTACTGGGGGCTGACACCAGATCCAGAATGTCGCCGCCAGCTGTAATGATGCCGGGTCGTCCGGCAACTTCACGACTGTCAATTGTGACCAGCTGCATGGTCGCGTCTAGCTCTCGTTGGGAGCGATATGCACGGTCAGACCATTGAGCTCATCTGACACTTCCAGCTGGCAACTCAGTCGGCTGTTGGGCTGACGGGAGCTAGCCGCGTCAAGCATGGCATCTTCCATGTCCTGCATGGGAGTCAGTCGCCCCAACCACTCAGCTTCGACGTAGACATGACAGGTGGCACAAGCGCAGGCGCCGCCGCACTCGGCGATCAGGCCGGCCACACCGTTGTCGATAGCCCCTTCCATGACCGTACTGCCCACGGGCAAGTCCAGATCATGCCGCGTTCCAGCGGTATCGAAATAGGTAATGCGGGGCATAAGGGGCCTGCAGCTGCGGTGAGGAGATTCGGAGACCGGTTAGCTGGTGCTGGCGCTTCGCATCTGTTCCATGGAGCGTTCAAGTTGTTCAAGGCGTTTTTGCTCACGCTCGATGAACTGGATCCACTGGCCCGCCGTCTTTTTGCTCTTGTCGTCGCGGGACGCCGAGCGGAAAGCTTTTTTCGCTGCCTCGTAGTTATCCTTCTCGAACTGACACATGCCCAGAACAATATAGGCATTACCCTCGCTTTTCACACCACCGCGTTCCAGGCCACGCTGCACGGCTTCAACGCACTCGTCGAAATCGGAGATATTGAGATAGCTGTTAGCCAGGCGCACATCAAGCTCACCATCGCTGGCCATACGCGCTGCTTCCTTCAGGGCAGGAATCGCCTTGCGATCCTCACCGGAGAGCTGCCAGGCGCTGGAAAGCAGCCGGTAATTTTCCGAGTTCTTCTCCACGGTACCTGCTTCCAAACCTTTCTCGAGTACGCGAGCGGCCTTGTAGGGCACCTCGGCCTGCATGAATAACTGCGACAGCTGAACCAGCTCGGCGCTGCGGCTCAACAGCTCCTGATCATAGGCGGCTTCATAGGCAGCCAGCTGTCGCTTCTCAGACTTCAGCTCGCCATACATGGCCGATAGCATGGTCCAGTAGTCCTTCTTGGGCCAGTTAACGACCAGGACTTCCAGAATGTCCTTCACCTGCTCCAGGTCGTTGAGTTCGTAATACGCCACACGAAGGAGCAGATACCACTGTTCCTTGATATCAATCTCCCGCTCCCGGGCAATGCGCATGGCCGTTTCGATGGGCTTGATCATGGCCTGCCAGTCAGCGGCCGAGGCCTTGGTTTTATCCGAGGCCAGCTGGTAATAACCTGAACCCAGCAGAATGTAGGGCTGCGGTCCCGGGTTGGGCGCGGTCTTCAACCACTCTTCCACCAGCTCCACCGCCTTGGCCCACTTCTCCGTCGTAAAGTAGAGCTGAGCCAGGGTATACAGGGTTGCATCTTTCAGACCCTGGGGAATATCCGGTTGCTGCAAAACCGTGTTGTAGGCCTCGATACTGGCGGCGTAATTATCCTGTGAGAAATAGATGTACCCGTAGAAGTTGTAGATCTGGGCCTTCTCGTAGCCCGAGAGCTTGGGCGAAGCCTTCAACTCGTCGAGCACCCGACGGGCGCCGTTGAAGTCATCTGCATCCGCCAACTCCTGGGCTTCGGCCAGCTTGCGATAAGTTTTCTCGCTCATGGAGCCGGTGCGGTTGCCCTGCGGCTCTTCCGCGGCCTCACCGTCCTCTTGTGCGAGGACGGGTGTGACGCCGAACACACCTGCCAGGCAAAGCACGGTCAGCAACAGTGCCAGCCTGTTCAGGCTGCGCGTTGCGACAGCCTGAGTAAAAGAATTAACCGACATTGCCATGCCTCAGTCCTCGATCTGATACGTCACGCGGTGGGTTACGCCGGGTACGTCAATGGGCTCCCCGTTCACGACCCGAGGTTTGTACTTCCATTTCAGCACGGCCTGCAGGGAGGCGCGCTCGAACACCGAACTGGTGCAGTCGATGATCTGCGGGTCGGCCACCGTGCCCAGGCGCGTTACCGTGAATTTAAGATTGCAATAGCCGGCCAGGCCCCGGGACTGAGCGCGCCGCGGGTAAATGGGTTGCACTTTAACGATGGGCAGATACTCGCCATCGACGGTATCGAAGCCGCCAAAGCCGATACTGATGTCGGTGCCAATGTTGACTGAACCAATGCTGATGGATCCTGCATTGGGGTCAATGTCATCCATAGCCGGGGGCGGCACATCGGGCGGGGGCTGGTCGACTTCCGGGGGCTTCTTGGGCTTGGGTTTTTTCTGTTCGATAGTTTCTTCACGGTTAACACGCACAAAGTCGACGAACTTGTAATCCTTACCGTCGCCCAGGGCATCCTTACCGGTAGCAATCAGTATCTGCATGACCCACAGCAGGGCGAAGGTCATGATGACGCCAGCTGCCAGAGAAATGCCAATTCGACCAACCATGCGCTTCCTTATCCTCTTACCCGTCGTTCCTTAGACCGAAGTATGGCTACTGTTGTTCCGCGGAAACCGCGATATTGTTCACGCCCGCTGCCCGCGCTGCCTCCATCACGATGAGCACCGGCTCGGCGTGAGACTCGCGGTCAGCCTGAATCACTACCTCACCTTCCGGGTTCTCGGCCAGCAATTTGTCGATAGCCGGCCGAACGCCCTGGGGCTTGACGCGTTTGCGGTCAATCCAGATCTCATTATTGGAACTGATCGCGATCAAAATGCTGGCGCTTTGCTGCTTCGTGGCAGTTTTTGCGGTGGGTCGATCCACATCGATACCCGCTTCCTTGATGAAGGAAGCTGTAACAATGAAAAAGATAAGCATGATAAAAACCACGTCGAGCATCGGCGTCAGATTGATTTCTTCGGCCTCTTCTTCGCTGCCGGCCTGCATGACATTTCGCCGCACGCTCATTTCACTTCCCCGCTTGAGTTCATATTAACCATCATTATTCCGGCAGTGGGCTAATAGGAATGGGTTCGCTCCGAAAGCCGGCCTCTCGCGCAGCATCAATCACCCCGACGACCAGCTCTGTTCTGGCGCGCTTGCCTGCCAGTACAGCCAGAGGTGCCTCGGGGTTTTCCGCTTTGCGGCGAGTAATCAGGGAACTGACAGCGCGGGGATCTACCGTCCGGCCATCAACGAGAATTTTGTTAGTACTCGTGATACGAATAGTGATGGATTCTGACTTGGTATCGTCCGGCGTGACCGACGGCGGCCGCTGGGCATCCAGGCCCACTTCCTTCAGGAAGGACGCGGTGACGATAAAAAAGATCAACATGATAAAAACCACGTCGAGCATGGGGGTCAGATTGATTTCGGACTCTTCCTCGTTGTCCGAGAGGGCCCGACCCAGGTTATTCAAACGCGTACTCATGATTCCGTTTCCCGCCCGTTCAGCCGGTCAGTGTTCCATGGTCAGGCTGTCTTCCAGACCTTCGACTTCCCGCTCTACCCGGCGAGTCAGCAAAGTAATCAGAAATACGCCTGACAAAGCGCCCACCATGCCGGCCATGGTCGGAATGGTGGCTCGGGACACACCCGATGCCATGGAACGGGCATTACCGCTCCCGGAGATGGCCATCACATCAAACACTTCGATCATGCCAGTGACCGTGCCCATCAGGCCCAGCAGTGGACATAAGGCAACCAGGGTCTGAATGACAGGGATCGCAGTATTCGCCGACATGGAGAATTCCGAGATCATGCTTTCACGAATCCGGTGAGCACCCCAGGAGCGATGCTCGCCGCGCGATTCCCACTTGCCCGAAACTTCCTTGGCCAGAGCCTTCAGGCCCGTCTGGAAATAGATCAATCGTTCCACGATGAGTATCCACATCAGGAAGATCGTCCAACCAATCAGGCTGAGAATCGGCCCGCCCATTTCGAGAAAATCCCGAACGGCTTCCAGGGCATCGAAAAACCACTGCATCGGCGCAGTCCTCCCGCGACCGCCCTAGGCGGTCTTCAGCCCGCCATGTTTCTCAGCATGCCTGGCAATGATGCCGGCACTCTGCTCCTGCAATACCTGCACGATACGCTTGCTGCGTCCGCTCACCAGGGTATGCAGTAAAACCATCGGAATCGCCACGGTCAGACCCAGCACGGTGGTCACCAGGGCCTGCGAAATACCGCCGGCCATCAGTTTCGGATCACCGGTGCCATACAGGGTAATGGCCTGGAAGGTCTGGATCATGCCGGTCACTGTTCCAAGCAGCCCCATCAGCGGCGCAACCACCGAGATAATCTTGATGAACAGCAATGCCCGGTTCAGGGCAGGCGTTTCCTTGAAGATCGCTTCGGACATCTTCAACTCGAGGGTTTCGGTATCGACACTGCGATTATCATCGTAAACGCCGAGCACTCGACCCAGGGCATTGTCAGACTTGGCAGCGTCGCTGCCTAACTGCGCTGTAACCTTGCGGCTGGCAATTCCCAGCGCCACCAGGCGTTCCAGGGCAATCAGGATACCGATCACACCCAGGGCGATAATCAGGTAACCCACCAGGCCACCCTGCTGCACACGTTCCTGCAGATTCGGTCGAGCAACCAATGACTCGAGTACCCCACCCAGGGTGGGGTCCATACCGAAGCGAACTTTGCCCGAGGTCGCGTTAAACAGGTCGCTGGTGCTGTTGGTGAACCGGTCCTGCTCCGGCTGCCGCGGCAATTCGGAGACATTGCCGGTGACAGGATCAAACTTCAGGTACTTGCCGTCAGTGACGATGTTGAACAAGCCGACACGAACGACTTCGGTCTGGGTTTCAGTCCCGCCAATGTTAACTGCGGTACTGAAGCGAACCACGCGACCGCTCTCGGTCATTTCACGCTGCAGTTCAAACCACAGGCGCTCGATTTCTTCCAGTGACGGCAGCTTGGAGCTACTGCCAATCTTCTTGGCCAGGTTCTCCAGGAATTCACTGCGGTCCGGGTACTGAATATTGGTCAGCGATGAATCAAACCGTGCCTGGGTATCACCCGAGACCTGCTGCATCACACCGAACAGTTCTTTTAATGAGCCCAGACGCTGGTCGAGCACCGCGCTCAGCTCAGCAATGGCTTGCTCGTTGACGTCGTACTTGCCTTCCAGTTCCTCACTGCGAGCTTCGGCGCGACGCTTGGTCTGCTGGCCATCATTCAGCATCTTCTGCTGTTCGCCCTGAGTCTGCTTGAAGCGCTGTTCACGCTGCTGGTTCTCGCGGTTATCCGAGACACGCCCCTGCTCCACACGGCGCAGAAGTTCGCTCATGGACATGGCATCGTCCTGAGCGGCGACGGGCAGTGCAGCGCCCAGCATGGCGGCGCAGGCCGCAAGGGCAAAAAATCTATTGCAAATAGTCATGATCAGCCGGCCTCCGGGGCGTCAACAGGCAGAAGCACGAGATCCGGTGCCACCTGCTTACGCGCAATCTTCAAACCAAACTTGATCTGATTCTTGTACTCGTTACCTAACTGGATCCAGCTGCCGGCGTTCTGGTCCCAGGCGCCGGATTTATCACCGTCCTCCGTCTGGTACAGCAAGGCAACCCGGCCGACACGCAACACACTAACCAGGCGCTTTTCACCATCAATATTCAGGGTGTCGCTATAGGCTTCAATGGTGCGGCCGTAATCGTTCTCGATCTGGAAGGCTTCAGTCACCTTGCGGAATTTCTCCGCTACGGTCACGTCCTGACGCTCCATTAGCACGCGCAGCGAGGCAACCCGATCCTGGCGCTCTTCCAGCAGGAAAGGCACATCGAGTTCCACGAACTGTTCAATGCCTTCGATCATCTTGGTCATGATCGGCACAATCTGCCGATTGATGACCTCCACCTGATCGATGGATTCCCGCAGGTCAATCAGCTGCGCAGCCTGGTTATCAACCTGGCGCTGCAAGAGCGTGTTGTACACATCGAGACCTTCGATCTCTTTCAATACAGCCTTGTACTGGTCCTCGAGACTACGGGTCTTCTTGACGACTTGATCGATACGCTCTTGCGATTCCTGGGCGACGCGAACGCGACGCTCCTGAACATTGAGCACTTGCTCGAGAGACTGTGCCATGATCGACGACGGCAGTAACACGCAGAGCGCACTGCCCGTCACGATCCACGACATCCAGTTACTTGGACTCATGAGGGATCCCCTTGACTAATTCTTGATCGAGTTCGTCCGCCTGCAGGCGGCCTTTTTTGTAACCCGTGCCGGCAAACGCACACCGCGAAGGCCAAACACCTCTAGATTACTACAGGTGGGGGAGCGGCTGCACCCGCCCCCGATGCCACCGTTAGCGAAACGCCGAATCGGGCTCCGCCAGCCTAATATTTGGGTGCTCGCCCGGGACCGCTCCGGCAACCGCACAGGGAGCTGGCCGGTTGACAAGTGGGGCGCCATCCCCGAGTATCCCGCGGATGATTAAGGTGTGCTCAATGCCCACTGGCGTCGTCCTCGGCGAACCAGTACTGCTGCTCCTTGAGTTGACTCAACGGAGGTGCGGGCCGCTGGGCGCCTGATCAGGCTGACAGATTCCAGGACCCCGCACCCGAACAGGTAGCGGGGTTTTTTTATGCCCTTTGCACAGGACAATTTAAGAACGTTTCCCAGGAGAAACCTGATGAAGATCTATTCAGACAGTGACGTGGACAATGGCCGGCTGAACGGCAAGCGGATAGCCATACTCGGCTATGGCAGCCAGGGCCGGGCCCACGCCCAGAATCTCCGCGATAGCGGACTGGACGTCGTCGTCGGCCTGCGACCCGGTGGCAAGACCTGGTCCAAGGCTGAGGCTGATGGCTTCACCGTGCAGGAACCCACCGCGGCCTGCGCCGGCGCGGACCTGATCGCCTTCCTGCTGCCCGATACGGCTCAGGCCCAGTTTTACGGCTCTATTGAAAGCGCCATTCCCAATGGGGCCACGCTGCTGTTTGCCCACGGCTTCAATATCCATTTCGGGCAGATCGAACCCCGCAAGGACCTGGATGTGGTGCTGATCGCGCCCAAGGGCCCGGGCGATCTGGTCCGGCGTCAGTACGCCCAGGGCAAGGGTGTCCCCTGCCTGATGGCCGTGGCTCAGGATGCCTCGGGTCACGCCAAGGAGACCGCGCTGGCCTACGCTGCCGGTATCGGCGGCGCGCGCGGCGGTGTGCTGGAAACCACCTTTGCCGAGGAAACCGAGACAGACCTGTTCGGCGAGCAGGCCGTGCTGTGTGGCGGCGCCACGGAACTGGTGCTGGCGGGTTACGAAACCCTGGTCAATGCCGGCTATCAGCCCGAAGTGGCTTACTTCGAGTGCATGCACGAACTCAAGCTAATCGTGGACCTGCTTCACGAAGGCGGACTCGCGAAAATGCACGAGTTCATCAGCGAGACCGCCCAGTGGGGCGACCTGGTGAGCGGCCCGCGGGTAGTCGACCAGCATGTCCGCGACCGGATGTCCGAAGTCCTGAAGGAGATTCAGGACGGCACCTTCTCCAGCCGCTGGATCGCTGAAAACGAAACCGATCAGCCCGAATTCAAACGCCTGCTATCACAGGACCTGGAGCACCCCATTGAAAAAGTGGGTGCGGAACTGCGCGGCCGGATGCCCTGGCTGAACGAGGAGAACTAACCGCCCGGCACAAAGCCCGGCGTTAATGGAGATGGCAATGAACGAGCAAGCAGACAAGCGTGTACGGATTTTCGACACGACCCTGCGCGATGGCGAGCAGGCACCCGGATGCAGCATGACGCTCCGGGAAAAACTGCGAGTTGCCGCGGCGCTCCGTGATCTGCGCGTCGACATTATCGAAGCGGGCTTTGCCGCGGCTTCGCCCGGTGACTTTGATGCCGTCAAGGCCATCGCCGAGGGGATAGAGGGGCCCGTTATCTGCAGCCTGGCCCGTTGTCACCCCGGTGATATCGAGCGGGCGGCGCGGGCACTGGAGCCGGCGAGCAATCGCCGCATACATGTCTTCGTAGCCACCAGCGAGATTCATCGCAAGTACAAGCTGGAACTGGCCAAGGAAGAGATCATTCGTCGCGCGGTGGATGCGGTGAAGCTGGCGCGTGAATCCTGCGACGACGTGGAATTCTCCCCGGAGGATGCCTCGCGAACCGAACCGGCCTACCTGGCCGAGGTCGTGCAGGCGGTGATCGAGGCCGGTGCCCGCACGATTAATATCCCGGACACAGTGGGCTATACCGTGCCCTCAGAGTTCGCCGAGTTGTTTGGCTATCTCAATAAGCATGTCTCCAACATCGACCAGGCCGTGCTGAGCGTGCACTGTCACGATGACCTGGGCATGGCGGTGGCTAACAGCCTGGCGGCTGTAAGCGCCGGTGCCCGGCAAATCGAGTGCACCATTAACGGCATCGGCGAACGCGCCGGCAACTGTTCACTGGAAGAAGTGGTCATGGCCCTGAGCACCCGCGCGGAGCACTTTGGCCTGGACACAGGCATTGATACCCGCAAGCTGTACCCCACCAGCCGGCTGGTGGCGAGTATCACGGGTATGCACGTCCCAAAAAATAAAGCCGTGGTCGGTGAGAACGCGTTCGCCCACGAAGCGGGTATTCATCAGCACGGCATGCTGAAGAACGCTTCGACGTACGAAATAATGCGGCCTGAAGATGTTGGCATCAGCCGGTCGAATCTGGTGCTGGGCAAACACAGCGGGCGGCATGCTTTCCGCGAGCGAGTGGAACAGCTGGGTTTCCAGGTGGACGACTCTGAACTGAACCGTGCCTTTGACGAATTCAAGAAACTGGCCGACCGCAAGAAAGAGCTGTTCGACTCGGACATCGAAGCCATCATCATGAATGCCGAGGGGGTCAGTACCGGCCCGTGGAGCATTGATGAACTGCATATTTCCGCTGGTACCGGCAAGATCGCCGCAGGGGCTGTGCAACTCACCCATAAAGAAACCGGCACGGTCAAAGAAGCTGCCGTGGGCGACGGTCCGATTGAGGCGGCTTTCACCGCGCTGGAACGGGCCACGGGCATCGATCTGGAACTGCGTAACTTTGAGGTTCGGAGTGTTTCCGTGGGTGAGGATGCGCAGGGTGAGGTCACCGTAACCGTGGAATATAATGGCCAGAGCTTTCGGGGCAACGGCATCAGCACCGACATCGTCGAGGCTGCAGCCCGCGCCTATCTGGAAGTTATCAATCGTGTCGCCCGGCGAAAAACACGGACTCAAGACGCCGGGGAAACCGACACCTCGCAGAAGATTGCGACCATTTAGCAGCGGGCCAGGGGCCCGGGGGATAGCTTGGCATGAAGAAAAGTGACTGGATCTGGCACAACGGCGAACTGATCCCGTGGGAGCAGGCCACCGTGCACGTGCTCACCCATGCACTTCACTATGGCTCCTCAGTCTTTGAAGGGATCCGGGTTTACCCCACGCCCCAGGGCTCCATGTTTTTCCGGCTGCAGGCCCACACGCGCCGGCTGCTGGATTCGGCGCGGATTCATCGTATCCGCGTGCCCTTCTCTGCCGGGGTCATCAACGATGCCTGTCGCCAGGTCATTCTGCGCAATAAACTGAACAATGGCGCGTACATCCGGCCCGTGGCCTTCCGCGGCTATGGCGATATTGGCCTGGCGCCGGGCCCCGAGCACCCGGTGGAGGTCTCCGTGGCGGCCTGGGAATGGGGCGCTTACCTGGGCGACGAAGGCCTGGAAAAGGGCGTAGACGTCTGCGTCTCCTCCTGGCAACGCGTCGCACCCAACACCATTCCAGCCCTGGCCAAAGCCGGTGGTAACTACCTGTCGAGCACCCTGGTCAGCCTGGAAGCCAAAGAACGTGGCTTTGCCGAAGGCATCGCCCTGGCTACCGATGGCACCGTCAGCGAAGGCGCCGGCGAGAATATCTTCGTGGTGCGCGACGGCCGCCTTTACACGCCGCCGGCCTGCGCTTCCATCCTGACGGGGATCACACGGGACACCGTGGTGGTCCTGGCCAAGGACCTGGGCCTGGAAGTCGTGGAACAATCGATGCCCCGCGAGATGCTCTACATTGCCGACGAGATGTTCCTGACGGGCACCGCGGCGGAAGTCACACCCGTGCGCTCGGTGGATCACATCGAAGTTGGCACCGGCGGACGCGGACCGATCACCAAACAGATCCAGGACGCCTTCTTCGGCTTGTTTAACGGCCAGACCGAAGATCGCTGGGGCTGGCTTGAATCTGTGGCTGAAGGATCCGCCGACGAGAATCGCGCCGCATCCAGTTAATCGCATCCTGTTAATCGGGTTTGCCGCCACCCGGCATCCCCGCTACGCAAGCTTGGAGAATCATTACCCATGAGCGGGCAAACACTGTTCGAAAAAGTCTGGCAGGACCATATAGTCGTGCCGGAGAGCGACGCCAACCCGGCGGTGCTGTACATCGACCTGCACCTGATCCACGAAGTCACCACGCCTCAGGCCTTCGATGTCCTGCGTGAGCGCGGCCTGCCGGTGCGTCGCCCTGACCTGACCCTGGCCACCATGGATCACTCCACGCCGACGGTACCGGTGCCTACCCTGGGCGACCTGGATATTGTCGCGGAGCCGGCGGCTGCCGGGCAGATTCGCCAGATGATCGACAACTGCAACGAGTTCGGTATCGCCCTGGAAGGCTTCGAAAGTCAGCACCGCGGTATCGTGCACGTGATCGGACCCGAACTGGGGGCGACCCAGCCCGGCAAGACCATGGTCTGTGGTGATAGCCACTCCAGTACGCACGGCGCCTTCGGGGCCCTGGCCTTTGGCATCGGCAGCACTGAAGTGGGCCATGTGCTGGCCACCCAGACGCTGCTGCAACGCCGACCCAAAACCATGGCCATCAACATCACCGGCACCTTGAAACCCGGCGTGGGCGCCAAGGACGTTGTGCTGGCCCTGATCGGCCAGATCGGCGTCGACGGCGGTGTAGGCCATGTCATGGAATATCGCGGCAGCGTGATTCGCAGCCTGTCCATGGAACAGCGTATGACCATCTGCAACATGACCATCGAAGGCGGCGCCCGGGCTGGCATGATTGCCCCCGACGACACCACGGTTCAGTACCTGAGCGGCCGGCCCCGCGTGCCGCAGGGCGCTGACTGGGATGCCGCTGTCGCCCGCTGGCTGGCGCTGCCATCTGATGACGATGCCCACTTTGACCGCGAAGTCAGCCTGGATGTAAGCAAGCTCGCGCCCCAGGTCACTTTTGGCACCAACCCTGGCATGGTGGTCCCCGTCACGGGTCATATTCCTGCCGACACCGGTGATCTGAGTTTCCGCAAGGCGCTTGATTACATGGGCCTGGAGGCCGGCCAGGCCATGATCGGCACCCCCGTGGATGTGGTTTTCGTCGGCAGCTGCACCAACTCCCGCCTGTCGGACCTGCGCGAAACGGCCGCCGTGCTGAAAGGCCGCAAGGTGTCAGGCCAGGTCCGCATGCTGGTCGTGCCGGGCTCGCAGAGCATCAAGCAGCAGGCCGAAGCCGAAGGGCTGGATAAAATTTTCACAGCGGCCGGCGCTGAATGGCGCGAGGCCGGTTGCTCCATGTGTCTGGGCATGAACGGTGATGTCGTGCCCCCGGGCAAACTGTGTGTCAGCACCAGCAACCGGAATTTCGAAGGTCGCCAGGGTGTGGGTGCCCGCACTGTACTGGCCAGTCCCCAGACAGCCGCCGCCGCTGCCATTGCCGGCAGCATTGCCGATCCTCGCGAACTGACGAACCACTGAGGCCAGCCCCATGGAAAAAGTAACCCGCATTGAGTCAGCCACGGTGGTGATGCCGCAGACGGATATCGACACGGATCAGATCATGCCCGCGCGCTTCCTGACAACCACCACCAAGGAAGGTCTGGGCGACGCCGCGTTCTCCGACTGGCGTTATGACGATGACGGCAAACCGATCCCCGACTTCCCCCTGAACCGGCCCGGCGCGGCCGGTAGCAAGGTACTGGTGGCGGGCAACAACTTCGGTTGCGGTTCATCCCGGGAACACGCCCCGTGGGGCATCGTGGACTTTGGTTTCCGCGCCGTGATCAGCACGCAGATTGCGGACATTTTTCGCAACAACTCGCTGAAGAACGGCCTGGTTCCCGTGATCGTGCCCGACGATGTGCATGCCTGGCTGCTGGCCAATCCCGGCGCCAAGGTCACGGTGGATGTCGCATCCAAAACCCTGACCCTGCCCGATGGTCGGTCGGTGGAATTCCCTCTGGACGGCTTTTCCCAGCATTGCCTGCTCGAAGGTGTCGACCAGCTCGGCTACCTCCAGAGTCAGGATGCCGCTATCGACCAGTTTGAAAAGGCCCGCTCATGGCAGCCTTGATTGCGGTTCTGCCGGGCGACGGCATTGGTCCGGAAGTCGTCAAGCAGGCCTTAAGGGTTCTGGAAGCTGCCGGCTCAGCGGCGGGTAAAAACTTCGAATTTCGCGAAGCCCTGATTGGGGGCGCCGCCATTGATGCCACGGGGGAAGCCTTTCCCGCCGCCACACGCGGCCTGTGCAAGGATGCTGACGCCGTGCTGCTGGGCGCAGTCGGTGGCCCCAAGTGGAGCCATGCCGACGCGCCGGTGCGCCCCGAACAGGGCCTGCTGGACATGCGGGCGGCCATGCAGGTGTATGCCAACCTGCGGCCGGTAAAGACCCACCCTGCCCTCTACGCCGCCTCCCCCCTGAAGGCAGAGCGGCTGCAGGGTGTGGACATACTGGTGGTGCGCGAACTCACCGGCGGCATTTATTTTGGCGAGAAAAGTCGCGACGCGAATTCGGCGCGGGACGTCTGCAGCTATAACCGCGAAGAGATCGAGCGCGTGCTGCGCATGGCGGGTGACCTGGCCCGGCAACGCCGCGGCCGGCTGACCTCTATCGACAAAGCCAATGTGCTGGACACCTCCCGCCTGTGGCGGAGCATAGCCGAAGAAATCTACACGGCGGAATACGGCGATCTGGAAGTGGAACATCTGCTGGTGGACGCCGCGGCCATGCACTTGTTGTCACGCGCCGCTGATTTCGATGTGCTGGTGACGGAAAACATGTTTGGTGACATCCTGACGGATGAAGCCTCCATGCTGTGCGGATCCCTGGGCATGCTGCCGTCGGCGTCGCTGAACAATGACCGCCGCGGATTGTATGAACCCATCCATGGGTCGGCACCCGACATTGCCGGCAAGGGCATTGCCAACCCCTGCGGCACTATCCTCAGTGCTGCCCTGCTATTGCGCTATTCCCTGGGTCTGGACGAGTTAGCCACGACTGTCGAGACCGCCGTCTACCAGGCTGTCGCCGCCGGTCATCGCACCGCGGATGTCGCTGAAGCAGGTGGGCAGACTATCGGTACCGAGGCTATGGGCGACGCTGTCCTGGCCGCCCTCGCCGCGGCTTAAACGGCCGCGTCGAGTCCCTGGCTCAGGTCGGCAACCAGGTCTTCAGTCGCTTCGATGCCGGTGGAAATCCTTAACAGGCCGGCACCGATGCCGGCGGCTGCCAGGCTGTCCGCATCAAAGGTCGCATGGCTCATGGTGGCCGGATGGCAAATCAGGCTCTCAACGCCACCGAGGGACTCGGCCAGCGTGTACAGCTGTAATTGCGACAACAACGCGCGCACGGCGGCTTCCCCGCCCTTGAGCTCAAAGCTGAGCATGCCGCCGAAACCGTCCTGCTGACGGGTCGCCAGCGCATGATCCGGGTGGGCAGGCAGGCCCGCGTAGTGCACCGCAGACACGGCCGGGTGACTGGCCAGTAATTCGGCCAGGGCCATGGCATTGGCTTCATGCTGGCGAATACGCACGTGCAGGGTACGCAGGCCCCTCAGGTTCAGGAAACTATCGAAAGGCGAACCGGACAGTCCCAGCGCATTACCCCAGTAACGCATCTGCTCATGCAGTTCAGCCGTGGCCGCAATCACCGCACCGCCGATCATGTCGCTGTGGCCGTTCAGATACTTGGTAGTTGAATGCACCACCAGGTCAGCTCCCAGGGTGAGGGGTCGCTGCAGGGCCGGCGACAGGAAAGTGTTGTCCACCGCCACCAGGGCGCCACAGTCCTTTGCCTGGGCCGCAATAGCCGCCAGATCAATGATGCGCATCAGCGGGTTGGTGGGACTTTCAACCCAGATCAGTTTCGGTTGGCGGGCCAGGGCTGCGGTCAGGGCTGCAGGATCGGCCTGGTCCACCAGTTCCACGTCAAACAGTCCCCGTCGGGCGCATTGGGTGAACAGCCGGAAAGTGCCGCCGTAACAATCCCTTGGTCCGATCACCCGATCGCCCGGGTTCAGTAGCTGGCAGACCAGGTGAATAGCCGCCATACCGGAGGCCGTCACCGTGGCGCCGGCGCCCTCTTCCAGCTCGGCCAGGGCCGTTGCCAGCGTATCCCGGGTGGGATTGGCCGTCCGGCTGTAGTCATAGGGCCGCGGCTCGCCCAGGCCGGCAAAGGCGAAATTGGAGCTCAGGTACAGCGGCGGCATCACGGCGCCATGTTGCGTATCGGTATCAATTCCGGCGCGCACGGCCCGGGTTTGCCTGGAGGTGTCCTTGCTCATGGCGGTGCCTTTGCCTTGTAGGAGTAAAAACCGCGCCTGACCCCGGCCGGGACCGTCACGCGGGCCGCGCAGTCTAGGGGCCTGCCCTGAATGGGGTCAACTGAGTCCCTTGCAGGAGCTGTTCTAGTGTATTAGCATATTAGTACATTGAAACAGCCGAAGCCGGGATGAAAGACCATCGAATATTGAGTCCGCGCCAGGAAGTGGCAGCGGAAGATGAATTGTACCGAGCCGTCCTCAGCCTCAAGGACCTGGGCGAATGCCGGGCTTTTTTTCAGGATCTGTGCACACCCGCCGAGTTGCAGGCCCTCAAGGATCGCTGGGCCGTCGTAGAAGCCCTCGCTGAGGGCCACAGTTACCGACAGGTGCACGACCTGACCGGGGTCAGCCTGACCACCATCAGCCGCGTCGCCCGCTATATGAGCGCGGGTGCCGGCGGGTACTCGAAGGTACTAGAAAGGTTTAAGAAGTAGATATAAATGATTGATAAAGAAACAAGAATCAAGATTGCTATCCAGAAGTCAGGGCGCCTCACGGATCACTCCCTGGACCTGCTGCAGCGCTGTGGCCTGAAATACACCCGGGCCCGCGATCAGCTGATCTGCTTTGGCGAGAACATGCCCCTGGACATCCTGCTGGTGCGCGATGACGATATCCCGGCCCTGGTCCGGGACGATGTCTGCGACCTGGGCTTTGTGGGCCTGAATATCGTCGAAGAAACCCGGCTGGGTTCCGGCGAGGATAATGATAGCGAGACCGAGCACTTCTCGGTCCTGAGGCGCATGGACTACGGTCACTGCCGGCTGTCCTTCGGCTATCCCGAGGACGGCCCGGTGCAGTCTGCCAGCCAGCTAAATGGCCGCCGCATTGCCACCAGCTATCCCAATATCGTCAACGACTACCTCAAGCGTGAGTCCGTGGACGCCGAGGTGGTGGAGTTTTCCGGCGCAGTGGAAATTGCCCCCAGCCTGGGTCGCGCCGACGTGATCTGCGACCTGGTGTCCACCGGGACCACCATGGCAGCCCACAAGATCCGCGAGGGCGAAACGCTCCTGGAGAGCGAAGCGGTGATCCTGCAAACCCCGGTGGCTTTGCCCGCTGGCAAACAGCAGTGGATCGATCGGCTGATGCAGCGCATCGATGGCGTGATGCAGGTGCGCGAAAGTAAGTACATCATGATGCACGCGCCCAAGAGCGCCCTGGCCAGGATCAGCGAGTTGCTGCCCGGCTCCGAAGCGCCCACGGTACTGCCCCTGGAAGGCCTCGATGACATCGTGGCCGTGCACGTGGTGTGTCGTGAGACCGTGTTCTGGGAAACCCTGGAAAACCTCAAGGGCGCCGGCGCCAGCTCCGTGCTGGTCGTGCCCGTCGAGAAGATGCTCGCATGACGATCGAACTGAAAACCCTGCGCTGGGCCGAGCTGGATGCAGCTGCCCGCGAAGCGGCCTTGACCCGCCCGGCTGTGACGGCCAATCCGCAGATCGCGGCGCGGGCCAGTGAGCTGATCGCACGCGTGCGCGCCGAGGGCGATCGCGCTCTGTTCAGCCTGGCTGAAGAACTCGACGGCGCCACCCTCACCGCCCTGGAAGTCGGGGCAGAGGAAGCGGCCCGGGCCCGCGCCGAACTTGGGCCGGCGGCCCTGAAGGCTATTGAAACGGCGATCGCCAATGTGCGGTGCTTCCACGCTGCCCAACTAAGCCAGCCGGTCCGGGTGGAAACTGCCCCCGGCGTGGTCTGTGAACGGCAGTCCCGACCGGTACCCGCCGTCGGGCTCTATGTGCCCGCAGGCAGTGCGCCCCTGCCCTCCACGGCCATCATGCTGGCCGTACCCGCTGACCTGGCCGGCTGTCCGGTGCGCATTTTGTGCACGCCGCCGCGCCCGGACGGTCGCGCTGACCCGGCAGTGGTGGTAGCTGCCCAGGCTTGCGGCATAGAGAGAATTTTCAAAGTCGGTGGCGCCCAGGCCGTTGCCGCCATGGCCTATGGCACCGAAAGCGTGCCCAAGGTCGACAAGATATTCGGCCCGGGCAATGCCTGGGTGACGGCGGCCAAGACCGCGGTTGCCGCGGATCCGGCCGGTGCCGGCCTGGATATGCCGGCCGGTCCGTCAGAAGTCATGGTAGTGGCCGACAGTGAGGCCGACCCGGAATTCGTGGCCCTGGATCTCATGTCCCAGGCGGAACATGGCGCCGACTCTCAGGCCATCCTGATCTGCACCGATGCCCAACTGGCCAAGGCTGTGCAGGGCGCGATTGCGGCAGCCCTGCCAGACATGCCCCGCCGGGAGATCATCGCGGCCTCCCTGGAACACGGTTCAATCCTGCTCACCCAGGACCTGGACGAGGCGCTGGAAATCGTCAATTGCTACGCGCCTGAGCACTTAATATTTCAGGTGAATAATCCTCGACAATATATTGATTCTGTTATTAATGCAGGCTCGGTATTCCTGGGGCCCTGGACGCCTGAATCCGTTGGAGACTATTGCAGCGGCACCAATCACGTGCTGCCGACCTACGGCTATGCCCGCAGCTACAGCGGCCTGTCCGTGGCGGATTTCCAGAAGCAGATTACTTTTCAGGAAGTCAGCGATGACGGCCTGCGCGGTCTCGGCGACACCGTGACCACCCTCGCCGGCCTGGAAGGCCTGGAAGCTCACGCCGAAGCCGTGCGGGTGCGCCTGCGGCGACAGGGCGAACGCGGAGCGGCCTGAACATGCTGGAAGATTTGTTCAGACCGGAACTCCGGTCTCTGCAGCCGTATCAGGCCGCCACCTATGAAGCCGGCCTGGTGCGCCTGAATGCCAATGAGACGCCTTTCCCGGGCGTGGATGGCGCCGGCCTGAACCGGTATCCCGCCGTGCGCCCGGAAGTACTGACGCAGCGCCTCGCAGCCCACTATGAGGTCTCAGAAGAGACGCTGCTCGTCACGCGGGGTTCCAGTGATGCCATTGAAGTGCTGATACGGGCGACCTGTCGGCCCGGGCAGGACGAGATCCTGGTGTGCCCGCCCACTTTCGGGATGTACGCCCACTACGCCCAGGTGCAGGGTGCGGCGATTACTAAAGTCCCGCTGCTGGCGACGGCAGACTTTGCCCTGGACCGGGCCGGTATCGAGGCCGCCCTGACGCCAACCACCAAGTTGTTGTTCCTGTGTTCCCCGAATAACCCCACGGGCAGTGTGCTGGAGCCGACGGATGTTGCTGCCCTGTGCAAGGCCCTGGCTGAGACCGGGCTGGTGGTGCTGGATGCCGCCTATGCCGAGTTCACGGCAGACAGCCAGGCGTTCATGTCCCTGCTGGGCGAGTACCCGAATTTCGTCATGCTGCGAACCCTGTCCAAGGCCCTGGGCCTGGCCGGTGTTCGCTGCGGCTCGCTGCTGGCTGACCCCGCCGTTGTCGACATGCTGGGACGCGTCCTGCCGCCCTATAGTTTCCCGGCGCCCTGCGAGGCTGCTGTGCTGACAGCCATGGAGCCTGGGGCCTTGCGCGCCGCCGCGGCCCAGGTGGACGCCCTGATACGCGAGCGCGAGCGCATGGCCACCGCCCTGGCCGACAACCCCCGGTTCAGCCGGGTCTGGCCAAGCCAGGCGAACTTCCTGCTCGTGGAGGCAACCGACGCCCCGGGCGTGGTGGCAGCCGCCAAAGCCGGCGGGGTTCTGATTCGCGATTTCAGTCGTGACCCGGCCACACCGGGCTGTTTACGAATCACCATCGGCAACACCGCCGAGAATGATCAACTGCTGGCTGCACTGGAGTAAGCCATGGCCCAAGGAAAACGCATCGCCTTCCTCGACCGCGACGGCACCCTGATCATTGAACCCGAAGACAAACAGGTGGATCGGCTCGACAAGATCGCCCTGTTACCCGGCGTGGTACCTGCCCTGCTCAAGCTGCAGGCGGCCGGCTACGAGTTTGTCATGATCACGAATCAGGACGGGTTGGGCACGTCGAGCTTTCCGAAAGCGGACTTTCAGCTGGTGCAGGATTTTGTCATCAAATTGTTCGCCTCCCAGGGCATTGAGTTTCTCGAGGTCTTTGTGTGCCCGCACTTGCAACGGGACGGCTGCGACTGCCGCAAACCGAAGGCCGGCCTGCTGGGCGACTTCTATAAACGCGTAGCAGTCGATCGCGCCAACAGCATTGTGGTGGGCGACCGTCAGACCGACGTGGAATTCGGCGCCAATATCGGCGTGCCGGCCGTGCGCATTGATCAGGATAACCCCCTGGCCTGGAGCGGCATCATTCGCGAACTGGTGGACCGGCCACGAGTTGCGCAGGTCACCCGGGAAACCAAGGAAACCCGCATTCGCGTCGATGTGGACCTGGACGCGGAAGGGCCCATTGAAGTCAGCACGGGGATAGGCTTCTTTGACCACATGCTCGAGCAAGTTGCCAAACACGGCGGCTTTTCCCTGAAGCTGGATTGCGACGGCGATCTGGAAGTGGATGAGCACCACACGATTGAGGACACGGCCCTGGCCCTGGGCCAGGCCGTGCGTGAAGCTCTGGGTGACAAACGCGGCATCGCCCGCTTCGGCTTCCTGTTGCCCATGGATGAAACCCGCGCGCAGGTCGCCCTCGATCTGTCCGGTCGCCCCTATTCTGTATTCGAAGGTGAATTCGGCCGATCGGAAGTCGGCGGCCTGCCCACGGAAATGGTGCCGCACTTTTTCCGCTCCCTGGCTGAAAGCCTGGGTGCTGCTTTGCATGTCACGGTGCAGGGGGATAACACCCATCACATGGTGGAGTCCTGCTTCAAAGCCACCGGCCGGGCCCTGCGCCAGGCCATCCGGCTGGAAGGCGAACAACTCCCGAGCACCAAGGGCACGCTGTGAGCGACGCGAGGGACAAACAGCTCGCCATCGTCGATGGCGGCGGGGCAAACATTGCCTCCCTGACCTTCGCCCTGGCTCGCCTGGGCGTTAGCGGCGAACTGACGACCGATGCCGGCCGCATCCGGGCTGCCAGGCGCGTCATCCTGCCCGGTGTCGGAGCCGCGAAGGACGCCATGACACGACTGCGTGCAAGCGGCCTGGACGCCGTCATACCCGAGCTGACCCAGCCCGTGCTGGGAATCTGCCTGGGCCTGCAATTGCTGTTTGAAGCTTCGGCCGAAGAAGATGCGCAGTGCCTGGGAATTCTCCCCGGCCGCGCCGTCAAATTCGTTGCCGATGCTGAGCACGCTGTCCCGCACATGGGCTGGAACCGCGTACAACCCACACCCGGCTCAAAACTGCTGGCGGATTTACCGGCCGGTGCGCAGTTCTATTTCGTGCACAGTTACGCTGTACCCGTGACGGACTTCACCACGGGGCGCTGCGAATACGGCCATGATTTTTCGGCGGTGGTAGAAAAAAATAATTTCCTGGCGACGCAGTTCCACCCCGAACGCTCGGGCACGAACGGTGCCCGGGTTCTGCAAAACTTTTTAGAGCTATAAGGCCCGAGCATGGAAGTTATTCCAGCCATTGATCTGCTGAACGGTGGCGTAGTCCGGCTGTTTAAAGGTGATTTTGATCAGGTCACCCGCTATGACGAGGACCCGGTCAATCTCGCGCGCCGTTACCTCGATGCTGGCCTGACGCGACTGCACGCGGTGGATCTGGATGGCGCAAAGACCGGTGACCCCATTAATCAGGGACTCATCGGTGCTTTCGCGGCGACGGGCCTGCGCGTGCAGGCCGGAGGCGGCATTCGCGACCGTGAACGCCTGGAGGCCTTACTCGCAGCCGGTGCCGAACGTGCGGTCATCGGCTCGGTGGCCGTGGAAAAACCCGCCGAGGTCATCGACTGGTGCGACGCCGTGGGTGCGGACCGCATAGTGCTGGCCATTGATGTGCGCCTGGAAGACGGTGAACCCATGGCCCAGACCCACGGCTGGACCCGCGGCAGCGGCGTGACCCTGTGGTCCCTGCTGGACCGTTTTCTGGCCGCCGGTGCCCTCGACGTGCTGTGCACGGACATTGCGCTGGACGGCACCCTGGAAGGACCTAACGTGGGACTCTACGCAGAGTGCGTGCAGCGCTACCCCGAAGCCCGCTTTATTGCCTCGGGCGGGGTCAGCAAAGCGGCAGATCTGCCGGCCCTGGCGGCCACGGGCGTAGCCGGGGTGGTTTCGGGCAAAGCCCTGCTGGACGGCCGACTCACCCTGGCGGAGATAGAACAATTCTTGCGCGACGCATAATCCCTTGCCTGGACGTGCGCGATGGCCAGGTGGTCAAGGGCGTGCAGTTCCGCGATCACGTGGTGATGGGCGACATCATGGATCTGGCCGCCCGTTATCGGGAGGAAGGTGCCGATGAACTCGTCTTTTATGACATCACGGCCAGCCCCGACGGGAGATCCGTGGATCGCAGCTGGGTGAATCGAGTTGCCGAGGTACTGGATATCCCCTTCTCGGTGGCCGGTGGCATACGCAGTGTCGCTGATGCCGAGGAAGTTCTGAACTACGGCGCTGACAAAATATCCATTAATAGTCCGGCCCTGGCTCGACCGGAACTCATCACTGAACTGGCTACCCGCTTCGGCTCCCAGTGTGTGGTACTGGGGATCGACAGCCGTGAAGAAAGCGATGGCAGTTATCGCGTTTATCAGTACACGGGCGATCCGGACAAAACCAAACACAGCGGCCGCCTGACCGTAGACTGGGTTAAGGAAGTGCAGGAACGCGGCGCCGGCGAAATCGTGCTCAACTGCATGAATCAGGACGGCGTGCGCCAAGGTTACGACATACCGCAATTAAGACTGGTTCGCGAAGCCTGCTCGGTGCCCCTGATAGCCTCGGGCGGCGCGGGCACCATGGAACACTTCGTCGAAGCCTTCAAAGAGGCACGGGTCGATGGCGCCCTGGCAGCCAGCGTCTTCCATACGGCGGCCATCAACATCCAGGATCTGAAAAAATACCTGCGCAAGCAGGCTGTGGAGATACGCGAATGAATGCCCCAGGCATCGACTACCTGCTGCAGTTACAGCAAATTATTGACAGTCGCCGGACCTCGACCACCGATGAAAGCTACACGGCCCAGTTATTCGCGGCGGGTACATCACGGATGGCCCAGAAAGTGGGTGAAGAAGGCGTGGAAGTGGCCATTGCGGCAGTACAGGGTGACAAGCCACGAGTGAAGGCCGAAGCGGCCGACCTGCTCTATCACCTCATCGTGCTGCTGCGTAGTCAGGATTTGAGTCTGCAAGACGTGGCTGCCGAACTGGCCCAGCGACGGGCTGCCAGCCAGGCTAAGCACCCGGGCTAGTGTCCGGTGGCGCACCTTCGGCGCATTTTCTGCAATTCAGTGAGCGACCAAGTTTCTCCTGACGCCCCTGCACAGTCATCACCCAGGGTCGATTGATCCACGGCGGTTGGTGTCGAACATGCTGATAGTGACCACAGACCAGCTCAGCGACCCAGTCGCCCGCCTCGTCCTGATGAAAGCCTGTGATGGGCTGTTCCACCGATGATGGAGTCACTCAGACAAACCGGCCATGATGGCATCGACCAATGGCGGCAATATCTCGCCTGCTGGCCCGTAAAGTGCGGCATCAAATGCCTCGCTATTGGCTGAAGGCTCAAGATTCACCTCAATCGTCAGGGCCCCCTGTTGGCGAGCTTCGGCCACGAAGCCGGCAGCCGGATAAACGTGCCCGCTGGTACCAATACTCAGAAACACCTCGGCTGTCAGGCTCGCCGGGATTCTCTCCTCCATGTGGAACGGCATCTCGCCAAACCAGACGATATGAGGCCGCAGCGCGTGGCTGCCGCAGGCAGAACACTGGCTCTTTGCATCCAGATCGTCGGGCCAATTGAGCACACTGGCGCAGGCCTGACATCGTGCCTTACGGAGTTCGCCGTGCATGTGCAGGGGCTGACGGCTACCGGCTCGCTCGTGCAGGTCATCCACGTTTTGAGTGATCAGGCTGAAACCGTCTCCCACCTGCCGCTCCAGGGTGGCAAGGGCCAAATGGCCGGAGTTGGGTTCGATACTGTTCAGCTGCGCACGGCGAAGATTGTAAAAGTCATAAACCAAAGCAGGATTGCGCGCGAAACCCTCTGGGCTGGCGAGTTCTTCAACCCGATACTGTTCCCACAATCCGCCCATATCCCGGAAGGTAGCAAGGCCGCTTTCTGCAGAAATCCCGGCCCCGGTCAGCACAGTCACGCGCCCGCCTGATTTCAGGCGGGCGCAGACTAAACTGGCTATATCCCTGCCGTCTTTCCCCATCTCAGGCCAGGGCAGTGCAGAGTCTCAATCGGGCTTGCCGATGATGCGATATATCGCGGCACCCAGCACGCCGCCCACAATCGGGGCCACCCAGAACAGCCACAGCTGGGCGGTGGCCCAGTCGCCGACAAACAAGGCCACGCCGGTACTGCGGGCCGGGTTCACCGAGGTATTGGTCACCGGAATGCTGATCAGGTGAATCAGGGTCAGACCCAGCCCGATCGCAATCGGCGCGAAACCTGCCGGTGCCCTCTCGTCCGTTGCACCCAGAATAATGACCAGGAACATCATAGTCATGACAATCTCTGTCACCAGGGCAGCAACCAGGCTGTAACCGCCCGGAGAATGTTCACCGTAGCCATTGGAAGCAAAGCCGGCAGAAACATCGAATCCTGCCGCTCCGCTGGCGATCACAAACAGCACACCGCCGGCAACCACCGCGCCAATTACCTGGGCCACAATATAGGGCAGTAATTCATTAGCGGGAAAACGGCCACCTGCCCACAAACCCACAGAGACCGCCGGATTGAGGTGACAACCGGAAATGTGGCCAATAGCAAAGGCCATGGTCAGCACCGTCAAACCAAAGGCCAGGGAGACACCCAGCAAACCAATACCCACCTCCGGAAAGGCGGCGGCCAGCACGGCACTGCCGCAGCCGCCCAGCACCAGCCAGAAAGTCCCAACCAGTTCAGCGAAATACTTCTTCATCTTGGTCCCCTGCAATGAGTGTCGGCCACTGCGCTACCGACAAAATTACCCAAGCATCCCTGCAGACATGGAAGTCGCGAGTTCCTCCCCGGAACCCTGCTACCTTTCTTCCGTTTCGAAAATACAATGCCTGGCGTAGTCGCCCGCTTCCTTAGCCGTCCAGTCACCTTTCGGCTTGTCAGCCATCTTCTCACACCAGGCCTGACTGCCCACTTGCGGTGAACAGCCGATCAACAGCATGGAACCCAGCAATGCCGCCAAGACTGCTTTTATCGCCACCAAGTTCGTCACCAACTATTGCCCAGCGCCCTGGCTGCCGCGATCGCGGCGGACAGTCACTGTTTCACCGGCAATGCCCCAGTTATCTGTCTCCACTTCATCAATCACCACCACGGTGGTGGCCGGATTCTTGCCCAGAACATCCTGCAACAGTTTTGTCGCGCCGCGGATGAGTGCGGCTTTCTGGTCCGCTGTGGCGCCTTCGCGGGTAATCTTGATATTCACGTAGGGCATGACAACTCCGGTGTTGGCAAATCTTCAGTCAGCGCAGGCGGCTGTGATTTGATTCCTGCCCCTCAACGCGCAGACAGCAGTTTATCCAGGTGATTAGCAAAATTCTGCCGGTCACCCTGGCTCAGGGGCGGCGGGCCGCCCGTATCCTCACCGCTGGCCCGCATGGTATCCATAAAATCACGCATATTGAGTATCGAACGAATACTGTCCGCCGAATAGAGTTCGCCGCGCGGATTCAGAGCCTGGCCCCCTTTTTCGATCACCTCGGCAGCCAGCGGGATGTCAGCCGTGATCACCAGGTCACCTGCTGACAGGCGTCGAACGATTTCATTGTCCGCCACGTCAAAACCTGAAGTAACCTGCAGGAACTTGATATGAGGAGAGGGCGGAATCCGCATCGCGTGATTCGCAACCAGGGTCGTCAGCACCTGGGTGCGGTCAGCCGCACGGAACAGAATCTCCTTGATCACGCCGGGACAGGCATCCGCGTCTACCCAGATTCGCATGCTATTTATCCACGCAGTCCATACACCGGGTGCTGGTGGGATCAAAAGACAGACGCTGGCCGCTGATCTCTTCGCCGCAAACAAAGCAATCACCGAATTCGCCGGCCGCCAGGCGCTGCAAGGCGCCGTCAATAGCGACCAGCTGCTGCTGCCTCCGCCTCGCGGCTTCCAGGGCCATCTGCTGTCCCTGCAGGGCATCCATGCGGGTGAGCCGGCCCATCCGCGACTGATCCAGTTCTACGGTGTCGGCAGAGGCTTTGGCATTGGCTTCCAGGGCCTGCAACTCGGACTGCTGGGCCAGCAGTTGTTCCCGGATTGCTGTCAGTTCTTTGGCTTGCATGTCAGGAGCAATATACAGCGCTGGAAGGACCGTCGGCGACGGGCCCGGGAAGCAAACCTAGCGGGTAATCAGCAGACTGTTGTCGATCGCCACGAAACTCGTGGCAGCCGCACGGAGTAAATCAGAGGTCAGGGACGGCACGCCATAAACAATGGACTGGGTCGAAAAGCGCTCCCGGATACGCTCCAGCAAAATGCCGAAATCGCCGTCCCCCGACAAGAGAATGACTCGATCACAGTCCGCCGCCGCTTCGTAGATATCCAGGGCTATGCCCACATCCCAGTCCGCCTTGCTGGTGCCGTCCAGGCGCTTGCGCACCGGCTTGAGCTTCACGGTGAAACCGATAGCTCGCAAAATATTCTGGAACTGCCCCTGTTTTTCATCGCCGCTATCCGTGGCATAGGCCACGGCTGTTACCAGTTCACAGTCCTGAGTGGCGACTGCCCAGAACTTGTTGTAGTCAAAATTCCGTCCGTAGGCCTCGCGACAGGTGTAATAGATGTTCTGTACGTCGACGAAAATACCGATCCGGGAAACAGCTGCCTGGGTCATGCTCTACTCGGCGCCTTCAGCGTCGTCCGGCGGGGGCAATCAACGCCCATCAAAGCGTGAATTCCGGGGCCGGATCACGCAGGTTGTAATGGGAACTCATGACATAGCCATAGGCGCCAGCCGTGGCGATCAGTAATACATCGCCTTCGCGGCATACGGGCAGCAAACGGTCGTTACCCAGTCGGTCCCCGGACTCACAGTTCGGGCCGACCACATTGACCAGTTGCTCGGCCGGTTCATCCAGGCGACTGAGATTGACGATCTCATGATAAGCGCCATACAGGGCCGGACGAATCAGTGAATTCATGCCCGTACTCACGCCCACATACTGCACTTCGCCTTTGCCTTTTACCTGGGTGACAGTGGCGAGTAGTACACCCGCCTCGGCGGCAATATAACGACCCGGTTCAAGCCACAGCTCGTAGTCCGGCGCAGCGGCACGAATTGCTGTCAGGCTGGCATCCAGGGCGGCCATATCCAGGGCCCGCTGACCAGGCTTTTCGGGCACGCCCAGTCCGCCGCCGATATCCAGGTAGCGAACCTCCGGAAAGGGTGCGGCCAGTTCTGCCAGGGTGCTGGCCACTTCTTCCCAGTTGTCGGCTTTCAAGATACCGCTGCCGGTGTGAGCGTGCAGACCAACTACCCGGCTGCCGGCGGTTGCCACGAGTTCGCGGACCTCCTCCAGCTCAAACAAAGGAATGCCGAACTTGGACTGGGCCCCCGCCGTGCGCACGTGTTCGTGGTGACCGCGTCCCTGCCCCGTATCCAGCCGCAGGATGACGTCCTTGCCCTGGAAGACTTCTGGCCATTCCCGCAGGGGATGCAAGTTATCCAGGGTGACAAACACGCCCTGCTCCAGCGCGAACTCATATTCAGCCCGCGGGGCAAAGTTCGGCGTAAACAGGATGCGCTGCCGATCCAAATCGGGAAACAGCTCCAGCACCCGACGAATCTCGCCCGGCGAGACACATTCGAAATTCACACCGCTGGCGTGCACGGTCCGCAATACATCCGGGTTACTGTTCGCCTTGATGGCGTAAAACACGCGATCGACACGTTCCAGTGAGGTCAGACGTTCACAGGCGCCCTGCACCGAGCCCAGGTCATAGACATACGCGGACGGTGAGTCCGCGGCGATGGCCAGCAACTCGTCGCGCCGCTCACGCCACCAGGCATCGACCGCCGGTTCCGCGGCCACAAAATCTGCCTGCAGAGCTTCCCAGGTGGGTCCAAAGACCGGGTCTTGCTTACCTGGCTGAATCAGGGTGGCATGCAAGTCCTGCAATAAGCGATGGGCTTCACCCTCTTCCACAACGAAACTCAGGTTCAGGTCATTGGCCGCCTGGCTGATCAAATGTATGCGACGCTCTTCGAAGGCTTGCAGGGCAGGTCCGATCTCATGCAGGGTCGCACGAATCTTGCGGCCTACCAGGCTGACAGCTTCGGCATTCTGAATAATCTGCACCCGGCAGAATTGTTCCAGGCGATTTTCCAGCCGCTGCAGTACGCCGCCGTCGACTGCCTGCGTTGCCGTGTCCAGCGTGACCGTGACGTTACTTTCTGCCGTTGAAATCAGATCGACGGACAAGCCCAGATCGCTGAAGCAGCGAAAGGCTTCGGCCAGGAAGCCCACCTCGTGCCACATGCCGACGGTTTCCATGGAAATCACCACGATGCCCCGGCGGCTGGCCAGTGCCGTCACCCGCGGCGCATCGTCCACAGGATCACTGCTGATCAGCGTGCCGTCGCGCTCCGGCTCGCGGGTGCACAACACGCGGATCGGAACCCCGTGACGGCGCGCGGGCCGGATGCTGCGCGGATGCAAAACCGAGCCACCGGTGGACGCAATCTCCTGGGCTTCGGCATAGGTCAGGCGCTTGAGCAAGCGCGCGTTAGGCACCAGGCGCGGATCGGCGCTGAACATACCCGGGACGTCGGTCCAGATCTCCATGGCCTCGGCCTGCAGCTTGGCGGCCAGGTAGGCAGCGCTGGTATCTGAACCGCCCCGTCCCAGCAGGACATCGTCGCCCTGGGCCGTGCGGGCGATGAAACCCTGGGTCACGATGACACCGTCCAGGTCAGCCAGGCGAGCAGCCAGGGCAGGCTCCGGATCGAAATCACAGCTGGCCGTCAGGTAACGCGCCAGTTCGTTCTCATGGCCGCCATCGCTGGCCACCAGCACTTCGCGGGCATCGACCCAGCTCACAGCGATACCCTGGGCCGTCAGCCAGGCTGCACCCAGCCGACTGGCCATCAGTTCACCCAGCGCCAGCACGCGGGCATGCACGCGCGGACTGACTTCGCGAACCAGGCGCACCCCCGTCAGCAATTGCTCCAGTTCCAGCAGTTCTGTCTGGATCAGACTGGCACTGTCGATCCCCAGTTCAGCCGCCAGTCCATGGTGCAGGTCGGCGATGGCTGTTTGATCCGTCTTGCCCTGATCGTCGGTCGCCCTTGCAAGGACGCCTTCCAGCAAGTCAGACACACCCGCCAGGGCTGAACTCACCAGCACCACGCGCTGGCCGGCCGCCTGTCGCTGCTGCAGCAGGCTGGCAATGGTCGGCCAGTTTTCCGCTCGCGCGACGCTTGTGCCGCCGAACTTCATGACCAGCCAACGGGCACCGGACTGTGTTTGTGCTTGGTTCATTCGAATGCCGGCCTCGGGCCGGGATAATCAGTCGCGCGTGGTAACCGCGCCCAGGGAGGCGGAACTCACCAGCCGCGCATATTTGCGCAGCAGGCCGGGAGTGGCTTCGGGCGCAGGCGGCGTCCAGGCGGCCCGCCGACGTGTCAGTTCATCCTCATCGACCTGCAGACTAATGGCGCGATTGCGGGCATCAATGCGAATGGCGTCACCATCTTTAACCAACGCCAGGGGGCCACCCACCGCCGCTTCCGGCGTGACATGTCCCACCACAAAGCCGTGACTGCCGCCCGAAAAGCGTCCGTCGGTAATCAGGGCAACCTTGTCACCCAGACCTTTACCCATGATGGCCGCGGTGGGGCTGAGCATCTCGCGCATACCCGGCCCGCCGACCGGACCTTCATAACGCAGCACCAGGACATCACCGGCCACCACGGTGCCATCGAGAATAGCCTGCAAAGACTCTTCCTCTGAACCGAAGACCCGGGCCGTACCGGCAAACTCCAGCCCTTCCTTGCCACTGATCTTGGCCACTGCGCCTTCCGGCGCCAGATTGCCGTACAACACGACCAGGTGACTCTCTGCCTTGATGGGATTCGACAGGGGCCGGATGATGTTCTGGTCCGCCGGGTAGGGAGCGACGTCCGCCAGGTTCTCCGCCAGCGTCTTGCCCGTTACGGTCAGGCAATCGCCGTGCAGCAGACCGGCGTCCAGGAGTAACTTCATCAGGGGCTGAATACCGCCGATGGCGATCAGTTCGGACATGGCATATTTTCCGCTGGGTCGCAGGTCGGCGAGCACCGGGACACCTTCACCCAGGCGGGTGAAATCATCCAGGGACAGGTCAACACCCGCTTCATAAGCCATGGCCAGCAAATGCAGCACCGCGTTCGTGCTGCCACCCAGGGCGATCACCACGGTGATGGCATTTTCAAAGGCCTCACGTGTCAGGATGTGCGATGGCCGTATCCCCCGGCGCAGCAACTCCACCACGGCGGCGCCGGCGTTGCGGCTGTCTTCGAGCTTGTGTTCGGAAATCGCGTCCTGGGCAGAACTGTTGGGCAGACTCAGGCCGAGGGCCTCGATAGCCGAGGCCATGGTGTTGGCCGTGTACATGCCGCCGCAGGAACCCGGGCCCGGAATGGCGGTCCGTTCCACTTCCAGCAACTCGGCATCGGAAACCTTGCCGCTGGCCTGGCCGCCGACGGCCTCAAACACCGAGACGATGTCCCGGCGGTGGGCGCCCGGCTGAATGGTGCCGCCATAAACAAACACCGACGGCCGGTCCAGCCGCGCCATCGCCATCACACACGCAGGCATATTTTTATCGCAGCCACCAATCGTGACGAAGCCGTCGAAGCCTTCCCCGGCCACCACCGTTTCAATGGAGTCGGCAATCACTTCCCGGGAGATCAGCGAATAGCGCATCCCGGGCGTGCCCATGGAAATACCATCGGACACGGTGATGGTATTGAACAGCACCGCCTTGCCACCGGCAGCATCGGCGCCCGCTGCCGCTTGGTCAGCCAGCTTGTCGATGTGCATGTTGCAGGGCGTGACCATGCTCCAGGTCGACGCGATCCCGATCTGGCTCTTGGCGAAATCTTCATCGGCAAAGCCCACAGCACGCAGCATGGCGCGACTGGGTGCCTGCTCCACCCCGTCCACCACCACGCTGGAATAGCGGCGTTCATCGCCCTGGCCCTCGGGCCCGTCATGCTCGGAATTACTCATCCGCCTGGTTCCTGCCGGGAAAAGGCGGGAATTCTACACGGGGGGGCGCCTGAATCCGACTCCCCGGGCCTTAGTCGGCGGGGGGAAAGAGCTTGCCCGGGTTCATCAGCCCGGACGGGTCCAGGGTCTGCTTCAGGCTGCGCATGAGTTCGTACTCGACGCCGCCCCGGAATTCCTTCAGTTGATCACGCTTCATCCGGCCGACGCCATGTTCGGCGCTGAAGCTGCCGCCCAGTTCATGGGCTATCCCATGGACCCGGGCCGCCACCGCATCCCAGCGGTCCAGGAAGGCCTCCCGCTCCAGATCGGCCGGTTGATTCAGATTGAAATGGATATTGCCGTCGCCCAGGTGACCGAAGGCCACCACCAGGGCACCGGGCACTTCCTGCAGGGCGGCGGCACTGGCCGTGCGGATAAATTCGTCCACCCGTGATACGGGCACAGCCACATCGTGCTTGATGCCAGCGCCGGCGTGTTTCTCTGCTTCGGAGATGGCATGCCGCATGCGCCAGAGCGCCTCGCGCTGACTCTCGCTCTGGGCCAGGGTCCCGTCCAGCACGGCGCCAGCTTCCATGCGCCCGCCGAGGAAAGCTTCCAGATCTGCCTGGGCTGAATCACCGGCCGGTGCCAGCTCCAGCAGCACATACCAGTCGTAGGACTGATCAAGGGGATCGCGAGCACCTGGAATATGCTCCAGGACCAGCTGCACGGACAAGCGATTCAATAACTCGAAGGCCGCCAGACCTTCGCCCAGGGCATCACGAGTCGCGCTGTACAACTCGATGGCCGCTGACGGGTCGCGTACCGCCACCAGGGCCGTCGCCACACTGCCTGGGCGAGGATACAGTTTGCAGGTCGCTGCCGTGACCAGTCCCAGGGTGCCCTCGGCGCCAATAAACAACTGTTTGAGGTCGTAGCCGGTATTGTCTTTGCGCAAGCCGCGCAGACCGTCGAACAGACGACCATCGGGTAACACCACTTCAAGCCCCAGCACCAGGTCGCGGGTGGTCCCGTAACGCAGCACGTTGATACCCCCGGCATTGCTGGAGATGTTGCCGCCAATCTGGCAGCTGCCCTCCGCACCCAGGCTCAGGGGGAACAGACGATTGGCCTCAGCGGCCGCAGTCTGCAGGTCGGCCAGCACGCAGCCCGCTTCCGCCGTCAGGGTGTAATTGGCTGCATCGAGCTCCCGGATGCGCTTCAGCCGCCCGGTGCTGACAATAATCTCGGGGCGGCCGGGCTCGGCATGGGGGATGGCGCCGCCCACCAGGCCGCTGTTACCCCCCTGGGGCACCATGGCCACGCCGGCCTGGGCACAGGCTTTGACCACCGCTGCAGCTTCAGCGGTGGTGCCTGGCATGACCAGGGCGGTGGCCTGGCCCCGATAGCGACCTCGCCATTCGGTCAAATAGGGCTCCAGGCTCACCGGATCCGTTAACAGGCTGGCAGGCCCGACAATGCTGCCCAGGGCCTCCAGCAGGGGTCCGGGATCTTGCGCTGCGGCCGTGCCTTGCTTTACCGTCTCCATCTTGACCATGGTATGTCCGCAAGGACGTGGATTCTATTACCGGTCACAGGGGGCCCCATGGAGGAATTCAGCCAGGCATCGCTCAGCGGCGGCAATCTGCACGCCGACCCGGGTCCCGCAACACAATTGCTGAACCTGGACACGACCCTGGATTTGCGCCAGCGCGGCTGCCTGATCGATCTGGATCGGCAGCTCCACGGCCTGTGGGGACTGGGCAGAAACTTCATTCTCTCCTGGACGCCCAGAGCCGGTGAGATGCTCCTGCTGGTCGTGCCACACTATCGCATTGCCGACTACGCCATCGCCACGGGCACTGAAATGCCCGATGAAGAATCGCACGCCTTTATAACGCGCATGTTGTCGGGGTCCCGATGCTTCTCGGAACGCCAGCTGCACAGTGCGGCGCAGTTACTCGGCGCCGAACCCGTGGCCGTGTCCCTGCGACAAGCCGTGGGCGACACCGCGGCGGAGATCCAGCTGATCGATCAACTGGTCCGGCGTTACAGCGTGAGTTACGCCGCGGGTCGCGCCGTGGCCCTGTTCGATATCGTCGGCTTCGGCCTGCTCAGCCCCTTCGAGCAGATGACCCAGCTCAACAGTCTGTCTCACTCACTCAACTCGGCGCACAGCAAAATGCTGGAGAGCGCCATGACCATCGACTTTGCGCGCTCCAGCACCGGGGACGGTTTTTATATCTGGAATCGCGAACTGGGCGTGAACGCCAACACGCACCTGTATCACTTCATGCACCTGGTGCTGGCGGATAATGCTATTGCCCAGCGCAAAGCTCATGGACGCACGGTGCCGAATTTGCGCGCCGCCTTCCAGGTCGGCAGTTGCTATGAGTTCTACCACGCCGAAGGCCTGAACCCGACTTTGTATACCGACCTCGTCGGCGAGGTGACCGTCGACCTGGCCCGTATGGTTGAGCGCGCCATGCCCGGCCAGGTGCTGGTAGGAGAATTCGCCGGCTCCCTGTCAACAGGTCCGTCAGCCGGTCTGGATCAGGACTCAATAGATTCCATCGAATTCGTAGCCCAGGCCCAGCAAAGTCTGGAGCAGCTCAACGGGCTGGAACTTTCCGGGGATGCGATCGAATCCATCAAGTGCTACCTGACGGGCGAAGCGCAAGCCGACGGGACCTTTGGTATCCGGCGACTGTCCATCCATGACAAACATGGCCTGAAGCGCTACGTCTATAACGCCAAGATCAATATCTACCGCCGCGCTGCCGAACCTATTCTGCTGGGGATCGAGGATCGTCAGCTACAGACTTCGGGGATGGCGGATGCCGAGGATCTGCCGCGGCGGAAGCCGGCGCCGCTGACGAGCTGAGTTTCGGGGCCGAATCAGCTTCAAACATTTGCCAGCAGGTCAGGAACAATGCGGCCAGCACGGGCCCGAGCACGAAGCCTGAGATGCCAACCAGCACCAGCCCACCCAGGGTCGACAGCAAAATGATGTAGTCAGGCATCTGCGTGTCCCGGCCCACCAGGACGGGTCGCAGGATATTGTCCACCAGGCCGATCACTATCACGCCAAACACGATCAGAATGATGCCCTGGGTGGCGGCGCCCGTGGCCAGCAGGAAAATGGCAGCCGGCAACCAGATCAGCCCCGGCCCCACCGCCGGCACCACGGACAGAATCACCATCACGCAGCCCCAGAACACCGCGCCCTGAATATCCAGGACCGCAAAAATCAGCCCGCCCAGGGTGCCCTGCACCAGGCCGACTACCAGGGTGCCTTTCAGTGTGGCCCGCGAGACTTCCGCGAACTTGGTGAACAACTGGCGTTCCAGGTCATTGGGCAAGGGCATCGCGCGCTCGATGTGCACAAGCACCGACTCGCCGTCGCGAATGACGAAAAACAGCACGTAGAGCATCAGAAAAAAATAGACCACGAAGCGGGCAACATTCTGGCCGGCCGACAGAGCCAGGGAAGCAACAAAGCGACTGCCCGTCAGAGCAGCCCCGGATAACTTGCGCTGCCACTCGGCCAGGTCAATACCAATGCGCTCCGCCCAGTCCGTGACAGCCGGGGCAATATTTTGCACCCAGCGCACGATCACGCCAGGATCGAAATCGCCGGCCTGGATGCGCGCCAGCAATTGCGAGGCTTCGGAGGCTACCGCCGAGGCCACGAACAAGGCCGGCACCAGGACGGTGAAGAAAATAATTACGACGGTCAGCAAGGCCACCGTGCTTGGCTGGCTGGGGATTCGTTGGCCGAGCCAGTTTTTCACCGGCAGAAACAGAATCCCCAGTACAACGGCCCAGAAAATCGGTTGCCAGAAAATCAGCAACAGGGCACCAAAGGCGAGGCTGACCACAGCCAGCATCACCAGGAAGAACGGATGTCGAGTCTGTCCCGACCCGCCGGAATCAAAGCCCATGGAGACCCCCTTGCTGGCAATGATTATGCCAAAGGCCCCGGGGGATGTGACGCAAATCACGGTGCCCAGACTCTCAGGCGGGTCCAATGGCCATTGGGGAGAATTGCATGACAACTATCTGGCTCGTATTGCTGGCCTTCGCCATCGTCCTGATTGGCGTACTCGAGATGCTCGACAGCTGAAGGGCATGCAGTGCTGCGCGCCTCTTGCAGACAAAGAGGGCCAGCGACAATCCATTGATCCGCACCCCGTCTGTGCTAAGTTTCCGTCTGGCTTGAATTATCGCCTTCAAGGAACCTGACTATGATGCTCGAGGCCAGTCACCGATATTTTCATCAGGGTGCCGAAGCGCTGGAGCTCCCCCAGCACCTGCGCGAAATTCTGCTGACTCCATTTAGGGTAGTGAAAGTTGAACTGGTCATCGAGCGCGATGACGGCGGCATGCTGCAGCACTATTACGGCTATCGCGTGCAGCACAATCGGGTGCGCGGCCCCATGAAAGGCGGCCTGCGCTATCACCCCAGCGTCGACGAGGATCATGCCAGCGCCCTGGCCAATCTGATGACCTGGAAAACCGCGGTGGTTAATGTGCCCTTCGGCGGCGCCAAGGGCGGCATCAATGTAGATCCATCCCAAGTCACCCGCGGTGAACTGGACCGGATCACCCGCGCCTTTGTTCAGCACACTAAGGATGTAATCGGGCCCACGGTCGATATTCCGGCGCCAGATATGAATACTGATGCCTCCGTGATGGGCTGGATCATGGACGAATACTCCAAATACGAAGGCTTCTCACCGGCCGTGGTGACGGGCAAACCTCTGGATCTGTTCGGTTCGGCCGGTCGCGAGGAAGCAACGGGACGCGGGGTCGCAATCTGTATCCAGGAGGCCATGAAAGAACAGGGACGGACACCCGAAGATCTCACCATCGCGATCCAGGGCTTCGGCAATGTCGGCAGTTTCGCCGGCAAGATTCTGCAGCATGAAATGGCCGCCAAAATCGTCGCGGTGGGTGATCACGCCGGCGGCGTCGCCAACCCGAGCGGGCTGGACACCAATGCCCTGGCGGAATGGGTGAAGGAACACCGCACCGTCAAGGATTTCCCCGGTGGGGATGCCATTGATCCGACAGCAGTGCTCACCTGGGACGCAGAGGTGCTGATCCCCGCGGCCATTGAAGATGTGCTGACGGCGGACAATGCGGGCGACGTCAAAGCCAAGTTAATAGTAGAAGCGGCGAATGGCCCCACCACACCGGAGGCCGACGCCATCTTCCAGGAACGGGGCATTGACGTGATCCCCGACATTCTAGCCAACGCCGGCGGGGTCACGGTGAGTTACTTCGAGTGGGTCCAGAATATCCAGCAATTCAACTGGGACGTGGAACGGGTCCGCGACGAGCTGGGCAAAATCATGTGCAAGGCCTATGCGTCCGTGCGCGAAGTCCAGCAGGACAAGAAGATCGACACCCGGACCGCCGCCTTCGCCCTGGCCATTCGGCGTGTCGGCCGGGCCGCGCAGTCACGCGTGCATTTGCGACAGCCGGTGGATATCTAGGGCCACTGCTTCAAGAACTCCGGCAAAACACTGCAGATCAGCAGTTTGTGCTGGCGGTTTAGCCGCCGGATTGTAAAAGCTAATTGGCTGGGGCGTTGGTTTCCCGCAAACCTGGTCCGCAACGGGCTATCAGGCATGGCCTCAAAGCAGGAGTTTATTGGGGCAATTTTGGAGTTGCCAGCTCCTCTGAACGGCTATCCCCAGGCCGTGGATGTCAGATCTAAAGGAATAAAAACATACTTTTAGCAAACAACAGATATCCATCAAAACTCTATCGGGGCTGGTTTGTACTCGCAGGTCTGATGGTCATCTATGCCGTTGCAAATGGTATCGTGGTGAATTCCCTACCACTATTTTACCCAAGCCTCATCGATGAGTTTGGATGGAACACTGTTGAGGTAACGATTCCAGCAACCGCCTTCTTTATTGTCAATGCCTTTTCCGCGCCGCTTGCAGGAATCCTCATTGACTATTATTCGCCGCGTCGCCTCATCCTGCTTGGAATCATTGGCCTTTCAATCGGGTTAACCTTGTTTTCGCTAATAAGTGAGCTTTGGCAGCTCACCGCCGCATACATTCTCTTAGGTATATCGCTCGCTTTTTGCAGTTTAGTTGCCTGCATGGTTATTCTCACGCGCTGGTTCCGCCGAAGACGCGGCCGGGCGACGGGATTATTTTTAATGGCAGCCAGCCTGGGTGGCGCACTCTTCCCGCTGATTATTGGTGCTGGCCTTGAATCCTATGGATGGCGCGGAACATTAATCCTTCTCACAGGCATCACGCTCATCCTCGCCATTTCCTCAATAATTTTCTTGATACTCGATCAACCCGAAGGCACGCACGCCAGTATTTTTGACGCCCATGAAATGGATAAAGCGACAAAGTTCGCCGCAATCTCAGGCGGGCCAACGCTTCGCGAGGCTATTTACCAATCGAAGTTCTACCTGATTACCGTCGCCACTGGAGCCTTGTGGTTCGTTATCGTTGGTCTTGTCCAACATCAAACCATCTATCTCGCTAAAGATATCGGCTTTGACCCGGATGCATTGCCAATGCTCCTTTCAACACTATTCATGTTTTCCGTAGCAGGCAAAGTCTTCTTTGGCTGGCTCAGCGAACATATTGACGTCAGCATTACATTGATTCTGTCTGTGGTTGTTTTTATCGTTGGCGTGTTAATCATCCGAAACATACGTGCCGATGACAACGTCATGTTGTTCGCCTATGCAGCAATCTGCGGTATTGGCTTCAGTGGCGCCTTCACCTCAATCCAATTGCTGGTCGCCCGCTATTTCGCTGGCCCTTCATACGGCAAAATACTCGCCACCATTACCGTCATAGACTCGCTTGCAGGTGCCATCGGTACGCGCATCACAGCGGATGTGCGCGAAAGCACAGACAGTTATCAGCCGGCCTTCGACATGATGATTGCCGTGTGCATCATTGGCATTCTATGCATAGGGTTAAATAAATACTTACAAACACCCAGATCACAATAAACCGAGGAACACGGAAGCTCTCCCCGAGCTCAAGCATGAAACTTAATGATTATGTTGATGCTTTCTCGTCCACTCGAGAAGCTGGGGCTTCTCTCTATGCAACATAGCGACAGCGCGATGTGCATTTTCATCTGGATTCGTCCATGGGTTGTAGTGAAAATAATTGTAGAGTTCGCCATCAATCCGAGCCAGGGCTATACAGCCGTGTTTCGACCAAAAACAGCCATGATTGATGTAGGCGGGACGCCAAAAATAACCTCCCGTTGGCAGCTCTCCAAATTGCATCATCGAGCAATCACCATAGATATGGTAAGCCTCTTCTGCGCAATCGTGATACGAAATATTGTCTTGCATGAACGTGGGTACAGCCGCGTATAAAAATGTGTTTGCTTTAGTTACGGGGTCCAAACGCAATGACTTAACCGTAAAACCACTTGCAACGCCCGGGTTTCGCCGAGCCGCACTCAGCCACGGCGCATCCATATAGGCATTCATAGAGACAAATGCCTCTCTCAAAGCCAGAGGGTGGCTTTCATCGGACTCAACAAAAGTTGGCGGACCATCGTTATAGAAGACCAGAGCTTCAAATCCATTTTCTGAATGCATGGCCCCCATGGCGATGCCGGCTGGAATAAAGAAGTAGTGTCCACGGCCATAAACACGCTTGCCGATTTTTACCTGGCCTTCCAAAATAAACATTTCCGCATCTGAGAAACTCATGCCCGGCTTGCGGTTATACCCGGCCTGAAATTCCATCTTGAGACTACATGCACCCGTACCACTATCCATACTCAAGACTTTGTAATTCGCCCCTTTGGGGAAACTACTCAGATCAAATGTCTGATAAGCGTCATTTAATTCGACATAGGGCTCTATATGCGGGCGCGCCATAGCATTGATCCTTGATTAATGTGCAGATTAAAAGACGACCTTGAAGCGCCTATTCGGTTTCTCTGGAATATCCTCTTTATCGATAACCCTCACAGCGTCGCAATTATAGTTATACCCGCGAGTTTGAAGACGCTGAAAAAATTCATCAATCCAGACATCTCTCTGAGGCGCGAGCGCTTCCATTTCTTTTACGATGTTGGCATGGCGCTTTTCCTGTTGAGCAAGATTCTTCGAGATCCAATCGCTCTCCTCATCCGAACGCAGCGGTGCCTGATCCTGCACACGTTTCATTTTGATCTCCTCGCATTCTTTTTCCAGGACCTTACATCCAACCTTTATCGGGGATACCCCGTCGGGGTTACCTGATTATTCTCATTAGCGGACGCGGGATTTGCGTAATAGATAATCATATGACTGATTCGTCCATCCCGAAACTCAAAGAAATTGCAATTTAACAGCTCCTGCTTAGCTGCATCAGCATATAGACCATCAGCCATTGGCGCCAAACCAACGGTAAAGTGACTCGCGGCACGCTGCGCATCAATATCAATCACATGCCAGAAGTCTGTAAAAGTTACATAGTAATTACCGCACAAATGCTCATAAAACTCCATCAGCGGCTGCATCCCATCAGATGGCAGTTTTGAAAATCGCCTTATGGGGTTATCGCCATGGCGAATATAGACCCTCGCATCATCGGTAAAACACTCCATAGCAGCAGAGAGATGCCCCGCAGTGAGATTCCCAAAATAGTCATTCTCAATTAGCTGGATGCATTCATCTCTCTTCATATTAGTCATATCCGCCACCTCCCCTAAAAACCACCTGTTTTTAAAATTTCTTTCATTTTGGAAAAATGAGAATGATGATGCAATCAACACTGTAAGGGTGCAGTCCCGGAAATCACCTCTGCCCGGAAATGCGGCGCCTCTACCGCAACGGCTGACAGCCAGCTGGATCTAGCACACGCGCTTGAAGCGCCTTACTGGCAAAACGTCACATGGATCAACAGAAAGACGGCGAGAATAGATTCCTATGGCAATCCGGCCTGAACGGCTGCTTTCGGCCAAAAGCGGACATTCACCGGGCAAGAAAAACCCGGCACTAGGCCGGGTAGTTCAATACCGTCAGAGTTGGCTGTCAGCTCGCCCGCCGACGCATCCAGCCAAGCAGCCCCAACGCGGAGCCAAACAACCAAATAGCAGCGGGGATAGGGATGGGCGCAACTACGTTAAGCGTAATCGAGTCGCTGGACCAGGACCATGCGTAGCTGCCCGACACTAAGCCGAGGTTTGCGAGAGATTCACCGGTGAAAGTTAATGTCCCGCTTAATAGATCGCCCGATACATACGAATCGGGAACAATTACAGTAGGTGGCCCGCCGAGAGAAAGACCAAAAATATCGCCCGACCCATTGGTTGAGAAAGTTATACCCCCAGAACCAAAGTCCGTGGGCCCGAAAATAGAACCACGATAAGTGTCACACGGAGCCTCGTTAGCGCCACCCAATAAGAAAGTAGCAATCGATGGAAAGACCGAGGAATTGCAAGTGCTATCACTGAAAAAGGTTAGCCCAGATAGATCGAGACTACCTCCAGGAGAGGTGCTTAAGATAACGTCACCACCGCTTTCTGCTGCAGTGACTACTACCGCGGCCCGAGCTGGACTAATCGCGAGGACAATGGCCCATGCGCAAGCACACCCGATGAGTTTCAGGTTCATAGGAATTTCACCTTACGGCGCTAGCGCCGTTCTTCCCACTATTCGTTAGTTGTTGGCCGACCGGCCCAGAAGGTTGCGTCATCGGGACTATCCGTTAACTAAATGTACTCCCGACAGTGGCCCCGGGCAAGGCGACATAATCGGCATGGATTGCCGATAGGCGGACGTTACGTGGGGCATCAGAGTTGTATACATAATCTCCGATTGACCGTTTATTGGATAAGGCGCGAATATTGACCTGTCATGGCCAGCGACGCTGGTAGGTTTTAGTTAACGACTTTCCCGATGACGCAATCTTCAGGACGGGTCGTCCCAAAATTTATACGAAGTAGAATTACTGGCGCTTGGCGCCATACAAGTGGTGTTTCTATCATGAAGGGAACTCGATTTATTTGTGCGGGCGTCCTCGCTGCGATGCTTTAGATAACTGGAACAGCGAACGCAGCTGTAATTATTACCGCTGTTGAATCTGGAGGTGACGTTGTATTTTCAACGGATGGTGGCAGCCTCAATACGACCGGTCTAACATTCTCGT
>CAKZWQ010000006.1 GCA_937921935.1 uncultured Gammaproteobacteria bacterium | reverse complement strand
CTGCATGACGGGCGGGCCCGCAGCCTGGAAGAAGCGATTCTCTGGCATGGGGGCGAGGCCGCACAGGCCCAGGCTGCTTTTCGCGGTCTGCCGGCGACGCAGCGGGCCGAGTTGATCGCTTTCCTGAAATCTATCTGACGGATCGGCGAAGCTCAGTCGCGGGCCGTGCGCTTCAGCAGGGCAATGTCTTGCGTGTACTGGTCCATGTCCACGTCGACAATGTAATCCTCCAGGTGCTGGACCTTGACCGCAGTAAAGGTCACTTGCCCCAGGCGGCGCTCGCCATCGGCCTCGGTCCAGGTGGAAATCTCGTCCATGGAGTGCAGGGGCATCGCCAGTGTCAGATGGCCACTACCGGTACCCAGCAGTCGGCGCCCGGGCCTTTCTTCGCCCGGCCGTCGCATGAAAATAGCGACCTCCCCTCCAGCCATCGGCGGAAAGTCCACCGCGAACGTGTACATCCCCGGGCACAGGGGCTTGAAGACGGACCCGGTCCATTCCCCGAAGGACGCGTTAAAGTGCTTGGCACGCAGGGTCCGACCATCCGCCGAGGAATCTTCGCGAGAAACGTTATAAAAGATACGCTGCTCTGGCTGGTCGTGGACGATATCTCGCCCCACGAAGGTAAAGCCGATCCCCTGCTCGCGACAGCGCGCACTCATGTCCGCCGCCGGAATCCTGCCATCCTGGACCAGGCTGAAAAACTGCGCGAAGTCATCCTCGGTGAAGGACTCCTGGGCGAATGAAGACGTATCATGCCCGCCCGCAAAGGCGTTGCCAGCAAGGCCGGCCAGGGCAAAAGTTTGCGCGAGTCGTCTGAGCACGGATAATCCCTCCCCTTTGTCGCAATTATCACCCAAAAGGCCGATGCCATGAAGATCATCATTCGGTGTTGTTACCTGTTCGCGAGCCTGCTTATGGCGGCCGCCGCGCCGGCCCAGGACATGTCGAACGAGGAATTCACCGACCACGATTTCGAGCAGTTCTTCGGCCAGATCGAAGGCGGTAAAATCAGCCTGGAGAAGATGATTGCGCGTTGCAAGCAGGAGGTTGTGGGCTTCACCTTCGCCGGTCTCGACCTGCAACACAACGGCGAGCGCGAGCGGATCGACTACAACCAGACCCGGATCAAGGGCTCCGTGGACGGCCGGGTGATGCGTTCACGCCACTACAACATCTCCTTCGGGGAATGGACCGGGTCCGTCTTCAAGCCGCTTTGCTCGGGCCTGTGGTCCATTGGCGTCGATTTCGATGCCAGCCCCAATACGCGGGTGGACCTGTACCTGAGAAAGCCCGGTGAAGAACGGCCCGGGCAGGCGATTCTGAGCAGCAGCAGCGGCCACCTCTCCCTCGCCCTGCCCCTGGGAACGGGAGATGAGATTTCCACCTATACCGTCAGTGTGACCGACAAACCGCAGCGTACCATCCCCCAAGCCACGTTTACGGCCTACAAGATCGCCCATATCGACAAGTACATGACTGAGTTCGATGAAGCTGCGTGGAACGCCGACGTCGAGGCGCTCAAGTAAATGACGGCAGACAAGCCGGCAAAAGACCGACGCATGCCGCCCTGGCTGGGCAGCCTGATCCTGGTCCTGACATCTACCCTCGTGTCGCTGTTGATCGTGGAACTGGCCCTGCACCTGTTCACGCCCTATCCCATCACCCAGGGCTCTAACAAGCGCATACACCCCCGGCTGGGCTACGTTATCGACAGCGAGCTGCCGGAAATTGATGCGGCGGGATTCAGAAACAGCGGCACAAACCTGGCCAGGGCAGACATCATTGTTATCGGTGATTCGCATACCTACGGTAATAACGTGGCGACCGCCGACAGCTTCCCCGCCGTGCTTAGCCGGCTGTCGAACCGGGCGGTCTACAACCTGGGCATCGGCAGCTACGGTATCTACCACTACCTGGCGCTGCTTGATGACGTCACCCAGGCAGCGGCGCCGGATGTGCTGATGGCCCTGTATCTGGGCAATGACCTGATCGGTCACTGCAGCATCACCACCCTGCCCTACTGGAAAGAGTTTGCCGCCCAGTCAGGGATTCAGGCGCCTCTTTGCGCTCCAGATGAAGAGATCGAACGCGAACGCAGCTGGATCAAGCGCAACAGCGCCCTGCTCAGCGCCATCGACATCCTTGTCGTCGAGCGCCTGAAGCCGGACAAGGAAGCCGCGCCGGCCTACGAGTTTGGCCAGGACCAGCGTATAGCCAAAAAAACCCTGCGCGGATTTGCCAAGGCAACTTCTTTTGACACGGACGGCGTGAAACAAAGTTATGGGAACAGCCGGCTGATTCTTGAGCAATTCCGTGCTCGCCTCAGCGCGCAGAAGCGGCGTTTTTCTGTCCTGCTGATCCCGACGCGGGGCCGGGTGCTGGCAGGCTGGACCCGAATCAATGGCGGCGAGTTGCCCCCTGAGATCGCCGCCCTCCTGGCGGGCGAAGAATCACTGGTCAAGGCTTACGGTGAATACCTCGACGAGCTGCAGGTGTCCCACCTGGATGCGCTGCCCTTTGTGGTGGCGGCCCTGGACGCCGCTGTCCGGCAGGGCCAGACGTTTTACCCGACCCTGCGCGACGGGCACCCGCTGGAATCCGGCTATGCCGCCTATGCGGCAGCGGCCGCAGAGCTGTTGCATCGGGCGCAGTCGCCCGCCGTTGAGTCAACTGCGGAAATCCCTTAGAACGCGCTGCGCCCGCGGCACTCGCAAGCTAATATATTGGGCGAATTCCACGGCCACGGCAGGACCCAGCATTGACGCCCCCAAACCAGCCTGAGACCCGTTCCGGAGCCCCCGTTGGCTGGGGCATCATCGGCTGCGGCGACGTGGTCGAACGCAAGTCCGGGCCGGTTTTCAAACAGGTCCCCGGCAGCCGGCTGGTCACCGTCATGCGGCGCACTGAGGCTGCCGTGCGCGACTTCGCCGAGCGTCACCAGGTGCCCGAGTGGACCACGGATGCCCAGGCCGTGATTGATCACCCCGATGTGACCGCGGTTTATATCGCCACCCCACCGGAGCATCACCTGGAATACGCCCTGGCGGTAGCCCGGGCCGGCAAGGCCTGCCTGGTGGAAAAACCGGCGGGCCGGTCTGCTGCCGAATGCCGACAAATGGTCGAGGCCTTCGAAGCCGCCGGCGCCCCCTTATGGATTTCCTACTATCGCCGCGACCTGCCCCGCTACCGCGCGGTCAAGGAAATTATCGACAGCGGCCAGCTTGGCGCCCTGGTCTCCGTCGAATATCGCATGTCGAAGCAGGCACGCTTCAAGCAGGACCGCTGGAATCGAGCCACCAACGGCGGCGGTCGTTTCTATGACCTGGCCGGGCACATGTTTGACCTTTTCGATGACTGGTTTGGCCCCATCAAGCTCAACGGGGCTGCCGTTGCCAACGTCATACCGGGCAACACCACGGAAGATGCCGTTGCCCTGTCCTTTACAGCGGCCGGCGACGTCGTGGGCTCCGCGGCCTGGAATTTTTCCGCGCCGGCCTCCGTCGACGAACTGGTGATCCAGGGCCTGCGCGGTCGCATTCGCATGCGCGGCACCTCCGTTGATGGCGCCGTGCATGTCGAACTCAGCCCCGAGGCGGCCATTCGCCTGGCCAGCAGCATGCCGGCACGGGCCTGGCAGCAAGCCAGGCAGAAGCTCAAGCTCACACCGCGCCAAACCCACCGCTTTGGCAAAGTCGAGTTGCCCCACCGCAGGCTGGTGGAAAATATCGTTGGCCAGCTGGCTACCGGTCATGCCGTCGGCAATGGACGCGAAGCCCTGCGTACCTCCCAGTTTCTGGATGCAGCCCTGGCCGAGTACTACGGCGGCCGCGACGATCAGTTCTGGAATCGACCGGCAAGCTGGCGAACGCGCCGCGCAGCGGCCGCCGACCGCACGGACACGGCGATCAGTGAGGCATACCAACTCACTCCCGCTGAGCTAAAGCGCTTTGATGAAGACGGCTACATCGGGCCCTTCCGTTGCGATGCCAACTGGCAAAACATCATCGTGCCCATCAAGAAAGGGCGGAACCTGCACCTGCGCGAGCCGGCCGTGTTCGATGTCTGCGCTCATCCATCTATCGTGCACCGAGTGGCTCAGGCCATGCGGCAACCGCACTTGTCTTTGTTCAAGAGCCGCTTTGTGGTGAAGCTCCCCGACACGCCGGGTGAAGTGGCCTGGCATCAGGATGCCGGCGAGAACAATGGCGGCTTCACAGCCGACGGCTTGCCTGTGCCGACCGTCACGGTATGGATGGCTTTCGACGAGGTGAGCGAAGCCAACGGCGCGATGAAAATCATTCCCCGCAGCCATCTTGACCTGGTAGGGGATTTCAAAAAACGCATTCGGGCTGAGCTCATCGAAAAAGGTGTGCTGACCCAGGAAGATCTGGCCCGAGCCGTCACTTTTGCCTTGCGCCCCGGGGAGTTCTATATCTTCCACTCATGGCTGCTACACGGCAGTGGCCCGAACACCTCAAAGATTCGCCGCGCTGGTCTGAATATTCGCTATTCGCCCCAGGGATATGACTGCGAACCGGAAGTGGAGTACATACCGCTGCGGGTGTCGGCCGTTGCCGAATCGAACGAACTGCTGCGGGATATTGCCTGAGGGTGAAATAGCGTTTCGACCCCTCGCAGCGACCCTTAGGTACCGGGGCTGCCTGTTCGTCGCTGCGGGAAATACCGTAAAAATAAATTAGCACCAGCCAGCCAGGAGAGGGAGCATGGATCCCGGGCAAAGCTTTGGTGTTCTTCGCCTGTGTCGCCCTGGTCAGCGCCTACCTGCTGCCCCATGACATGGACGGCTGGATGGCGAAAATTCCGTTGATCGGTCGCTACGGCGCCCGTGACCTGCTCGCAACCGGTGATGGTGAACATTGCACCTTAACGGTGCTGCTGATGGCCCTGGTCGTTGGCCTGGTGGCCCACGAGTTTGGTTTTCACCCGGCCGTCGGCGCCTACGTGGCCGTACCTGTGACCCTCACACTCTGGAAACCCTATTACGATCGGGCACAGGCGAAACTCACCGACCCAGCCTAAGACTGGCTGCGCTGTTCGTTGACCTGCTGCAGGTAAGCCTCGTCTATCTCTGACACACCTGCCGCCAGGGCACCATCCACCAGTTGTTTACACGCATCCTTCATAAAAGGCTCGGGTATGGCCGTGAGCTGCTTGCAGGCCGCCTTGGTGAAACTAACCCTGGAGTCAATCCGGTTAGCCTCGTAAAAAATAGTCTGGTACTCCAGGCCCTTGACCCTGGGCAACGCGACACTGAAAGGTTTGGCATGCTCTGCGAACCAGAAACCGCGATTCGCGCGGTAGCCGTAGAAAACAGGCATCTGGGGAAATACGCTGCCCTTCTCGATACCCGGCTCCAGGGCCGGATCCATCAGGATCCGATCCACATTCAGGGTGAAGTGGCTGTCGTAGGGATTATCGGATCCATCACGCTGCGACTGCAAACCGAAGCGGTCCTCCCAGGTGCACTCCATGATCTGAATCGATTCGGCAACCAGCTGCGGGAATTCAGGATCCCGGGCCAGATCCGCTGTGGGAGAATCCACCAGTGTGTAGGGATTGGCCCGCTGTTTATCCACCAGGGGCATACCCGGATAACCCATATTAGCTATGCCATCAAGGCGTTTTCGATCGTAGGGGACATAGTTCAGGGCGCATTTACCCGTGCGCCGTATATTCACAGCCGTACCGCTGTTAGCGCGGCTGATCAGCAGCATGGAATGAGGCTTGGTCACACTAAAGGGATAGACCAGCGCGTGCGGACCAATGCCGGTTTCCCCGTTTTCGTGCACGGTGGTCACCAGGGCAAAGGACATGGGGATGAAGGCACAGGTCTGATAGAAATTATCCACCGGCGGGATAGACACAAAGCCCTCCAGGCGGGCCTGACTTGCGACTGCGTTGCTTTCCTTCGCCATCTGCATCACTCCGAGCATGTTCACACTGCAGTCCTGATCCTGCCGAGGCCTGCCACCGGGGCACAATCAGGAGAGATACCTAGCCGCCTGGCGCGCTAGAATCCGCCTACAGATGGTTGCGGCTGCCTGCGGCCCTGCGGATCGGGGAAAACCAAGCATGAATCGACGTCAATTCATCCAGAGCGCCGGGCTTACCGCCGCCGCAACCACTGTGGCAGCCTGCGGACGAGAGCCGCCAGAACGGCCGGCGGGCGCCCCCGTGGGCCCTTTCGGCCGGGAATCCACCGCCGAGGATGTCACCCGGGGGATGGATCTGAGCGGCCGGACAGCCCTGGTCACAGGCGCCAACTCCGGTCTTGGCTTCGAGACGGCCCGGGTGCTGGCCCTGCGCGGTGCGACCGTTATCTGCGCGGCGCGCACCGAGGAAAAAGCACGGGGCGTCTGCGAGAGCCTGGGCGAGAACACCACGCCCTCGGTCTTCGATCTGGCCGACTGGGACAGCATTGTCGGTGCCGCGGACCTTATCCGGGCGAGCGGCACGCCCATCGATATGCTGATCTGTAACGCGGGCATCATGGAGCTGCCGGAACTGGAGCAGGTCTACGGGCTTGAACGGCAGTTCGTCGTTAATCACCTCGGCCACTTCATCCTGGTCAATCAACTTTTGCCCCAGGTCCTGGCAGCGCCCCAGGGACGTGTGGTGATGGTCAGTAGCGGCCAGGCAACGCGCAATGCACCACCGGAAGGCATCCAGTTCGACAATCTGTCCGGCGAAAAGGGCTACACACCGGCCGGAGGCTACGGCCAGTCGAAACTGGCCAATGCCCTGTGCTCCCTGGAATTGTCCCGGCGACTGCAGGATCAGGCGGCTACCAGCAACGCGATTCGACCGGGCGTAATACCCACCAACCTGGGCCGGCATATGCCGGCGTGGAAAACCTTTGCCCTGAAGAACCTGGGGGGCAGCTTTACCAAGACTCTCGGCGAGGGAGCCGCGACCCAAGTTTATGTCGCCACCGCCCCTGCCCTGGCACAAACCAGCGGCTATTTCTTCGAGGACTGCAATCCCATCATCGCCGGTGGCTTCACCGAGGATCGCGAGATGGCCTCCAGGCTCTGGCGGGTCAGCGAGGAACTAACGGCTGATTACCTGCCCAAGGCCCCGGCGGCGGCCGCCTGACCCTTTGTCTTTCCAGTTGAGTCCAATTATGAACTTTGCATCCCCCTCTATCGCAGGCATAAACAACATGGCGGGCAAGTTAATCGGCTTGTGCTTGCTGCTGCTCGCCACGGGTGCCACTCACGCCACGGAAGTCGTGACTTACACGGGCGCTGAGGACTATCAGCAGCTCTGCTCAGCCTGCCATGGCCCGAACGGCCAGGGCGACGGGCCCGTTGCCCAGGTCCTGAGCAAGCCCGTGCCTGACCTGACCGGGATCAGCACACGTAACGCCGGTGAGTTTCCTCGCGAAGACCTGATGCGCCAGATAGATGGCCGTGACCGCATTGATGCGCACGGGTCCCAGCAGATGCCCGTCTGGGGTTACGAGTTCTGGATAGACGCCGGCACAGGCCAGTTCTCCGAAGCGCAGGTAACCGAGCGACTGGCCGCTCTCGTGGACTACCTTGAGTCCATTCAGGCGGCGCCCTGATCCGCGCGAGCTCCGCATGCCCCTGCCCAACAGTCTGAAACGCCAGCGCGCTGCGCGCTGGGTCAACGTGCAGGATGCGCGACGACATGCGCACGCGGCCCTGCCCTCGCCCATCCTGGGTTATCTGGAAGGGGGCGCCGATGATGAATACACCCTGGGCAGGAACACGGCCGCCTATGGCGAGCATGAGCTGCTGCCGCGCTTCCTGGTTGATGTCTCGGCGGTAGACACGCGCACGACAGTGCTCGGCACAGACGTTGAGTTTCCGGTGCTGCTCTCGCCCACGGGCATGTCGCGTCTGTTTCACCCGGAAGCCGAACTGGCGGTCGCCCGGGCAGCGGCGAAGGCCGGCACACTGTACTGCCTGTCGACGGTTGCCACCGAAAGTATCGAAACCATCGCCGCGGCCTCCAGCGGACCCAAAATGTTCCAGGTCTATGTGCTGCGTGATCAGGGCCTGAACAGCGAATTTATTCAGCGCTGCAAGGCCGCCAATTACAACGCCTTATGCCTGACCGTGGATGTCCCCGCCGGTGGTAACCGGGAACGCGACCTGCGCACGGGTATAGCGATTCCGCCGCGCTTTGGCTGGCGCAGCAAGCTCAGCTTTGCCGCCCACCCGGCCTGGACCTATGCGCGCATGACGGGTAAGCCATTCAACCTGCCCAATGTTCGCAGCGAAAGCGTTGGTCAGGGCGCGGGGCTCCCCGAGCGGATGGAATACATATTCAGTCGCTTCGACCCCAGCGTCAGCTGGCAGCATGCTGAGCGGATGATCGAGGAATGGAACGGGCCCTTTGCCATCAAGGGAATTCTTAGCGCCGACGATGCGCGGCAAGCCGCTGCCATTGGTGCGAGCGCCGTGATCGTATCCAATCATGGCGGCCGGCAGCTCGACAGCGTACCGGCCACCTTCGACTGTCTGCAGGACATCGTGGATGCCGTCGGGGACCAGATGGAAGTGATTCTCGATGGCGGTATCCGCCGCGGCACGGATGTGGTCAAAGCCATGGCCATGGGCGCGAATGCCTGCATGATCGGTCGCCCCTATCTCTACGGTCTGGCCGCGGCCGGAGAAGCCGGCGTCAGCCGGGTACTGGATATTTTTCGCGACGAGATCAGCCGTGACCTGGCGTTAATCGGCGCGCCTGCGCTGCAAAAGTTGAATCGTGAATTTTTGCGGCGACGCTAAACGTCGGTCAGCCGGGCAAGGGATCGACTCATCGGTCCGGCGGACGGGCAATAAGCGACACAGCCAATGAGCTTGCGGGTTTGTGTATTCGGCGCCGGAGCCATTGGCAGCTTCCTGGCTGCGCGCCTGGCTGCTACGGAAGCGACCGTGAGTTGCATAGCTCGCGGAGCTCACCTGGCAGCCATGCGAGACCATGGACTGCGCTTGCGCGCTGGCCAACAGGAAACAAGGGTCGAGCTTGAGTGTACCGATAACCCGGCGGACCTGGGTCAGCAGGATGTGCTGCTGGTGACCCTGAAGGCTCAGCAGCTCGCAGCAAACGCGGCCAGTATCGCGGCGCTGTCAGGGCCCGACACACTGATTGTTACCGTGCAGAATGGTTTGCCATGGTGGTATTTCTACGGGGACAGTTCCGGATTTCCTGATCAGCACCTGGCAAGTGTCGATCCCGATGGTCGGATCTGGCAAACCCTGGGGCCGGAACGCGCCCTCGGCGCTATCGTCTATCCGGCCGCGGAAATTGTGGCACCGGGAGTCGTGCGGCACATTTCCGGCGATCGTTTTTCGCTGGGCGAACCGAAGGGCAGTGACACGCAGCGGGTTCATGATTTGGCGGCACTACTGAGTGCAGCCGAATTGAAGGCTGACATCACCACGACGATTCGTCGGGAAATCTGGCTCAAGCTGTCCGTGAGCGCGGCCCTGAACCCGCTTAACCTGATCAGCGGTCAAACCATCGGTGCAATCCTTGATGACCCGGCAACGCGGGGTCGGCTGCAAACACTGATCCGTGAAGCACAGGATGTCGCCCGGGCAGTCGATGCCCAACCTGCGCTGGGACCGGAAGAACTGCTGACAGCCCTTCAGGTTGTCGCGCCCCACAAGACATCCATGCTGAAGGATTTCGAGGAGGGCCGCACACTGGAGCTGGACGCGCTGACCGGCGCCGTGGTGGAAATCGGTACCCGCATGGGCGTGCCGACCGCCCGGCTCACGCAACTTTACGCACAAGCAAAAAGCCGCCTCAACAGCCCCTGAGAAAGCGCCAAAGGCACCGGCAAACCACGCTTTTCTCGCCCCGGTCCCCTGACTGACGTATAGTCCCTGTGTGGGACAAAATTAAGAATGGGCACTGTGCGCGCAAGGGTACAGCTAGAACATTTCCATGCAATACAAAGACATGCGCGAGTACCTGGCCTTTCTTGAAGAAGATGGCCAGCTCAAACACCTGGACACCCCCCTGAGGGCCGGGCGCGACAACCCCGACCTGCAAGCCCTGATGCGCTACCTGCATGATGAGAATAATCTGGCGCTGATTCTCAATGGTCTGCAGGACTACAACACACCGGATGTGCCGCTGATTTTTAATCCTTTCGGCACCCGCGAGCGCACCGGCCTGACCATGGGTATCCGTGACCCCCTGGAGGCAAAGGCAGCACATGCTCGCATACTCGGGGATCGTTCGGCCTGGCTTGAACCCAGACTCATCGATCGAAGCAATGCGCCCTGCAAGGATGTGCTCATTCCAGAAAGCGAAGTATCCCTGGATAAACAGATTCCCCATGTCTGGTTCGGCAAGGAAGGGCCGGCGTATATCACCAACGGGATCGGTATCACCAAGGACCCGGAGACCGGCAAGAGAAACGCCGGCTGGTATCGCACCGCGTTGCTGTGGAATGCCTATCACCCCGAAGGCGGCACCTATCCGGAAGGCTACGATAAGTCACACATGGCGGTTTACGCCTACTGGAATCCGCCCATGAACCAGATCGGCAATCACCTGTTCAAGGCCAGCCAGCAGGGTAAACCCCTGGAAATTGCTTTCGCCTGTTCCTGCGATCCGGCCATTCATCTGGCTGCCGCGACCGGTCTGGCCTATGGCGATGATGAGTTCGCCTTTGCCGGCGGCCTGCGCGGGGGGCCGGTCGACCTGGTGAAGTGCGAGACCGTAGACCTGGAAGTTCCCGCCACAGCCGAGTATGTGATTGAAGGTGAGCTGTTATGGGACGAAGCCGCTACTGTGGGCTGGCATTCCAACGTGGCTGGCTACTACGACCGCTTCCACACCATCCCGCTGATGAAGGTTAACTGCATCACCCATCGCAAGAATCCCATGTGGCACGCCACCATAGAAATGGTGCCGCCCTTCGACCATAACTACATTGGCATGCTGCCCGTAGAAGGTGAGGTCCTGAGCGATCTGCAGCAGAAAATTCCCGAAGTGAAAGACATCGTGGTTACGCCCTCCATGATGTACATCGTACAACTGAGCGTGGATGGCGCCAGCAAGCCCCACCCCGAATTCGGCAAGTTTGTATTGCACGCTGTCTGGGGTGCTGCCGGGCGCTGGGCGCGCACCGCGAAAATCGTGATTGTGGTCGGGCCGGACGTGAACCCCTATGACCTCAACAGCGTGGAATGGGCCATCATGACCCGGGTGCAACCCGTATCAGACACCATCATGAATCCTGCCGGCCAGGCATTCGTCGACGATCCCTCCGCGCCGATTACCCCCGCAGGCTTCCCCGCCGTGTCAGAACAGATGGGCATTGACGCCACGATCAAAGTGCCAGAGCGCTTCAGCGAGTATCGCGAGGTCAGCCAGGCAGATCCGGCTGATGTGGCTCGTATCGCTGAATTGCTGCGGCCGGTGTTGGGCGAGAAATCCTGAACAGCCCAGCCGACTCAATCACCTCGCAGCTTGTTCACGGCAGAAAAAATATCTTCCAGGCCAGTATCGGCAATCGGCTCGGCTTCCGGCTCGACTTCAAAGGTGGCGCAAATCTGGGCCACCATGGTGTAGACACCAATAACCACTGATAATTCAATAAGTTGTGAAACAGAGAAGGCCTGTTCCGCGGCCCGAAATGTGGCCTCAGCCGGTGCACCGTCCCGGATAACCTCGTCGACGAAATGCACCACGAGCTGATCCTCAGACGACAGCCGCTCAACTGCGTCGTCCGACAACACGCGACTGACACGTTCCGAGTCCATACCAATGACACGTGCCGCTCGCTTGTGATTGAACACCTCGTATTCACTGTCGAGTAAATAGCCCACTCTTAGAATGGCGACCTCCCGAATCGCAGGGTCGAGTTCGCCGTGATTCAGATAGGCGTTAAAGACCTGGGTAAGAGGCTGGAACATGGCTGAACTACCCGCCAGCAAACGCGAGATGTTCAGCTGCGGCAGGCTGGCCAGAAACTCTCGGTTTGAGTCAGTCAGGCTGGCCGGGTCAGGATAAGGTATACGAGCCAAACTCCAGTCCTCTTAGAGTCTTTGAATTGCCGCGCATCGTCGTCAACGTCGCGCCGGACGCTTGTAGATGCCCTTGTCGAACACGCGCTCAACGGCTGCGCGCACAACTTCATCGTTGGGCGCATGCTTCATCGGGGGCTTATCAAGGCACAGGTTTTTTTCATACATGGGCTGATCGTAAATTAGCCGGTATTGCTCCGTGCGCAGATCTTTCAGCCAGTTACCCCACAAGGTGCGCTCCCGGTATTGGCGCAGACCTTCAATATCAATAATGGCACCGGCGTAGGAAGCCGCCCCGCCCGGCCGATGATTAGCCAGCATGCGGCCCTGATAGTCCACGATCATGGACTGGCCGCCGAACATATCCAGGGGAAAGGCGCTATCAGACGATGGCGCATAGCCCGCCGGATTGGGTGCGATGACAAAGACCGTGTTATCCAGCGCGCGGGCCCGGTTCTGCACTTCCCACAAGCCATTGGAGACATAGGGCTCGGGATAACTGGGCCGGTAGATGATTTCGGCCCCGTTCATCGCCAAACCACGCGCCGTTTCAGGAAAGCTGCCTTCCATACAGATCAGGCAACCAATACGACCAATTTCTGTATCCGTAACGGGGAAAAATGCATCCAGATTCTCACCGTACAACTCCACCCACTTGTCCCACACGTCATGGGGCACCGTGGAATGCTCGCGGGCAAAAACCTGCATCTTGTAATGCTTATGGATAACCTGACCCTGACGATCAATGATGAAGGCACAGTTGAAAAAACGCTCGGGAAATTCCGGGTGCACCGCCTTGGCCTGGCCCACGATAAAGGCATCGAGGCCGCGGGCGACTTCACCGAGGTAATCCGTCTCTTTACCTGGAATCTCGATGGCCATGCGTTCGATATAGTCCCGATGGTCCCAGTCAAAAATCTCGTCCGTAAAGCCCTGTAAGGCGCCCTCAGGGATGGCGTAAAGACGCACGGGCAACTCGATCTCTGTGACATTTTTGGCAGCGAAGGCCAGCTCCGCAATGTGATCAAGGTTACGCTGAATATCCGCGCGCTCGTGAGCCCCCACCATCATCGGCTGCAGGGCCAGGGCCATGTATTGCTCTATAGGTTTGTTTTCAGTAGCCATCGTGAGCAACTCCTGCGTGATGTTTCGTGGCCTGATCTCATGTGCAAATCAATCACGGCCAGTTAATAAGGCCTGCTAAGCCAGTCGGTCGGCAATCTCGTCGAGAATCGCCGGGTCATCAATGGTTGGCGGGATTGAATAGGCTTCGCCATCCACCATGTTACGCAAGGTCCGCCGCAGTATCTTGCCGGAGCGTGTTTTGGGCAGGCGCAGCACGACCAAGGCCTTGCGGAAGGCAGCCACCGGCCCGAGCTGCTCACGGACCAGGGCCTGTAACTCGCCGATCAGTTCAGGCTCAGCCCGGCTGACGTTTGCTTTCAACACCACAAAGCCCATGGGTACCTGGCCCTTCAGTTCATCGTGAATACCCGTCACGGCACATTCCGCCACGTCGGGATGCGTAGCGAGGATCTCTTCAATTACACCGGTGGACAAGCGATGACCGGCGACATTTATCACGTCATCCGTGCGACTCATCACGTAGAGGTAGCCGTCTGCGTCTATATAACCCGCATCGCCTGACTGGTAGTAACCAGGAAATCGATCAAAGTAAGCTTCGCGGAAGCGTTCCTCGTCATGCCACAGGGCTGGCAAACTGCCCGGCGGCAAAGGCAAGCGACAAACAATCGCTCCGCTCTCTCCCGCCTGCAACGGTGAACCCACATCATCGAGTACCTGAACATCCCAGCCGGGCATGGCGCGGCCAGCCGAACCCGGTTTAATCTCGAAGCGACCGAGGCCCATCGGATTGCCGGCAATAGCCCAGCCGGACTCCGTTTGCCACCAGTGATCGATTACCGGCACGCCGAGCTTTTCGCCAGCCCAGGCCAAGGTTGCCGGGTCGCAGCGTTCACCGGCGAGAAACAATGTTCTGAGTGAACTCAGGTCATATTGCCCTAGCAGCTCGCCTGCGGAATCATCCCGTCGAATGGCCCGGATTGCTGTGGGCGCAGTAAACAGGGCACTAACCCCATGATCGGCAATCACGCGCCAGAAGGCGCCCGCATCAGGCGTACCCACAGGTTTGCCCTCAAAAACAACCGTGGTACAGCCGCGCAGCAAGGGTCCATAGACAATATAGGAATGCCCCACCACCCAGCCCACATCGGAGGCCGCCCAGAAAACATCGCCGGCATCTACGCCGTAGATAGCCTGCATGCTCCAGTGCATAGCCACGGCATGTCCGCCGTTATCGCGCACAATGCCTTTGGGTTGGCCCGTGGTGCCCGAGGTATAAAGAATGTACAAGGGGTCCGTTGCCGCCACTGGCACACAATCAACAGGCGCGGCTTTCGCCAGCAGATCATGCCAGTCGTAATCCAAAGCCGACAGCTGAGCTCGCAGTTGCTCTCGCTGCAAGATGATGCAGCCATCAGGCTGATGAACGGCCTGCTCAATGGCCGCGTCCAGCAACGGCTTGTAGGCGACTGTCCGGCCGGGCTCCAACCCGCAACTGGCTGCAACAATCAGACGCGGCTCGGCATCATCAATTCGGTGGGCCAACTCATTCGCCGCAAAGCCACCGAACACCACTGAATGCACGGCACCAATGCGCGCGCAGGCGAGCATGGCAATGACGGTCTCGGGCACCATGGGCATGTAGATGATCACCCGATCACCCTGAGCGACGGACAACTCCGTCAAGACACCGGCAAAGCGCGCTACGTCATGCTGAAGTTCCGCGTAGCTGAGCTTGGACCGGGCGCCGGTCATTGCACTGTCGTAAATTAATGCCGTTTGCGCGCCGCGTCCGGCCGCTACGTGCCGGTCCACCGCGTTATAACAGGTGTTAAGCATGCCACCCGTGAACCAGCGCCCGGCGGGTGCATCTCGGCAGTCCAGGACCTGATCCCACTCCCGGAACCAGTGAATACCCTGGGCCGCCTCTGCCCAGAAAGCCTCGGGCTCGGCAAGGGAGCCCTGATAACTACGTGAATAGTCGCTAGTCAACGTCTGTCCATAGAGAAAGGGATTACCGGACCCGAGCCACCCGCTGGCAGGAAATTCTGACTTTTGATGTCACCATACTGACAGTCGAATAAAAAGCTGGCAAAAGGCGCGGCCGAGATCGTCTGACAAGGATGACTAGCTGAAATTGCCCGTCGCCTGACGATTGATTTCTATCAATCGCTCCAGCAAATCCTCGGCACCAGGTCGATCGGAACTTAAGCGGAAACTGTTATCCAGCTCACTGATTTCATCGAACAGCTGGCCGATCTGCTTAACCTGCCAGCGCCACTCGGCCTTGCCTTTCGGAGTCTGAACCAGGCGTCGCCGACGGCGATCGTTTGGATCAACTTCCTCACGGGCCAGGCCCTGTTCTATCTGCCAGGATACATAACGAGACACCGAAGACTTGGGCAAGCCGGTGGCCGCACAAATTTCAGTCATGGTTGGCGGCGTGCCCCGTTCATTCATAAAAACCATGGTCAGGGCTACCAGCAACTGCCCCATGGGATGATTGCCGTAACGGGCAGTCAGCAGGTGCAAAATGCGCCAGAACAGGGCCATCTGGCCTTCAGGCGTCAGGATTTCTTCCTTTTGACTCATTACAAACCTAAATAATCATTACCACTGTGCCCGATCATTCCTGCAACGTCAGGACAATCTTGCCCTTGGCACGCTCGGTCTGGCTGCGCTCGTGGGCAGCCCGGATTTCATCCAGTGGAAAGCTGCTGTCAATAATGGAATACAAGCGACCTTCATCGACCCAGTCCGCCAGGATCTGCAAGTCTGCCGCGGTCGGCGCCCAGACCAGGAAGTAACCTCCCCGCGCCTCTATTTTGGTCTGCCCGGGAAAGAAAAAATCGATGTCGGCCACGGGTACCAAGGTCATATAGACCCCTTCCGGGGTCAAATGTTCACGCGCCTGGAGGTACTTCAAGGAACCGACAGCATCATAGATAAGGTCCCAGGTGTCGCCGCTGGCCAGAGGATCCTGCCGGGTATAGTCGATGACCGCGTCGGCACCCAGTTCACGAACCAGATCGCTGTTCCCGGCACTGCAGACAGCGGTCACTTCTGCACCCATGTTTTTCGCGATCTGGATTGCATAGACGCCAACCCCGCCCGAAGCACCATTGATCAGGACCTTGTGCCCCGGCCTTACCCGACCCACGTCCCGCAAGCCATTCAGAGCGGTTAAGGCCGCCAGGGGTATGGCGGCTGCCTCCTCATCACTGAGCCGGTCCGGTTTGTGCACAACCGTGTTGGCATTGAGCACGACGTACTCAGCATAGCAACCACCCGCGCCCACATTCGAGCGCGCGAACACGGCATCTCCTGGCGTGAACCCCTGAACCCCTGAGCCCACTTTCTCGATGGTTCCCGATGCATCGAAACCCAGCACCATGGGGAATTCCTTACCGTAGCGGTCGCTCATCCAGCCTTCCCGAATCTTCCAGTCGATGGGATTGATGCCGGCCGCGGCGACTTTGATCAGCACTTGGTCGTCACCGACCTCGGGGATCGGCAACTCCCTCAGTTCCATGACATCCACGTGCCCAAACTTATCCAGGACGGCGGCTTTCATGTTGTTCCCTCTGCAGACGGCTGAGAATCCCGCAAGACTACCAGAGAGCAACACCGATCCTGAGCTGATTTGCGCAAGCCGGCAGCTGAACTCACAATGGGGTTCAGGTTTCAGGGGACAGCCAGCCATGAAAAATTTTAATTCGTTGTTTCTTAACCGCCGTGCATTTCTCGGCGGCCTGGGCGCATCAGCCATTAGCCTGGCCGGTGCGCGTCGTCTGCGGGCAGCTGAGACAGGTGACGTTATTGTCCTGGGCGCCGGCCTGGCTGGCCTGTATTCAGCCATGCTACTGGAAGAACTCGGTTTTAAGGTCAGGCTGGTAGAGGCATCTGATCACGTGGGCGGCCGCGTGCAGACCCGTAACTTTGGTGGCACTTTGCATGAACTCGGCGCCAGCGATATCGGGGCTATGTATGCCCGGGTGCTGGACATGATGCGCCGGCTCAACCTCGAGCGCGTGCCCAGTTCCATTAGCGTGCGGCCCTTCAGCTACCACGTGGGCGGACAACTGGTCAGCGCTGAAGACTGGGCCAATGCCCAGGTGAATCGCACTGTCGGCGATGAGCGGGCTATTGCACCGGCGCGACTGGAATCCACGCTGCTGAATCAGCACAACCCACTGAAGGAACTCGATGACTGGCTATCGCCGGACTATGCCTCTCTGGATATGCCCATCGGCAAATTCCTGCGGGACAAGGGCACTTCGGAGGAAGCTATTCGCCTGCTTGGCCATACTTACAACGGCATTGGCATGAACCGGACCTCCGCCCTGGCTCAATTCCGGGACACCACGCGGACCCAGTTTGGTATTCGCGCCTTCATGGCCATGAAAGAACAGGGCCAGGCCGTGGCCCCTCTCAGCCAGGTAGCCGGCGGCATCCAGCGGCTCCCCGAGGCCATGGCGGCCAGCCTGAAGACGGAAATTCATTTCGGCAAGGCCGCCGCCAGCATTCGGCAGGATGCCGGGGGCGTAGAGCTAAGCTGCGTGGACGGCACCCGCTACCGCGGTGACTTCCTGGTGGCAGCCATCCCCTTCACCTCCCTGCGCAACATTGAGATCACACCAAACCTGTCGCCCCTGAAAGCGGCGGCAACGGCCCAGCTGCCCTACTACGCCGTGACCAAATTTTACCTGCGCCCCAAGACCCGCTTCTGGGAAGCTGATGGCTTTGAACCAACTATGTGGTCCGACTCCCAGCTTGAGCGCGTGTTTGCCATGACGGATGACACCGGTGAGGTGCATACCCTGTTGGTCTGGATGACGGGTCAGGGCAGCCGCAGGATTGACCAGTTCGATACGGCAGCCGCCACCCGACGCGTGCTGGACCTGATAGGAGAGATAAGACCTGCATCGCGGGGCCAGCTTGAAGTCATGGGCCATCATTCCTGGGGGCATACGCCGTTTATTGGTGGCTGCGGTCTGAGTTATTCGGCCGGGCAAGTGAACCGCTTTGCAGCCGATCTGCCAAACCCCGAGGGCCGCATCCACTTTGCCGGCGAGCACACACGGCGCCGAGAGCCCGGCATGGAGTCCGCCATGGCCTCCGCAGAACGGGTCATGGGAGAAATTCTGCAGGCCAGCTAGACGCAGCTAGCTGCACAGGCGGGCTTTAGCCTGCATAACTGACCATGGCCCGGGCAGATGACTAAGGCGGCCGGCGCTGCAGGGCCACCCAGGCCGGTCCTTATATATACTGATTTGCACAACGCTATCGCGCATCGCTCACCGATGTGATTGAGGAACCAGCCGCATGTTTATCAACAACTGGTATGTCGCCGGCATTGCCGAGGAACTGGCCGAAAAACCCCGGCGCGTCCGGATTCTAGGCGCCGATTTCGTCCTGTTCCGGGACGACGCGGATACGATCCACTGCCTCAGCGACCTGTGCGTCCATCGTGGAGCATCCTTAACCTTGGGTGAATGCAAAAACGGCGGCATTGCCTGCCCGCAGCACGGCTGGGAGTTCAACGGCGCCGGTCGCTGCACTTTGATTCCCGCCGGCACCAAGACCCCCACCGAGCCGCCGAAACGGGCCCGGGTACCCGCCTACCCCGTCACTGAAAAGTACGGTCTGATTTTCGTCTTCCTGGGAGACCAGGCTGAGACAGAGCGGCCAGCAGTTCCAGACATCATGCCCGAGTGGGATTCCGGCGAGTGGCACAAGGGTGTGATTAGCCGGCACAAAGACATCAACTACATGCGCATGGCGGAGAACTACAACGACCCCTGCCATGTGCACTATATACACGAGTTTGCCAAGTGGCTGCCCAAGGGTGTGACCATCGTGGATCACGAGCTCACGGACCAATACGTCAAGGCCTGGCATGCCGCCTGGGACGCCAAGGGTGAATTTGGCGAGAGCCGCGGGCTGATGATGGAATACAACGTGATCAGCTGCGTATCCCGCAACACGAACTATCAAACAGATTATCCGCCGCAGATTGTGACGGCCTATGTCACTCCGATCGACGAAGGCAATACACAAATCCACATGATCATCCTGACGCCGAAAAGCGAGACCACCGCACTTGATGGCAGCAAAGTCCGCGGCTCCACCCCCGAAGAGCAAAAAATGCTGGTGGATATGACCCGGGATATTGTTATGGATGAAGACTATGCGGTGCTGAAAACAACCCGCCCCCGACAGGCGGCGCCAACAACCGAAGAACTGCTGGTGGACACCGACCGCACACTGGCGCAGGTGCGCACCCTGACGGTGGACTACGGCAACAAGGCCGGCCGGATAGACGTGCGCGCCTGGCGCGAGTTTCAGGATACCCATATCCGGGTAATCCCCTGCCCGGACCATAAAACAGACCCCAAGAACTGGGTTCACAAGACCGTACCCTTGATGCCCGGCGAGGCAGCCGAAGGCCTTCAGGCTGCCGGCTAGCCGCGGCCAGGGTATTTACCCTAATCAAGGCCCGGCAATCGCCTTGCCGGGCCTTTTCTTTGCTTGTGCCAAGGGCGGTCAAAGCCTTTGGTGCGCTGCGACAAAGCGCTGTCAAGAGTGACAGAGCGGTCTGACAGCGAGAAACCAAGTCCGAGTTGTCTGGCGGCGACTTATGTAATAAAAGTTAAAAGATTGTGACCCGCCTCACAGACTGAATTACGTCAAAAGACGACTCTGAATCAGAGCGTTAGGGGAACTAACGCGGGCAAAGCAGCAGCTTTAATTAACGGGAGGACGCCAGGAGAACTCGAGCACGACAAAGACAACAAAAACGATAGCGGTACGAGTGCCTCCGAAATACACGGGAGCGAAACGATGATGATCGTACCTGATTCGAAGCAGGAAACCGGTAGCAGTAGCAGCAGTGAGTTTATTAGTGATCTGACGAGCTTTGCGTCGCATCACCAGGCAGCACGTTGGCAAGGCACCTTTGGCGAGTTTCTCGACGAGATACTCCCTGCCCACCCCGAGCGCTTCACCCGAAGCAGCCACCAGTACGTTTACGATATGTTGTGCTGGTACCAGAAAGATTCGCAGATACCTGATGAAACATCAGGTAACACACCCACCGACCTTTTTACCGAAGATCTCTACGGCATAGACTCATCGCTGGCCCGTGTTGTTGAGTACTTTAAAGGCGCCAGCGCCGGTTCTGATGTAGGCCGCCGCCTGCTGCTGCTGCTGGGGCCGCCTTCAGGCGGCAAGTCCTCGATGATTATCCTGCTCAAGCGAGCTCTCGAGGAATACAGCCACACGGACGCGGGTGCCATGTATGCCCTGCACGGTTCGCCCTTACACGAGTCACCGCTGAACTTGATACCCGCAAGCCTGCGACCGAAATTCCGGGAAACCTATGGTGTCGATATCCAGGGTGAACTGAGCCCTCACAGCCAGGCGCGGCTCGACGACGAATTCAATGGCGACTTCATGCAGTTCCCCGTGGAGCGCATCTTTTTATCAGAAGCCTCCCGCGTGGGTATTGGCACCTACGCGCCCCACGATCCCACCACCGCAGACATTGCGGACCTGGTTGGCTCGGTGGATCTGTCCAAAGTCGCTGAAATCGGCGACGAAGGTGATCCGCGGGCCTGGTCCTGGTCCGGCGCCGTCTATGCCGCCAGCCGGGGCGTGCTGGAGATGATCGAAGTCCTCAAGGTCAAGCGTGAGTTTCTGTACCTGCTGCTGACCCTGACCCAGGAAAAGAACGTCAAGGTCTCCCGTTTTCCCCTGATCCACCTGGATGAAACCATCGTGGCCCATACCAACCTGGCCGAGTTTCATAAATTTGTGCAGGAAAAGGAAAACGAGGCCCTGCTGGACCGCATGGTCATCATTCGGGTGCCCTATACCCTGCGCTATCGAGACGAGGCGCGCATTTACCGGAAACTGGTATCCCATGCGCCGGCGTTCCGCGAGGTCCACCTGGATCCCCATGTATTGAAACTTGCCGCCGCCTTTTCCATCCTGACTCGACTGGAAGACTCCGAGCGCGAGGGACTGGACCTGGCGAAGAAACTGCGCCTGTATGCGGGCGAGGACGCCGAGGGATTTTCCCAATCGGACGTACCCAAGCTGCGGGCCGAAGCTCCGGAAGAAGGACTCACGGGCGTCAGTCCACGCTTTGTGATCAATGCAATCTCCAATGCCATCACCCGCAGCGATGCGAAGAGCCTCACCAGCATGGAAATGCTGTTGGCCCTCAAGGATTCCATCGAGAACGATGCCCGTATGGATGCCGGACAGAAGAAACAGTGGGTCGACTTCCTGGTTACCGCCCGGAAGGATTTCTACAACCGCTGGGTCAAGGAAGACGTGCATCGCGCCTTGTTTGCTTCTTTTGAGGATGAAGCACAGGAATTACTGGAGAAATACCTTGATGAGGTAGAAGCGTCTCTGGACAAGCGCCAGGTCACAGATCCGATTACCGGCGAAGATCGCGCCGTCGATGAACGTTTTCTGCGCTCGGTGGAAGAGAAGATCAAGATTTCGGACTCCGGGAAAGACTCTTTCCGCCAGGAAGTGGTCCGCAAGGCCATGGTGGCCTTCAAGGCCGGGGAGAAATTCACCCTGGACAGTCACGGCCGGCTCCATGAAGCCGTGGAACAGTATCTTTTCGAAGAACGTCGCGATGTCTTGCGGCTGGTGACCTCCACAGCCCGTCCCGACGGCGACGCCGAGCAGAAAATCTCAGCAGTGCAAGAACGCCTGGTACAGGAGTACGGCTACGACTTGCACAGTGCGCGGGAAGCCCTTAATTACGTCACGACACTGTTGTCCCAGGAGTAGACGCAGCCGGATCAAAAGACCATGACTTATCGGCCCTCAACCATGAATGCCTACGGTGGCGAAACCGGCAACCAGTGGTATGACCTGTTCTCCCGCGGTGCGCGAGACTGGTTGAGGCATAACGATAAGATTCGCCGGGCGGTAAAGGCCAAGCTGCCGGATGTCATTGCCAATGCCGATGTACTGGGCAGCGGTGACCAGACGGTGCGGGTCCCCATCAAGATCATGGAGCACTTCCGCTTTCGCCTGCGGCACCCCGACGAGCAGGAAGGCGCCGGCCAGGGTGATGCCGAGCCCGGCGATAAGTTCTCGCGCAGCAAACCCGGTGAAGCCAAAGGCGGCAAGCAAGGCAGTGGTGAGGGGGAAGGCGGCTATCAACTGTCGCTGGAACTTAAGGTAGATGACCTGATCGACTGGCTCTGGGAAGAGCTGAAGCTGCCTAACCTGGAACCCAAAGCAGGCGCCACCCGGGAGGAAGACTACACACGCGAGGGCTGGAACCGGCGTGGTGCCCGTTCGCGCCTGGACCGGCGTCGATCGATGAAAGAAGCCATCAAGCGGCGCGCCGTGGATGGCAGCGGGCCGGCCTTCGTCGATGATGACCTGCGATACAAACAGTTGGTGAAACGCAAGCAGCCCGCCACCCAGGCCGTGGTGTTTTTCGCCATGGACGTGTCATCCAGCATGCAGGAACGTGACCGAAAACTGGCCAAGACATTTTTCTTCTGGGTGATTCAGGGCTTGCGCCGCCAGTATCAGCATATAGAGCCGGTCTTCATTGCCCACACCGTGAAGTCCTGGGAGTTCCCGGAGAGCGAATTCTTCCAGGTACGCGGATCCGGCGGGACGGTGGCGTCCACTGCTTTTGATAACGTGCAGCAGATTATCGATGCGCGTTACGACCCGTCCGAGTACAACATTTACCTGTTTTATGCGTCGGATGGCGAGAACTTTCGCGAGGATCATGACCCGGCGCAGGCCGGTCTGGCCAGGCTCGGTACGCTGGCCAGTTACATGGGCTACGTAGAAACCTCAGCGTCCGCAGAGCGCGCCCTGGACACAGAGACCGGCAAGATTTTTGCCGAGGTCGGTGAAGCAGGCGCCGCGGCCACCAGCTACGCGCTGACCTCTGACGAGTCTGTCTGGGATGCGATCCGGGGCTTCTTCCAGCAACAAGCCGGCGAAAAAACCACCTGAAGGGGCAGCAACCAGCTCAAAGGTATGGAAAATGACTGAAAGACTTGAAACCTACATGACTGAGCTGGAACGCCTGGGACGGGAACTGGGTCTGGACTATTACCCGGTGAACTTCGAGGAAGTCCCTGACAGCTTCATGATGGAAATCGCCGTCTATGGCCTGCCGGTCCGCATGCCCCACTGGTCCTTCGGCGTCCGCTATGTCTATCAACTCGTACAGCACCGCATGGGCCATTCCCGGCTGTTCGAGGTGGTCTTTCCCGGCAACCCCGGGCAGGCTTATCTGGCCAGGAACAACAGCGTGCAGGAGAACGTCCTGGTCACAGCCCACGTACTGGGCCACGCAGATTTCTCCAAAAACAACACGCTCTTTCGTCGCAGCGAGGAGCAACTGGGCTACCGGATTGTCGAAAAGGCCGCCAGTCATGCCCGCCGAATCGCGCTGGCGATTGAGGAGCACGGTGAGGCCAGGGTGGAGCGAGTTCTGGATGCCGCCCTTGCCCTGGAAAGCCATATTGATATTTTCAAGGGCGTGGAGCGGGCGGAACCTGCCGCGAGCCGGCACCCTGCTCCGTCGCCGGCCGCTGAGGAATTCCAGGCTCGCTTTCTGGACCTGCCCGGCGAGGGCGAAAATGCCGGCCACAGCGGCGATTCAAACAAAGTCAGCGGCGAGCAGACCGTGGTCGAAGAAGATCTTCTGTGGTTCATCGCCAACCATGCACCCGAACTGGAAGACTGGGAACGGGACATTTTCCTGGCCGTCCGGGAAGAATCTTTCTACTTCTATCCGGTCTTTGCCTGCCAGATCATGAATGAAGGCTGGGCTTCCTACTGGCACGCACGGCTGCTAAGCGAAACGGAGCTGATGACATCCGGTGATTATGTGGATGCCATGAAGACCCATTCCGATGTGGTCCGACCTCACGCTGCGGACAACCACGCATCGCTGTCCGTCAATCCTTACCACCTGGGTTTCAGCCTGTGGGGCAAGATCATCGAAGAACACGGCATTGAAAAAGCTTTTGAAATCCGCGCCAACGACGACGACTTCAGCTTTATCCGCAATTACCTGACTGAAGAGGTAGCGGATGAACTCAAGCTATTTCGCTACAAACAGGGCAAAGACGGCTCGGTTTCCGTCCTGGACCGCGATATCAAGGAACTGCAGGATGTCATCCTGCAGCCAAAGTACAACTTCGGTTCACCCACGGTGCGGGCTACGCAGATCGATGTGGATGGAACCCTGCACCTGGAACACCAGCACACGACCGACGGCCGGGGCCTGGACCTGGACCGCTCGGAGAAGGTCCTGGAGTATGTGCAACAGGTGTGGCGCCGCCCGGTGCGACTGGAAACCATCGACGCCAAGGGCGCGCCCAAAGTGGTCAGCCTCGCCGAGGCCGGCTAGCGCTATAGCATGCTCGCAGCTTCAATAGCCTGGATAGTTTCCTCGCCGTAAACCTGAACCACCATATCGCGATCCGGGTCGAGCTTGATCAGCATGTCCGCCATATGTTTGCGGCGGGTCTCGCGATCCGCCGCTGCCGGTGGCGAAATTTTGTCGGCATCCCGCAATAGTTTGAGCCACGCATCCAGGTAGCCCGTTGCATAAGCCTCAAAATCAGGCAGTACCGAGTCCGGGGCTCGCGCCATCAATAAGAACAGCGGCGAGCTAAAAGCACGCATATGCAGAAAGCGCGAGGCCTGCAGCTGCAAGGCCGGATTCTGCCTGGCAGCATCGTAGACTTGGACAGCGTCACCATAAAAAGTCGGCAAATCCAGGACCCGGGCTTCGGCATCCATATCCGCGAACAGGTCCAGGGAAACCTGGCTGGCACCGGGCATCAACAGACCTTCATAGACGAAGCGCGGTACATCGTACTCAGGCCGTGGAATCAGGTGAATATTGAAGTATCGACCCGGCCCCACGGCAATGGACAGGAAGCTGGCTTTCACCAGTCTGTCGGCCGTATAGACATGGACATACCCGGTGCTCTCGCCCGCCAGGTTCCGCAGATCATGCAAATTGCCAAACTCTGTCACCGGCGTCGCGCCAAGTTCGCGGACCAGGTGCTCTTCCAGGGTATTACCAATGGTACTGATATCTACTTGCTGGCTATTCACTGACAGGCTCCGCTAATTGACCGACACGGTGCAAGCGCGCAACGCGCAAACCCCAGAAAAACAAGCCGGCATTAATCACGCCGACCAGCAGAAAAGTGGCTGAAGGTGAAACGGCATCATAGACCTGCCCGCCCACACTGGTAATAAACAGAATGCCAGCGGCACCAAAAAAAGAAAACATGCCGACCACCGAGCCGCGATAAGCGGGCGGAGACTCCTGGCCAATCAGCGTCTGACTGGCAGTCACAGCACTCATCTGCCCGATTCCCAGCAGGATTCCCGCCGGATACATCCACGGTCCCAGCGGGTCGGGGATGAACCACATGGACATGTAGCCAATACCGGCAAGCAGCATGGCCAGCACCATCGCGCGGACGCGATTCAGTCGGTCGTTGAGCCAACCCATCACCGGGGCCCACAGCAAGGCGCAACTCATCACTACGGCAAAGAACTGCCCGGCGGTTGCGGCAGCCTGCTCGGGAGGCAATCCCTGCTCAACCCCGGCCTGGGTCAGCCAGAGCGTAAAAAAAGTCCCGACCACCACCAGATCGGCCCGGGCCACAAATGCACACAGGTAGGCAAACAGGATGGCGGGATTGTCGCGGCCGGCCGCAATACCCTGGGCAAACTGGGCCCGCAGGCTTTCGCTAGGCTTGCTATGCGGCGGCGGCCCGCCTTTCAGGCCGACGCGCAGCAGAACAACCAGCAACAAGGCCATCCCCACCATGGTGAACAGGGTGTACCGGCCGGCGGCCAGCGCTTCGGCGCCCCGAGCGCCGAACAGGTTTGGCAACTGTAAAAACACCACGCCAATCAGAATGCTGCCAAAGCCGATCGCCATGCCGGTAAAGCCCGCCAACTTCCCCCTGGACGGCTCGGCGGGATAATCCACCATCAGCGCCGACACCATCACGTTGACGGCAGCGATTCCAAAGGCCAGGAAAACCCGCACGGCCGTCAGCATAGCCACACTATCAACGTAGGCATAAGCGGCATAGCCCAGGGACAGGATAAAAACGCCGCCCATAAACACGGCACGGCGACCTACCCGATCGGAGTACACACCGATCAAGGAACTTAAGGCCAGCAGGACCAGTTCACCGTAGAACACCATTTGACCGCTAACCCGGCCCTGCTCGGCCACGGGCAGTCCGATATTCACTGTCAGCACGTAAGGCTGGATCGTACTGATGAAGGTCGTCAGGCAAACGCCAAGCAAAGCTGCCAGCAGAAAAGCCGCAGCATTGCGTGGGCGGATGCCCGTGGCCAGCTGCACTGGCCCAAGGCGATACATGACCTGATGAACGACCATGCTAGGGCGCTTCTTTATAGAGTTGCCCGGGCGCACTGTCCCCGGCGACCGTCATGATCAGGCGGATAGACTCCTCGTCCAGTTCCTCGCGCCAGCGTTCAGCCGAACTCAAGGGATTCTTGAAGACACTGTAGTAACTAGCCTGCTGTCCGTGGGTGCTGGCATCCAGAAAGCTTTCGGTCTGCTTATCCCAGGGCAAGCCGCAATGGGCGAGCAGTCGCTGACTTTCGCCCAACGGGTCTGCGCAGAGCTTTTCGTACACGCAAATTGTGGCGCCAGCTTCAGCCTGCAATTCCTCCGTGGCCTTAGTATTAAAAATGACCCAACGCCAGGCAAGACGCTGCAGGGGGTGCATTTCCCGCAAGGCCGCCAGGTTCAGGCCGACAGCTTCTGCCTGGGGCGTCGCCACCAGCATTTCAAACAATCCCCAGTCTTCACTGGAGGCAGACACCTCGTCGAATTTGCCGCGAGTTTCGCCACGCAACACCGAGGCTATATAGCCGCAGGGGTGACGAATGATGTGTACCGAACGCAGGCCGGACAAACGACGATGCAGCAGACCCAGGCGCCCCAAGGACTCGATGGACTTCCAAACGGGAATAACCTCGTCCTGATACGAAGCTGGAATCAGGAAGGGAACAGATGGAGCGCTGGCCAGACGGGACCAGGCACTGGCCGCCAGGACCAGCAGCCGGTGCAGCTGAAAGCGACCGGCCCCGTAATAGTGCTTGGGGAAAAAAGGCGGTTTAGCCTGAGTTTTCAGGGGCGCACTGGACTGTAAGCGCTGGAGCCAGGCGCGCAGGGCCAGCTCATCGGGCTCGCCCCCGTCCACATCCGGCAACAGGGACCCGGGCAGGCGCCAGACACTGTCGGGCTCATGCCAGTAAAGGGTATCCGGGTGGCTGTCGAAGATCTTGCCCAACCAGGTCGTTCCCGACCTGGGCAGGCCAAAAAGCAGCAAGGGCGTTCGCATGCAGGCCGTTACTGGCGGAGCCGGGTCGGGCCGCGGCGGCAACGGGGCGCATAAAAATCAGATGGCATAATCCACATTCTAGCTTTTTCTGCGCGGCCGTTCTGCCAAACGATCGGGGTCGGCCGGCCAACGGGGCCGGCACAGATGCGGATCACTGGGACGGGCCGGTACCTCACGCAGCCTCGGGCCCTCGCTGAGCTTCATTAGAGCGACTATAATGCCGGCCGCTAAACCGACCGGCCGGCTGTTCAAACCGGCCATGCCGGGACCCTGGATTCTTAAACCGCGAGCAACCCTCGCTGCCTGAAAACATCAGACATCACCTGGAACGTCATGACTAAAGCAAAGATTATCTACACCCAGACGGATGAAGCCCCTGCCCTGGCAACGCACTCTTTGTTGCCGATAATCCGGGCCTTCACGCAGCAGGCGGATGTCACGGTGGAGACTCGCGATATCTCCCTGGCCGGACGGATCATCGCAAACTTTTCCGAGGAGCTCAGCCAAGACCAGCGCCAGCACGATGCTCTGGCTGAACTGGGCGATCTGGCCAAGACGCCAGAGGCCAACATCATCAAGCTGCCCAACATCAGTGCGTCGATTCCCCAACTGCAGGCCGCCATCAAGGAACTGCAGTCCCAGGGTTATGCCCTGCCCGATTATCCGGAAGAACCCACAAACGAAGCTGAAGTGGCCATCCAGGCCAAATACGCGAAGGTACTGGGCAGCGCCGTCAATCCCGTGCTGCGCGAAGGCAACTCAGACCGACGTGTCGCCGGACCGGTGAAGCAATACGCACAGCAGCACCCCCACTCCATGGGCACCTGGAGCGCTGATTCGAAATCGCACGTGGCCCATATGGAGGCCGGTGACTTTTATTCCAGTGAGCAATCCCATGTGATGGCAGCCGCCGGCGATGTCCGCATTGAACACACCGGTGCGGACGGCAGCGTGACCGTGCTCAAAGCCAGCACCCCCGTCCAGGCTGGCGAAGTCATCGACGCTGCCGTTATGAACCGCACGGCCCTGAGGGACTTTTTCTCGCGCTCGACCCAGGCGGCCCGGGATGAAAATGTCCTGCTATCACTGCACCTGAAAGCCACCATGATGAAAGTCTCTGATCCCATCATGTTCGGCCATGCCGTGACGGTCTATTACGAGTCCGTGTTCGAAAAATATGCAGACTTGTTTGAAGAGCTGGGCGTGGACGCCAATAACGGTGTGGGTGATGTGTACACCAAGATCGCGGACTTGCCCGATGAGCAGCGCGCGGCCATCGAAGCGGACCTGCAAGCTGTCTACGCCTCCCGCCCCGCCCTGGCCATGGTGAATTCCGACAAAGGCATCACCAATCTGCATGTTCCCAGCGATGTCATCATCGATGCATCCATGCCAGCAGCAGTCCGAACCTCGGGCCAGATGTGGGGACCTGACGGCGAACTCGCAGACACCAAGGCAATGATTCCCGATCGCTGCTATGCAGGCATTTACCAGGCGGTGATCGACAACTGTAAGCAGCACGGCGCTTTTGATGTGACCACCATGGGCAACGTGGCCAACGTCGGCCTGATGGCCCAGAAGGCTGAAGAATACGGCTCCCACGATAAGACCTTCGAGATCCCGGCTGCGGGGACGGTGCGCGTTCTCGACGCCCAGGGCAGCAGCTTGATGGAACATAGGGTTGAGGCAGGCGATATCTGGCGCATGTGCCAGACCAGGGATCTGCCAATCCAGGACTGGGTCAGGCTGGCAGTAAGCCGCGCCCGCGCCACCGGCGCCCCGGCCATTTTCTGGCTCGACCAGAACCGGGCCCACGATGCGAACCTCATCGAGAAAGTCCGTCGCTATCTTCCCGAGCACGACACCAGTGGCCTGACGATTGAAATCAAGGCCCCTGTCGACGCCATGCAGGCAACCCTTGAGCGTGTACGGCAAGGCCAGGACACCATTTCCGTGACCGGCAATGTGTTACGAGACTACCTGACTGATCTGTTTCCCATCCTTGAGCTGGGTACCAGCGCCAAGATGCTGTCCATCGTGCCCCTGCTGGCCGGTGGCGGACTCTATGAAACGGGCGCCGGCGGCTCGGCACCCAAGCATGTGCAGCAGTTTGAAAGCGAAGGTCATCTGCGCTGGGACTCCCTGGGAGAATTTCTTGCGCTTGGCGTGTCTTTGGAAGATCTGGCGGAGAAGACCGCTAACGCCAAAGCGAGCATCGTTGCGGCCGCGCTGGATAAAGCCAACGGGATGTTCCTTGCGAGCAACAAATCGCCCTCGCGCAAGGTCGGTGAACTGGATAATCGCGGCAGCCACTTTTATCTGGCCCTTTACTGGGCTCAATCGCTGGCCGAACAGGATAAAGACCCGGATCTGCGTGAGCATTTTGCCGGCATCGCCCGAGACCTGGCCGAAAATGAGCCCAGGATCATCGCAGAACTTAACGGCGCACAGGGCAAAGCTGTGGATATCGGCGGTTACTACCACCCCGACCCGACGCTCGCCAGCCAGGCAATGCGGCCAAGCAAGACTTTGAACACGATTATCAGCGGGCAAGGCTAGTCGGGACCACGCGGCCACCGAGTTACCCCGCAGGCAAACCGATCATATTATGTTAAAATTCAGGATGTTATAATGACAAGCTGATAGATTATCGTGACCCATACTTAATAACAATAATAATGCAGCGGCTGGGTCAAAAACATTGAGCGCCCTGAAAACAGGACCATCGAGCTATCGACGAGATATCGACGGCCTGCGGGCAATCGCCGTTATTCCGGTCGTGTTGTTTCACGCAGGCATCGACTCGTTAAGCGGCGGTTTTGTTGGGGTTGATGTCTTCTTTGTCATCTCCGGCTTCCTGATCACATCAATCATCTACCAGGACCTGCAGCAGGGTAAATTCTCCCTAGTCCGATTCTACGAGCGTCGTATCAGACGGATCTTCCCAGCCCTGTTCGCCACGATTGCTGTTACCAGCCTGATCGCCTACTTCTTGTTACTACCCAAAGAATTCCGTGATTATTGGCAGAGCGTATTTGCTGCTACCGCGTTTTCCTCAAACTTTCTATTCTGGCTGGAAGCCGATTACTTCGACAAAGCAGCAGAGACAAAACCCCTGCTGCACACCTGGTCGCTTGCCGTCGAAGAGCAATTTTATCTGCTCTTCCCACTATTCCTTGCCACGCTGGTAAAAATGGATATCCGCCGAATTTACCTGCCCATCCTGGTTATCGGCGGTTTGTCGCTAGGACTGTCCATAGGGCTCAGCGGACAGACGCCCGAAGCAGCTTTTTACCTGCCTCACACCCGCATTTGGGAATTGCTCGCCGGCTCGGTCTTAGCGCTGACTATCAGCCGATTCAGCCTGTCCAGAACCCTGGCCGAGTTAGGGTCTGCAAGCGGATTGTTATTGCTGATTTATGCATTCGTAGCCATTAATGAAGACTCTATGTTCCCAGGTGCACTGGCACTAATTCCTGTTCTGGGCACGGTATTACTGATTAGCAGCGGGGCACGATCCGACAATCGCGTATCCCATTTGCTCCAATTCAAGCCCTTGGTGGGCATTGGACTGATTTCTTATTCTCTTTACCTGTGGCACTGGCCGCTGATCGTATTTACACGTCTAACCTTGCAGCGCGAGCTGTATCTTCATGAATCAATTCTACTAATCCTCGGATCCATCGGCATCGCAGCCTTGTCATGGGGTTTCATCGAGAAACCCTATCGTGGGAGCCGCAGCAAAATTGCCAGGCCAGCCTTATTCAGGCAGGCCGCCGTGGCCATGACACTGGCACTTAGCCTTGGCCTGGCCGGCCACCTGTCTAATGGCTTTGCTTACCGGCTATCTCCGGATGTGGCCCGTATCAGCGAGCAAATGGACACTTTCTGGTCCCGCGTACCCAGTGATTGCATCAACAAACCAGGCAAGCTAACGAGTGACTACCAAGCCTCAATCTGCAATATCAGCGCTATTAACGCAGCCGCTCCTCCCTCGTATCTGATCTGGGGCGATTCACACGCCTATGCCATCCTGCCGGGCATTCAGGAATACGCAGACCGCTTGGGGGAAAATGGTCAGCTGGCCGCGTTCACCGGATGCGCGCCTCTGCTTGGGGTGGTGCGATCGACCCGGAAAAAAGGTTACCGGGACAATGGCTGCAGAGAATTCAACGAATCCATTGCCAGCTACCTGGAGGCCAATCCGAACATTCGCAATGTCATCCTGGTAGGCCACTGGACTCTTGATGTTGAAGGAAAACGCCTGCCTTCCGAGTGGCAACCGGATGTCTACCTCTTCAATGAAGAGAACCAGCTACCCGATATGGCCAACAATCATTTAGTGGTCAATCAGGGCCTTCAGGCAACGTTGGCCAGGCTTACACTTGCCGATAAGGCTGTGACCATCATAGGCCCGGTACCGCAAGCCGATATGGATGTTGCGGCGGCTGTCAGCAGGGCAGCCATGCTGGGCATCGACAGAAAAATAGAAATCAATGCCGCCACAGCAATGCAGCGCATGCAACGGACACTCGCAATCCTTGACGAAGCGAGCAAGGCATATAGCGCCACGCTGATACTGCCTCATACGGAACTGTGCCAAACAAGCTCTTGCCGAATCATTGAAAATGGTGAGCTACTGTATTTCGATGCTGACCATCTGTCGCCGGCAGGCGCCAGCTATGTAATCAGCGGCATCACCAGCGCTGACAAGAGCAGCGCAGGGCCATTATGGCCCCTGTAACCCAGGCAAATCGGTACTTCTCAGCAGGCTATATAATCTGTATCGCCATAATATCGAACTAACGAATAATCCAAAGCCAGACCGCTTCCCCTAGCAAAGTAAAACCCCAAGGAATTTTTGATGCGAATTGATGCCATCGCCATTGGCGACAACCCCCCTGACGACATTAACGTCATTATCGAGGTGCCCCTGGGAGGTCAACCCATAAAGTACGAAATGGACAAGGACGCGGGCACCCTGGTGGTGGATAGATTCCTTTACACGCCGATGGCCTATCCGGGCAATTATGGCTTTGTGCCGCACACCCTGTCCGATGACGGCGACCCCATCGATGTGCTGATTTGTAATAACCGGCCCCTGATACCCGGTTGCTTGATCAATGTGCGGCCCATCGGCGTATTGATCATGGAAGACAACTCCGGCCAGGATGAAAAGATCATCGCCGTACCGTCCCATCGGCTGACCAAGCGCTACGACCCGGTCACGAACTATGAGGATATTCCGGATATCACACTGCGCCAGATCGAGCACTTCTTTGAGCACTACAAGGACCTGGAACCAGGCAAGTGGGTGAAGATAGGTGATTGGCAGGGTGTAAATGAAGCCAAGCGGCTAATCGTCGATGCCATCAACCGGGCCAAGCCGAAAGCCTGACATACAAACCTAAATCAGCCGGGACCAATTAGTCTCGCGGACGCTGCCTAAGATTCAGAAGATTCTTAGTTCCGGTATAGCAACAACAAACTTTGCTCCCCATGACCTGGCATAGTCTAGTGCCCCTACAATTTCATCAGAAAGATTCCACGGAAGAATCAAAATGTAGTCAGGGCGTGTTCTTGCGATTTGCTCAGGCTCGTAGATGGGTATATGCGTGCCCGGCGTATAGGTCCCCTGCTTGGACTCCGCCGCGTCTACGGTATACGCCAACAGGTCCCTTCGGATGCCACAGTAATTGAGCAAAGTGTTGCCCTTACCAGGGGCGCCGTAGCCGACCACCTTCTTCCCGGCTTTGCGTTGCTCTATCAAAAAGGTCAGCAGCTCATTCTTAATCGAATCGACCCGGCCCTGAAACCCCCGGTAAATTTCCAGATTAAAGAGACCGGCAGCTTGCTCCTTGTTCGCAAGCGCCTGTACGGATACGCTCTCGGTTCGATCGCCCTGCTGATGCTGCCCGTATATCCGCAAGGATCCCCCGTGCGTCGACAGTTCTTTGACGTCGAAGATTTCCAGCCCATGGGATGCAAGAACCCTGGTTACTGCATGCAGTGAAAAATAGCAAAAATGTTCGTGATAAATCGTGTCGAACTCGCCGTTATCCAAAAGGGTCAGCAAATGGGGGAACTCGAAGGTAAAAACCCCATCATCCGCCAGCAGACATTTCACGCCGGCAACGAAGTCATGCAGACTGGGCGTATGCGCCAGTACGTTGTTACCTACAATAAGGTCAGCAGCTTGACGCTGAACGAGTATGCGTTTTGCAGTGTCAAGTCCAAAGAAGACACGTTCGGTATCAATGCCCTTCTCTTCCGCAACGGCGGCAACCGCTGCGGCCGGCTCCACCCCAAGACAGGGAACACCACGGCGTACAAAATTCTGTAGCAAGTACCCATCATTACTGGCAATCTCGACAACGAAGGAATTCTTCCCGATGTGGAAGTCCGAGACCATATGTTCGACATACGTCGCAGCATGGTCCACCCAAGATGCCGAGCAAGAAGAGAAATAAGGGTAGGAATCGTCGAAAATTTCGTCCGGCGATACATATTCTTCTACCTGCACGAGAAAGCATTCATGACAAACAAAAGCGTGCAACGGGTAGAAAACCTCGGCCTCATTTAGCTTGTTTTCAGGGATCTGCCGCTGACACAGGGGTGTCATGCACAGGTCTACAAAGCTATAAACCAGGGGCGCATCGCAGGACCGACACGCTGAAGACCTGCTCACAGGAGCCCTTGGCAATGCTTCGACTGCCTCAACCACGTCCAATGCAACGTCACTGCTTTTCATATTATGTCAATTCCAAATCTAACGTGGTGAGCAAGCGACCATGATTCTGGCGCAATTGAGGCATCACTCTTTGCCCAATCAAACGAATTGCTTGCGCTGGTTCATCATGGCAATTTCCGTCAGACCCACTGTGGCAAAGGCCTTGAGTGTCTCGACAGCGAGATCGATAGCATCGAGCCCACCGAAAAACGATACGTTATATATCATCTTCTTGACCAGTACGGAGGGCACATTTTCAATGACACGCGTCTGCCGCATGAAAGCATTTATGAAATCCTGGAAATAATCCGGCATCGGGGCAATTTCATCAGGCTCCAGGAAGGGGGCAAAATACTTTTCACCCAGGTAGCCCGTCAGGATCAGTTCCCGGCGCGCCTCGCGGTATGAAGCCTGCGCTTCTTCCTTAGATATGCCATGCCCGGAAATTGCTGATATGAGACTCATTTACGGGCCGCTTCGACGCCCCTGGGTCAGTAAAGGCACCCTCCACGAAATCCCGGATCAGGGGCACACAATAAGCACTGATAAACAGACCATCGGCCAGCTTCGCCGACATAGCCCGACTTTGCGGATAATTCGAACCGAAACAAAGCAACGGCGTGGCCTGGGTGGCCCACTCAAGTCGATGGCCATAGTCCCAAGGCGAATGCGCAAGGATTGGGCCGCTGGCAGGGACAGGGTGAAAAAGGGCTCGCGGGACCAGCCGTAATTACTGGACCAGACCCCCCCCCTACCCCGTAGCTATCGGCCAGCAGGCCCCGCTCCGCCGCCTCCCGAGGCGACGTCAATTCATTCAGAACGTTATCGATGTCCCAGGGTGCGCCGGCGGCTCCGAGGGGCGGCAGGCGACCGATAGGCGGATAGGGCCTGCCGACCCACGGACCCGGGCCAAGTCACAGTGTCGAAATTATCGTAGCGGTGCGAAACTAGACCGCAAAACCCAGCGATGGGAATGCCCAGAACAATCGATTTTGTCGAGAGGACGCAAGAATGTTCAGAACTATTCAGATCATGGCCATCTCTGCTTTGATGTTCAGCTCAACGGCTGCTTTCGCCGGCGCCCACCACGGCCCCGATGCCATGAAGCCCGATGTATTCGGCAACCGCACCGGCTTCCGCGGCCACGAAAAAGAACTGGGTACCGCTGTAGCCGCGGCTATTCGGGAAAGCAGCCCCGTGCCGGGAGATCCTCGCGCGGACTTTAGCGGTCGTGAAATGGAACTTGGCATGGCTGTCGAGTCCCTGATGAAGGCCCTGAACAACCGCGAGCCCTATCAGCATGAACCCAACGACGCCCTGATCAAGGCAACCCTGACGTCTCTGCAGTTCGCCAAAGATAACGACATGGTTCAGGAATGGATTGATGCCCAGGTCACGACCCAGATGCCCATGATTCGCCGCGTCGGCAACATGATCGAGAAAACCGGTGACACGGAACTCGGCACCCTGGCCCTGACGGAGCGCACTGCCTGCTTCTACCAACTGGTCATGGACTATGAGCGCGAGGGCGACCTCATTCGCTGGCGCTCCCCCTACTGGAATGTGCTGGCGCAGACTACCCGGCTGGGTCAGCACGACATGTCAGAACAGTGGATCCATGAAAACTACACCGTGCCGATGATGGAAAAGCAGGCTGCCGGCATGGGCATGGTGGCGGAAGTTTCCGGCTGGCAGGAAGATGGCTGGATAAGCATGCGCGTCGTGGGGCCTGAAGCAGTTGCGAGCAACTAAGGCAACAACTGACTAACCGCCGGGACGCGCTGCCAGTCGAGCCTTCATAGGCTCCGCGTGCCGGCGGATTATTTCCAGTCCCGTCTCCGTAGCCGGCGGCAGCTCGGCCGACGAGGCTCCCAGGGCTTCGGCACGCGGTCCCCAGCGCAGCAGCGCCGCACCGCGGCTCAGGCCGGCCCCGAAAGCAGGCATCAGCACCAGGTCGCCCGGCACAATGCGCTGGTGCTCCATCGCCTCGGTCAGCGCGATAGGAATAGAAGCGGCCGACGTATTGCCGAAGCGATCCACATTCACGTAGACCCGCTCAGGATCAACACCGAGTTTGTGGCCCACCGCATCAATGATGCGCCGGTTCGCCTGGTGCGGGATCATCAGTCGAATATCGTCAATGGTGACGCCGGCTTGCTCGAGTACCGCAAGGGCTGACTTGGTCATCCCTTTCACCGCACGGCGGAAAATTTCGCGGCCGTCGAAGTTCACCGTCAGATCCAGCATGTCATGGTTGACACGATCCATGGTGGTCCCAAAATTCGGCACCATCAGCGCCTCGGCTGCGGCAGCATCGTTGCCCATCACCGCCGCCAGGACCCCCTCGTCGGGCTGCCCGGCTTCCAGGACCACGGCACCCGCGCCATCTCCGAACAAAACGGCGGTATCCCGCTTCGTCCAGTCCAGATACCAACTCAATCGCTCGGCGGCGATTAACAAGACACAGCGACTGACGCCTGACGCAATCAAACCGTTGGCAACCGCCAGACCATAAACGAATCCGCTGCAGCCGACATTCAGATCCATGGCCGCCAGATCCTTGATCCCCAGTCGTTTCTGCACCAGGGATGCGGTGCTGGGTACCAGCAACTCCGGGCTGACACTGGCGAAAATCAGGGTATCGACGTCGTCCGGATCACGGCCGGCGGCCGCCAGGGCCCGCTGCGCCGCGACCGCTCCCAAATCGCCGCTGCCGACGTGCGAGACGTGACGCTGGCGTATGCCCGTGCGCTCGACGATCCAGTCATCGCTGGTATCCATGATCGTCGCCAGGTCCATGTTGCTTACGATGCCTGGCGGGGCGCAGTTGCCCCAGCCGGTAATGATTGCTGGCATGTCTTGGCCCTCGACTGCAGATCAGCTTAGCATCAGTGTCATTCTCCCTGGACTATGCCTGCGAATGCGTTGCAGCGCAGGCTGATCTTTCCGTACCGAAGGCTTTGAGGCGCTTGTATCTGGATCCCGAGCAGGCAGAGGCCATGGCGCGTATACCGGGAGCCAGTTGACCACCCCGGGAGCATCGGGGCCCGTCCACTAAAAAGGCCGGCGGCTGCTTGCCGCCGGCCCTGTTTCCAATTGGTGGCCTCAGCCCTGCTTAAGGGCAGCGAGTTCCTCGCGGCTGAGTTCAGCCTTCTTGTGGGCAGGCGTCTTGGCAACAAGGAAGCCGGCAATCAACACCGCGGCGCCGGTTAAACCAAGTTCCAGGGCATATTTCTGCGGTTGTACCCAGAAATCCGAAATAACACCCCACCGCTCCAGAATTTCCCAACTGCTGTAGGCAATGATTGCAGTAGGAATTGCGTAACGAATTGCTGTCGTCACCTTCCAGAAGCGAAACAGCCGCTGCATCAGGTATAGCGACCAGACCGTATTAGCGAAAAACACCACGTACATCACCGGATGATGGTCGCCAAGAATACTTTCCTCGTACAGAAAAAGCAGCGCCAGATAACAGAACCAGAGCACGTAAATGGTTTCCATACAGGTAATCGCAGCGAAGTTGCGTTGATAACCCCGACTTGGCTTACCCACTCTAAGCTTCAAACGCCTCTGAAACCACACGAAGAAATTGCACTTGGTTTCTTTGTTCAGCAAAAAATAGGGCAGAAGAGAGACCATGAGACCTACGGATGACATCATCACCAGGTACTCGTTCTTAGTGGCGATCTCCCCAGGATTGCGACTATCCATCAGGTCCGGCACGCCCAGATAGTCAGCACCCCAGACGAAGGAAAACTCGATCCAGCCTGTCCAAATGAGAGTACCGGCCCAGAAACCAAGCCACGTACCCGGTACTTCACCGGCGGTTTTCATCCCGAAGAAGAGCATCACCGTACCAGCGGCGCCCATGAAGAAAGCGGCCTGAAGAATATATTCGTGGCCAAAAATGTTCTCCATGGCCACCATGAGAGTGTGGCCGAGGCCTTGCACCAGAAACACGACGACAAATGCCACCAGGCCAACATAGGGTGGACGGTAAAACAACTGCGCCAATGGGCCCTGGGCCTTAGGTGTTGATGCCGATGTATTCATGCTGCTTTTTCATCCATCTTGAGGTGTTCAAGCTTATTCCTGATGTCTTTCCATTGATCAGCATCCGCAGGCGGCTCCCCACTAGCGGTAATCACCGGCCACCGAGCAGCCAGCTGCACATTCAATGGGGCAAAATGCGCCATGTCAGGCGTCAGGTCGTCTTCGGATACAATCGCTTCGGCGGGGCATTCAGGCTCGCAGAGGGAACAGTCGATGCACTCCTCCGGGTCAATTACGAGCATGTTGGGACCTGCATGGAAACAGTCCACGGGACAGACGTCTACGCAGTCTTGATACTTGCACAGAATGCAGTTTTCGGTGACCACGTAGGCCATTCTCATCCCCTCCTGTAATATGGGAAAAATTCTAACTGGAACAGCGGCTTCCGTGTGTCAACAAAGAGTCAACGGGCAGCAATCAAGAACCCAACCATGGGGGAGGCAACGTGAGTGAGGCGCTGGCCCAGCTGTTGCTGGTGGACGATGACCAGCAACTGGCTACCATGTTGCAGGAATTTCTCCAGCTGCAGGGCTTCTCGGTGGACGTGGTCCATGACGGCGAATCGGCTCTGGCCCGGGTGGCCAGTTCGCCACCTGACCTGCTGGTGCTGGACGTTATGTTGCCCGACATCAATGGCTTCGATGTCCTGCGCCAGTTGCGCCAGACGCATCAACTACCCGTGATCATGCTGACGGCGCGCGGCGAAGAATCCGAGCGCATCCTGGGTTTGATGGGTGGCGCCGATGACTACCTGCCCAAACCCTGTAATCCCCTGGAACTGACGGCCCGAATTAATGCCGTACTCAAGCGGTCCATGGGTGGCGCTTCAGAGCAGCGGGGACCCGAACTACTGCAGATAGGGTGCCTGGAGCTGGACTGCAAAAGACGGGAATTTCGCGCCAACGGGCAATTTCTCTCCCTGACTGCCGGCGAGATGCGGGTACTGGAGCAACTGATGTTGCGCCCCGGCGAAGTTCTGTCACGCAGCCAGCTCACCAGCCTGGCCCTGGACCGCCCCATCGAAGCCTACGATCGCAGCATCGACACCCTGGTCAGCAAGCTGCGCCGGAAACTCGCCACGGCGGGAGTGAACAAAGACTGTATCCGCGGACTGCGCGGTCACGGTTACGTCATCGACGACACGGCAGCTGAAGATGCCTGAGATGGCCATGGCCTATCGCCGTCTTTACCTGCGCATGGTCGTCTATATCGGTGCAGCCCTGATTGCGTTCATCCTGCTGGGAGTCGTGAGCCTGTTCCTGATCGCCTCCTATGAATTGCGCGGCTATATCACCGCACGACAAAGCCCGCTGGCCCAGGAAGCAGCCGCCGTGCTGGCAGCCGGCGGACAATCAGCGTTGCAGGACTGGCTGAAACAGCAGCAGCGCACCAAACAGGATTTCACGATCTACGTGCTCGATGAACAAAGCAAGGATTTGCTCGATAGGGAGTTGCCCTCCCAGCTTGCAGGCTTTGTCAGGGATTCTGTGGTCGGTACCAGCGCCGAGCCGACCGGGAACCTCCTCCCCGTCCGGCTGACGCCACAGCTGGTCGCTCCGGACGGCTCGACTCTGAGCTTTCTGCTGCTGCCCAAAAGCATCACCCTGTCGGGCAGCAACCTGACTCGTCTGGCGCTGTTTGCTGCGGCGCTGCTGGTGGCCGGGGTCGTCGCGTGGCTGATAGCCCGGGCCTTTGGCCGCCCTATCGGAGAACTGCAACAGGCCGCCCGGGAACTGGCTGTCGGCCATGTCGATGCGAGGGTCCCGGACAGTATCGCCCACCGGCGAGATGAACTGGGCATTCTCGCCGCGGACTTCAATGCCATGGCAGACCGCCTGCAGCAGCTGATTTCAGGGCGCGAACAACTCATGCAGGAAATGTCTCATGAACTGCGCTCACCTTTGGCGCGTCTGCAGGCGGCGCTGGCCCTGGCCAATCATCGACAATCCCTGACCAGCGCAGAACGCGAACAGATCGATATGGAAATCGAACGCATGGATCAAGCCATTGGCGACATGCTGAAGTTCTCACATGTGGACTCCGGCGGGACCCTGGCTCAGCGACTGGTGCGGATCGACAGACTCCTCGGAGACCTGGTAGAGACGGAGGAAGTGGAGGCAGCAGCTAAAAACTGCCGCCTTGAGTTCAGCACAGAGCAACAACTGACCCTGATTGGGGACCCCAAATTATTGCGCAGCGGTTTTGAAAATATTTTGCGTAACGCAATTCGCCACGCACCTGCTGATAGCGCCGTGGAAGTGCGAGCCGACCGCGATGGCGAGACCTTGCGAATTGATATCAGTGATCGAGGCCCGGGCGTCTCAGAAGAAAATCTGCAACGGATTTTCGAACCATTTTTCCGGGCTGCTGATACGGCCGCTGAGTCCGAGGGCAGCGGCCTGGGTCTGGCTATTGCCCAGCGCGTCTTCCAAGCTCATAAGGGATCAATTCACGCGACGGCCAGACCCGGCGGCGGCCTCATCGTTAGCGTTGGCCTGCCCGGAGCCGCCCTGAGTTAGGCCCCGGTCAAGCCAAAGCCTGATGCCTTCAGGGCAGCACAACGGGGATCAGCTTTGAAAAAGCTCCAGATGATCCTCGATGCATTGCTCCAGGGAAATGGGTGGCCGACCCAGCAGCTCGGATACCGTATCTGTTGTGTGATCGATGATGCCGCGAGAGATCGCTTCGAACTCCTTACAAACAGCCTGTGTGCGCCAATCCGACATATTGATTGAGCGCAGTCGATCGGCAAATTCCGCCATGGGTTGATCCACGTAACGCACCTCGCGGCCAATTACTCGTGAGATGCGCTCTGCACATTCGTCGAGGGTCAGCAATTCAGGCCCCGTCAGGTCGTAACTCTGATTTTCGTGGCCGGGCTCTGTGAGGACGAGCCGAATGACCTCACCCACGTCCCGCAGATCCGTCGTCGCCACTGTCCCATTGCCAGCCGGGAATACCAATTCGCCCCGCTCGCGTATCCCTTTCGCGGCACCGAGAAACATTTGCATGAAAAAACTGGGCCGAATAATTGTCCAGTTGATGCCGGATTGCCGAATATGTTTCTCCACGGCCACATGCATCTGCGTGATCGGATTCAGGTTCTCCGGAACCGACTCGATGGACGACAGATAAACCAGGTGCTGCACACCGGCCTCTACCGCCAGATCTGTGAAGCGCATCTCCATGGCTTGCTGCTGCTCACCGTTGGGCATGATGAGCACAGCTTTCTCTATGCCGGCAAGAGCTCGCTGCAGGAAGTCCTCATCGGACATATCGCCAATGACAACATCCGCACCCATCGCTTCGAAGGGCTCGCCTTTCTCGCGACTGCGAACCATTGCACTAAAAGGCACTTCGGCAGCAGCCAACTGCCGCGCTACTTCGCTGCCGGTTTTGCCCGAAGCTCCGGTAATCAGAATCATCTTCGTTCCTTGAGTCGCAAATCCGACGGCCTAGTAGTCTTCTTCCGAACACTCACCCTCGTCACGAGGCCCTTCAGGTTCGGCGCACTGGATACCCTCAGCAGCCACCCACAGGGGGGTGCCGGCCACGATCAGGGTATGGACGGACTTGTAGCCTTCAATACCGGCCACACTCAGATCATTGAGAGGGTTCACCATCACATCCAGATCACCTTTTTTGATGGCCTTGTCGCAGACCGGCAGATCATTGATGTATTTGGTCTTTACCACATGCTTGGGCATATAGGCTTGGGCAGTCTGGGTCGTCAGTGGGCCGGCGCAGATCTTCACGTTCGGGCGTGCTATCAGATCATTAAGACTCTTGATCTCTTCGACCAGGGGTGAATCTTCCGGAATATGAATAAACTGACTCGAAGCACTCATGGTGCAAGTGAAGCGACGGGATGTCCGGCGTCGCAAGCCCTGCGTCCGACCACCCACGGCATTCAACTGCGAGATGAAATCCACTTTGCCATCGACCAGCAGCGAGGTCGCGGGCAGCGTCCCGGGGGCCAGCACAACATTTTCAATCTTCAGCTTGACGCCATACTGCTTCTCGATCTCATCAAAAACGGCATCCTGGTAGCCCTGGCTGATGGCAGAAAAATACCAGGACGTATTCTTCTCATTCTGCGGCACACCCTGGACAAGCTGTCGAATGACGCCGGTCTCCAGAATATCCTTGAACATACCCACGGGCTTTTCGGGCCAGGGCGCCAGATCCGGCAGCGGCAGGCAATCGACGAGTCGCACCATATAGCTTTGAGCCGCTCCGGGTTTGTTCGCCGGGTACCTGGCGATAATCTCCTGATCCTTGCCACTGGCAATTACCCGAATCCAGGCAGCGTCAAAAGCCCGCACCAGCTGTTCGCGCCCCTTGCGGATTTCCTCGGCTGACCAGTCACCACTGCGGACCGGCAGCTCATCGATCTTGGAGACGGCCTGCCCTCCGTGGGCACCGGCATAAACCTGGCTCGTCGCCGCCAGGGCGAGTCCGACAAGCAGGCCACTTATAGTTTTCCGGTAGTTCATGCGGGGCAACTCCACTGAATAATCAAGGCGCTCTAGATAACACCAAAAGGGTGGGTAGTTGAGACCCCTCGTCCGGGCCGACTACTCTACGGATCATGAGGACTTTATACCCTTGCCCGGATAACCCCTGCCCCTCAGGTTTCGGTCAGCCCGGATGCCGGCTGCAGGAGCAGACCTGATGAGCCCTGCAAACTATGACCTGGTCGTGGTGGGTGGCGGAATCAATGGGGTCGGCGTGGCTCAGGCCGCCGCAGCCGGCGGCTACTCGGTCCTGTTGCTTGAGAAACAGGCCATCGCTGCCGGCACCTCCGGCAAATCCAGCAAGCTGATCCACGGCGGCTTACGCTACCTGGAAAGCTATGAACTCGGCCTGGTTGCCGAAAGCCTCCGGGAACGCGCGCTGCTCCTTAAACTGGCCCCTGAGCTGGTGCAGCTGCAGAATTTCTATCTGCCCCTTTATGAAAGTACCCGCCGGGGGCCGACGCTGATCCGGGCGGGTCTGAGCCTTTACTACCTGTTGAGCGGGCTGAATCCCGATGCCCGCTTTGCCACAGTGGGCCGAGGGCGCTGGGACGAACTGCATGGCCTGCGCACGGAGGGCCTGCGCGCGGTCTTCCGCTACACCGACGCCCGCACAGACGACGCCCAACTGACCCGCGCCGTGATGCGCTCGGCCATCGACCTGGGCGCTGAGCTGGCCTGCCCGGCGCAATTCACCGGTGCCCAACTGACACCCGCAGGCTACGAAGTCAGTTATCAAACTAATGGGCGTGAGTACGCGGTCCGCAGCCGGATGCTCATCAATGCGGCCGGGCCCTGGGTCAATCACGTCAATCAGTTAATCCAACCGGCCGTTAGCCAGATTCCCATCGAGCTGGTGCAAGGAACCCACATCGAGGTGCCCGGCCAACTGGGCCAGGAGTTCTATTACGTGGAAAGCCCGCGGGACGGCCGCGCAGTGTTCGTGATGCCGCGGGAGGGCCGGCTGATGATCGGCACGACGGAAACTCGTTACCGAGCCCACCCCGACAAGGTCCACGCGCTAGCCGCTGAAGAAACCTATCTGCTGAATGTCCTGGGGCACTATTTTCCAGCCTTCAGCCACCTGCGGCGGTCAGACCTGCTGGACTCGTGGGCCGGTCTGCGGGTGCTGCCTGCCGGCGAAGGCCATGCCTTCCATCGTTCACGAGAAACGATTCTGCATCGCGATCAGCCGAACAAACCTCGCCTGATCAGCATCTATGGCGGCAAGCTAACTTCTTACCGGGCCACCGCCGCCAAGCTGATGGAGCAAATAAAGCCCCGGCTGCCGGCACGGCAGCAACGCGGCGATACGCGACGGCTACCATTGCATCCGGACTAAGGCTAAGGTTCCGGGATGGAAATTGAGCCGCTGCTACTTCTCCAGCAAAGTCCAATACTGCTGATTTTTACCGTACTGGGTATCGGTTATCTGGTCGGCAATCTGCGCCTGCTCGGCAATCCGCTGGGAGCCACCATCGGAGTACTGGTCGTCGGACTGATATTCGGCCACTGGGGCCTGAATATCGCCCCCATGGTGGGCACCTTTGGTTTCGCCCTGTTTATCTTTTCGGTCGGCCTGCAAGCCGGGCCCAGCTTCTTCAGCGCCTTTAAAGCTGACGGTGTCCGGTACGTAATCCTGTCTGTGGTAGTCGCCGGCGTGGGTGTGAGCCTGATCCTGCTATTCGGCGCCTTCACTGATCTGCCACCCGGTTATGACGCCGGCTTATTTGCCGGAGCCCTGACCAGCACCCCATCCCTGGCAGGTGCCAGCGACGCTTTCCGCAGTGGCCTGGGCAACCTGGGCACATATGCCGCCGAAGATGCCATCCAGAATGTCAGTATCGGCTATGCCATCACCTATCTGGGCGGCACTCTCGGCACCATTGCCTTCGTGCGCTACATACCCAGGCTGACCGGCATGGATCTGGTCAAAGAGGCGGCCAATCTGGAGCGTGAACGCGGCCTGACCCAGAAACCTGCGCGCCGCCGGGATGCAGCCGGGCCGCCGGTCATCCGTGCCTATGAGCTGCAACAGGATTCCGGCAAGACCCTCGCCCAGCGACGACTTGAGATCAAGCTCGCCCTGGTGCCATTAAAAATTAAGCGCGGCAAGGAATTCCTGGAGCCCGAACCGGAAGTGGAACTGAAGAAAGGCGATGTGATTTCCATTTTTGCCGGCATTGATGTCCATCGCCTTTTGCAAGAAAAGCTGGGGCCGGAAGTCCTGGATTCCACCTTGCTGGATTTCGACGTGGTCTCCGAAACCATCATCGTTCTGAATAAAGACATGGTGGGACGGACACTTAACGAAGGCGACGATGTCAATCAGTACGGCTGCTTCCTGACCAGCATTACGCGAGCCGGTATTGAGCTGCCCCTCAGCGAGAACCTGCTTCTGAATCGCGGCGATCGCCTCACGGTAACGGGAGAACGTTCGCGCCTGGAAACGGTAGCCGGTCTCCTGGGGCATATTGAAGAGAACGTAGAAGAAACCGATCTCGCAACCTTCTCCTTCGGAATTGCTGCCGGTGTCCTGGCGGGCATGATCGCGATCAAAATTGGTACCGTATCCATTGGGCTGGGGATGGCAGGCGGACTGCTGATAGCCGGCATCGTCATCGGCTCCATCAGCGCCCTGAACCCGGCTTTTGGACGCGTGCCCAGACCGGCCCGCTACCTGCTCAGGGAACTGGGCCTGATGCTCTTCATGGCCCAGGTCGGACTGAATGCCGGCGGCGGAATCGTTGAAGCCCTGAGCTCTGTTGGCCCCCTTATTATCGTCATGGGCCTGGCCATCACCCTGATTCCGGCTATCGTCGCGTACACGGTGGGCCGCAAACTGCTGAAGCTCAATCCGGCCCTGCTACTGGGCTCTGTGACCGGCGCCATGACCAGCACGCCGGCTCTGAACGTACTGAATGACATGGCGAAGAGTCCCGTGCCCGCGCTGGGATATGCGGGCACCTACACCATCGCCAATGTGCTGCTGACTTTTGCCGGTGCGGTGATCGCGGCGCTGTAATTGAACCCGCCGATTCAGACGCTTTTCGTCGGCGGCAGTCCATCTCGAATTGCCCGCCGTATGCCTCGCTCATTGTCGCGAATGCGGTCCTTCACACCAGCAACCGCCACCACCGCCATTTGACCCCGGTACTGCGTGCGGTAACACACGGCACCGACGCCCTTAAGATGCAAATCATAGGCGGTATACCACGATCGGCTCCGCAAGCTTTTCAGGGACTCTGCCAGACCCAGGATTTCCCGGCGCCTGGCGATCACTGTCTCGCGACCCGCCAGTGCCTCCAGAGATTCCCGTCGCTGTAACTCAGTGCCCGTGCTCAGTAACAGCCGACCGGCGGCGCTGCGCCACAAGGCATCGCCCCCACCCGCGCGCAACTGCAGCGCCACCGGGTGTTCGGCCATACACGCATACAAAACCTCAAGATCCAGGCCCCTGGCTACACTCAAACTCGTCGTTTCGCCGGTCGCCGACGCAATCTCGTCGATAGCCAGGCGCCACTGCGCATCCGGCGGATCCGGTTCGCGAATGAATTGCCCGAGCGCGGCCAATCGCGGCGTCGGGAAATAACTCCGCCCCGCCGGATCAAAAGCCAGGTAATCCAGTTCCACCAGCTTGGCCAGCAAGGCTCGCAAACTCGGCTGCGGGACCTTAAGGGAATGCCGTAATTCGACTGCTGTCATGGGCTTGCGCCGCTGGCGAAGGAGCTCAAAAACCGCGAAGGCGCGGGCGACTGACTGACTGACGTTGTCGCTCATGAACGTCGCTGCCGGTCCAGGGTGTAAAAGCAAAGAACCAGCGCGCTCAGTGCGCTGGCCACGGCCGGTGCTGTTGCGGCTGAAAACAGAATTGCCTGGCGCACTGATTCATCGGCAAAATCAGCATCAGATGAGTCAAAACCGGCCTGGTCTAAGGCCAGGCCAAAAATCAGGGGACCGAGCGCGAAGGCTGTTTTTTCCATGAAACTATAGGCCGCTGTAAAGACGCCTTCCCGCTGCAGTCCGGTGAGCCGGCTGTCCTCCTGGATCGCATCCGGCAGCATAGCCTGGGCTGTCAGGGTCAAGCCCCCGGTGACCACCCCGATGCCCAGGCCGCGCAGCAAATAGACAGGCCAGCCCTCCCCCGTGCCTGCCAGGAACCAGGAAAGGAGAATGGGCACATACAGAACAACAGCCAGCAAGTAGGTATTGCGTTTGCCCAGGCGCCGACTGCTTGCCAGCCACAACGGCATGGCCAACAAGGTGCCAGCAGTGGATGAGAATACAAAAGCACTGGCAGCTGCCTCATCTCGCTGCAATACGACAGTCACCATGAAAAGCAGTGAGCTGACCGCAAGGGCAACCCCTGTCATGTGCAGAAACTTGGCGCTGAGCAAAACCATGAAAGCCTTGTTTGCCCAAGCCAGAGACCATTGCTCTTTGAAACTGAAACGATGTGGTTTGCGTGTCGTGAAGGCAGCGCTGCGTGTGCCAAAGAAACTCGCCGCCATGCTGCCGCCGATGATGGCAGCCAGCACCCAGGACATAGCGCTGTAGGCGGCCGTATCGCCGCCGAATCGACTCACTAAAAATGGGCCCAGGGAGCCACCCGCCAGTATCCCAAGGGCTGCGAAAACGACCCGCATGGACATGAGCCGGGATTGTTCGTGGTAATCCCGCGTCATCTCCGCCGGCATGGCCAGATAAGGGATATTGAACATGGTGTAACCGAGTGCATACAGCAGCAGGGCCACACCGGCCCAGGTGACCGACTGCATACCGGAACCAGCGGGCAAGTGAAACAACAGCACAAAAGCACAGGGGCTGATCAAGGCAGCGACAAGCAGCCAGGGTCGTCGCCTGCCCCAGCGACTCCGGGTCCGATCACTGAGGACCCCCATCAGAGGATCTGTGATGATATCGAAGCACTTCGCAAAAAAAATGAGGGCGCCGGCAGTGGCGGGTGGCAAACCCACCGCACGTGTCAGATAGAACAGGGCGAGGAAACCAACCGCATTGATCAGCGTCGTGCCCCCAAGGGAGCCAACGCCCCAGCCCAGGCGCAGACGCCATGATAGCTGCGTCGGCGGCACGTCTGTCGCCTCAGCGGCCAATGAGGAAAGCCGACAGGTTCATTAGATATATAATTATCATTTATATAATTGTATTGACCGAACGACGACTTGACTACTAGCATCAAAACTCGAATATGAGTCGTAGCAGCCGCCTTATGATCAGCGTTAATCATGATGAACGCGCGCAGCAGCAGTTTGTCCTCGCGCTGAATCAATATGTGCAGGGCACCCTGGCGGAGGGAAGCCGGCGCATCTGCGAACAACGGGTACAGCCGGAACTCGAAATCGGCACTCTGCGAACGAACGCGGACCGGCAGCGTCTGCGGCAGCGGATGGAGCAGGAGGAACTGCATCGTTTCTGGCTAAACCTGATGCAGACATGGCAGGACCAGCTGTGGACCTGTGTCGGCGAATGCGTTGATCGGCAACTAGGTGATCTGACTGCGCAGTGTTTGCCCAGGAACAATGACCTGGGCAGCTTGACCCTGAACCCCAAGCTGGAACTGCCGGCTTATCAGGCGGCAGTGGATAATCACTCCCTGCCGGGCGGCTACCATACCGAAGTCTGTGCCGATGATGTCCGCCAGGGCGCTATCTACGCCCAGTCCGCCAACGTGTATCTGCTCGGTCGCACCGGGGTCCGCCATGATTACCGCGGCCAGACACTCATGGCCCATGTACTGGAACGCTTTCCTGACCGGGAGCCCGCGAAGCTGCTGGATCTGGGTTGCCTGGTAGGCGCCAGCACCTTCGCCTACGGCGAGCAGTTCCCACAGGCTGAAATCCACGCGGTCGACACATCGGCTCCCGCCCTGCGTTTTGCCCATGGACAGGCCGAAGCCAGGGGGCTGCGGGTGCATTTCGCCCAGCAGGATGCCGAACACCTGGACTATGCGGACCAGTCCTTCGACTGGGTCGTGTCCCATGCCCTGCTGCATGAGACCTCCAGGGCAGCCGTGCAGCAGATTTTCCGTGAATGCTTCCGGGTGCTAAAACCCGGGGGGATCATGGCCCACATTGAAATACCGGCGCGTACGGAGATCATGTCTTGCTGGGAATATCTGCGCAGTTCCTACGAGGCCTTTTACAATCAAGAGCCTTTCTGGAACGGTCTGACCGAAATCGATCTGGCGGGCCTGGCGCGGGAGGCCGGTTTTGCAGACGCTGCCCAGGGTTTCCAGCAGACGACGGCCGACGGCCGCGCAGGCAAGCCGGGCTTTATCAACATTGCGGACGGAAAAATGGATCTGAGCAACTGGTTTGTGATGTCCGCGCGCCGACCTGTGAGCTGAGATTATGAACACACCCAATGATACGGATAGAGACCGTGTGCAATTCGTCCTGAACGGGCGCCCCAGCTTTTTCGACGATCCGGCCCTGGACAAACTCCTGGCCATGAACATGGCCCTGCTCAGCGAGGTCTGCGTGCTGCGCGACCGACTCGATGCCCACGAGCGTCTGGCCGCCGCAGCGGACCTGTTTGGCCCCCGGGATGTTGATCAGTTCATACCCGAAGACGACGCAAATGCCCAGCGGACAGCGGCGCGAGAAGCCGCCGTGGCCCGTGTCATGAAGGTGCTGACGGAAGAAGTTGCCCGGTTAAGGCAGACATGAGATTAGGCTTCATCGGTCTCGCCCTTGCCTTGTTCTCGCCGCTCAGCCTGGCGCAAACGACTTGCGAAAACATGCTCCGCACCGTGGGGCTGGAGCAGCTACCCGATGCGCCCACGAGCCTGACGGCCGCCGAGGCTATTGCCGCCAGCGACGATCTCCCTGCCCACTGCAGAATCAGGGGCTATGTGGCGCCCCAGGTACGCTTCGAACTCCGCCTGCCGATCACTGACTGGAACCAGAAACTCCTGATGCAGGGCTGCGGCGGACTGTGCGGCGACATCCGCAGCGCCAGCTGTGATGATGCCCTGGCCCGCAACTATGCTGTGGTAACGACAGACATGGGCCATCAGGCACCCGCCTACCAATCCCAGTGGGCCCTGAATAATCGACCTGCGGAGATAGATTTCGCCTACCGGGGCACCCACGTCACTGCCGTGGCCGCCAAGGCACTGGTCGCCCGCTATTACGGCAAAGAGCAAACGAAAGCTTACTTCCGCGGCTGCTCCACGGGCGGTCGCCAGGGCATGGTGTCGGCCCAGCGCTTCCCGGCTGACTTCGACGGCATCATCGCCGGGGCCCCCGTACTCGATGAAACAGGCACAGCAGCCCTGCACCTGATCTGGTCCGGACTCGCCAACCTCAATGCCCAGGACCAACCCGTTTTGTCTGCGGATCGTGTGGCCCAGGTTCACCAGCGCGTCCTGGACAGCTGCGCAGGCACAGATGGCCTGATCGCCGATCCTCGCACCTGCGACTGGCGGGCCGCGTTAGTCGCTTGCCAGAATGCGCCCACGGCCCGAGACTGCTTCAGTCAGGCGGAACTGACCACCCTGGAAAAGCTCTACAACGGTGCCCGGGATTCAAGCGGACGCCGCCTCGTGCCGGGCGGCCTGATGCCCGGATCCGAGTACGAGTGGGTTCCCAATTTCGTGGGCCGGGACGGACCGGCCGTGTTTCACCCGGACGGACCCATTCAACAGCTCTACCAGAGCCTGTTGTTCTTTCGCGATCCGGGCCCGGGGCATTCAGCCCGTGAATTTGATTTTGACCGTGACCCGCCCCGGCTGGCCCTGATGGAGGTCATTTATTCAGCCCGAAACCCCGATTTGCGTCGCTTTCGTGATCGGGGCGGCAAACTGATCATGTATCAGGGCTGGGACGACGTGGAAGTCACGCCCCTGAACACGGTGGACTATTTTCAGACCTTGACCGCCACCATGGGCGGGCCGGACCAGACGGCGACCTTCGCACGACTATTTATGCTCCCCGGGATGGCCCATTGCCGGCGTGGCCCGGGCGCCGATGCCGTGGACTGGCTGAGTTACCTGGAGGCGTGGGTTGAGACCGATCGCCCGCCCGATGAGCTTATCGCGCATCACCTGATCAAAGAGCAGACTTACCTGGGCCTGCCCCGGCCGCGCTTCCCGCTGGCTCCAGATGAGTTCGATCGCCGATCAACCATCAGGCCCTACTCTTCCGCCAGCCGTTGATCTTCGCTCGCCAACTAAAAACTACCGGCAGAGGACTCAGCAAAGTCTTTCATGATCTACCCATCGCCAGATAGCTCTATAATAAACAGCCATGAGCAAGCGTGATCCCCGGACGGAGACTTTTTATGGGCTGGTCTAACCCCCCGCAGTACCTGATTCCCGCCACCCTGTGCCTGGCAGCCCTGCTGGCTGCCTGCTCGCCCGGCGAACCACCGGCCAGGGAAGACGCGGCACCCGCCCCGACATCCAGGATCGACGCTGGTGCGGATCTGTTTGCACAACAATGCGGCGCCTGTCACGGCGCCAGCGGCCGGGGCCCATCCCTGGAGACCCTCCAGGCGCTCAGTTCCGAGGATCTGCGGGCAGGCATAAGAAACCACCCCACGGCGGGCACCATTCCCCAGCGGCTGCCAGCGGCTGAGCTCAGCGACCTGATCGAGTACCTGGAGCAGTAATTCGCCGGCCAGCCGAGGGACCACTTCGACTGGCAACGTGCTGCCCGTCTTATGCGAAAATAGCCCCTATTGTTGACACAGCGCCGCGGACGGCCCGGTTTATCGGCAAGCCGGGCTGCGCGCAAACAGAGCCGATGCTGCATACACCCATTAAGAAATTCCATCGCTTCATCGTAATGAAGTCTGTGTTCTTCCTGCCGGAAGAAAAACGCATCCAGGTAGAACGGCGCCACCGAGGCCGCGAACAGCTTGGGAAACTGCGGCGGGCTGACTGCACTTTCGCGTCCTACGGCAACAGCGGACGGACCTGGATGCGGGTCATGCTGTCACGCTTCTACCAGGAGCGGTATGGCATCACCAAGCCAAGGCTGATTAATTTCGATAATTTTCACCGCAAGAATTCTGCTGTTCCGACGGTGTTCTTCACCCACGATAATTTCATCAAAGACTACACCGGCAATTTCGATACCAAGGCCGATTTCTATGGTCGCAAAACCATTCTGATGGTGCGCAATCCAGCGGACGTTTCGGTCTCACAGTACTTTCAGTGGCAACACAGAATGAAGCCAGAAAAGAAGGCCCTGAATCGTTTCCCGCCCCATGAAAGTGAAGTGGAACTTTTCGACTTCATCATGCGGGAAGACTCGGGACTGCCGAAGATCATCAACTTCATGAATGTCTGGGCCAATGACATGGCTAACCTGAATGATTTCCTGCTCGTGCGTTACGAAGACCTGCGAGCAGATACCGAGAAATGGCTGGGCGATATTCTCGACTTCATGGGCACCCCGGGCACAGAAGCAGAAATACACGACGCGGTTGACTATGGCTCCATCAAGAATATGAAAAAGCTTGAGACCACGTCCACAGGCTGGGTCGGCGGAGGCCGCCTGAAGCCGGGTGACAAGGATAATCCGGACTCCTACAAGGTGCGACGCGCCAAGGTGGGTGGATACAGCGATTACTTCGACACCGAGCAACTCGCTCGGGTCAACCAACTGGTACAGGAAAGGCTGTCGCCCGTTTTCGGTTATACGGGATTCAGCAACACGGACAATAATGACAGCAATGCCGCGGCCATAGCTGGCGGTGCCGGGTAAAGAGCATGGAACACCAAACCTCAGCAGGCCGTAAACCCTGCGTATTCATCCAGACCAATCCGCGCCAGATGCTGGGTGCAGTGGTCTCGGAATATTCCTTGCGACGCAATAGCAAGAACGCTGAGAAGTTCGACATCCGGATCATGCATACCCAGGATTTTCCTTATCTGAGAGAACGCGAAGGCCAGCTCTACCTGCGCGACGGTGATCGCCGGGCCTGGCTGATCGACGACTTGCAGTCTTTTACCCCCCTGCGCTTCCAGCCTCCCGAGCTCATGGGCTACCAGGGACGGGCTGTGGTGATCGACCCTGATGTATTCGCTGTCGGCGATGTCTGGGAGCTCTTGTCACGCGATATGGAAGGACACGCCCTTATGTGCCGGCCCAAGTCCGGCAACAAGGGAAAACGAGGCTGCCTGGCCTCCAGCGTGATGCTGCTGGATTGCGCGAAACTCACCCACTGGCGAGTCGCCGATCAATTTAGCGAGATGTTCGAGTTCAAGCGTGACTACATGGACTGGGTCTGCCTGCATGACGAAGACCGGGATCAGATCGGCCTGTTCGAAAACCATTGGAACGATTTCGACAACCTGGATGACCAGACTCGCCTGATCCATAACACCAAGCGCAAGACCCAACCCTGGAAAACGGGCCTGCCGGTGGATTTCCGACCCGCCGACACCTTTCGCCTGTTCCCGCCAAGGCACTGGGGCCGCCGCGCCCGCCGCGCCTTGTTCGGCGACTATCGCTTCACGGGTCGCTACAAGCGACATCCGGACCCACGCCAGGAGCAGTTCTTTTTCGGCCTGCTGAAAGAATGCCTGGACCAGGGCCTGGTGACAGAAGCCATGCTGCGGGACGAGATGGGGCGCAACCACATCCGGCACGACGCCCTGGACGTACTTGATCGCGTGCCGGGCCTGCCGGCCTGAGGCGGCTCAGGCTGAGCGGCTGCCCGCTGCGGTTGCCGGCGAGCCTGCGGACTGCTCGGCCTGGGTATAGCCCAGCTGCGGCAGCAGGTCACGGTTCACCATCGCGTCGATGACCTCCAACTCTTCGTCGCTGAAGTAGTCTCGATAGCCGCCTACCTTCCCACGGCGAACCTTGAAAGAATCCGGGTTGCTCTTGTCCCCGGGGACCAGTCGCCAGCCTGCGCGCCAGAATGAAAAAGTGGATTTCCCCGCTTCCATTTTCTTCAGGTTCTCGTAAGCAGCGAAATCCACGGCATCCTTTATCTGCTCCTGGGTAGCCGGCGTGCCGGTAAACTCAAGAATCTTAGCCAAAGCTACCCCGGGTTCGCGGCGCATGTCTTCATAACGAATGGTCAATACATCACCAATATCCGGAATGCCGCGCAACCAGCCATTGAAATAACTGATGACCCGCGGCAGCCCTACTTCCGGATTCATCATAAATTCATAGATGGAAACCTCAGTGTCGTGCTCCGGATAGTCATTGATCCACTTCTTGTGTGGCCGCATCCGATACTGCCACTGGAAATACTGGGACACAGCAACATCCCGTGGATCCCGCGCCAGGAACACGATTTTCTTCCCATGAAAATCGACTTTCGTGTCGTAACCATTGCCTGTGTAGTCACGGAGATAATTGCCGTGGGTGAAGAACACTTTCGGAATAGCAGGATTTTTCTTGTGCAGATTGTCGAAGCCCAGCAAGGTATGTTCTTCGCCCAGACCGAAGCGGATCTGATAGAAACGGGACAACATGACACGCAGCCAGGTCCTGCCACTCTTACCCCAGGAGATTAACAGCCAGTCGGCCTTATGCAGATTCCGGTACTCATCCCGGCCTCGCAACCACCGATCCACAGCCTTGCGCCTCGGATCCGGCAGAAAAAACAGCACCCTGAAAATCACATGTCGGGTAATAGCGCTCAGCACAGAATAGGCCTGTCAGTAGCAAGGGGGCCGCAATTTTATCGTCTTTTGACACGCCGATGCAGGCAAGGGGATTTTGTTAGCCCCGAACGCTGGCATTACTGGGCGGGCGCCGGTAATCTCCTGAGCCAATCAGCCAGCCCGACCCGGATCGCAATCGATGCAAGGAATTAATTTCGCGGCCATTGATGCCGCCCCGCTCCAGGAGGATCCTTTCGACTTCCTGGTAGTGCCCGGCTGCCTGGATGCCTCCGCCCTGGCCACCATCAACCAGGACTACCCGCCCATTGAGCGGCCCGGCAACCTGTCCCTGGACGATGTCAGCTTCGGCGCCGGCTTTCAGGCTTTTCTGGACCAGTTACAGGGACCCGAACTCGCCGAGCATTTGGGCCGAAAATTCGGCGTTGACCTCAGTGAGTGCCCGGTCACCACCACGGTGCGCAAGTTCTGTGAGCCCAGTGACGGCAATATCCACACGGATCATCCCAGCAAGATCATCACGGTGCTGATGTACTTCAATGAGCAATGGTCAGAAAATTCCGGGCAACTGCGCATGCTGCGGTCCGCGACGGACATCGAAGACTTTGCCGCCGAGGTGCCCCCGCAGGGAGGTACCCTTCTGGCCTTCAGGCGGACTGATGTTTCCTATCACGGCCATAAACGCTTTGTCGGCGAGCGCCGCATGGTGCAGATGAATTACCTGCGCGCCACCCGCCTCGCCCTGTGGAAACAACAGCTGGATCGCCTCGGTACACGCACCATGAAAAAAGCCCTGCGCGTTTTCGGCAACTGATTCAATCCGGCGACAACAGCTCCGAACGGATTCGCGCCACCACACCGGACAAATCATCGGGGAGACTTCCTTGCGGGGGCGGAATCTCACCCCCGGCGGACACTGCCAGCCCCCGCTCCATCAGCAAGTCATGTACGGCCGTGAAATCCCGGGTCCTGGGCAACAAATGCAGAGCACTGCCCAGGGAGCGAATCCTGCTGCGCAATGAGTCCAGGCTCGCACCCTGATCCGGCCGATACAGCCAGCGTGCCGCCCGCCGCCGCAGCTGGTCCAGTTTTCCCAAGGTGCTGAATGGCAGAGGAAAAATCGCCAGGGGCCGGCCCAACTGCGCAACTTCCACCAGCATAGACACGCTCTCGCCGGTGACCACGAATTCGTCGGCAAGCCCCAGCAAGGCATGATAAGGATTATTGCTTGCGCCCCGATGCCATTCGAAGAATTCGGCACCGGACGGCAACTGGTGACGCAAGGCTGCTGTTGCCGCGGGCGGAGTACGCGGACTGGTGGTGAAATAAGGCGTCCCACCGCGCTCGCGAACATTGCGGGCAATCTTCAGCAGACGCTGAGTCACGCTGCGATTGAAGACAAAGGGATTGGTCGGCCCACCGATGAGTATCCCTACCAGGGGCCGGGGTAAGGATGCGAAACGATCGCGCCATTCACCCGCAGCCTGGCGCACTCGCTCGCGGTCTACCTGGAGCAGCGGCAGACCAATGGGATAAACGTTGTGCGCCGGCGGAATCTGGATCTCGGCGCTGGTGATAATCAGGTCATAGAAACGCGGGGAGCCCGACGGCTTGCCGATGAGATAGATGCGACTGCGCCCGCCGGACTGCTCCTGAACCCAGCGCGCCACCAGGGTCAGGCGCCGACCCACGGTGACGACGACATCGGGCCACGGCGCTTCGAGCGGATCAGAGGCATCCAGGTCCAGGTGATGCAGAGACGGTTCCACTTTCGGCTTGCCCTTGATCCAGGGAGCCTTTACCCGCACATAACGCCGCTCGAAGGGCAGTCCGAGGGCAGTCATCAGGGTTTCGGCCTGGGCATTGTCGCCCAGGCGATCGCCGACGATCAGCCAGATTCGTGGCGACTGCCCCGTGCCGCTGGCTGCTGACACCTCAGCCGTGAACCGAGACCGGCTCGGCACCGGCTGCGGCGGAGCCGTAGCCGAAAACGGGATTCAGGCGCTCCCTGACCAGGCCCTCCAGCTCAGCGGCCTGCTCCGGCGTGAAGTAATCGCGATAGCCCCCGACCTTGCCGCGGCGGACCTTGAAGGTCGTCGGGTCATCAGGGTTGCGCAGCTTCATACCGCCCTGGCGGAAAAAGCCCTTGCTCTCCATTTGCCGCAGGTTATCGAAAGAACCGAACTGCACAGCTTCATCAATTTCCTCATCAGAAAAATTGTCACCCATCAGCTCTACAACCTGCTTGAGGGTGGTGCCGGGCTCGGCGCGCAGATCTTCATAACGAATGGTGGTACCGCGTTCCAGTTCCTCCAGATTGCGATGCCAGGTGTTCAGAAACTCAATCAAACAGGGCAAACCGATATCGCTGTGCCGAACGAAGTCCCACATTTCCACGGTATGACGATCAATGGGATGGTCGATAAAGTGATTGATCAATTCCTGTTTGGCGTCTGACTGGCGCTTGGTGAACTGGAAGTACCAGGACACAGCGATATCAAGAGGATTGCGAGCGATCAGCAAGATCGGCTTCTGGCGCAAGCCGGTGTCAGCCACGCCCGGCGCGAGGGCGTCGCCAATCACGCCCTCGTAACTGTAGTAGCCATTGGTCGCTGCCAGCCGGGGAATATCCGGGTGCTTGCGCGCCAACTCGTCGGTATTGATCAGCCGGTTCGCGGCCAGACCATGGCGCACTTGGTAAAGGCGCGAGAGCATAACCTTGAGCCAGGTATTCCCGCTCTTGGGATGGCCGATGATCAGCATACGCGCTCGTTGCGCCTTGGCCATTTCCAGGCGTGACAAATAGCGGCGACGGAGTGCGACGCGCGTCTTGGCGGGCATTGGATAAGTCGGTACGAGGATCGACCACTTCTTCACGCCATCGCTTACATGCAACATTGGGGACTCCCGGAAACAGGGCAACGACCGTCAGAGCAGGGCCGCGGACTTTATTTTGTCGAGGAATAACAGGTAATTATGCCCGACCTGACTCCGGCACAGCAAGGTTGCGCGGTATCGCGGGCTCTGCGTCCTTGGGCCACAGTCGCTGGGTGACAAACCAGTCCCCGGGGACGGCACGAATCCAGTCTTCGAAATACGCGTTAACGGTTGCGGTCATGGCGATGGCCTTGTCCACGTCCCCCACTACATCCGCCGGCGGCAAAACAGGCGGCAGGAAAGTGACCCTGAAGCGTCCGCGCTTGAGCCTTTCCGTGCGCACGGGGATCAGGTCGATTTCATGCCGAATGGCCAACCTCGCCGCAATCAGCGAGGTCAACTTGTCGATGCCGAAAAAAGGCACCGGCGACCCGGAGTCCACCCGCTGATCCATGACCAGGCCAACACAGCGACCTTGGGAAATTTCGCGCAGCATTAACCGCATGCTCTCATCGCGCGCCAACAGCCCGGAGCCGTGGCCGGCCTGCCGGCAGCGCTCAATCATCTGGTCCAGGTAAGGATTTTGCAGGGGTGAATAGACGACACTGAGCTCAAGCCCAGCCTGATACATGGCGCAACCGGCCAGTTCCCAGTTACCCAAGTGGGGCGACACGAAAACAGCCGATTGCTTGTTTGCCAGCAGCTTGGCCAGATGCTCGCCGCCGACAACCTCGATGGACTCCGCGAAGTTTCTGTTAAGACGAGCCAAATGTGCATATTCAGCGAAAACTTTGCCGATATTGCCCCACAGCGCCCGCGCCATCGCCTCCCGCTCCGCCTGGGTTTTTTCCGGAAAGGCCAGTTCAAGGTTACGTCGAACACGACGATGCTTGGGCTGACGTGGCCCGATGAATCCCATGCCACGGCTAGCCATGGACTGTGCCCAGGACAACGGCAGCAACCAGGCCATTACCAGGAAACAACCAAACAGAAAAGCCTCCACCGCCCAGATAAAGCGGTGAATAACCGGCCAGCGCTCGGCAAAACGGCGCAGGGAACTACCGATCAGCAGGCGCGCCAAGAAGCTCTCCTATGGGCTAACACGTAAATTCTGCTCTTAGCCCAATGGGCTGATGCTTTTACCAGCCGGATTTTATCTCCGCCAGCCCCTGCTGCAAGGTGATAGTGGGACGCCAGGCTGTACAATCCGAAAAACTGCGATCACGACACACCCAGTCCAGGTGCCGAAGTTGCTGTAATTTGTCCGGCGTTAGCGCCGGAACCACGCCCAGTCCATTGCCCAGTTGTTGGCCGATCCAGGCGACGGCATCAAGCAGGCCGGATGGTGCGGATCTTAAGCTGACGGAGCGGCCCAGCACAGCCTGGGCAACCGCAACAAATTCAACCCAGCTGTAGCCGCCTTCCTGCTGATCATCGATATCGAAGATTCCACTGATACTCGTATCCGCCAACCAGGCCCCGACAGCGGCGGCAATATCATCGGCGTGCACCACGGAAAAGCGGGCCTGAGGAGAGCCCGGGCAAAAGGCCAGGCCACGATCCATCCAGCGCAGCATGGTAACCACTTCAGCCGCACCCGGCCCGTAAACGGCGGGTGGCCGAAAGGCAGCCCAGCGAAGCTCAGGCATGGCTGCCAGGACTTCCTCAGCCTGTCGCTTGCTGTGCGCATAGGCTGATACCTGGGGTTCACGAGCGGCCAGGGAAGAAATCAGGAGGAAGGGGGGATTACCCGTCGCGGTGGACCGCTCGGCCAGGCGTTGCGTGCCCGCGGCGTTGACCTCCGCGAATTGGCTTAGCCTGGCTGCCCGGGTAAGGCCGGCGCAGTGCACCACGGCATCTGCGCCGCTAAGCAGTGAATCGAGGGCTAAGGGGTCGGCCAGACTGCCGCAGACAACTTCAGCGTGCAGACCCGGGGGGACCCTGTCCGGTGAGCGTGCCAGCAGGCGCAGCTGATAGCCCTGTGTCTTCAGATGGCGGGCAATGACGCCACCCACAAAGCCCGTGGCTCCGGTAAGGGCCACCAGAGAAGCGGCTTGCGACCCGTTAGTCACGGGCGTGTGGCATGCCGGCGGCAGACCGCGTGATTAGGCCGCAGATGTCCTGAGCTGTTCCCAACTCTCTGACTCGAGGAACTCAAGTCGGGCGCGTGAACGCGACAGCTTACCGGACGAGGTACGCGGCAGCGTATGAGGCGGCACCAGTACTACGTGGCAATCCGTACCGAACTCAGTGCGCACGCTGTTGCGAATGCTTTCAATAACGTCCGCGCGCTTGGCGTCGTCCGTCTCCCGGCACTGGACGATAAGCACGATCGTATGCTCGTCTGCGTGTTCCGTCGTCAGCTCGAATGCCAGGGCATCATTAGTACGAATTCCGCGCTGCTGCTCGGCGATGTACTCGAGATCCTGAGGCCAGATATTACGACCATTGACGATGATCAGATCTTTGCTGCGACCGGTAATGACCAGGCGATCACCAACGCGATAGCCCAAATCACCCGTGTTAAACCAACCGTCAGCGGACAGATGCTGGCTGGTCAATTCAGGCTCATTGAAGTAGCCGGACATCATGCTCGGCCCGCGAACATAGATAGCGCCGCTATGGCGCTCGGGCAATTCTTCACCCTTCTCGTCACGAACCTGCAGTTGATGCCCAGGCAGAGCCGTACCGCAATCAACAAAGGCCTTCGCCGCAGCATTAGCGGCAGAGGCATCTACCGGCACAGCCTGCTTGTCACGGGATAACTTGTCCCGATCGATAAGATCGAAAGCAACTCCCTCGCCCAGGGGCGAGAAAGTAATAGCCAGGGAATGCTCTGCCATGCCGTAGCAAGGCAGGAAAGCTTCTTTCTTGAAGCCGGAAGGCTCAAGAACTTCAGCAAAATGCTCAAGGGTCTCGGCACGAATCATTTCCGCACCCACACCCGCAACCCGCCAGGCCGACAGGTCATAGTTGCTAACGTCCAGGGCGCCAACGCGCCGGGCAACCAGCTCATAACCGAACGGCGGAGCAAAAGAAATTGTGCCCTTGGACTGACTCATCAGTTCGAGCCAGACGCGAGGCCGCAAGGCGAAAGTCGAGGTTGCCATGTAGTCCGCGGAACGCTGCGTAGCCAATGGCACCAGGACCAGGCCGACAAGGCCCATATCATGGTAGTAAGGCAGCCAGGAAACCATGCGGTCGTTTTCGTTGACCTTTACGCCGTGCAGGATGATGGCCTGCAGATTAGCGAGCACGGCACGCTGGCTCACCACCACACCACGAGGCATTTGCGTGCTGCCTGAGGTGTACTGAATATAAGCTGCGTCGTCGGGCTCCGAAGCAAACAACGGCCGATTGGATTCAGGCAACTCATCAAAGGTCTGTGCCGACCCAATGAACTGCACGCCGAGGTCGCTGGCGGCTTCCTGCAGGGTCGGCACCAGTTCGGCCGACGAAATAAGAACTTTGGGCTGCGAAGTCTTCACCAGGTTTCTCAACTGGTGAATGAAGAAATCGCGTTTGCCGAGGCCGGCGGGTGCCGGCAGGGGAACAGGCACCAGGCCTGTGTACTGGCACGCGAAAAACAGCGTGACAAAATCAGGGGTGGTCTCACCAACCAGAGCAACACGATCGCCACGACCCAGGCCCAGCTGCATCAGGCGACGAGCCTGGCACAACGCGCGCGCGCGCAACTCTGCGTAAGGCAGCACAGCATTAAGCTCGCCCTTACGACCATAGAAATTAAAGCCCGCAACACCCCGAGCCGCGTAATCAAGCGCTTCGGCTAAGGTGCCGAAGTCGCCCGGACGGAACTCGATCTGACTCTCTAGTGGCGTGGGCCGCAGAATCGATTTTGACTCTCGGTCCATATCAAATCGCCCTCCCAAATATCACACGCAAATGTTAAGGCAGTACTCGTCCATGGCGTTGCCGCCAATTAAACAATAACTGCGCTGAAAGTATTGCTCGTGATGCTCCATCCAGATTGCAGAATCCGGACGGCACGCGCACAAATTGGACCGCTAATGGGTACCAAATAATTCGGCCAACATCCCCAACGGTCGGAAGTTTACCTCAGTTGCCAGCCTTGCCGAACACTTCGCTGCAGTTCGGCCCGCAAAACCCAATCACGTATGTTACTTATAAATAAGCGGACGGAAACCCCAATGCGGGTCAGATTTTCGGACTTTTGTCTCGTATCCGTAACTTCCTCGGGGGTCGAAATTGATGGATTCCGGCCATATATGGGCCTTCTGAACAGCCTAAAAAAATCATAAGTTACTGATTTTATGAAACTAATTGCGATACTGCTGGCCGGCGAGCGGCTGGGCCACAGCCCCGTCGCGGAGGCCGCCGGCGTCCCCTGCAAAGCCCTGGCAAACGTGGGCGAAATCCCGATGCTGACGCGGGTTTTGCGCATCCTTGCGCGCACCCCAAATATCGAAAAATGCGTAGTGGTCGGTAACCCGGAGTTCAAAAATGCGCTAGAGCCAGTAATGGCGGGCTTTTCAGGCTTTGCCAGCTGGCAGGACGGGGCGGACTCACCGGCGCGGAGCGCCGCCCTGGCGGCCCGAAACATCCCGCCTGAGCGGGGCATCCTGTTGACCACGGCCGACCACCCCCTGCTGGATCCCGCCATGATTAAGGAACTCTGCGCCATCCAGGGCACGGAGAACCCGGATGTGCGGGTGGGACTGGTCCGCCACGACCACGTCATGGAGCAATACCCGGAAGCCCGCTGCACGGCCCTGGGCTTTAGTGATGGTCCCTATTGCGGCACCAACCTGTTCCTCTTCCGAACCGAGAGAAGCCGCCGGCTCATTCAGCAGTGGCAGGCAGTGGAACAGGCGCGCAAGACGCCGTGGCGGGTGGTGGGAATACTGGGTCCGGTGGCCGTGCTCGGCTACCTCTTCGGGCGACTGAGCCTGGCGCGCGCCCTGCAGCTGCTGTCCCGGCGCATGGACCTGGACATCGGCGCGACACTACTGAGCAATGCTCGGGCCGCCCTGGACGTGGATACCGTCGGTGACTGGGAATTTGCCGGCCGGCTGATTCAGACAGACGCGCCGGGCACCTGACTGAAGTTGGGCACTGTCAGGATGCGCCGCTCAAACTCCTTGATCACGCCATCATCCAAACCACGCACGACGACTTCCACCCGCCAGCCGGAGTCAGCCCGCTGCACGCGATACAGGTTGTAGCTGGCCCGCTTGTCCGGCGACGTCAGCACATAGGACGCTGAGGGCACGGCAACCACCGGAATCGTGCCGGCGGCCGACTCAAGAGCAGACCAGCGGGCCCTATGGTCATGGCCATGCAACACCAGCTGAGCCCCGCCCTCGGCTAGCACCTGGGCCGTTTCATGCACATCCGTCAGGCGCTTGCGCCAGGGATCGATGCCCGGCACCGGAGCATGATGAATCAGTGCAAGCCGGAAAAGATCCCGCTGCTGCAATTCGGCCAGCATGCTGGCCAGTCGCTCCCGCTGAGTACGCCCGACGCGCCCCGACGCACGAAACCAGGGTGCTGGCACGGCCGTCGAGATGCCCAGGATCGCCACGGGCCCACGCACCCGCAAACTCGGATAGGCATTCTCGGACCAGGCCCCGGCATCATCGCCGGCCAGGTACTCTTCCCAGCTGGCAAAGGTTGTCGACCAGTCTTCCCGCACGTAGGCATCGTGATTACCGGGAATGACAGTCACCGCCTGCGGATCCCCCAGCCGCTCCAGCCACGCCCTGGCCTGCGCGAACTCCACGGGCAAACCAATGTGCGTCAGGTCGCCCGTCACGACCGTATGATCAGGCGACTGACCATGCAGATCTTCCAGCAACTGATCCAGAATCGCCCGCTGATGAGCGAAGCGACGCCGCCGGCGCCAGGACAGATAACCCAGGATGCGCTTGTTCAGGAGCTGCCCCGCCTGCACGGGTTCGGGCCGACTCAGGTGAAGATCAGACAGATGGGCAATAGTGAAAGTTGGCTGGGTCATGGGTTTCTGGGTGCGTATTATAAGCAGCCGCTTCCCCTGACTGCGAAAGGCGCTGAGCCGTGAACCCGGACCCGGACGCACTAATCGAATATCTGACCAAGGACAGTCAGCGGCCCGTCCCTCCGGCACTGGTCGTGCTGACCGATGCCCTGCAAGAGCGCTTTGGCCAGGCACTGGTGGCGGTCCTGTTCTACGGTTCATGCATGCGCACCGGTGAGGTCCGCGATGCCGTGATTGACCTGCACGTCATCATCGACCGCTACAGTGCTTACGATAGCCCCTTGCTCGCGGTTCTGAACCGGGTCATCGCCCCCAATGTGTTTTATCTGCGCACGCATTCGCAAGGCATGGAAGTGCGGGCCAAATACAATGTCTTCGCTCTTGATCATCTGCGGCGCCTGACGGGCCCGCGACGGCTGGCCGTGTTCAGCTGGGCGCGACTGGCTCAGCGCGCGGTCGTGGTCTATACACGGGATCCGGCTTCTCTTGGCCAGGTGCAGGCAATCAGGGCGCAGGCCGTCAGGACTTTTGCAAGAGCAGCCCGGCCCTTATGCCCGCCGCCTTCCCAAGGCGCCCTGTTCTGGCAAGAAGCACTGCAACTGACCTTCGCCTCCGAACTGCGGGCCGAATCTGCCGGCCGGGCTGCCCAACTGGTTAGTCAGGATGCCGACTACTTCGAGGCCGTGGCGGCGCAGCTGCCGGATACTCAAGCTCAAAGCCGACAAACGACGGCTCGACTGGCCTGGGCCCTGCGCGCGGTGGTCGGCAAAATCGGTTCGGTACTGCGCCTGCTCAAGGGCTGGTACACCTTCGACGGCGGTCTGGACTACCTGGTCTGGAAGCTCGAACGTCACTCGGGCAAACGGATAGAGGTGCCGGCGCGAGTGCGCGCGCGGCCTGCTCTGCATATCTGGGCTTTCGCGTGGCGTCTCTACCGGGACGGGGTATTTCGCTAGCGGGACTTTTGCTGCGCACCCTACCCGACGCCTGACTTTGGGACTAAAATTACTCCATCACGGCGTCTCCCATCGCGCCTGTAGCACCGAGGAACCAAGCGTGGAATACGGCGTTTTCATACACACCAATCAGAAGCAGATGGTCGGCGCGAAGGTTGCCGAGTATGCGCTGCGACGAAACTCTGCTCACAACGACCACTTTAATGTGCATATCGTTTGCACCGATGACTATCCATGGTTGCAGGCGCATGAAGGCCAGGAATACCTGCGCGATGGCCTGCAACGCGTCTGGCTGAATGATGACTTGCAGTCTTTCACGCCCTTGCGCTTTACGCCGCCTGCGCTGATGAACTACCAGGGGCGTGCCGTGGTCATGGACCCGGACATTTTCGCCGTGGGCGACATCTGGGAGTTACTGACCCGAGACATGCAGGGCAAAGCCGTGATGTGCCGGCGACGCTCAGGACCCAAGGGTTACGTGGACAAGTGCCTGGCGTCTTCGGTGATGTTGCTGGATTGCGCCCGACTGACGCACTGGGATGCCGAGCAGGGCTTTAGCGAAATGTTTGCCGGGACCCGCGACTATCACGACTGGATTTGCCTGAAACTCGAAGAGCGGGAAAGCCTGGGCCTGTTCGAAAACGAATGGAATGATTTCGATCGTCTCACGGCCGACACGCGACTGCTGCACAACACCCGCCGACTCACCCAGCCCTGGAAAACCGGCTTGCCGGTGGACTGGCGGCCGGCCGAACGCTTCCGCTTGTTCCCGCCCCTGGCATGGCTGATGCGCGCGCGAAGGAAGTTTTTCGGCGAGTACGGCCTGATGGGTAATTATCGGGCGCACCCGGACCCCAATCAGGAGCGCTTCTTCTTTGGTCTGCTGGCCGAATGCCTCAATGAGGGGATCATCACAACAGCCGAATTGGAAGCCGAGATGGCGCATAACCACATTCGGCATGACGCCCTGGAAGTCCTGGAGCGCACCGCGCCCCTGGGTCCGCCCGGCGAACCCCCCGTCGCCCTGACAGCCTGATCAGGCCGACGGGCCCAGCAGGGCGCGCACGCGACTCACGGCGACCGCCAGATCGTCGCTACCGGCACCCGGCGATGCGGGCGGTGCCCCGCCTAGCCAGGCAGCTCGGCCTGAATCCACCAGGCCCTGTAACAGGGCGGGTACGTCGCGGCGCATGCGTATCGGGCCCCAGCCCATGGCCAGGCGATGGGACAAAGCTCGCCATCCATACCAGGCCGGCCGCTGCCAGTCGGGGCGAATAGCCTCTGCATCTGGCAAGCGCATCGGATGGGCACTGGGGTGATACAGGTACACGGGCTTGGCCGTGGCGCAGGCCTCGGCCACCATGGACACACTATCGCCCGTGACGATGAACTGATCCGCCAGGGCAAGATAGCCAAGATAAGGATTGTCCCCCGCCGTACCCCATCGAAAACCGTGATGAGGAATAGCCAGCGGCGCAAAGAGCTCATCGCGCGCCTCGGCGGGAGTCCGCGCACTGTCCGTTAGCAACAGGGAACCACCGGATGCAACGGTCAGACGTTGTGCCGCCGCGCGTATTTGCCTGACGCGATCCGCCGTCATTAAGAAACTGCCGCTGTTACCACCAATCAGCACGGCAGTGCGCGGCGCGGGCAAGTCGCTTAATCGAGCTTCCCATTGGCGTACCGCCGCCCGCAATTTTTCCGGCGTGATGCTGTGCAGGGGCAAGGCCACCTGCACGACATTGTCCGCGGGCGCCAGGGAATACTGCGGCGTGGTAATCACCAGGTCGAAATTCTTCGGCGCTGACCAGGGCCGCCCCAGGTGCACCAGCTTGCAGCGCCCCCCGCTTGCCTGGCGAATCCACCGGGCCACGGGTTCATTGCGCCGTCCCGAACTGATAACCAGATCCGGCCAGGGCGGACCCAGGGCGTCGGATTTTGCAGGATCGAGCCCGGCCAGGGTCGGGCCAAATAGCCGGTTAGTCAGTAATTCTGTGGCCCGATAAGCGCAGCGACGCGCTTGGGCAGGCCAGCCAAGCGCCGCTGCCAGGCTACGGACCTGCGCGTTGTCGCCGGTCTTGTGGCCCAGCAACATCCACACTCTTGGCGAGTCGGCGTCGGCGCCTGTTTCCATGATGCTTTGCTCGCGAGCGGGGTCTAAGTGGGCGCAGAATACCGCGGATGGAGCCTCGCGGCGCTGCTGAGCCGGCCAACGTCGTGGCTCACGCCGGGCAGGCCGGTTATGCTTCGCTGCTCGTGATGCGATGCGCCTACCCGATGCCATGCGCCTGATCCAGACCCTGCTGACTATCTACCGGGCCCAGAGCCTGACCCTGATTCTGGCGCTGCTGTGTGCGTCGATTCTGGAGGGCGTCAGCCTGACGGCGCTGCTGCCCCTGCTAAACCTCGTGCTGGGCCAGGCCGAGGGCGGTGAACCGAGTCAGCTGGCCGTGTGGGCGGAGAATATCCTGGGCCAGGCCGGGCTCGAACCTTCGCTGGGCTTACTACTGATGATCATCGTGGCTGGCATCACGGCGAAAAACGGCCTGCTACTCTACGCCAACCGCAAAGTGGGCTATATCGCCGCAGATGTCACCACGGATTTGCGTCTGGAATTATTGCGAGCAGTGATGGGCTCGCGCTGGTCCTACTTTATTCACCAGTCCGTGGGAAAAATGTCCAACGCCATGGCGACAGAAACCATGCGGGTGACAGAAGCCTTCGTGTTCGGCACGCAAATGCTGGCCTTGGGCATCCAGGGCATCGTCTATGGCTTTATTGCCTTGAGCGTGTCGTGGGAGGCGACCCTGTTTTGCCTGGGCGCCAGTTCCTTCATTCTCATCGCCTCCCAGGGCCTGGTGCGCATGTCCAAGAAAGCCGGGAATAAACAAACGGATCTCTATGCTTCACTGATAGGCCGGCTGACCGATACACTGCAATCGGTCAAACCTTTCAAGGCCATGGATCGTGGTGAGGTGGCCGGCAAGGTACTGGAACACGAGACGCGCGGACTGAACAAGGCACTGCAGAAGCAGGTGCTCGGTCGCTCGGCCCTGGAGTCTGCCCAGGAACCCATGTTCGCCATTTTTATCAGCCTGGGTATTTTTCTAGCCCTGGATCGCTTCAACATGGCGGTTGCGACTGTCTTCATGATGGTGCTGGTGTCCGCGAAGTTGGCAACCATCATCGGCGATATCCAGAAAAAATATCAGAAGATGGTGGTGCGCGAGAGCGCCTACTGGGCCGTGCGAAATCGTATCGACGAGGCAGAAGCCGCTTCCGAAGAACTGCACAGTGGCAAGCAAGTGCAGTTCAGCGAGGACATTGCCCTACAAGATATTCGCCTTTCCTATGGCGACAATCAGGTGCTGCAGGGATTCTCCCTGCATGTGCCTTGCGGCAGCATGACAACTCTTATCGGGCCCTCAGGCAGCGGCAAAACAACTATCGTGGACCTGATTGTCGGACTGGTCAGGCCCGATGCAGGCCAGGTGCTGATTGACGGACATCCAATGGATGAGGTCGATATCCCGACGTGGCGACGCCAGGTCGGTTATGTGCCGCAGGAAAACCTCCTGTTGCATGACACAATTTATAACAACATCACCCTGGGTGAGACGGATCTGAGCGAGGCCGACGTGGAGCATGCACTGAGGGCCGCCGGGGCATGGGACTTTGTCACCGAAATGGAGAACGGCAGCCAGACCCTGGCCGGGGAGCGGGGTGCGCGCCTGTCGGGCGGTCAGCGTCAGCGCATCATGCTTGCGCGCGCCCTGGTGCATCGCCCTCGCCTGCTGATCCTGGACGAGGCCACGAACGCCCTGGACCCTGAAAGTGAAGCCGAAATCTGTCGCACCCTGGAGGCCCTCAAAGGCGAGGTCACGATCCTGGCGGTCACTCATCAAACCGCCCTGGCCCAGGTTTCCGACCGGGTTTATCGCGTCGTCGATGGACGCTTTGCGGAAGTCACTTCGACGGACGCACGGGTCGTAGAATCCTGATCCGCGCACATCGCAATAATTTTGCGAACTGCAGCATCCATGTCCCCACCGGCAATGCGTGACCCAACCGGCACAGTTTCTTCTCCCAACCATCCAGCCTGGCCGGAGGCAAGCAGAGACTCGTGGACCAAAGTGACGTCGCGTGTCCAGCGCCGATGTCCATAGCGCATCATGAGCCGGTAGCAACGCGCCTTTAGATCAACATCTTCCGCGCTGCGCGCACGCCCGGCACGAGAGCCCATGGACCAGGCGCCGGCGCCCAGATCGAGTATGGAAACGGGCTTGTTCGTCGCCATTGCTTCACTCAGCATCGCAATACTGTCGCCACTAACGATCAGTTCATCAGCCAGGGCCAGGATGCCAGGATACGGATTCGCTTTATCGCCCGCGCGCCATGAATAGACAAAAGCAGGTCGGTGCAACTTTTCCGCGAGCCGCGCGCCCAAGTCAGGCGGCGTTCGTGAACTCGTGCTGATCAGCACGCTGCCATCGCCCTGCCCATTCAAGTAATCAGCCAGCCGCTGGATGGCAATCGGTCCGAGCACATAGGGGCCAGCGCTGCCGCCCAGCAAGACACCGATGCGGGGCCCCGGATAGTCGGCGAACTCCGCCTCCCATTTCAATGCGGCTCGCTTGAGTCGCAACGCTGACCAGTCATGCAGCGTTAGTTGATTCTGCAGCACGGCCGCGTGAGCAGGCACACGATATTGTGGCGTCGCCACCAGCAGATCAAGATCCTCGGACCGCATCCAGCTACGGCCGAGAAAGACAAGACGCGTGCGACCACCAGATTGTTGCCTGACCCAGCGACAGGGTGGTTCATTACTCAGGCTGGCGGAAATGATCACGTCGGGCCAGGGCGGCTGTAATGCGGCACGAGCACGGGCTTTAAGTCCATGCAAACCGACGGGCCGCAACAGGTTGTATAAACCGGCGGGCCGGTAAGCCAAAGATTTTATTTCCAGGCTCCAGCCACTGCGCACGGCGAGTTCACGAGCCAGAGCCAGGATTTGCGTATTCTCACCCGAGCGGCGCGAGAGAACTGCCCAGATCCGGCGAGATGGCCTGCCCTCAAGGTTTTCTGTTGCGCATGCCTGCGTCATTCGCCCGCCATTCTTAGCTTGTGCAGTCCGGTTGTTCTGCTGGCCTGACCATGTGAATATGAGCGGCAATTTCAACGGGCGAACCCATGGAACAGACCGAAATCGAGCAACAGCTTATCGAATTGATCAAGCCATTGCTGGACAAACCCACCCCGGTTAGCGCGGACACCGATCTCGTGCATGAAGTGGGATTGCCGTCGCTCAAAGTCATGGAACTGATCGTCGAGGTAGAAGACACCTACGACATATCATATCCCCTGAATCAACTGCAGGATGTGCGCACAGTGAAAGATTTAGCCCAAAGCGTACAGCAACTGATGTCGTGAGCCTGTTTACCAAATTTGAAGGCCTGGCTGCCGTAGGCGCCGAACTTGCCCAGAGTGGCACGAGCCCGGTGGGCGTGCCGATGCGTCGGATAATTTCGCCGACTCGCGCCGAAGTCGATGGTCGAGAGGTCATTCTCGCCGGTACCAACAATTATCTGGGCCTGACCATGGACCGGGACTCCATTGATGCCGGCCATGCAGCCCTGGAAAACGAAGGCACCGGAACCACCGGGTCGCGCATGGCGAACGGCACTTACGACAGCCACCTCGCCCTGGAGCGTGAAATTGCCGATCTCTACGGCATGCACCAGGCCATCGTGTTCACCACGGGCTATCAGTCAAATCTCGGCACCATTGCTACGCTGGCCGGTCCGGATGACATTCTGATTATCGATGCAGATTCCCACGCCAGTATTTACGACGCCGCCAAGTTATCCAGTGCCCGGGTATTCCGCTTTCGACACAACGACGCGGATAACCTGGCAAAAAGACTCGGCCGCCTGGGCGATGAAGCCAAGCAATGCCTGGTTGTTGTCGAAGGCATCTACAGCATGCTTGGCGACCAGGCGCCCCTGGCAGAAATGGTCGCTGCCACCAAAGAACACGGCGCATCCCTGCTAGTGGACGAGGCTCACTCCCTCGGGGTCATGGGTCACCGGGGCTGCGGGCTTGCCGAAGAACTGGGCTTACTGGATCAAATTGACTTTATTACCGGCACCTTTTCCAAGTCTGTCGGCACGGTCGGCGGTTTTTGCGTCAGTCCTCACCCGGAGCTGGCGTGGGTACGCAACGCGATGCGTGCCTATATTTTCACCGCATCCGCCTCGCCGGCAAACATCGCCTCAAGCCGCGTTGCCCTGCGCAAGCTGCGCGACGGGACCGACCTTAGGGATCGGCTTTGGACCAACGCTCGCCGACTCCACAAAGCACTCAGCGACATGGGCCTGCAGGTCGGGCCGCAAGCCTCACCGATCGTTGCGGTGATGCTCCAGTCACGGGAAGAAACCCTGAATTCCTGGCACACACTGCTGGACCAGGGAGTCTATGTAAATCTCGTCGTCCCGCCGGCCGCTAACCTGAACCTGCTCCGTTGCAGTGTCAGTGCGGCGCATACTGAGGCAGACATCGACAACATCATTGCGGCTTACCAGGTTGTCGCTAACCAGCTCAGCGCTGTCGAGGATGCCGAACCCGTCGGCTAGGTTTGCCCACCGTCCTGTTAATGATCTTACTGGCTGCTGCAGCCCCTCTGGCGGCTGCTGAGCTAACGTGGACCCAGGCCGACTACAAGGCCCGAAAACTTTTCCTGACCGCTCGCCTCAGTGTGAGACTGGAGCAAGACCAATCTGCATCAATAGCAGCTGACTGGCCCGCCGCCTTTCAGGGCGAAGCCATCATGCCTGCCGGAGATGCGCTCACGCTGATTACCCTGCGTTCGGAACTGGGTGGCAGCGCTAAAGAGACTCGCCTGTATCTTGATCCGCTCAATGGCGCAGCACTGAGGCGCCAAAAGCGCGACCTGGGCAGCAGCCCGGATTTCAAGGATCTGCGCTTTACCCGCGCGGGTATCGCGCGTTTGCGGGCCGAGCCCCTGGATGGTCAGGAAGAACTGGACCCTTCAAGCTGGGGCCAGGTGCGCCGGCAGTTCAGGGCATTCCCCAGTAACGCCACCACCCTCACGATCTCCGATACGGCTGCCCTGCCCTTCTTGCTGGGGCGGCATGACTGGTCGGGCCCCAGGGACAGCCTGGAATTCTTCATTTTCGAAGACGGCAATATCGTGCGCATCACGGCAACTGCCCGGCAATGGCTGGACACCGAAGTCGACTACCGGACCCCCGCCGGCAAGCTAAGGGGCCAGGAAAAGCTGTTGGAAATCTCCCTTAGCCCCACCGCCTACGGCGACACGACCGAGGCAGAGATCGATCTCTTTGGCTTGTCCGGCGATGTGCGTATGCTCATTGATACCAAGCGGCACCTGCCTGTCGAAATTCTCGGCTCGGTAGATTACTTCGGTGATGTCCGCTTCGCTTTAAAGCGCATTCTCGAAGCACCCGCAAAAAGCTAAGCGCGGGCGCCGCTCAGTCAGCAGGATGAACTCATGAGCTTATCCCGGTCCTGGTGCCTAAGGTGAGCAGTCTGGGCATCATCAATAACGTCAACGCAGGGCGCACGCGCGCGCGCCTTAAGCATGTGCGCGAAATGATTCGCCTGACAGGTGCGCGCAGCATTGACGTGGAAGATTTGCCGTCCATCGCGGCCGCGGTGACGGAATTTTGCGCGGCCGAGGTCGATCTGCTGGCCGTGAACGGCGGCGACGGGACAGCCCAGGCAGTCATTACCGAATTCATGCGCCGGGGAATCCAGGGGCCACAACTGGCGATCCTGCCGGGTGGGACCACCAACCTGAGCGCCTATGACCTGAACGGTCGCGGACGCCTGGGCAAAGCCTTCCGGGTACTGGCCGCTCAAGCAGCCCTGACCCCAACGCAGCGCGCGACCATTGAACGCCCCTTGCTGGAAGTCCGGCGCGAGCGAGAAGCATCCCAGTACGGCTTTTTCCTGGGTGCCGGCGCGATCCTGGCAGGCATGCAGCACTTCCGTGAGCATGTGGGCTCGCGGGGACTGCGCGATGAACTCGCAGCGGGTGCGTCCCTATTGCGCGGCATTGCCGGCATTGCCGGCCGGGAACATGCCTGGTCGAATCATGATACCCGGGTGCAAGTAGCGGGTAGCGAAGGCTTTGCGGGGCCGCTGAACCTGGTACTCGCCACGACCCTTGAGCGGCTGCTGCTGGGTCTGCGACCCTGGTGGGATACGGCACTCGCCCCCGTTCATCTCACGGCCCTGGCTCATGAACCCAAGGCGTTTTTGCGCACGGCACCGGCCATCCTGCGTGGTCGGCGCAATAGGCGAGCCACCCCCGCTAATGGTTACCACTCCTCGAACGTGGCCGAATTCCAGTTAGCCGCTGACGGCTTTGCCCTGGACGGACAGATTTTCAGTCAGTCGCCGGGCCAGGCTATCCAGGTCCGCGCCACGACGCCGGTGGCATTTCTCCGCCTGGCCGACTAGTCAGTCCAGCGTCAGCCGATACACGCGCGAGCGGCGCTGATTAATCTTTCCGAGCTTGGACCACACCTGGTTCACCGAGGTGTTCTCTTCCAGTTCATGGTTGGTTTCGATGTAACGCACACCACGCTCGCGGAGGGTGTCGAACATCGCGATCAAACCCAGCGGCGCCATAATTGCAGTGGACTCACCGGGCCTGACACCGGCCAGAAGAAAGTCCACGGTCTGGGGGCGTTGGAAGGCACGCAGCAAATGCCAGAAGCCCAAAGGGAACAAGCGACCGCGGGCCCGCTGAAAAGCCTGGCTCAGACTGGGCATGGCCAGAAAGAAACCCACCATGTCTCCAGCCTGGTTGAACACCAGCTTCACGAAGTCAGGATCAAGAAAGCCAAAATAGGCTTCGGTGTAGTAATCGCGCTGCTGCGCCGTCAGCGGCACCACGCCATAGAGGGGTTCGAAAGATTCTTCCAGCACTTCCCACAGGGCCGGCACATAGCCCATCAGTTCCTTGCGACTCCTGCAGGTATGCACACGATAGTCCGTCTGCTTGGACACCCGTTTGCGCAGCCGCTCAAACAACGGCACCCGGTCCGGCACCCCAATGCGAAATTCAATGTAATCCGCATCCTTGGTCAGACCGTAATTCTCCAGAAGCTGCTGGTAATAGGGGAAATTGAAGCTGCCACTGATAGTCGGCAGCGCATCAAAGCCCTCCACCAGCAAGCCTTCAGGATCCAGATCCGTAAAACCATGGGGACCGGTCATCTCCACACAGCCCTGCGCCCGCAGCCAGGCCTGCACAGCATCCAGCAAGGCGCCGGCAACTTCCTGATCCTCCACACACTCAAACCAGCCGAAGCGGCCACGCAGGTGGCCCAGCTTTTCGGTCTCCAGGGCATTCACCAGGGCGCACACACGGCCGACAATCTCGCCGTCGCGTTCGGCCAGCAGCAGGCGCACCTGGGCGGTGCGGAAGGCCGGATTGCGGCGGGCATCGAAGGTGGTGAGCTGCTCACGGCGCAGCTGCGGTACAAAGTTAGGCGTATCGCGATACAGTTGATAGGGCAGAGTCACCCAGTCCCTGAGCTGACGACGATTTTCTACGGCAACAACGCGAAGACTCATGGACTTATTCAAAAGCGATGGACTGAAGATAAAGGCAGAAGTTTACTTGACGGCTTGCCTGCTCTGCCCGAATACTTTCGGCCATGCGAATTTTGCGTCGCTACCTGTTCCGCAACATCATGGCCAATGCGGCCATTGTGCTGGCCGTCTTGCTGTCTCTGGGCATGTTCATTGAATTTGTCGATGAACTGGGCAATATCGGCAAAGGCAATTACGGCACCCTGCAGGCGCTGATTTTCGCGGCCCTTGAATTGCCGCACTATGCCTTTCGCATGCTGCCTATGGCAGCCCTGCTGGGCGCCATGCTGGGGCTGGGCAACCTGGCAACCCACAGCGAACTAATCGCTATCCGCGCCGGCGGCGTCTCGCCTGTCAGCCTTGCAGGGGCCGTAGGCGCAACGGGTACCGTCCTTGGTCTGCTGGCTCTCGCCCTGGGGGGCTGGCTGGCACCGCCCCTGGACAACTATGCCCGTCAGTTTCGAGCTGAGGCCAAGTACGGCCCCCAGAGCATGGTTGCCGGCAAGGCTGTCTGGATACGCGATGGCAACACCTTCCTGCAGGTTACCCGCATGAACCAGGGGAACGGCTTTGGCGGGCTTTACCTTTTCAGACTGGACCCAGGCGATAGCCTGGAAGCCATCGGCCACGCCGACTCGGCGCAAGTCAGCCCTGACAATTCCTGGGTCCTGGATAACTACACGGAGACGACCTTCGGTGACGAGCGCGTCAGCGTGCGCAGCGAAACCCAGGCCACCGAGCCCAACAGTCTGCCACCGGACATGGTGGGCCTGACTGTGGTGCGAGAAGAAAGCCTGGATGCCGTTAGCCTCTTCCGCTATATACGCTTCCGACAGCAGAGTGGCTTGAATGCCGAAACCTATATCGTGGCTTTCTGGCAGCGTATCTCGGCCAGTGTGGCGACCATCGCCATGTGCGTCCTGGCCCTGCCCTTTGCTTTTGGTTCGCTGCGCAGTTCCGGCACCGGTGCCCGGGTGGCCGTGGGGGTCATTATTGGCCTGGCTTATTTTCTGGCAGCTAACGGCATTATCGACGGCGGCGCCCTCTACGGTATCAACCCGATTCTTACGGCCTGGCTGCCGACTATCGCCTTGAGCGTGTGTGTCGTCGTAGCCCTGTCTCGAGCCCGATAAGCGCCAGGGGCGCCGACCGATTCAGGCAAGCCCGTCAGGGCGCTGATAGACTGTGCAGCGAACGACCAATCTACGCGGCATCAACAAGTCAACAGGAGTTCTGTCCATGATCAACTACTCTGGCAAACCGTCACGGCGGAATCACCGGACCGGAACTCAACATCTGCTTGGCGGCGGCCTGGCCATGCTGGCACTGACAGCATCCATGGGGTCGCAGGCAGCAGGTTTTTACTTCGAAGCGGTCGGCACGCCGCTGAGTGTCGGCACGGGTGGCGCAGCTAACGTGACTAACAATATCGGGCCTGACGCGGCCTGGGCCAATCCAGCCGGCCTGACAGGCACAACGGCACCCACGATTCTGACAGGGCTGACGATTGCAGCCCCGGTTGCCAAGTGGGACGCTGACGTCTCCGAGGCTGGCGGCCTGTCCGGTGGCAACACCGGCAACCCTGCAGTGGCGCCCGGTCTGTATTACGCCCAGCCGTTGACTGACCGCTGGTCCATGGGCTTTGGTGTATCGGCGCTGCAGGGTGGCGGCGCCGACTACGGCAGAAACTTTGTGGGGCGCTACGGCGCAACCGAAGTGTTGCTGCAGGGCCTGGGCGCGACCTGGTCCTTCGGCTACAAAGCCACGGACAAATTATCCCTGGGCTTCGGCGCCTCGGTGATACAAACCCAGTTCAATCAGAAAATAGCTATCAACCAGGCCGCTGTCGTGGGCCCCGGGACACCGGATGCCGAGGTTGAATTCAGGGATCTGGATGACCTGGGCGTGCAACCCATCGTCGGCGTGCAATATCAGGTAAATGACAGGCTGATGTTGGGCCTGAACTACCGGGCCGAATTCGATACGGAACTGGACGGCAACCTGCGCTTGCGCAACCTTGATCCCAGTATCCCCCTGCCCGGCAACAGCAATCTGGATATTGACTGGACCAACCCACAGTGGCTGGAGGCCGGTCTGGCCTGGAAAGTAACCGGCACTAAATTCATCTGGCTGAGGGGCAACTGGCAGGAATGGTCTGAATTCAGTGAGAATCAATTAACCATCAGCTTGCCGGCAGCCGGGGCGCCACCGCAGGTCGCCAAACTTGATCGTCAGTTCGACGACACCTGGAGCGTGGGCCTGGCCTTTGGCACCCGCGAGCGGGACATTGATATTAGCTCGCAAAAAGCTAACGGCGGATGGCTTTTTGGTGTCGGCTACGAAAGCTCTCCCGTCAGCGATGGCGATCGCACCATTGACTTGCCGTTCGAGGAAAACTGGAAAATTTCCACTGCTTACTTCAACTCGGGTAACAAAAAGTTTGGCTGGTCCTTAGCGGGACAAGTACAGATTTTTGGCGATTCAGCGGTAGACCAGACCGCTCAGGGCGCCCGTTTTAGTGGTGACTTCAAAGACTTCTATGTCGTGTACCTCACCGGGACGCTGCGCTTTTTAAACTAACTGCGCGGTGTGCGCTGACCCGCCACCGGATAACGGCTGGCGGATCGGGCGTATCAAGCTACCGGGACAGCGCGGGCGCTTCGATGTCGCTGCAGTTCTGCCGCTCTCCGGCGTCCGCCCCCCTTCTTCAGGCGCAGGCGACGCGCATACCGAGGGTGCAGACCTCCGTCCCGAACTTGGCCATAGTTGCCAGGCCACCGCCGTCCAGCTGAGAGACGATGGCACCCAGGTCCAGCTTGCCGCCGCTGGCGCCTGACAAGCCGCCCAGAGCCGATTGCACCCCGTCGCTGTTCAGGCTGCTGCCCGCTCCGCCCAGTTGCCGCATAAAAAAGTTTGGTCGCGATTTGCATAAGATCCATGATCAGGCCCCTTGTTATGCCGCCGTCTTGATTAAGAAGGGCTCTTTTTAAAGGCAGCCCTGCCATAGCCCAAAGGCTGCAGAGTTTGAATTGTGCCCCTACCCGGCTAGCGGCATAATCGGGGCAGATTACCGGCCGGACCTCGCGCCGGCGTGTGCACAGGAGATGCAATGATGAAACTGAAGCGATCCTTCCTTGCCTGCCTGACTACCCTGCTCTGCCTGAACAGCGGCCTGGCAGCGGCTGAATCGGGCACCCTGAGCGCAACCATCCCCTGGGAGGGGGAAGGTCGGGTATTTCGTATAGGCCCCGACACCATGATTTTCCTGGGCGCCCTGCGCGGAATCGTCTATGCAGAAACCGACCAGGGCGTGCTGAATGAAGGCTTCATGCTCTGCCCCGTGACCCAGCGAATCAACACCAGCACACGGGCGACCTCGGGTGTTGGCCAGTGCGAGATCGCGGTGGACGGTGACAATGTCGTCTATGCAGAGTTCGTTTGCGAAGGCGCGCTGGGCAACTGCAATGGCGAATTTCGCGTTACCGGCGGCGGCGGTCGCTTCGCCGGCGCTTCGGGTTCGAGCAAGATGAGAGTTCGCTCACCCTTACAGGTGCTCGCCGTGGACTTGGCGAGCGGCAGTGAGTTGCGGATTGCAACAGGATTGGCGGAACTGACTGAACTGAAGTATCGGATTCCCGAGTAATCGACAGGCGGAGAATTAACCATGAAATACAAGATCATTTACAGCCTGGTGATTGCCCTGATTTCCAGCCTTTTTCTCTTCGGTGAGGCTTTTGCCGGCAGTATGCGCTGCGGAACCCATATCGTTTCCGACAGCAATCGCAGCGGTATGGGCAAGTACGAAGTCCTGAAGCGCTGCGGTGAACCGACTGAGCGCTTCGGCAATACCTGGGTCTATGACCGGCCCGGCCAGTTCAAGCGCACGCTTACATTCGGACCTGACGGCCGACTGGCCAGAATAGAAGGCTAGAATCTGCTGATTGCGCGGAGTCGCGGTGCCTACGTAAAAAGGCGCTGCGCTATACCAACTCCCTGCTACGATTGCGACTGGCTGCAGTCGGAGAAGACCCTATGCCAGGCCGTGCTTTGCTGGCCCTGCTAAGTATCCTGCTGGTAGCTCTCGCCGCCACAGAAATCTACGCGCGCCTGCCTGCTTCATTTCTCGTTACGCCCCTGAACCTGAATCCGGATGAGACCCGACAGGTCGTGTTAATTTTCCACGGCTCCCAGGACGGAGGCAATCCGATCCTTGACGAGATCGCCACACGCTTTCGCGACTTGGCCGCCCTCGACTCGGGTACGGCTGTCGTGAATTACCGCTGGGACGCCGGCGCTGACGAACGCCTGCGCGCCGCTGCTAATGCGCGCCGCCTGGGAGATGCTCTCGGTACGGAACTGGCGACGCTACCCAAGCTGGAACGTATGCGATTGATCACCCACAGCTCGGGCGCCTTCGTGGCTGATGCTCTGTGCGCAAGCCTGCGAGAAACGCGCAGCGAAACATGGATCGAAATGACCTTCCTGGACCCTTTCGGGATCCTCGGCTTTATCGACTGGCGCTACGGGGTCAGAAATCATGGCCGCTGTGCTGACTTTGCCGTCACCTTCATTAATCGTGATGATCCGACCGTAGCCTCTAACTCACCCCTGTCACAGGCCTACAACCGCGACGTGACCGCGAGCCCCCGGCGCGACCTTTTCCCGCGCGACGGCCATTACTGGCCGCTGCGCTACTATGCCGACTTTGTCGACCTGGCCGAAGTCGCACCCGGCATTCGCACTCACACCGATTACCCGCGCGGTGAGCTGCGCACCCAGACAGACTAGCCGAGGTGCAGGTGCTAAAGTCGTGGCAATCCTAAACGGAGGAAGCCCCTATGGCTGAACAGAAAATTCGGGTGGCGTCGTCACAGGATGTTGCAGAAGGGAAGCTGTTTGCAACCCAGGCCAATGAGCAAAAATTACTGTTGACGCGCATCCAGGGCCAGGCCCGGGCCGTCGTCAATCGTTGCCCGCATATGGGCATGAAAATGAGTCGCGGCGAGCTAAGCGATGGCGTACTCAAATGCCCGTGGCATGGCTCCCGCTTCGACTTCTGCACCGGCGCCAATCTCGACTGGGTCAACGCCTTTGCCGGCGTGCCCATGCCCAAGTGGACCCACGGCATGATTTCCATGGGTAAATCGCCCGCCCCGCTGACCACGGTGCCGATCGAAGAAACAGCGGGCGAAATTTTCGTCCATCTGGATGCTCAGTGACGGCACGGCAGACGATCAACCCGCTACTGCAGACAGAACAAAGAACGCGCGGCCAATAAGAAAGGCCTGTGACCACCTCGGTCACAGGCCTTCAGGCTAAGAGCTGACAGCGACTCAGTGAGCAACCAGCGTCGCGTCAACCTCGTCCTGTTGCATCTCAAACATGCGCGCGTACCAGCCGCCCCGGGACATAAGCTCCTCGTGAGTGCCACGTTCGGCAATCCGCCCCTTAAGCATGACCAGGATCTCGTCAGTGTGCACTACCGTGGACAAGCGATGCGCGATAGTCAGCGTCGTCCGGCCCGCCGTGAGAATCCGCAAGGCCTCCATGACGCTACGCTCGGTTTCCACATCCAGGCTGGACGTGGCTTCGTCAAGCAGCACAATCGGTGAGTCCTTCAGGATCGCGCGGGCAATCGCCACACGCTGACGCTGGCCACCGGAAATTTTGCTGCCGCGCTCACCGGCCTGGGTTTCCATGCCGTCCGGTGTACTGGCCAGCCATTTGGTCAGGCCGGCCTTTTCCGCAGCCGCCATAATTTCTTCATCGGTAGCGTCATAACGACCCATGCGAATATTCTCGCGCACCGTGTCATTGAAAATATAGCTACGCTGCGAGACAACGGCTATATAGCGCTGCAGATCAGCCAGCGGGAATTCCGTCAGGGGGTGACCGCCAATTTCAATCTTGCCTGACTGGGGATCCCATTGGCGAAGCAGCAGGTTGACGATGGTGGACTTACCGGTGCCACTCGGCCCGACGAGGGCTACATGCCTGCCGGGCTCGATATCCAGAGAAAGACCGTCAAAGACCTTCTTCTCGCGACTCCAGGCCGCATCGTCAGCGTCGTATTCAAAAGTCACATCGCTGAAACGAATCTTGGGCTCGATGGTTCCGGCAACCGGCGCCGTCGCCGTATCAGTCACGGCCGGGGCCTGATCCATCATGGAAAACAGGCGACGAGCGGCAATCAGCGACACTCGAAAATCCGTGTAATTGTTCGCCAGGCCCACTGACAGGTAGAAGCCGACCACGGATACGGCAATGATGGCGGGTAAATCGACCAAGGGGTCGATTTCGCCAGCCAGGGACAGTTCAATCCCTACCCAGGCCGATGCCAGGATGCCGACGGTGATGAAAATTTCCGCCAGGGCACGTTGCCAGGCGTCAGCGCCGTAGAGCTTTTCCTGACCTTCCTGCATGGTAGCCCCGATTTCAAAAAGCTCCTTAGCGCGCCGATTTTCATAACCAAAGGCGATGGTGTCACGAACGCCCTGAATGCTATCGGACACAAAGGCGTTAACCTGCCCGAGCTGCTCACGATACTGGATACCGTCCCCGCCCAGCTTCGATACCAGCCAGGGCAGCAACAGGGTGTTGGCAATATAGAACGGGGCCAGTACATACACGATGGTCGGACTCACCGTCCAGCACCAGGCAAGAATAATGATGGGCACATAAAAGGCCGCAATAGCCGGCGCGATCGTGTGGGCATAGAAAGGCTCGATGCGCTCACAATCGGTCATGACCCGGCTAACCGCGTCACCCGACTGCAGCTTGGCCGTCTTGGCCGGGGCCAGGGGCAGCATGGAATAGTAGAACCGGTCGCGAAATGCCGCGAGAATCCGGAAGGCCACGTAATGGCCCGTGTAGTTTTCGATGTAGGACATCAGCCCCACCAGGGTGCCCGCCAGGGCAATCCACTTCACCTGGGTCCAGATAACATCCCAGTTCACCACGCCGGGCTCGGCGCTGCTGATATAAATGCCGACGCTCGCCGCTGCGATGCCGAGCACCGCGGCCTGGCCACAGAACTTGGCCACGCGCGCCACCAGGGAGGTGATCATAATGGTGTTGAACGGCTGCATGAACTTCAGCAGGCGCTTGATGATCTGGTAATTGCTAACGTTCGGAAGAGGCCCGGCCGTGCTTTTCAGGGTCGTCATAATCTTGCCCTCTCCTTATTCCTAAACAGCCGCGGCGGGGATTGGCGCCGCGTGCTCGGTTTCACGTTTGGTCTGCAGCATGCTGGCATAAATGCCGCCCTGCGCAACGAGTTCTTCCTTGGTCCCACTTTCGGCCAACGCGCCATGATCCATCACGATAATGCGGCTCGCCTGCTCGATAGTGCTCAGACGATGGGCGATCAGCAGCACGGTTTTGCTGGCGCACAGGCGCTCGAGGGCGCGGTTCAGCAAAGCCTCCGTTTCCACATCAATCTGCGAGGTGGGTTCATCGAGGATAACGATGGGGGCATCCTTGAGAATAGCCCGCGCAATGGCCAGCCGCTGCGCCTGGCCGCCACTCAGGGCCATTCCCTGATCACCGACCATGGTGTTCAGGCCGGCTGGATTGGTTTGCACGAAGTCCAGCAACTCAGCAGCCTTCAAAGCCTCCAGCAACTCTTCATCGCTTGCATGTTCCTTGGCCATACGCAGATTTTCCGCGATGGTACCGAAGAACAGGAAGGGATCCTGGGGAACCAGGGCGATCTGCTCGCGGACCCACTCCACCGAGAGTTCTTCTTCCGGCGTGCCGTCAAACAGGATGACCCCGGACTGGGGGTCCAGGGTCCGCAGCATGAGATTCGTGACCGTGGTTTTGCCCGAACCGCTCTTGCCGATCAAAGCTACGGTTTCATTGGGCTCCAGCTTGATGCTGAGATCCTTGATAGAAGGCTCCTCAGCGCCCGGGTAAGTGAAGTTCACGTTGCGGAACTCGATGCTGATAGCACGGCCATCGGTGCGGCCGCCATGGGCACCCTTGGTGCTGCGCACCGGGACTTTTTCATCCAGGAACTCGACTATCTTCGCGGCCACTTCCCGGCCCAGGGCACCGGCAAAGAAAAATTCACCCACCAATAGCAGGGTACGACTGAATTCCAGACTCAGCAGAACGACGGCAACCACCTCACCCGGCGTCATGAAGCCCCCCGTATAGCGGTACAGGGACACACCCATGGCAACCGCCGTGGAGAACAGGGCAAAACCCAGCTCCAGGAAGACGAACTGTGATTGAGCAACCAGCAGCAACTTCATGGTGATCTTGCGCTGAACTTCGTTGTCGTCCTCCATCTGCTTGCCGCGACGGATTTCCTCGTTGAACATTTTCAGGGTGGACATACCCTGAATGGAATCGAGGTACTGGGCGCTGTTGCGGTTCTTGACGTCTTCGTTCTTGGAACTGATACGGCGGAAACCCCGCGCGGAGGAACCCACAAACAAGGGTGTCAGAGGTACACCGGCAAGCATCCACAGACCAACTACCCAGTCGATCCAGAAAATGGCTGCAACCAGAAATAACGGGATCGCAATGGCAACCCAGATCTGCACGAAGTAGACACTGAAGTAGTAGTCGAGGTACTCAACACCTTCCGTCGCAGTGTTGGCGATTTCACCGGTGCGACGCTTGCCCAGCAGGCCAGGCCCCAAGTCCACCACTTTCTTATAGATCTGGTCCCGGACATTCAGCTTGGCCTCGCTGGAGGCGCGGAACTGGCCGGTGCGGAAAGTCCAGGCCAGCACTGCCTTGAGAAGCACCAGGCCGGCAAGAATCCAGAACCACTCGCGGACCGCGTTGATGCCGTCGGTATAAGCACCATCAACAGTCAAGCCGAGCACGTAGTACAAAAGAATGGTCGTCGGAATGGTCGCCAATCCGGCGACCAGGCCCACCTTGACCCATTTGAGCGTGTCTGGTGTAACCAGCCTGTCGTCGACTCCTAGCATTATCTTGCTCCGGATCCTTTTAATTCAATGACTTAGAGGCATATCCGGACCGTACCGCAGATGCCAGTTGCGTTATCCTAGACCTGAAAGCTAGGTTTAAGGTCAACCCCCGCCTGCTGCGGGCACTTCAGCCAATCCACACACATTACTCCTATGCAGCAACAGCCTCTAACCATCGGCGAACTGGCTAAACGAGCCAACGTGTCCACCTCTTTACTCAGGTACTACGAGAAGGAGAACCTGCTGCGGCCTGCGGGACGCAGCGAAGCGGGTTATCGGCTCTATTCGCCGGACGCCGAACGCCGCCTCCGATTCATTCGCAGCGCCCAGCGCTATGGCTTTTCCCTGAACGACATCCGGCTGATCCTGGGCACGGAGGCAGCTGAGACTGACGGCGGGAAAGGGATACGCGATATCGCAGAACAACGTTTTATAGATATAGAACAAAGAGTTACAGAAATGCTGGTACTGAGGCATGAACTGGAACTGTTCCTGGACGATGTCGCGGTACTCCTGGACAAGTCCGTGGGCGAATCCTCCGGCGAACAATACCGGCAGCTACTGGAACAGGCCTGCGGCCATGAACATGGGCACACGCAGGCCTCTACTACCTTGCGCAAGCTGACCCAACGTCTGGGCTGTAACCTGGCGGCGGCTGAATGGGACACCTTGTTCGAAGACCTGCGGGGTCAGCACCTGCACATCTGGCGCGAGGATGATGCCTACGCCGTGTTGTTCGCCGATCCTGAGCCTGCCCTGGCCGCGGCCCTGGCCCGGCTGGCGGCGTCGGAATCCGACTGTGATGCTCACCTGGAGCCGGAGATCTCCAGCGAGGACCGGGGCCTGCTGTTTCGGGCCCGGGGGCCAAATGCCTTCCTGTTTGCCCAGCTTTTCCTGGCCCTGGAAGCCACTGAGGCCTGAGCCCTTGCGCGGGAACCCCCGTTGCAGCCCTGATCAGGGCTTGACCTTAAACCCTGCTTAAAGGGTCAGGATCGACTGCATTCGAATCGGCCGTAGGCCCGAGGACTGCAGAAATGAGTGAAGCCAGCGCCGCCGTCGCGGCACAGCCAATTCAAGTCAAGATTGCCGGCATGGACTGCGGCAGTTGCGCCATGACCATCGAAAACAGCATTCGCAAGCTGCCGGGGGTGAACGACGCGAGCGTCAGCTTCACCACGGAAACCATGGATGTTGATGGCGATGTCAGCATTGAGGCTATACAGCAACGCCTCAAGGAACTGGGTTACCGCATTGCCCAGGACGAACCGGGGATTGCACCCGAGGACCTGGTGGAACATCGGGGCCTGAGTGGCTTTCTGCATTTCCTCTGGGAGCAACCGCCCCTGCGGCGCGCCCTGTTTGTCACGGCGGCCGTGATCATCGGCCTGGTTGCTATTCCGTTCGACCTGAACGTGGCGGGAATGCCTGCGCTGAGCCTGTTGTTCGGCGCCGGGGTGCTGGTTGCCGGCGCACCGGTTTTTATAAAAGGCGTGCGCGCCCTGATTTTCGCGCAGCGCATCACTATCGATCTGCTGATGGCGGTGGCCTGCGTTGGCGCCCTGGGAATCGGCGAAACCGGCGAAGCCGTGACCGTCATCCTGTTATTTATGCTCGGCGAGGCCCTGGAGGCCTATAGCGCCGAACGCGCCCGCGACTCCCTGCGCAGTCTGATGTCCCTGCAGCCCCAGGAAGCGACGGTGCTGCGAGCCCACGCTGACGACGTCCACGATAACCACGAAGAACATGCGGGCCATGAACATGACGACCATGACCACGATCACGGTCATGACCACGGCCAGGCAAACCAGCACGAAGACCATGCCGGACATGAGCATGCTCACGGCAGCCATGACCACCAGGTCACAGTGCCCGTTGACCAGGTGCAGGTTGGCGATCGCGTCCTGGTGCGTCCGGCGCAACGCATTCCGGTAGACGGCGAAGTGATCAATGGCATCTCCTCCGTCAACCAGGCACCCGTCACTGGTGAGAGCGTGCCCGTGGTCAAAGAGACCGGTGATGATGTCATGGCCGGCACAGTCAACGGCGAAGCGGCCATTGAAGTGCGCGTAACCCGCCCGGCTGCCGATGGCACTATCGCGCGCATCGCGAAACTGGTTGAGCAGGCGCAAGCCCAGCGCAGTCCGCAGGAACGCTTTATCGATCGCTTTGCAAAGTACTACACACCGGCGGTGGTATTGATTGCCACGCTGACCGTGCTTATCCCGGTAGTGGGATTTGGTCAGCCCCTGCTGACCACGGCCGATGGTGTGACTGGCTGGCTTTATCGGGGCTTGACCCTGTTGATTATTGCCTGCCCCTGCGCGCTGGTTATCTCCATCCCCGTCACGGTTGTCAGTGGCCTGACGCGCCTGGCGAATCTCGGCGTTCTGGTCAAGGGCGGTGCGCAACTGGATCGACTGGCTGATGTTCAGGTTGTGGCCTTTGACAAGACGGGCACCCTGACCCACGGCCGACCCACCGTGACCGGTATCCGGGCCAGCGATTGCGAGCATCCGGCCGAACAAAATGGAGACTGTGGCGACTGCGATGAACTGGTCGCCGCAGCGGCTGCAGTGGAACGCGCATCAGAGCACCCCGTCGCCCACGCCATCATCACGGCCGCCGGCCAGCGGGATGTGGCCCATCGATTCCCCATGGCCACTGAAGTAATGGCGCACCCCGGGCGTGGGGTCAGCGGCCAACTCGGCAACGGGCACAAGGTTGCCGTCGGCAAGGGCGAGATGTTTGATGACAGCATGGCAGGTTGGGACCAGGTATCGCCCCATGCGAAGGCCGCCAGTGACCAGGGTGACACCGTCATGTACGTGTCCCGCCAGGACAAGGTAGTGGGTTATATCGGCGTGCAGGATGAGATCCGCGATGCCAGCCGCGCCGCGCTGCAGGAACTTGGTGACTTTGACCCGCCTATCCGTCGCGTCATGCTGACGGGCGATCAGCCCCGCGCTGCCGAGCGCGTTGCGGCCGCCGTGGCCGGCATCGACGAAGTCCATGCCGGCCTGCTACCTGAGGAAAAACTTCAGGCAATCGAGACCCTGCGAGAATTTGCCGGGGCCACCGCCATGGTGGGCGATGGCATCAACGACGCGCCCGCCCTGGCCCGTGCCGACATCGGTATTGCCATGGGCGGCGGCGGCACAGCCCAGGCCATGGAGACAGCCGACGTGGTCCTGATGCAAGATGATCTTTCCAGCGTGCCCCTGGCACTGCGCATGGCGCGCAAGTCGCGCCGGGTTATCAAAGAGAACATCGTGCTGAGCCTCGCTCTGAAGCTGGCTTTTCTCGCGCTGGCCATACCCGGTATTGCAACCCTGTGGATGGCGGTGCTCGCTGATGTGGGCGCAACCCTGCTGGTGACCCTGAACGGCATGCGCCTGCTGCGGCAGTCGTGACAGAGCAAAGACGCAAGCTGGGGCCCATTGGCCTGGCGCCGGGTGTACTGCCGCGGCATGTCCTGTGTTACCTGTTCGCGGCCTTCATCAGCATTGGTGTCTACACCTACCTGGTTACGCTGACGCCGTTTGTCTTTAACGTCAACCTGGGTCTGCCGGAGGCAGACCAGGGCACAGTCTCGGGTGATTTGCAGTTCTATCAAGAGATCGTGCTGCTCTTCACCCTGGGCTTCTGGGGTGTGCTGTCGGACCGTATTGGCCGCCGCCTGGTCTACGTCATCGGCTTCCTGATCATGTTCCTCGCTTATGGCATCTACGCCTTCGCGACAACACCCCAGGAACTGATCGCCTATCGCCTGGTCTTCGCGTTGGGCATTGCCTCAACGACCACCTGCCTGGCTGCGATTCTTGCGGACTACGCTGATGAAAAGTCCCGGGGCAAGCTAACGGGGATCGCTTTTTTCCTCAACGGGCTCGGGGCCATATTCTTTAACCTGGGCCTGGCCCGCTTGCCGGCGATACTGAGCGGCCGGGGCGTCGAGGAATTATGGGCAGGCCGCTATTCCTACCTCCTCGTGGCCGCCATCTGCCTGCTCGCGGCGCTGGTCATGCTCGGCCTCAAGCCGGGTCGGCCCGATAACAGTGCGCCGAAAACACCGGTGCTCACACTCCTGGCGGAAGGCGTATCCGCCGGACGCAATGTGAGGATCTCCCTGTCCTATCTGAGCGCTTTCGCGGCGCGCGCCGACATGGTAATTGTCACATTGTTCCTGGGACTGTGGGTGGTTCAGGCGGCCAGCAGCGATACGGTGTCGACGGCCGAAGCAACCGCCCGTGCCGGCATGATCATTGGCACTTTGCAGATTGCCTCGGTGATCTGGGCGCCCATATTCGGTTTTATTGCCGATCGAATGGACAAGCTGACACTGCTGGTCGTGGCCTTCGCCATTGCCACCCTCGGCTATGGCTGGGTGGCGACAATCGACGATATTCTCTCGCCGCTGGCCATTCCTGCCCTGCTGCTGCTGGGGATGGGCCTGTCGAGTAGCCAGCTGGCCGCAACCGTGCTGCTGGCGCAGGAATCGCCTGCCAGGATTCGGGGCTCAACTTTCGGTATGCAGGCATTCTGCGGTGCCTGGGGAATCCTGATGATTTCCTATGGCGGTGGGCGACTGTATGACGCCTTCGGCCCGAATGCACCTTTCATCGCCGTCGCAACAGCCAATGGGATTGTTCTGCTTTGCGCCGCAGGGCGGCGCCTGGCGGAGTTAAGATTAGGCACCCAGGGGGCGACGGTCGCCGCGGCCGATGCTCCGCCCTGACCACACGAAGATCAGGCAGAAAAAAAGCCCGGCCTGGCCGGGCTTTTTTAGCTCTCTGTTTTCACCCGGCGACAACTAGTCAACGCTTGCCTCGCCGCCCAGATCGAACTCCGTTTCCGTTACCCGGGTCGCCTCCTGACCGTCGGGGCCCGTGCGGGTCACCGTCCGCAAGCGGCCACTGTCTGTGCGCTCCGTTACCGCGGCAATACTCGCTGTGCGGCCGTCCGGCAGTGTCGTTACTGTATCGCGCGTGGCGATGCCGGCTTCGCGGTCCACCTTGCGTGCGCTCTCGGTAGTGACAATCTGGCCATCGGGCCCGGTTCGCGTAACGCTGCGGATCATGCCGTCATCCGTTTGCTGATTGGTGACCGAGGTGCTGGCCGTGCGTCCGTCAGGCAGTGTGGTCACCGTGTCGCGGGTGCGGGTGCCGCTCTCGGCGTCCCGGCTGACGGTGGTATCCCGACTCACAGTCTGGCCCTCAGGCCCGGTCCGGGTGGTATTACTGGTAAAGCCGTCATCAGTTCGCTGGCGCGTACTCGACGAAGTCGCCGTGCGCCCGTCCGGCAAGGTGGTCACGCTGTTCCGCGAACGGGTGCCGCTCTCGGCATCCCGGCTGACGGTGGTATCCCGACTCACGGTCTGACCCTCAGGACCCGTCCGGGTGGAATTCTGCGTAAAACCATCGTCAGTTCGCTGGCGTGTACTCGAAGACGTTGCCGTGCGCCCGTCGGGCAAGGTGGTCAGGCTGTCCCGCGTACGAGTGCCGCTGTCTCGATCACGGGTCACTGTGGTATCACGCGTTGCCTGGCGACCATCGGGGCCGGTGCGAGTGGAGTTGCGCGTAAAGCCATCGTCGGTTCGCTGGCGCGTGCTCGACGAAGTCGCCGTCCGCCCATCGGCGCCGGTCCGGGTGCGTTCCCGGGTGCGGGTACCGGCATCACGATCCCAGCTGCCCTGCTCCGTGCGCGTGCGTTGCTGTCCACCGGGACCGGTGGCCGTGGATTCGCGCTTGTAGCTGCCCTGGCGGGACGCGCTTCTGCGCTCGCCGCTGCGGGCCGCCCCGCGATTGCTGCGCGCCGAACCCTGACGACCTGCTTGCCGCCCGTTCTTCGCCGCCAACACAATGTTGTCGCTATCGGCAGCTATCGCAGTCACGGGTAAGGCGAGACTTGCCGCCAGAATGATCATCGCGCCAATGCCCAAGCTGCTGTAAATACGTGCTGTCATGGTCCAACTCCCTGGTTTACCGGTGATCCCGGCCGGTCCAAACGCCGCCTGCTGCGGCTCCTGGAGTACAAAACGCCGCCCGCGGCCCTTGGTTGACAGGCCGGGCCCCTCGCTTGCCGCCGCAATCTGCATTGGCCCTGGCCCTGGCGCCCAGATCAAACCGGTAGAACGGCATTTATCGTTCTTATGTTTAAGCCGTTAGAGTGAATGACCGGACCCTGTTAATCCGCCTCGGAGTGCTGCGATGGCCTGGCGAAAACTACCCCTGTCAGCCGCTGACTGGCCGGCCCTGGAGCGCAATCCGGCGCCCTGGGCAGGACTGCTCTCCTCCCTGCCCGATGAAATGGACTACCGCTGTGAAATCGAGGGCCGGCTACCTGACCTGAACGGAAGCCTGTATCGCATCGGCCCCGGCCTCTATGACCGGGGCCCGGACCGCAAACGCATGATGCTCGATGGCGATGGCATGGTGCAGGTCCTGGACCTGGCCGATGGAACGGCCCGCTTCCGCAATCGCTTCGTGCGCACGGCGAAGTATGTCGCCGAAGAAAAAGCCGGCCGATTTATCTATCCCACTTTCTCTACCCATGGTTCAGGCCCTCTGCGTCACAACCTGGGCATTAACATCGTAAATCAGGCCAATACGACAGTGATTGAGTGGGCTGGTCGAATCTTCGCTTTCGATGAAGGACAACGACCCCATGAACTGGACCGCCAATTGGAAACTCTCGGCGAACGCAGCCTGGATGCCGAACAACAGAAGCTGCGTTACTGGGCTCACTGGAAGCTGGATGCCGCCCGCCAACGCCTGCACCTGCTCTCAATGGTGGCGGGCCCAAAACCAGCCGCCCATGTGGTGAGTCTTGACCTTAGCGGCAAGATCGCTGAACGCCAGGTCATTCCCCTGCCACGCAGCGTGTATATCCACGACTGGTTTGTGACTGGCGGTCATTTCGCGTTTCTGCTCCATCCGGCTTTTATTTCCCTGCCCCGCATTCTGAAAATCGCGGCAGGCCGGGAGACCTTCGCACATGCCATCCAGTGGCGGCCGGAAAAAGGCTCCCTGCTAACCGTCGCGCCTCGCGGCGAAGGCGAGGCCCGAAACCTTGAAGTTGATCCCTGCTGGATGTGGCACACGATCAATGCCTTCGACGAAGGTCCGGATATCGTGCTGGATTTCATCGGCGGCGAAATGGGAGGCGGACTGGGCGACGAAACCTCGCCTCTGTTCGAGATCATGCAGGGCAAGGAACCGGCCTTGCCGCCGGAGCCGATCAATCTACCCCGACGCCTGCGGGTGCGTCCCGGCCGAGGGCCTGTCGAGGAAACGATTCTGGCCAAGGACGCCAATTTCGAATTGCCTTGCGTGTCCGCCACCGAGCGCGGCCTGCCCTATGGCCAGGCCTATATGATCCAGGCAGGCGCCGGCGCGGTATTCGCCCACAACCTGTGCGAACTGGATGCTCATAGCCTGACCAGCCGCAGCTACGATTTCGGGCCAAATGCTTTTTGTTCCGAGCCGGTTATCTGTGATGCCCTGGATGGGGAAAACGGGCGATATCTGATCACACAGATCTACGATGACCTCAGCAAGCGCAGTCACTTTGCGGTCATGGACCGCAGGGACTTCATGGCGGGCCCCGTCGCCCGAATTCACCTGCGCCATCATGTCCCCCTGAGCTTCCATGGCTACTGGTCCCCTGGGCCATAGCCGTGGCTCGCGCATCTGCCTGATCGGGGGCATAATCTGTCAACGATTGTTTCGCGGAGCCATACAATGCCAACAAACATAAATAGTCGGGCCCCCGCCCTGCTAATTGCACTGATCCTGGGTGGAAGCGTCGCGGCGAATGCGGCAGAAATGCTGAATTTATCAGCCTCTGAGAAGGCGTTCATCGCGGACAATCAGACTCTGCGGCTGTGTATTGATCCGAACTGGCTACCCTATGAAGGACTGACGGAAGACGGTGAGTACACAGGCCTGATCCCGGAATACATGAGCGAGTTCGAAACTCGAACCGGGTTCAGTTTTGAAGTCGTGCAAACTGCCAACTGGGAAGAGACCTGGGAACTGGTCACCCAGGGAGGCTGTGATGTGGTCTCGGCCGTGAACCAGACGCAGGCGCGAGAACCTTACCTGAGCTTCACCGATGCGTACATTACAGAACCATCCGTGATCGTCACCAAAGCTGATCGCATGGATATCAACCAGATGACCGACCTGCAAGGCAAACGCCTCGCCGTTGTTCCCGGCTATGCCCTGGATGAAAAAGTCGGAGTGGATTTCCCTGGCATTGAACGTGTTGCCGTCAAAGACCTGTCAGAAGGCTTGTCCCAGGTACAAGCGGGTGCCGTGGATGCCCTGGTAGGCTCCCAGTTCATGATGGAATATTTGCTCATGACCCCCGCTCACCAGGGCCTGCGCATCGCGAGCGAGACGCGCTATCTCTATTCAATCCGTATCGGCGTCGGTCGCAGCAGCTTTCGGGCCTATACCATTATGAACAAGGCCGTCCAGTCTCTGGACGCCGCCGCTCGCGAAGCGATTCGTGAGAACTATGCAGCGGGAATTGCCGGCGACCAGTAGCCGTCGCCCTGGAAAGCTTTGATTAGCGAGCTTCCCAGGCCGGCAAGGGATAGATAATGGGTTCCCGGGCAAAAGCCTCCGGGTAGACCAGTTCCCGACGCCCGTTCTGCCACTGAAGAACAAAAATGGGCTTGCCCGTCTGCAGGCCTGTTTCATCCACGCGGTAGGGGCCCAGCAGCGAACGGAAAGTCATGTTGCGCAGCTGATCGCGGTACTCGTCAACCGTGCGGCCACGACCCGCAAGACGGGCGGCGGCCTCGACCACCTGGCCACTGGCATAGGCACCCGCTGCCGGATAGCTCGCATTGCGGCCCGTCCGTTTCTTGAAGCGGAAAGAGAAATCGAAAGCCCCGGGCATATGCTGACCCCGCTGCCACTGGCTGGTAGCCAGCGCGCCTTCGGCGTTCTCGATACCTACCATTGCTCCGAATTCATACAGAGCCGGGCCAAAGCTGAACACCATGATATCCGGGGCGAAGCCCTTGGCCTTGGCCTCCTTCAGCAAGGCCACGGAGTCGTTCAGATAGGAACCGAAAATCGCCACCTCGGGGCGAGCCGCCTTCATGCCGTCGATCAGGCTCGCGAAATCCTCAGGCCGCGCTTTGTTACGGTTGTATGACTGCTCGAAGACCAGATCGAGCTTATAACCGCCCACCTGGGATCTGACGCCCTCGGCGATGCTTGAGGGCGCTTCGTTGTCCGAGTAGCCCATTGCCACCCGCTGCAAGCCTTTTTCCTGGGCCACAGCCAGAATGGGGCGCATGATTTCCGGTGCCGGTGTATAGAGACCGAAAACATTGCGCATGCCGCGCTCGAAGATCTCCAGGGCGGTGCCGGTCACGACAATCGGAAAATTGTATCGCTCGGTGACTTCCGTCACTGCCAGGGTCAGGGGCGTGCCGTAGGGGCCCACCAGCAGATCGACCTTATCTTCAACAATCAATTTCTCGTACAGCCGGGCGGCGGTCTCCCGATCGGACTCATCGTCATAGACAACCAGCTCCACCGCTCGGCCGCTGGCACCACCACGCCCATTCACGTCTTCGATGAACATTTCCATGCCCAGCAGCATCTCGATCCCGAAATCTGCGTACTTACCGGTCTGTGAATAAGTGACCCCAATCTTGACCGGCCCCTCTTGCGCCAAAGACCAGGGCGCAATCAACAGCAAGGCAAGAAAAACAAGAACTCCAGTAGTCATCCGTTTACGCATGCCTACTTCTCCACATCCAGTTGGCGCTTCGTCGCAGCTAACAAGCGCACAAGTTCATATTCAAAAGGTGAGGACGTACTGTGATAGCGGAACCCGACGCGGTCCCGGGCGTCCAGTGTCTGCAGGATGACGCGGGCCGCATTACGCTCAGCGCTATAACCGTCATCGTCACTCAGTAGCTGGTCCCAGAGATAGTTCTGCAACAAGGTATCCGGAATCAGGCCGACCGCATCCCGCAGGTTGGAGGGGCCATACAGGGGCAATACCACATAGGGCCCGGTGCCTACGCCCCAGTGCCCGAGGGTCTGGCCGAAATCTTCCTGATACTTCGCCAGCTTCATCGCCGAGGCCGCGTCAATGGTGCCCAGCAGACCAAAAGTCAGGTTTGCCGCCACACGGACGGTTGTCTGGCCCGCCTGCTTGGGCTTGAACTGCAGCAACTGGTTGGCAAAAGTGACTACATCGCCGAAGGTGTTAAACACGTTGCGGATACCAGTGCGCATGAATTGCGGAAAAATGAATCGATAGCCACGGACCGCCGGCAACAACACCCAGCGATCGGCGCGCGAGTTGAAGTTGTAGAGGCGGCGATTCAAGCCCTCCCAGGGATCACTAACCGCAGTCAGGGGCTGCACTGACGGGTCAATCATGCGCTCGCGAACAAAAATTGGCTCTTCAGGTTCACCATCGGTCTTGAGCTTGGTACTGCAACCGGTCAGAACCAGCATGACCGCCAGGGCACAGAGCATGCTCAGGCGCTTGTAATCGATGAACATGCTCATTTCCAGCCCTCCGTAAAGAAGGCCTGGAAGTCGCTGATATTCTCCCGGTAACTCAGGTTGCCCAGATGCCCGCCATGGGGATAGATAATTGCTCGATCACCAAACACCTCCGTAAAGAAGTCGATCTGGCCCGGAGAAAGAATAATGTCGTCTCGGTTGTGCTGCACACCGATGTAATCCGCTTTCTGCAAAAAGCCCTGGATGGATATCAGGCTCTGGCGTTCAGCCAGAGACGCGCGGCTCAGCGAGGGCTCTTTGGCCTGGTAGAAGGGGAAATACATCTCATGGTAGTAGTCGGTGAAGCCCGTGCGCACGGTGACCTGGCTGAAGGGGGTCAGGGATGTGCTGCGATTCAGCTGTGCATTGGCGGGAATGGCAAAGCCAAATCGCGTCACGATATCCGACGTCGCGATCAGGCTACTGGCTGAAATTCTGAAGGCGGCGCCGATGAGCCCGGCCAATTCGTCGGGACCGGGCGGATTTGCCTGGAAGGCCTTGAAGAACAGGGTTTCATCGAAAGCCACCGTATCCGACGCTTGGTAGGCAGCACTGACCTGGCCTACGAGCTTATTAAAAAAGCGCGGGAAGTTATCAATGCCGCCGGGGATGCTCTCGATCATTCGGTCCAGACGCGACACCGAGGTGTACAGCGACAGCGGCGGGTTGATTAGCAGGACCTTGGAAAAGTTGAAGTCGCCGCGTTCCTTATCGAGCTTCGCCACGAACGCGGCATGGCTGCCGCCCAGGCTATAACCCGTCAGACCATAATCTGTAATCCGCTCCCGGTTCCGACGGCTCAGATCATCGCGGACCCCCTGCATGACCCGGTACAGATCCTCCGCGTCGATGGTGAGATAACCGGGGACGCCTGTGCTGCCGGCGGCCGTAACGAAACGTGACAGGGTCGGAGAATCCAGCCCAACCACATGCATGCCCGCCGCATACAGGGCCCGCATGAGAAAAAGATTATTTGCCGAATTATGAGCGGCGCCGGTGCCGGCAATCACGAACACCAGGGGCGCCGACTTGCGCTGCATGGCGAACATATAAGGGATCCGCCAGTTGTACCAGAGCGCATCCGGTATCTCGCGTTCAACGGTCTTTTCCAGGTAACCGGTGCGGAACTTGACCTTCGGCAGCTGGGCCTTGAGTTGCGGGACAGGTACGCCCACCACCGTCGCCTGAAAAGGGTCCGTAACGGGGTAGTCGTAGGCGGCTGCAGGCAAGGCAAAAAACAGCCACGCCAGTGCGCCAAGGATCAGCGGTCTATGCACGTCGGTACTCCCCAATCGCAACTTGCCGGCATGGGCCTGACCCTGCCGGCCATCAGCCTCTCCGCCGGAGACAGCCAAGCCCCTGACTCACCCGCCGGCCTGAAAGGCCCGAAAACGTACGCAGTTAAACAAGCCAGCGCTAGCAGGTCAATACGTGAGCCCCCCCTGCCGCCCATCGGCGGCGGCCCGGCTAACGGGCCCTGCGCGGGAGCGTAAAGCAGGCCATGACTAGCGCCATCAGAATCCAGCTGAGGCCGTCCGAGAAAATCATCATTAGTTGATAGCCATACGGGAAATCCGACCAGATGATGTCGGCAAAGCGCGGGTACGCGGTATAGGTAATGCTAAAGCTTGAGCCGATAGCCACATGACTCCAGTAGTCCGTGGTCTGGCGATTCAGCAACAGCATGGCCAAGGCCAGGCCGATCAGGGCGCCTATAACCATGCCATTAAAAGTTCCGATGAAAATCTTAAGTGGCGATGGTTTGTTCGAGTTTAGGACAACGACCGCGTGGTCAGCACTGAGCGGCGGGACTAGCTCCTGAATCAGGCGCGCTTGGCCCGCCCGCTGGGCACCTTGAAGTCCGAGGGTTCCCACGGGTAATCAGGATTCTCCGGCGGCACATCCAGCGCATAGGCTTTCCAGGTTTCCACCCGGGCATTGTTGGGCTCCCAGCCTTCAGGAATCTCCAGGAAGTCCGGCGCATTCTTTTCTATATAAGCCAGCACCTTCGGCGGAATCTCGTCGTAACCCTTAAGCCCCTTGTGACTGAAGCAGCGACCAAACAGCGAGCCGTCGGCATAGGGCGTGCCGCCCATTTCCATAAAGGGCCAGAACTGCGAAATGCGCGAGAAGCCTGCGGTCATGCGGACCGTCGGCAGATCGCGGTCTTCCAGTTCCTGCTTTGAGCAATTAAACGTGAAGTGCTCCGAGGGCGAGATACGGGGTCCGGTGGACGAACGCGGCCAACCTTCAGGGGTGACGGGGTTGGTGTACTCGTGGGTGTAATCCCATGACAGCATCATGTCATCACCATAGACCTGGAACGGCAACAGGAAAGGATAGCGGCCTTCGGCATTCGGGAAGACCGTGCCCTCGTTCATCAAGGTGGGGGAGTCACCTTCCGTGCCGAAAAAGAATTTTGGAATCTCCTTGCCGATCTTGCCGATCAGGTTGGGATTGTAGAAGTGGTAAACCTCCACGGTCTTGCCCGTGAACGGATTGTCCCAAGTCTCTAAAATGTCCCCCGTTTCCAGATCGGTAAAGTAACCCGTCTCCCGGGACTTGACCCACAGGTCGCCATTCTCATCAAGCTTGGCCAGCAATACACCCGTGCCGGTATAACCGAAGACGGGGACCATTCGGTTCGCACCGATGCGCGCGTACATCAGACCGTGAAAGGCGCCGATGACCGGCTCGTCATAGCTGGCCCACATCTTGCCAAAGGCGTAGAGATTGTCGGCGGGGTCAGAATAGTCCAGGCCAAGGCCTGCTTTTGGCGCCGAATGGTTCCCTGCGTAACCGCTCGTGGACAGGGCCATAGCCCCTGCTGCGAGCCCGAGGGCAGATCGACGACTCATCATTAATTGGGACATCAAGACAGACTGCATCAGACAAGGCTCCACTAATACGCTGGCTAAGGTGGTGGAGAATGCGGCCCAGCCGAGGCTAATTCAAACTGCCATGACGGCTGCCGACCGTTGGGTGGCTCGGCAACGATGCCCTAGAAAAGAACCACGCCCTCCGCATCCAATGCGGAGTGCCCGGCATCCGATGCCGGGGCGCGGAATTCGGCGGCTTCGCTGCCGGGATCGGCCGTGCAGCCACCCAGGCGCACGCTGAACATAGCCAGGGCGGGCACCCAGAGCATCAGCAGAAACATCGCGATGGGGCGACTGCGCCGGCTCATCGGCGGCGCGCCATAGAGTAGTGAAGCCACATTCGGAAAAACCTCCGCGATCGTGGGATCGCGAAGGCAATTGTCAGATTTCGGGTGGCAGGAGTCTGGTCGAACCGGGTCAGTTTCCGGTCCGAAGCTGCCGGCTTAGCGCCGGACCTGGATCAGCTCCACATCAAAAATCAGCGTAGAGCCTGCGGGAATGCTGCCCACAGCCCTTTGTCCGTAAGCAATCGCTGCGGGACAGGTCAGCCGGCTCTTGCCCCCTTCCTTCATCATCGGGATACCTTCCTGCCAGCAGGCGATGACCCGCTGCAGCGACAGATCGATAGGCTGACCTCGCTCCACGGAACTGTCGAAAACCGACCCGTCGGTCAGGGTGCCGTGGTAGTGCACACGGACCGTGTCGCTGGATCGGGGCGAGGCACCGGTACCGGCCTGCAATTCTTCATAGATCAGCCCGGATGCTGTGCTAACCGGCCCCGCAGACTCAATCGCTGCATCCTGATGGGCACCGGCCATGGCCAGGCTGAGAACCAGAACGGAAGCCGCAAACAGCGCGACCAGCAGCATGGCTCGCCCAGGGAAAATCGGTTTAGACATGGTTAGCTGACACCTTTTAACAAATCATTAAAACAGGTCCGTCCGGAAGCGTCTTGGACCCCAGCAAGCAGAGTGCTTAAGCTTACACGCTCGCACGACCGGAGTTCGATCACGATGTCAGTGCTTTATCGCGCCGCTCTTATCAGTTTTGTCCTGGGACTACTGATACCCCTTGCCTGCAGCGCAGAAGTGCCCAAGCGTGAAGCCCTGACCGCGCGCCAGATCATGGACCGGGCCACAGCGGCCGCCGGTGGTGATGCCTGGAGACTAGCCAGCACTATCCGCTTACAGGGTGACGCCACCCTGTACCGGGATGGCCGCGCGGTGGCTGCCGACGACTACCGGATGTACCGCGTTTACCCGCGCGCCCTGGATGCTGCCCACACAACGACGGGCAAGTTTCGTCTGGACGCGCAGCGCGCCGATGCACTGCTGTTCAGCATCAGCTATGACGGCGAGCAAATGTACGATCAAAATGGCCCCATGGACCCCGCCGCCGCGGAACGACTGGCCGCTTCATCCTTCGGCTACAGTGCCGCGCGCTTCGCCCTGAATGACGGCTTCGAACTAAGCCGCATGCCCGACGATGAAATCGACGGCCGACCCGGCCATTTCCTGCGGGTCAGGGATCCGTCGGGCACGGACACCCTCTTCGGCATTGATGCAGACAGCTATGCCATTCGCCTGGTTGCCTGGGATACGCCCCAGGGCTGGCACCAGCGAACCTACAGTGATTTTTACTGGCTGGATAAACCCGGCTTCCTGCAACCGGGCCGGGTCCGGCTTTACTATGACGGCATCAAGACAGCCGATATCAACTGGCGCACGGCGCAGGTCGACACACCCATGGCGGATGAGTTGTTTATTCTGGGCCCGCCGCAGAAACCGGCGCCCTAGCCTGTCGGCGTGATGTCGGTATAAAACTCGTGGGTATGCTGTGGCAGCAGGTTCGGATACAGGGCTGCACTGCGCGCCTTGTCCAGAGAACGAGAGAAGCGCACGCGATCTTCAGCATCTTCCCAGTGTTCAAGGATCACAAAATGGACGCCCGGAGGATGCGGCGGCTCTTTGTTTGCTGCCAGTTCTTCCTCGGAAATGTAATTCTTCACGATATCGAACATGCGTCCGGGCTGTGCCTGGAAAATCTGCCGGCTGATAAAACCTTTAGCCCCTTTCAACTGATCTTCCATACCCTGGTAGAACGCGGCGACGTCATCCTCCGCGCCATGCTTGGCAAACAGGGTTGCGATGTACATCTGCATGAACCGATCTCCTTAATTTAAACGTGGCCCAATTAGCAACTGACACTACAACGCGTGCGGCGTGAGGCCAAGTCCCTTCATCCGCCGGACGCAGGCCAGCGAACCCCTCACTCTATGAGCAGAAAACCGATTATCGTCTGGATCCGCCGGGAACTGCGGCTGGCAGATCATCCGGCCCTGGTCACCGCGCTGCGCGCCGGTCGTCCGGTCATCCCGGTATTCGTGCTCGATGACACCGCAGGGCGCCCCCTGGGCGGAGCCAGCCGCTGGTGGCTGCATCAGAGCCTGCTGCATTTTCGCGCCGCGATCCGGGAGCTGGGCGGACAACTGATCCTGCGGCACGGCGAAGCGATCCAGTGTCTTGGCAAGCTAATCGACGAGACTGATGCCTCGGCGCTGTATTTCACGCGCCATCACGGGCCTGAGGATGTCGCGACGGAGGCAGCCCTGTACCGAAGCCTGGGCCAGACGCTGGAACTGCGCCGCTTCGGCGGGCGCCTGTTATTTGAGCCAGAACAAGTCCTGAAAGGGGATGGCAGCCCCTACAAAGTTTTCACCCCTTTCTGGAAAGCCTGCCAGAGCCTGCCCGAGCAGTCCGCCAGCTTGCCGGCGCCTGAGCGGTGGTCCGATGCAGCACCAAGCCTGGCCTCGGACAAACTGGCGGAGTGGCGACTGCTGCCCGTGTCACCGGACTGGGCGGGAGGCCTCCGCACTGCGTGGCAACCTGGCGAAGCAGGCGCCCTGAATGCACTGGATGACTTTCTCGACTCCCATGCCAGCCGGTACAAGACCGACCGTGACTTTCCGGACCGGCCCGGGAGTTCCCGGCTATCTGCCCATTTGCACTTCGGGGAAGTCAGTCCGCGCCTGCTGTGGCACACAGCGAGGGCGGCGGCAGTACAACAAACCACGGAAACCGGTATCGAGGCCTTCTTGCGGCAGCTGATCTGGCGCGAGTTCTCCTATCACCTGCTGTTCCACCATCCTCAACTCAATAGCCAGCCCTTGCGCCAGGAGTTCGCAAGCTTTCCGTGGCGTGATGATGCGCAACAGCTCAGGCGCTGGCAGCAGGGCCGCACCGGTTATCCCATCGTTGATGCCGGCATGCGTGAACTCTGGGCAACAGGCTGGATGCACAACCGGGTTCGCATGATTGCCGCTTCCTTCCTGATCAAGGATTTGATGATTCCCTGGCAGGCGGGTGAACAGTGGTTCTGGGACACCCTCGTCGATGCCGATCCGGCCAATAACGGGGCGAGCTGGCAATGGGTGGCGGGCTGCGGGACGGATTCCGCACCCTACTTTCGGATCTTCAATCCCAGTCTGCAGGCCAAAAAATTCGATCCGCAGGGCCGCTATGTGCGGCATTGGTTGCCGGAGCTCAGAGACTGCCCGGACAAGTGGCTGCAAACGCCGTGGCTGTCACCGGACGGTGCCGATGTTGATCCGGCTTATCCGCAACCTGTGGTGGACCACGGCATGGCCCGCGAGCGTGCCTTGCGTGCCTACAAGGAAATGCGCACCCGGGCCGCCTGAACCGGCGGCCCGGGCCACTAAATTAGTCAGCGCGTACCGACAAGACCGGGCAAGTCGCATGCCTTAGCACGGCTTCTGTCGTACTGCCGAGAATCACGTGCTTCACACCGCTGTGGCCATGAGTCGTCATCACGATCATCTCGGCATTGACCTCATTGGCGTAGTTGGCAATTTCCTCCGCCGGCCGCCCGGTCAGTACGCGGCTGTGAACCGGGTTATCAAGACCCTTTAGCTGATCGCTAACAAAACTTTGCAGCCGGGTTGTGGCCGATGCCGCCAGCTCTTCAGCCGTGGGGATGGCCACCGGGCCCATATCAAGGGTGGCGTAAATATGCGGCTCTTCAACGGCATAAACGCAATGCAATTCCGCGTCCAGCACGGCCGCCATCCGGCGAGCCAGGGGCAAAGCCTTCAGAGATAGTTCCGAGAAGTCAGTGGGAAAAACGACAGCACTGGTAGCCATGATCGAACGCCTTTTAAAATTGGTATATTGGCATTAGATCGACGCTGAGGGGGGTTGGGCAAGCGTGGATAACCCCTATCTCCACTGTCAGGTCGCCGGAGGCCTGCCCATCTCGGCGATCAGGCGATCGGCCACCCGCTGGCCCCGGGCATAGGCGGACGCCACAGGCTCTGCCTGGCCAAGCCGCAGGGTCGCATCCAGCGCCCCCTCCCGCTCCTGTTCCAGCATGGCCAGGGAATAGGCCGCCAGCAGCTGGACAGACTCGTCCTGGCGCAGCCACTGGCCCAGGCCGGCCACCAGGCCGGCAAGATAGTCACGCCGCTCCGGGCCCAGACGGGGCATGGCAAGGCCCTCGCCCTCTTCGCGGCGCAACCACAGGGAGGCGGCCCGGGCCAGCCGGTCGGCGGCGGATAAGGCTTCCAGGGAAATGGCGGGCGGTGTCCGGACATGCATTCAGACACACTACGCCTCGACCCTGTTTCCGGCTTATCATTTCCAGTCTGCCGCGGGTCATTGAAGGTCTAAATAGGGTTAGCTGGCCAGATGCTTGAAGATACCAACCTTGCCACCGGTGCTCAGATACTGGCCGAAACCCTGCGGGCCGATTACGGTATCGACCCCGCGGAAGTGTTCGCCGAGGCCGGCCTGGATATGTCACGCCTGGAGATACCGGGCGCGCGTTATCCGTGGCCCAATTTGCGCAAGCTCTGGGAAGCCGCAAGCCGTTTCTCAGGCGATCCGTGTTTCGGGCTGAAAGCCGGCCAGCGCGTGCGCATTAGCAGCTATCACGCCATCGGCTTTTCCTGGGTATCCAGCGCGACCCTGCTGGAAGCGCTTGAGCGACTGTGCCGCTATCGTGCCGTGCTGTCGACAGTCGATATCGAAGTATCACTGGCCCGGGAAGAGCCCGACTGCTGGACCTTCACCCTGCACTTCCCTGACCCGGCCCTGGTGCCCGGAATCGCCAACGTCGATGCTTTTCTGTGCGGGATGGTCAGGCTGATGCAGGCAGCGACCAGTGCCGACTTTTTCCCGCTGGCGGTGATGCTGCCCCACGACGATCAAGGTCAGCGTCAGCGTTACGTCGACGCCCTGGGTCCGGGCGTTCAGTTCAACTCGTCACGAACGGGCTTTAGCCTGCGTCGCGAAGATGCCGAAGCGCATTTGCCCGGGGACAATCCGGAGCTGGCCAACGCCAATGACGAGGTGGCGGAACGTTATCTCTCCAGCCTGGACCCGGAACGAGTCGCCAGCGCGGTACGCGAAATACTGGTCGAAATCATGCCCTCGGGAACCGTCCGCCAGGACGACGTGGCCCAACGCATGAATCGCAGTCTGAGTACCTTGCAACGCCAGCTCAGCGCTGAGGGCATCAGCTTTCAGAAATTGCGCGATGAAACTCGCCGACGCCTGGCCGAGGAATACATTCGGGCCCAGGAAATGTCCTTAAGCCAGATTGCTTACCTGCTCGGTTTTTCAGACCAGAGCAATTTTTCGCGCGCCTTCAAACGCTGGACCGGGCTGTCGCCGCGCGAATATCGCGGCTAAGAGCTGCCGCTTAAATCCACAGCCCCACGGCGATGGCCAACCAAATGGCAAAACCGACGGCGCAGGCCGTCATGATGCCGTGAAAGGCGTCGATTTCTCGATAGTTCTGCACGTCATTCCCCCTTGGCAGAGTAGAGCTTGCGCCGCTACGCCACCAACGCCACCAACGCCACCCATCTTCCGGGTGGCCACGACAACAGGACACCCCTGCCCTGATTGCTGTCGACTTTCGCCTGAAAAATAACGTGCGTCAAGTCTCAGAACCCGTCCTTATGTTTACCTAAAGTCGGCCTGTGCTGCAGCCGATATAGCAGCTAATGGCCGCCCATCCGGGCGGCCTGACCTATGAAGGAAAACAACATGACCACCACGGAAGAACTCAACGCCGCAGCCTTCAAGTTCGTACAGGGACTGGCCGGCGACTTGAGCAAGGATGACCTGGAGTTGCCGGGTTTTCCCGACGCCGTGGTGCGCCTGCACCAGGACCTCGCCGACGAGAGCAAGTCCGTCCAGGATATTGTCAGCCAGATCAATTCCGAGCCCGCCCTGGATCGATAGGTAGACCGCAGCTCCAATCCCGTGCGGGACCTGGAATCCGAAGAATTCCACGAAGCCATGGTGGAGGCCATCCGCGACCTGCCCGAGGGTGAAGGGCTTGTCATGGCCATGTATTAAGACCAGGAACTCAACCTGAAGGAAATAGGCGAAGTTCTCGGCGTCAGTGAATCCAGAGTTTGCCAGATCCATGGCCAGGCCCTCGCAAGGCTGCGAGCCCGGCTGCAGGACTGGTCAGGCCTGAGAAAGGAGGCCTAGACCGGGCGGCGGCAACGGCGCGCGGTCGCGGACATGGAGAGCTAGCCATGAGACCTGTAGACCAGATGCGCCGAATACTGCCCAGCCACTTGGTGCGCAGACAGGACGGCAAGGATGAAAGACGTGAAACAGTTCCGGGCGAAAGGCGCAAGCCCAAGCCTAAAATCCCAACAGGACATAAGACCGATGATCCTGATCACCAGGTTGATGAACTCGCCTGACGGAGGAAAGTGAGATGCCGGTCACGTTTATTGCGGTTAGCACAGCGCTGGCCGGTTGGCGACAGGCGCGCATTGGCGCCGAACGCGCCGCAGCCCTGGCGGACGCGCTTGCCGACGCCCTGGAAAGCTCCCTGCGCGCGGAGGCTGCCGAAGTAGGCCCGCGGGCCGATATCGCGGAACTTTGCGGCCGGGCTGACCGCCTGACCCTGAAGCAGGCGCGGATCGAACGCCATGGGACTGCAGGCGGCTACCAGGATGCGATCAGGCTCAGCCAGGACGGCGCTGATGACCATGTCCTGATGGACACCTGCGGTCTGACCCGCGGTGAAGCCCAGCTGATCAGAAATTTGTACCAGCCCGATGGTGTCGCTCAAGCGCACTGAAACCGGGCCGACATTGTAGTTAAGACGAAGAACTCTCTGGGGAGTAGTAGGGATGGTTCAGTTACCCGATGATATTGTCACCAGGCTAAAGACCTGCACGAGCTTTCAGTCACCGCCGCCGGTGGCGATGAAAGTTATTGAGCTCGCGCAGAACCCGGAAATTGATCTGGTGACAGTGGCGGATACCATCAGCGGCGATCCGGCTATCGCAGCCAAGGTCATGCGCATTGCCAACTCAGCCCTGTATGCCCGCCGGCGGCAGAGCTCGAATCTGCGCCAGGCACTCATCGTACTTGGCCTGAATGCCACCCTGACCCTTGCCCTAAGCTTTAGCCTGGTAGCCTCCCTGCGTAATGCGCCACCCAAGGGTTTCGATTTTGATGCCTACTGGCGCCGGGCAATCCTGGCCGGCACCTGGGGCAAATTGCTGGCCGGCGAATTCGGCCGTCGTGATGCTGAAGAAGTCTTCCTGGCCGCCCTGCTGCAGGATATCGGCATGCTGGCAGTGGACAAGATTGCACCGGAAGTTTACGAAGGCATCAGCCCCTTCCAGCTGGAACACGCGCGCGTGGCCCAGCACGAGAAAACCCAGATGGAAACTGACCACCGCATGATCGGCGCGTGGTTGCTGAACTCCTGGAATATGCCGGAGCATCTTTGCCAGGCCGTATTGCACAGCCATGACCTGAGCGCTGCCGGGGTTGATAATGATCAGAAAGGTTTCATCCGCGCCGTCGCCATGTCCGGCGATCTGGCCGACGTGTGGATCGGCAGCCGGAATGAAGTGGCCATCCGCCGCGCCGGGATGGACGCCCATCGCAATCTCGGCATCCTGCCCAATCGCTTGGCGGAAATGTTCGAAATCATTAGTGATCAGCTGCCCGTCGCGGAGAGCATTTTTGAGATGGACCTGTTCGAGACAGATCATTTGCAGGACTTTACGGACACCGCCCGCGAAATTCTGATAGTCCGGAATCTGCATACCCTCTCGCAGAACCAGGGGCTGGAAGATCAGAAGCGCGAACTGGAAGCTGACCGGGAAGAACTGCAGCATGAAGCCAGTTCAGATGGTCTGACGGGTGTATTCAACCGTCGCTATTTCGAAGAGGCGCTGGCCAGGGAATTTAACTCGGCCGACAACCACAACTGGCCTGTCAGCATCGTTTTTGTCGACCTGGATCGCTTCAAGCAGATCAATGCTACGCACGGCCACCAGGCAGGTGACAAGATGTTGTGCGCTGTGGCAGATTTGCTGACCGAGAATCTGCGCAGCGAAGACATCTTGGCCCGTTACGGCGGCGATGAGTTCGTACTGCTGCTACCAGGCCTGGATGCCAAGGCTGCCGAACAGGTGGCCGGTCGACTCGTCGACGGCGCCCGCGGCAGAAGCGTAAAGGGCGCAAGCGGTGATCAGGTGAGCATCACCCTGTCCCTCGGCACGGCGACCCAGGACTCAGCCGCGAAGTTCGAGAAACCTGCCGATCTGCTCGCGGCTGCCGATGAAGCCCTGTATCACTCCAAGCGGAACGGGCGTGATCAGCACACCTGTTACGACACCATCAAGGCGGCTTAGGCGGGCCTAGGCGGCAGAATTGATGGCGTAGCGCTTCATTTTCTCCGCCAGGGTCGTGCGCCGGATTTGCAGGCGGCGCGCTGCATGGGCAACCACGCCGTCGGCGCCATGCAGGGCGCGACGAATCAGGGCCATCTCGATTTTCTCAAGATACTCCTTCAGGGGCATGCCCTCGGTGGGCAGCTCAAAGTCCTGCGGCTGGGGCCCCGATGCGCGCGTGGAGGCCAGCTCGCGCCGGTCGGAATCGCGCAGCGGCGCATTGGCCGTATATCGGGTAGGCAGATTTGGAATATCAACGGTCGCGCCCGGATACAGCACACACAGTCGCTCCAGCAGATTCGACAGCTCGCGGATATTGCCCGGCCATTCATAATGCCGCAGCACCCGCAGGGCACCCGGCGTCAGGTCGATAATGCGCACTCCCGAACCGGCTGATCGGTCCAGGATGTTCTGCACCAACTCCGGGAGATCGTCGAGCCGATCCCGCAGGGAGGGTAATTCGATGGGGAAGACGTTCAGCCGGTAGAAAAGGTCCTCGCGGAACTTGCCGTCCCGAATGGCACTTTCCAGGTCCCGGTGAGTGGCAGCGACAATGCGAACATCGCAGGCACGACTCTTATCACTACCGACGCGCTCATAGACCCGTTCCTGCAGCACGCGCAGCAGCTTCACCTGCATGGGCAGGCTCATGTCGCCAATTTCGTCGAGGAACAGCGTGCCCCCTTCCGCAGCTTCGAAACGGCCGACCCGGGCCGAAATTGCGCCGGTAAAGGCCCCTTTCTCATGGCCGAAGAGTTCGCTTTCGAGCAAGTCTGCGGGGATGGCGCCGCAGTTCACGGACACGAAGGGCCGATCACCACGCGGCGACAGGGTGTGAATGTAGCGGGCAGCCCACTCCTTACCCGTGCCGGACTCGCCGGTAATCAATACGTTGGTGGTGAGGCCGGCGACCTGATCCACCATGGAGCGAACCTGGGACATCCGTGGGCTGGAGCCCGTTGGGAAATGGGGGGCACTGGTGTCGGTCGCTGCCGCCTCAGGCAGAGTTTCAGCGTCGCTTTCGGCTAGCTCGCTCATGATTCCCCTGTTCGGGCATTCGCCAAAAAATCGGCGTTTTGCCCTGCTGTCACTTTTCTAACCCGTAGGTGGTCTGACGCGGCCGGTAGGAATAATTGGATAAAAACACTGCAAAGTCAATGATATGTAATGACAAGCTAATTCTTGGCTCATCTCAGGCCAGGCATACCTGGGTGCAGTGATGACGGGGATTTGTCAGCTGGCGCTGTGATAGATCAACACGGGCAGCTTGGTGCGGTTAAGCATGTGCTCCGTGACACCCCCAAAGATTTGCTCGCGCAGCCGGTGCCGGCTGTAGGCCCCCATCAACAGCAAGTCGGCACCGGTGTCCCGATAAGCCACCTCCAGTTCCCTGGCCGGGTCCTTACCGCGACTGGTTTTGACCTCGGCCTCAATCCCATGATGACTCAGGTACTTCGCCAGGTGACTGGCCTTGGGTCCCGGCGATGATTCCTGACCGGCGACGGCAATGGTCACGCTGTTGGCCCGTTGCAGCAGCGACATGCCCGCCGCCACGGCACGGCTGGCTTCCGGACTCTGGTTCCAGCCGATCAGGATGTTGCGCCCGGGCTCCCGCATCCGCCGCTGGGGCAACAGCAGCAAAGGCCGACAACCGTGCAGCAGGGACTCCATCATGAACATATGGGCCAGCTTGCCGCCTTTGAGCCCGGGCCGCGACAGCACCAGCAGATCTGACATGGGGCCGATAATGGGCATGACCCGGTCGGGAGAACCGACCCGTTCCTGCCAGATGCCGACACCGCGACTATGCGCACCGGCACGTTGCGCGACCCGATAGCCGGCTCCCTCAGCAACCTGGCCGAACAGAGCCTTGGCATCGCGGCTGCCCTTCTCCACATTCTTCCCCTTTTGGGCGCTGGCCCACTCCAGGGCCGCCATCGCGTGCAGACCAGGCATGCGCACCCGGCTCTCGCGATGGGGACGAATATGACAGCCCACGACGTTGGCATCGAAGCGGGCAGCGAGCCGAAAGGCCGCTTCCAGTGCATGGGCACACTCGGGGCGGTCAGCCACCGGAACCAGAATGACCCTCATTGGTGTCTCCTCGCTTGATCGTGAATTGCATCATAACAATTGCCGCCGTCTGGGCAGTCCGGGCGAAAGGGTGCGCGACATACGGCGCCCGGTTCGACAGCTGATGCACCGGCGTGGCAAAGTCTTCACCGCTCTACCAACGGGACTGCGCGTGGCCCCCACGACCAGCAAGTTGCCTGATGTCGGCACCACAATTTTCACTGTAATGTCTGCGCTGGCCGCCGACTGCGGCGCCATTAACCTGTCACAGGGTTTCCCCGACTTCGCGGCACCTGAAGGCTTGCTGGAACGGGTCAACCATCATCTGCGCGCGGCACACAATCAATACGCCCCCATGGCGGGACTGCCGGCCCTGCGAGAAGCCATCGCCGCCAAGACCCTGGCCTGTTATGCACATCGCGCGGACCCGGAGCAGGAAATTACCGTGACCTCCGGCGCTACCGAGGCCCTGTTTTGCGCCATTGAGGCCTTCGTGCACCCCGGTGATGAAGTCATCGTTTTTGACCCTGCCTACGATTCCTACGATCCGGCTATTCGCCTCGCAGGCGGGCGCCCCGTTCACGTGCCCCTGCGCAGCCCGGATTTCTCCCTCGACTTTTCGGCGCTGGAGGCGGCTATCGGTGTCAGCACGCGGATGCTGATTCTCAACACACCCCACAATCCCACCGGCGCGATTCTGACGGGCGACGATCTGCAGCGCCTCGCAGACCTGGTGCGCAATACCGACATCCTGCTGCTGGGCGATGAGGTTTATGAGCACATGGTTTACGGCGATGTCAGGCACGAGAGCCTGCTGCGCTACCCGGAGCTGGCTGAGCGCAGTCTTGCCGTGTTCTCCTTTGGTAAGACCTACCACGTAACCGGCTGGAAAATCGGCTATGTGGTGGCCAGCCCGGCCCTGACCCGGGAATTCCGCCGCGTGCACCAGTTCGTCCAATTCTGCGTCGCCACGCCACTGCAACATGGCCTCGCTGATTTCCTGGCATCGGACCCCGGGCATTATCGTGAGCTACCGGCTTTCTATGCCGGCAAACGCGACTATTTCTGTCAGCTATTGGCCAACTCAAGATTCCGGCTGCAGCCCTCGGCCGGGACCTACTTCCAGCTGGCGAATTACGGTGAAATCAGTGACGAGACGGATACGGTATTCGCTGAACGCCTGACGCGGGAATCCGGTGTGGCCTGCATTCCGATATCGGTCTTCTACGCTTCGCCACCGGCGGCGCAGCGCCTGGTGCGCTTCTGTTTTGCCAAGGATAATCAGACCCTGGAGCGGGCAGCGGAGATCCTATGCGCAATCTGACTGTCAGCCTGTTGCAGGCCGATCTGCACTGGCAAGATCCGGCGCAGAATCAGGACCTGTTCGCAAAGCTAGCCAGGCAAGTTCCTGCGCAGACCCAACTACTGGTTCTACCCGAAATGTTTAACACCGGCTTCACCATGGAAACGGCTACCGTTGCCGAGTCCATGGACGGGCCAAGCATCGCATGGATGCGCGAGCTTGCCCGCCGGCACGAGGTGACCGTCACGGGCAGTCTGGTCATCGCCGACGATGGGCGATGCTTCAACCGGCTCATCTGGATGCCCCCGTCCGGTGAGGCGTCCAGCTACGACAAACGCCACCTGTTTCGTATGGCCGGCGAACAAGAACATTTTGCCGCGGGCGAAAGCCGGCAGATTTTCCGCCTGGACGACTGGCGCATTTGCCCCCTGGTCTGCTACGACCTGAGATTCCCCGTCTGGAGCCGCGGCATTAACGAATTCGATCTATTGCTGTATGTGGCGAACTGGCCCGCTGCCCGCCGCTCCGCCTGGCAGAGCCTGCTACCGGCGCGAGGGGTGGAAAATCTTTGTTACTGCGCCGGCCTGAATCGCATCGGCACCGATGGCAAAGGTATTGAGTATGCCGGCGACAGTGGGGCCTGGGATTACCTGGGCAAGGCTATGGCCGACGGTGGCAGCACGCCGGGCGTGATCACTGTGGAACTGGACGGCGTAGCGCTGACTCGCTATCGGGAGAAATTTCCAGCCCACCTCGACGCGGACCGCTTCTCACTGCGCACCCAGGCTGACGACAGCAAAAACCAGACCTGAGTCTGCTCAGTGCCAGCTGCCGATAATGCCGCCCATGATGCAGAAATTAACCAGGTGGTAACCGCCGTCGATCAGGACATGAGTATAGGGCCGGCGCTCGAAAATACTGGTAATTCCAACGCCTGTACCCACGAAAAACAGGCCAATGAGTGCGCCGACATTGAGGCCCAGGGAAAGATCTGAATTCGGGCCCAGGATCGCCGCCAGCAATGACGCGGTAATCCACTGCATGCCAAAGGCCGCCACGAAAATAATCTCGATGCGGCGCGCGGGACCACCGCGGGTTTCAGCGTTCTCGGCCAGCACACCGAAACGACCGAACAGGACGGGTGAATACCAGATCCCGGCCAGCAGGAAGCTGGCCAACGCAGCGACCAGCACTGCGTACCAGTTGACTACGTCGAAGGCGAGGGTCAGTTCCATGGGAGGAAATCCTTGGGTTTAGAACAGTGGGGCGGATTATAGGGTGGCAGGCAGCCAAGCGGAACGAATCATCCACAAGCAGGCACGCTGCGTTGACAAGCCGGCAGGCTCTCAGAGATGGTTAAGACTGGTTCAACAGGGAGAAACTGAATGCGTCGGCTGCTGGTCTGTCAGCATGTAGCCCATGAGATCCTGGGAATCCTTGACCCGTTGCTGCGCAGAGCCGGTTTTCGCATTCGCTATGTCAATTTCGGTCGTCAGCCCGATGCCCGACCCGACATGGAACGCTACGACGGCCTGATCCTTCTCGGCGGCCCCATGAACTGCGACCAGGTCGAGCGTCACCCGCATCTGGCCACGGAGGTTGAACTGGCGCAGTCCGCGATCCGGCAAGCTAAACCCGTGCTGGGCATCTGCCTGGGCGCACAGATACTGGCCCGGGCCCTTGGCGCGCGCGTGCAGCGCAATCCGGTGAAGGAAATCGGCTGGTACCCGCTGCAGCCGACACCGGCAGCAGCAACAGACCCTCTGTTCCGATTACTGCCCCCCAAGCAATCGATCTTTCAGTGGCATGGCGATACCTTTGATATTCCGGAGCATGCGGTGCATCTGGCCAGCTCACCCGATTGTGCCCACCAGGCCTTTCGCTACGGGGAAAATGTCTATGGCCTGCAGTTTCACCTGGAAGTGGACGAGGCCATGATTGATCGCTGGCTGCATGCGCCGGTGAATATGCGTGAACTGGAAAGCATGGGCGATGGCGCGACCCGTGTGGCCAGGATCAAAGCCGCAACACCGACCCTGATTGAGCAATCCCTTAGCCTGGGCGGGCGCTTGTTTGGCGAGTATCTGCGGCTGTTTCACGCCCGCGCCCGCCGCCTGACCCTGCCATCTCGCTAAGCAGGCTTGGATTATGGTCTTGATGGCCCCAAATCTACCTGTCGGCCCAAAGCATGATGCTGCTTTGCGGTATTAGCGGAGCCACCGCTAGACTCTAAAAAGCCTTGGGAAGCCCCTTATCTTATGAGTGCCGAATTACAAGCTACACCCCTCGCCGCCGAGCTGGCCCATGCAGAACTGCCGGTGCAGGGCATGACCTGCGGCGCCTGCGCCGTCCGGCTGGAGAAAGCCCTCAAGCGGGCGACGGGCATCGACCAGGCCAGCGTGAACTTCGCCCTGGAGCGCGCGGCCATTGATTTCGAGCCGTCCCAGACCGACATCACGACGATCAGCGACGTGATCGGCAAAGCCGGCTTCAGCGTCAGTCGCAACCAGTACGCTATTCCCGTCAGTGGCATGACCTGCAGCGCCTGTGCAGGACGGGTCGAAAAAGCGCTGAACAAGGTACCCGGTGTCGTAGAAGCCAGCGTGAACGTTGCCCTGGAGCGGGCCGACATCACGACCATTGACGGCGGCGTCAAGCTTGAACAACTGGCCGAGGCCGTGGAGAAAGCCGGCTATCGCCTGCTGATCAGTGGCGCCGGCGAAGATGAAGCCCGCGCAGAAGAGCGGCATCGAGCTGAGGCTGAAGCGCAACTCGAGCGCGAGCGTCGCTGGCTGATTTTTTCAGCCCTGCTGACCACCCCCCTGGTAGGCCAGATGCTCGCCACCTGGCTTGGTTTCGACTTTCATCTGATGCCCTTCATGGAAGTGCTGCTGGCCACACCGGTGCAGTTCCTGGTCGGCGCGCGTTTCTATCGCGCCGCCTGGAACGCGGTGCGGGCCGGCTCCGGCAACATGGATGTGTTGGTAGTGATGGGCACCAGTGCCGCCTACCTCTACAGCTGGTATCTGATCGGTACGCTGGGTACTGCCGCAGAAGGTCAACTCTATTTCGAGGCATCCGCGGTCATCATTACGCTGGTGTTACTGGGAAAATTCATGGAAGCCCGCGCCAAGCGCGGTACCACGGCTGCCATTCGGCAACTCATGGACCTGCGCCCCCAAACGGCGCGTGTGCGTCAGGATGACGGCAGCGAAGTGGAACTCCCCGTCGCCAGCATCACCACGGGCGCGCTGATCATCGTCAAGCCCGGCGAACGCATTCCCGTGGATGGAGAGGTTGTCAGTGGTCAAAGTGAACTGGACGAGTCCCTGATCACCGGGGAAAGCCTGCCGGTACTAAAAAGCGCCGGCGACAAAGTCACCGGTGGGGCCATCAACGGCACGGGCCTGTTGGAGCTTCGCGCCACCACTGTGGGCGAAGACTCGACCCTGTCAAGAATTATCCGCTTGGTTGAAAGTGCCCAGGCCGGCAAAGCCCCGGTGCAGCGACTGGTTGACAGCATCTCGGCGATATTTGTACCCACGGTCATAGTCATCGCGGCGATCACTTTTCTGGCGTGGTATTTCACGGCCGGGGACTTTGAGTCGGCGCTGATCGCCGCTGTGTCAGTGCTGGTCATTGCCTGCCCCTGCGCACTGGGCCTGGCGACACCCACCGCCATCATGACGGGTACCGGCGCAGCCGCCCGGGCGGGCATTCTGATTAAGGACGTCGCGTCGCTGGAACGGGCCCATCGAATCAGTGCCGTAATCTTCGACAAAACAGGCACCCTGACGGAGGGGCGACCCAAGGTCACGGATCTGCATACCCTGCGGGGCGATGAAGCCACCCTGCTCGGGCTGGCTGCATCGGCGCAGCAGGGCAGTGAGCATCCCCTGGCCAAAGCCTTGCTGGAACTGGCCGAAGAGCGCGGCATCGCGCTGCAGGCTATCAGCGATTTTCAGAGTTATACCGGTCGCGGACTCGTCAGCCGGGTGGGCGAGCAACGCATCGTGATCGGCAACGAAAAACTCCTGGCCGAACACCAGCTGGACCCGTCTGCCGAACTGGCGCGCGCGCGCGCCTGGGAAGGGGAAGCCAAGACTGTCATCTGGGTTGCTGACGATGCCGGTCTGCTGGGCATTTTCGCCATTGCCGACCCGCTCAAGGCTGAGGCCGCAGAGGCTGTCAGGGCGCTGCGCGAGCAGAATATTCGCACCCTGATGCTCTCGGGCGATGCGCCACTGGTGGCTGAAGCCATTGGTCAGCAAGCCAATATCGACGAAGCCCGGGGCGGCATGCGGCCGGATGACAAGGCCAAGGCCGTAGAACAACTCATGGCGGAAGGTTATGCCGTGGGCATGATTGGCGACGGCATTAATGATGCACCAGCACTGGCAGCTGCTGACGTGGGCATTGCCATGGGGACGGGTACGGACATCGCGATGGAAACCGCCGGAATTACCCTGATGCGACCGGACCCGCGCCTGGTCAGTGGTGCCATTTCAGCCAGCCGCGCCACCTTTAGGAAAATTAAGCAGAACCTGTTCTGGGCGTTCATCTATAACGTGGTGGGCATTCCCCTGGCAGCCGCCGGCCTGCTGAGCCCGGCCCTCGCGGGCCTGGCCATGGCGCTAAGCAGCGTCAGCGTGGTCACCAACTCGCTCCTGCTGCGGGGCTGGAAACCGCAGCTCGATCATTCATCCAAGTAATAAGCTGAGACTTGCAAACATGGAAAAAATTGAACTGAAAGTAGAAGGCATGACTTGCGGCGGCTGCGTCAAGAGCGTTCAGAATGCCCTGCAGGCCCATGACGGTGTTAACGAGGCCAGGGCTGACCTGGATGCCAAGCAGGTGACCATTGCGTTTGACCCCGCCGTGATTCAACGCGCAGGCCTGGTTCAGGCAATCGAAGACGCCGGCTTCGACGTGCCAGCCTGAAGGCAGGTTCGCCGCCAACCTGGGGCGGCATACGAATTCGAGTGAAGTTGCGGGAAGCGCTCAGGCCTTCACGGGTATTGGGCCCGGTGCTTTGATACGCACATAGATCGCAAAGAGCATCACGCAGGCATTCAGGATTCCAATCAGTACGAAAGGTGCAGACGGTGCAATCGCATCGAACAATCGACCGCCGAGACCACCGGCCACCAGGATGCCTATGGCACCGCAGGTGTTGAAGGCACCCACCACCGCGCCGCGACTGAGCTTCGGTGCTTCCTGGCTGATTAATGTCGTGGCGCCGAAGAAGGCACTGATCTGCCCCACACCCAGCAGGAGGAACAAGGGTATGGATTCGCGGGCCAGCGGATCCTCCACGAAGAGCATGGAGCTGTAACCAATCGCGGCCATGCCCATACAGAAAACTGTGCCGGTCACCCGGTTGAATCGATCCAGGAACACGCCGAGCACGCATAACCAGAGCAAAGCGCCGCCCTGGGAGATACCAAACACACCGGCGCCGCGGGCGGCCGCCAACGCCGGGTCCATGCCCTGGCTGACACCGGCCACGGTGCCCCACAGCACCGTGAAAGTGCCGAGAATCACCAGGTCACTGCGGGCTACGAAGGCCGCCGCATAGGACAGACCAATGCGCGGGTTGCGCACGGCTTCTGCATAGCCGCTGACCACCAGCTCTTTAAAGGGCAGGCGCTCCTCGTGTTTGCCGGGCGTGCCCTTTTTCAGGCCCAGCATATATATCACCGCGGACACGGCGCAGGCCGTAAATACGATGACGTGCACGATCTTGGTGGTCTGCATCGCGTCATAGCCCATCTCAATGAACGCGGGCGGCGCGAGCCGACCAAAGACCACGGTGACCACCAGTACACCGATACCGTTGAAGAAGCCGGCCAGCGCCACGAACTTGCCGCGGGACCGGTCCTGCGGATAGTCAGCCAGGATCGTGCCCAGCATGCCGGTGGAGGCACCCAGACCCAGCGCGTAGATACCACGATAGATCAAAAGTTCCGGCACGGACTCGGCAAAGGGATACAGCAGGTAGCCCAGGCCCATGATGAAGATACCGGCGGCAAACAGTTCACGGCGACCGATGCGATCAGAGATCACACCCACCACGCCAAATACCAGTATCTGGACGATCTCGGTTATCAGCACCAGGTCGCCGCTGACGGTGCCCTGTTCATTGGCGGGCATCCCGAAGTTGGCATTCAGCACCAGCGCGGTGCCGGGCGAAACAAAGGTCAGCAGGCCAATGGTGGCGAAGGCCGCATACAGGAAGAACACGGCATTGAGCCCGGTGATTCCCGGCTGCAGCCAGACAAAGAGAAACTTGCGGCCCTGATCGTCCAGTTCAGCCGTTGTGGGGTCTGTTTTCAATCCATGCTCTCCAATCTGATTCTCTGCCGGCGCACTAAATCATGGGCCATTGCCAAACTACCCGCTCATCGCCCAAGAGCCTGTAACAATTTGTAACCCCATCACCCTGACGACAGCCCTCAAAGCATGATGTGGACAGACTTGGACTGGGTGTAACTCAGCAATTCTTCCAGGCACTCTTCGCGCCCCAGGCCGCTGTTCTTCCAGCCGCTGAAACCGGTACCAAGAAAATGCCGGCCACCGCCATTAATCCAGACCAGACCCGTCTCCAGTTCGCGCGCCATGCCCATGGCTGTGCCGATATCGTTGGTCCAGACACCAGCCGTCAGTCCAAACTCCGTTGCATTGGCCATGGCCAGCACTTCATCCCGTTCGCGCCACTTGAGAATGGAAAGCACCGGGCCGAAGACTTCTTCGCGGCCAATGCGCATGTCCATGGTGACGTCACCAAATACCGTGGGTCGAACCCAATAGCCCTTGGCAAAACTTTCACCAGCCGGTCGTTCGCCGCCCGTCAGCAACGTGGCGCCATCGGCCTTGCCGACGGCGATCATGTTAGTGACATGCTGATAGTGGCCCGCCGAATTAACCGGGCCCATTTCCGACGCCGGATCACGAGGATCACCGAGCTTGATGGCACCAACATGCTCAACGATACCGCTGACAACTTCATCGTAAATAGACTCGTGCAACATCAGACGACTGGTTGACCCGCAGGACTGGCCCGACCAGGCGAAATTCATGCCGGCCACCGCCGCCTTCGTGATGGCAGCCGGATCCGCATCAGGGAAGGCGATCAGGGGGTTCTTACCCCCCAGTTCCAGGCTCAGGTGCTTGATGCCAACTTCGGCGGCCGAGCGTTGAATGCGCATGCCCGTGGGCACAGATCCTGTAAAGCCGATTCGCTGCACCAGGGGATGGCGAACGATAGCGTCACCGGCCACGGGCCCCTGTCCCGAGACAATATTGATAACGCCTGGGGGTAATACGTCACGACAGATCTCGCCCATCACGCTGCCGGACAAGGGACTTTGGTCGGGAGACTTCAGCACCACAGAATTACCCGCCATCAGCGGCGCAGCCAAATGTGCACCGGCAAACAGGAAGGGATGATTAAAGGGCACGATACGGCCCACTACACCATAGGGCTGGCGCAGGGTGAAATGTATATTCTGACCCGTGGCCGGCACCGTCTCGCCTTTCAGCTCGATGCCCAGGCCCGCCATCATGTCGATATAACCAGCGGCCAATGTGATGTCATTGCCCAGACTGGCGATGGTGTTGCCGGTATCCGCCGCCTCCAGGGGCAGCACCTGGTCGGCGCGCGCCCGGATTTGTGCCGCCAGCGCGCGCAGCAAGTTGCCGCGCTCAAAAACAGACTTCGCCGCCCACTCGGGTTGGGCAGCCGCAGCTGCCTGCACGGCACGGTCAATATCCGCCGGCGATGCCGCCGGAACCCGCCCATGGACCTCTTCGGTGGCCGGATTCACAGAATCCATCCACTCGCCCGTCTCAGCGGCGACAAACTCGCCGCCCACAAACATCAGGCGATCACCAAACTCTAAACTCACTGGAAAATCCGCGACTGGCCAAGCAACAGACGATTCTGAGGATGCGGACAGAGGGCTGAAAGACCCGTCGCGTCAGCGTTCACCTGACGGCAATACTAAGGCCGAGAAAGCCTGAAATCGAAGCCCTGACGCGGGTGCCGGCTTAGGACCGACGCCCGCTGGCGGAGGTGGCAGCTACTTCACGGGCGCAGGCTTCTGCTCCATAGCGTAGCGCTCCAGGCTGGACAGGCTCTCGCCCTCCATGGTCGTCGGCGCTTCAAAATATTTGGGGTAATTCTTCTCGGCGTAGTCCACAGCGGAACGGGACAACACTTCGCTGGGATGGCCACAGGTCCCCATGAAACACTGGTACATGCAATGACCCGGCATCTGCCCCATCAGCATCCAGGGCAGCCACGGCGTGACACGATTCCAGGTGCCGCTGTAGTCCAGACTCGTGATGTCGGGATTCTGCATATCCTCGGCTGTCACATGATGCGCAAACATCTCGGAAACCTGGGCAATGGGACCGGCAGACTCGCGTGGCCATTTGTCCGGCTGCAGCGCACTGGGATAGGCCAGATGGATGTGAATCTCCATATCCAGGCGATTACCGTTTTGATACCAGGGCAAAATGAAAGGAATCTTGGGCGGGGCCTTCTCCTTGTTCAGGCCACCGAACTGTGGCGGAGGAGGAAAGTATTTATCAATGGTGTAGTTGTAAGGATCGTTGGATACCTGCACAACGTTGACGGTTTCGCCGGTGTAAGGATTATCCCATTCTTCCAGCACTTCGCCGGTGCGCAGATCCGTATACAGAATGATCTCTCGGCACATGCGTTCAATCACGCCGTCGTCGCGCTCGTTGAGCCGAATGACACCGAAACCCTGGGCACCGATGAGATTATCAATCTTCTTCATCGGCCGATTACCGGCCACATAGCCACGGAACCAGAAAAACTTCTGCTTGCCGAAATCGATGTCGCTCTGCAGCCGCGCGTAGGCGAGCTGATTACCCCGGCCCGTGGTCAGGTCCAGGTAAGGGCCCTTGATGGCCGGCCCGCGCCCATACTGAGTCTTCGCATGGCCGCCAGCCCGGGCCTGCTCACTCATGGAGCTGAGAGCCATACCCATCGCTCCCGCCGCGCCGACTCCGGCAAAGCCCTTTAAAAAATCTCTACGCTCATGCTGCATGCTGCCACTCCAGAATCACAAGATGCGGACGAGCAAGGATCGCCGGTCCGGGGGAGGCTTGCAAGGGAGGCGCTAACTCAGATGTTCTGTGCCGCAGCTGCCGCCGCCTGGCTTCGGCTCTTCAGGTACAGGTAAATGGCGAAAACCATCAGGGCAAAATTGGCGCTTGCGACAAACATGAAGGGGCCGATCTTACTGACGTTGTCAAACAGGTAACCGCCGACTTGCGCCACAAGCAGGATGCCCAGGGCTCCAAACCAGCTCCACATGCCCAACACCGCCCCCCGCCCTCGCTCAGGGGCCTCCTTGCCGATCAGCGAGGTCGCCGAGAGGTTGGCGAACATTTCGGCGCAGCCGATCAGGGCCGCACAGATATACATGCCGCTGCCCAGGGGATCCTCTAGCAGAAAGAGCGAACCGTAACCCACGGCACCGATCAACATCGCCATGGCGAGACCGGCGACGCGATCGATGCGGTCCAGGATGATGCCGGCAATGGGCGCAGCCGGCAGGGCAAAACCCTGCACGATGACGTAAAACAACAGCGCTGTCTTGGCAGCCTCTGCGGTACTCATGCCCTGTCCGATACCCACCTGGGTCAGCCAGAGCGTAAAGAAGGTACTCATCACGGCCAAGTCGCCACGGGACACGCCTGCAGCCGCGTAGGCCAACAGAATCCGGCCGCTGCGCCCGGCCCTCAATCCCACGCGCAGCGTGGCCATGATCGGCTCGCGCTTCTCCAGCTGCTTAGGTGCGCCGGGCTTGAGAAATATGGCAAGGACCACGGCCACCAACAGACAGAAACCCGAAACCGTCCACAACCAATACTTGCCGGCGGTGACGGGATCAATGCCCGTTTCAGTGAATGTCACCGGCAACCCACGCAGGAAACTGATAAGCAACACCAGCCCGAGGCCATTAAAAATAAAACAGGATGCGATCATCTTGGCCCGACAATGCTCTTGGGTGTAGTCGTTCGCCACGGCCGGCAACATGACCTGGTTGGCTGCCACGCCCGTTGCAAAAATCATGCGAAAGCTGAACAGCATCATCAGGGTGGTGGCCATCGGGTATAAAAAGTACGCCAGGCCCAGCAGCAGGAAGGCCCCAATCCACACGGGCTTGCGGCCAAACTTGTCGGAGAGTGGGCCGACAAAGGCGAGCATGCAAAGCAAGGCCACCTCCTGGGCCGTAACCAGATCGCCAGACAAATTGCCCTGCTCGGACAGCGGGATATTCAGGATCTCAGTGAATATGTAGGGCTGGCTCGTATTGATGAAGCTCATGCTCGCGATGCCGAAAAAGGAGGCAAAATAGAGCGCGAACAAGTGCTTGGGGCGCACGCCAGGCTGCATTCGCAGGGGCCCGAACTTCAGGCCCTCCTGGCCTGGCACGGCAGCGCCGGCCGTGGCTTCTGATGCTGAACTGGACACCTTTTCCCCTTGTCAGACGTTAACGAGCCGCCGAATGGTCATCCCCCCGGGCCTGCGGCACAACCGCCCTGCCCCGGGTGTCCATTCCTTGATCTGAACAGAGGTTTCGCCCCACGGCCGCTAACGGTTTCGATCCCTGGCTGAGGCAATTCAATCCCCGGGACTGCGACCAGCGTGGTTTGGGTCTAGAATATGCCCGCGTTAACCCTCAGAAGGTCCAGCATGCTCAAGCTCCTGCGTCGCTTATTTAAGCTGATAGGCATCCTCGTGCTGATCAGCATCGCATTTACCGCCATCGTCGCATTCCGTGGTCACTTTTTCAGGGATGTGGAGCCGGGTTTTGCCGGAACCTGCGAGGATCTGCCCCTTGACGGCAGTGCAGAAGATATCCAGCTGGACCGGGAACGCGGCTTTGCCTACCTGTCCGTGCTGGATCGACAGGCCCTGGTGCGCGGCGGCGAAGACGTCCAGGGCACCATCATGCGGGTAAACCTGAATCTGCAGCCCCTGCAGGCCGAACCAGCCCTGATTAGCCAGCCGGACCATTTCCGACCCCATGGCCTCAGCCTGCACATTGATGACCAGGGACGCCGCTACCTGTTTGCCCTGAACCATCCGGTCAACCGGGGCAGCGAGCCGGAGATGCTGGAGGTTTTTGAAGAACAGACGCCGGGTCAATTCAGACCTGCAGCGACTTTCTCGGACCCCGCCCTGATGTCACCCAATGACGTAGTGGCGGTCGGCCCCAGGCAGGCTTACATCGCCAATGACAAGGCCAGAACCCCCCTGGGAAATGCCGTGCAGCAAATCGGCATTGGCGGCTCCCCCCTGACCTTTATTGATGACGGCAAAGCGACAATTGTCCTGGATAACATTGCTTCGGGCGGCGGCATTGCTGCCTCGAAGGATGGGACGCGCATTTTCGTGGCTGAAACCGCTGCGCAGCGCATCCGCGTTCTGGAGCGCGACCCAAGGGACAACAGCCTGATGGAGTTGTATCGGATTCCGGTGGATACCTCCCCGGATAACGTAGATGTGGCCGAAGACGGCAGCCTCTGGATCGGTGCTCACGCCAATACGCTGAAGCTGATTCAGCATTTCACATCGGGCAAACCGGCGCCGTCCCAGGTCCGCCGAATTCGCCTTGGCGGCGAGCCCGTGATTGACGACGTTTATCTGAACGATGGGCGGGAAATTTCTGCCAGCAGCGTCGGTGTCAAGTATGACAATTTGTTGCTGATCGGCTCCATTACCGCACCCAAGGTGCTTGTCTGCACCATGCGCTAGCCGAAGAATCAGCCCAGAAACAGATTATCGAAAATCGCTCCGGTCAGCAGCAAACCCAGTTGCACGATTGAAGCGGCAAAGGTTCGCCAGGCCTGCGCCGTCGACGGCTTCATCACCAGAACGAGACTCTCGCGCAGAAAATAAAGGCCACCCGCGGCCGCGCACAGCAGGTAAATCCAGCCCATGCCGTAGAAACCTGGCGCCAGGGACAGCAGGACCAGAGGCAGGGTGTGGCCAAAAATTGCCCAGGTTGCTACCGGCTCGGAAACAACCACAGGCAGCATGGGCACGCCCGCCGCTGCATAGTCTTTCTTGCACGCATAGGCCAGCGCCCAGAAATGCGGCGGGGTCCACAGGAACAGCACCACGGCGAGAATCAGCGGGGCGGGCGAAAAGGTCTCCCCCACCGCAGCCGCACCCGCCATCACCGCAAAGCTGCCGGCCAGGCCACCGATCACGATGTTCATCCAGGTTCTGCGCTTTAACCACACCGTGTAGACCACGCCGTAGGTGAAGGAACCAAGAAAAACATAAAAAGCCGCAGCCACATTCGTGGCCATGGCGGCCGCGACCAGGGCCATCAAGGTGATCAACACCACACCCGCTGACCAGTACCAGCTCGCCTGCAACCGGCCGGTAACGAATGCCCGGCCGCGCGTGCGCTTCATGCGGGAATCGAGGTCGCGCTCGTAAAGCTGATTGAAAGCACCCGCGGCTGAGGAAGCCACCAGCACGGCCAGACCCAGGACCAGGACCTGCCAGGGCGCCAGACCATCACCCGGGCTCACAGCCAGTCCCGCCAGGGCGCAGGCCATGATCAGAAAGCCAAGCCGGACCTTTGCCGCGTGGTAAATGAGATTCAGGGTTTTCGCCATCGAGGGGATGTGGTTATTGGATCAAGACAGAATATTTTACCCCAAGGACACGGGCTACTGCTCCGTCCTCCCCGGGCCCTCGGCTCGCGCCACCACCGCCTCCTGCAGGGGGAAATCCGCCTGGGACTGGGGCCGGTGGCTCCGCGTCTCCCGGTACAGAATGAACAGGCCGCTGCTGACGATAATCCCGGCCCCCAGCCAGGTCCGCGCCGCAGGCACTTCGCCCCACAGTAAATACCCCGCTCCGGCAGCCCAGACCAGGCCGGTGTACTCGAAGGGCACCAGCAGCGCCGCCTGAGCCCGGCGGAAAGCGGCGTTCATGAAGACAAAGGCCAGGCCACCAAAAATTCCGCAGGCGGCAAAGAGCAGCCAGTCCCAGGGCGCCGGCGTAATCCAGTCACGCACAGCCAGAGGCACACTGATCAGCATGGGCAGGGGGAACAAATACAGGCTTAGAGAAATAGTGGTTTCCGTCGCGCTCAGATGGCGGGCGCTGACGGACAACAGGGCATAAAGGGCGGCTCCACCCAGGGCAACCAAAGCGGCGGGCTCCATCAGACCCTGGCCGGGCTGCAAGACAACCATGACGCCACTAAAGCCAATAAGCACCGCCAGCCAGCGCCAGGGCCCTACCACCTCGCCAAGCAAGGGCCGCGACAGAGCGGTAACGATCAGGGGAGCGGCAAAAGCGAAGGTCAGTACTTCGGCCAGGGAGATACGCGGCAGCGCATAAAAAAAGGCAAACATGGAGCCGGCCATCAAGACGGAGCGGCCCAAGTGGAGCAAGGGCCGCCGCGGCTTCAGGGCGCCGGGTGCCGCTCGCGTAAGGCCGTACCAGAAAATCAGCAAAGCAGAAAAACCACAGCGCAGCAGCACCAGCTGGGAAATGGCGTAGGTCTCCAGCAACCATTTCGCGCACACATCCAGGCCCACCATGCAGAGCACGCCGCTGCACATGAAAACAATGCCTCGTCCGGGGTCTGAACTGCCGGGTCCTGGTGTCACCCCTTCCCTCCAAAATAATCACGCGCCGCTGTGGCAAAGGCCTGCATTTCTTCCACCTTACCCACACTGACGCGGGCCCATGTCGGGTAGGACCCCGAAGGCATGCCCGTCAATATGCCGCGCTGGCGCATGCCGGCCATGAATTCCCGGGCCGGCGCGCCGGTATCAAAGAAAACAAAATTTCCATAGCTTGAAATATAGGGTCGCCGCAATGCCTGCAGAACCCCTGTGACAATTGCCACACCCTCGCGAATACGGGCGCGACTGAAATTGATGAATTCTTCATCGTCGAGGCTGGCAGCGGCGGCCATGACACCGGGATAACTCATCTGGGTAATGCGCAAGGCTTCCAGGCGGTCGATGATCGCCGGGGGCGCAACGGCATAACCAACCCGCAAGCCTGCCATGCCGTGCAGTTTGGAGAATGTACGCGTCACAATGACGGCATCGCCGGCCCGAACTCGGGCCACAGCAGTCTGGCCAGGCCAGTCCGGATCCAGGTCCAGGTAGGCTTCGTCAACGATGACCGGTGCCCTGGGCGCCACGGCCGCAATAAAGTCCTCCAGGTCGGCGATGGGCAGGCGAGTACCTGTTGGGTTATTGGGATTGCAGAGATAAACCGCGCGCGTATCCGGCTTCACGGCAGCAGCCATGGCATCCAGATCATGGGCCTTGGCCGCCGTGAGCGGGATGGCATCAACTTCACAATCCAGGGCACGCGCATAATCGGCAAAAAAGGCAAAGGTCGGCTGGGCTGCAAGCACCCGGCCGCCGGCCCTGAGAAATGCCAGGGCACTGACCCGGAGCGCCTCAGTAGAACCCGCTGACACCATAATGTGAGCCGGGCTGACGCCTTCATGGGCCGCAATCCGGCCTTTCAGCGCTGTCACCTCGCGCATAGCGTACTTCCAGCCGGCCTGGACCGCCCTGTTGGCCGCCTCTCTGGCCGCCGGTGACGGCCCATAGGGGTTTTCGTTGGCGATCAGCCGAAGCAGCCCGCCGGTGGCTGCGTGGCCCCCTGCCAGGGCCCGCAGGGCGGTGCCACCCATCAGGGCGCCTGCCAGCAGGGTACGTCGAGAAATACCGGGCCTCATGTTTCGATCTCCTTATAACCGCGGATTCGGAGCCAAAATAATTCTCAGTTATACCGGGATAACAAGTCCGACGTTCACCCACGCCGGGCAAGCCGATACCTTCTGTTTCCCGCTCCGGCTGGCCCGAACGACACCCATGAGCAGTTACGCCGCTAATACCGCTGAATTACTGCCCCTCGACCAGGGCTGCACGGATTTTGGCGCCTTCAGCGAGGACGAAACCCGCCAGCATGCCCTGGAGCACTGCAATCAGCGCTTTGCCGGGCTCGATGCGGAAGCGCGTGTGGCCTGGGCGCTGGATAATCTGCCGGGCGCACATGTTCTGTCTTCCAGTTTCGGCGCCCAAGCCGCGGTTTCCTTGCACCTGATCGCCAGTCAGCAACCGGATATTCCGGTGATTTTCGTCGATACCGGGTACCTGTTCCCGGAAACCTATCGCTTTGTTGATGAACTCACCCAGCGCCTGAACCTCAATCTGCAGGTCTATCGCAATGCCATGAGCCCGGACTGGCAGGAAGCCCGTTACGGCCGTCGCTGGGAACAGGGCGTGATCGGTCTGGACGCCTACAACCGGGACAACAAAGTCGAACCCATGGAACGCGCGCTGCGTGAACTGGGGGCCAGTACGTGGTTCGCCGGCCTGCGTCGTGATCAGAGCCACAGTCGCGCTGACACACCTTTCCTTGCCTGGTCAGGGGATCGCTGGAAAGTTCATCCTATCGCCGACTGGAGCGACCGCGACGTTTACCGGTATCTGCAACGTCACGATCTGCCCTATCACCCGCTGTGGGAAAAGGGCTATGTCTCAATCGGCGATGTCCATACCACGCGTTCCATCCACGAAGTGGAAACGGAAGAACAGACCCGCTTCTTCGGCCTGAAGCGCGAGTGTGGCCTGCACGATATTGATCTTTCGTCCCTGTAGGGACAGCGGTGAAACGCGGGCGCCTGCTACCGCGCCAACTATGGCTGACTAAGCAGCATCCGCCACTTCATTGCCGCAGCCACCCCGAACGGGTAACGAACAATCGGCCAGAATTTCATTCACCTGGGCCTGGGTATCCGTCTCTTTGATGTCGCGGATTAGTTCCGGCGTGAGATGGGGCGCAAACAGGCCCATGAAATCCACCATGAAACCGCGCAGCACGGCATCACGCCGATAACCGATCCAGGTTGTCACTCGCGGAAACAGGCCCACCGCATCCAGGGCCGCCAGATCACGTTCGTCCTGGCACTCATAAGACATGGCAGCCACCACGCCAACACCCATGCCCATACGCACATAGGTCTTGATGATGTCGGCATCGCGAGCGGTAAAGACAACGTCGGGCTCCAGGCCCTGCTCTGCAAAAGCATTCTTGAACGAGGATTCGCCCGTCAGACTGAATACATAAGTAATCAGCGGGTGCTGGGCGAGGGTTGCCAGGTCCAGTTTGCCGTCCAGCTTGGTCAGGGGGTGGTCACGGGGTGTCAGGACAATGCGGTCCCAGTGATAACAGGGCAACAGCACAAGTCCGGGGAACAGGTTCTGCGACCCGGTAGCAATGGCGAAATCCACACGCCCGCCGGCCACGAGCTCGGCAATCTGTTCCGAGGTTCCCTGGTGCAGCTCAAGGCTGACTTTCGGATAGCGATCACGAAAGGCCCGCACCACCTCGGGCAGCACGTAGCGCGCCTGCGTATGGGTGGTGGCAATAGACAGGGTGCCTTCCTGCTCCCCGGAAATATTGCTGGCCAGGCTCTTGATGTTGTCCACCTCGCGCAGGATTTTGCGGGCGCGGGCAATGACATCCCTGCCCGCCGGCGTGATGGCGGTGAGGCTTTTTCCCTTGCGGGTAAATAATTGCACCCCAAGCTCCTGCTCCAGGAGCTTGAGCTGCTTGCTGATTCCCGGCTGGCTGGTATACAGGCGCTCGGCTGCCGCCGTGATATTCAGGCCGGCATCGGCGATGCCCAAAAGGTAACGAAGTTGCTGCAAGGTCATCGCGGCGGTCCGGGTCGCGGGGGTGCGCATATAACCATTGGTTATCTAGCAAGTCAACTGGCCCGGGATATAGCGCCCGGTGATATATCCAGTCAAAGTGAGTCTTTTGGGGCTGAGGCCGCCCGGTTAAGGTACGGCATCCCGGCCCCCCGGCCTGCAGCCCCGAGCTCGATTCATGGACTATTTTCCGCTCTTTGCGGACCTGCACCACCGCCCCTGCCTGATTGTGGGGGGCGGTGCCGTGGCCGCTCGCAAAGTGCGGCAGCTTCGTCGTGCGGGCGCGCGGGTCACGGTCAATGCACCCGAGCTGACCGCCGAGCTGCAGTCTCTGGCCGAAGCTGGCGAAATTGCCCATGCATCGCGGGACTTTGACCCCGCGCTGATCCATACCCACCTGCTGATTATCGCGGCGACGGACGACCGTCAGACTAACCATGCGGTCGCGGCTGCAGCGCGGGCTTCCCAGCGCCTGTGCAACGTGGTCGATGACGGGCCGGCCTGCACTTTCATCGTACCCTCGGTGGTTGACCGTTCACCCCTGCTGATCGCCGTGAGTAGCGGCGGGCAGGCGCCCATGCTGGCGCGCAGCCTGCGGCAACAGATCGACGCGTGGTTGCCCGCACGCGTGGCTAACCTGGCCCGGTGGATTGCCCGCTGGCGCAAGCGAGTCGGGCAGGCACTGCCGTCATTTCCTGATCGGGTGGAGTTCTGGCAGCAGGCGCTGGACGGCGCCCCGGCCGAGCAAGTGCTGGCCGGCCGCGAAGCCGCCGCCGATGACTTGCTGGAAGCGCAGCTTAACGGCCGGTCTGCCGCGCGCGGAGAGGCCTGGCTGGTGGGGGCGGGACCCGGCGACCCGGAGTTGATTACCCAGCGCGGACTCAACCTGCTGCAACGAGCCGATGCGGTGCTTTATGACCGGCTGGTCGCACCCGCACTGCTGGATCACGCGCGGCGTGATGCCGAGCTGGTTTGCGTGGGCAAACAGGGCGGCGGAGCGGCGGTAAAACAGGCCGATATCAATAGTCAATTGATCGCCCGGGTCCGACGAGGTCAGCGTGTTTGCCGGCTCAAGGGCGGTGACCCTTTTATTTTCGGCCGCGGCGGTGAAGAACTGCAGAGCCTGGTCGACGCAGGACTGCCTTACCAGGTCGTTCCGGGTATCACGGCTGCTGCTGGCTGCGCGGCTTATGCCGGAATTCCGCTAACCCACCGCGAGCTTGCGGCCGGCGTGAGCTTCGTCACCGGCCATCGGGCAGACGGCGCGCCGGCCACAGACTTCAAGCCCCTGGTCCGCAGCGGGCAGACCCTGGTGATCTATATGGGTGGCCGCCGACTTGAGGCACTATGCAAAGAACTACAGACCCACGGCAAAAGTCCGGAGACGCCGGCAGCCCTGATCGAACGGGGCACCACCCCGGCACAGTGTGTAACAGGCGGCACACTGGCTGACCTGGCGGCCCGGGTCGACAAGGTCGCCTCACCGGCATTACTGATCGTCGGTGATGTCGTCGCCCTGGCTGAAAGTCTGCGATGGTTTGTCAGTGAGAGTACCGACGCACGTGTCGCTATCTGATAACAACGAGCAAACGGGATAAAGCAATGATCTACGACAGCATCCTCGACACTATTGGCAACACACCCGTTGTCCGGCTGAACAAGATCGCGCCGACGGGTATAGAAATGTTTGTGAAAGTCGAATCCTTCAACCCTCTGGGTTCGGTGAAGGATCGTCTGGCCCTGGCGATCATCAATGATGCCGAGCGCACCGGAGCACTCAAGCCGGGGCAAACGGTGGTGGAAGCAACCTCAGGCAACACCGGCATCGCCCTGGCCATGGTGTGTGCGGCGCGCGGTTATCCTTTTGTCGCCACGATGGCCGAGAGCTTCTCCATCGAACGGCGCAAGATCATGCGCGCGATGGGTGCGCGGGTCATCCTGACGCCGGCGGCGGAAAAAGGCACCGGGATGGTATTGCGGGCTGAAGCCCTGGCGAAAGAACACGGCTGGTTCCTCGCCCGGCAGTTTGAGAACCCGGCCAACCCCGCCTATCACCGCAACACAACGGGGCCGGAAATTCTGCGTGATTTTGCCAACCGGCCACTCGACTACTGGGTTACTGGCTGGGGTACCGGCGGCACGCTAACGGGTGCGGGCGAAGTGATAAAACGGGCGCGAGCCGACACCCGCATCATTGCCACGGAACCGGTGGAAGCATCATTGCTGGCAGGCAAGGAGTGGAAGCCGCACAAGATCCAGGGCTGGACGCCAAATTTTGTGCCCGGCGTGTTGAATCCCAAGGTGTACGACGAACTGATTCCGGTAGCCGACGAAGACGGCAAGAACTGGGCTCTTCGACTGGCCCGCGAAGAAGGAATTTTTGTCGGGCTATCAGCCGGAGCGACTCTCGCCGCAGCCATGAAGGTTGCAGAAACGGCGAAGCCGGGCAGCACGATCCTGATCATGCTGCCCGATACAGGTGAGCGCTACCTGAGCACTTATTTATTCGAAGAGATCGAAGAAGGCTCGGATGATGCCTGGCTGGAGACGCTGAGCCCCGCATGACGCAACTGTTTGTCACCCACCTGCCCTATTCGGGCAATCCGCCCTTGGCAGACACGGCCAGGCCAGGCAACGGCTTGCTCGTGGATACTTGCCTGCGGCGCGTGTGGATCGGCGCCGCGGCACCTGACAGCGAGCAACTTAGTGGCACGGAAGTCTACGCCGGCAGGGCAGCCTTTCAGTTTTTGCTGGAATTCATCAGCGGGCTGCACAGTGCAATCCCCGGTGAAACGAATGTTCTGGGCCAGTTTCGTCAGACGTGGTTTCGCTGGCGCGCCAGCTACCCGGCGCAGGCCTCGCAGCTGGCCAGCATTGTGGAGCAACTGCTTCAGGACGCCCGCCGCATTCGAGCACGGCACCTGCAGGGAATCGGCGGAATTTCCTACGGTTCCCTGGTACGTCGCCTGATTCAACCTGCCAGTGAAGATCGCATCCTGTTTGTCGGGGCAGGCGAACTGGCCCGCTCCGTATGGCCATTTTTCCGGCAATTCTCTACCGCTTTGTGGAACCATCGACCCACCGAGACATTATCTGTCGAATGGCTGGAAAATTTCGCGCCGGGCGACGGCGACAGGGCAGCGCGATGGGCCCGGCATGTCATCCTGACTACGCCGCCCAATCCGGCTAACGATGCGCGTTGGCGACGATGGCTGGAAGCCGCTGCGCCCGCTAGCGTGACCCACCTGGGTCACCGTCGGGCCGGTTCCTTCCAGATTAACTCAGCCGATCGATGTCATTGTCTGGACGATTTGTTTGCCTTGCGCCGAAGCCAGGACAACGTTCGTTCCCTGCAAATTGAACACGCGCGCAATGCCTGTGCGGAGCACGCTGCCAGCCGCTACGCGGGCGGCTATTCAGCAGCCAAACGCGCCCGGGCATGAGCCAGCCGGCACGGCATCTTCGCCTTGCGACGCGAGGCTCGGTTCTGGCTGTGGCCCAGAGCCGTCAGGTTGCCGCTGCGCTCATGGCCAGTGATCCAGGCCTGGAAGTCACCCTGAAACTCATCACGACCCGCGGTGACCGCAACCTGTCGACGCCCTTGCAGTCCGTTGCCGATGCCGATTTTTTCTCCGCAGAAATCGATCAGGCGATTCTGGCGGGCGAAGCCGAATTCGCCGTGCACTCCCGGAAAGATCTCAATAAGCGGCCCACGGGCCTGATTACGGCAGCCATGCCGGCCCGGGCAAACCCCCGTGACGTCATTCTCTTTCGTGCCGAGACACCGGCAAGACTGCGTGCCGGCAAACCAATCAGAATTGGCTCGTCTTCCGCCCGACGCGAAGTCAACGTGCGACGTTTTCTGCGCACGGCCCTGCCCCGCCTCGGCCCGGATCCGCGCCTGACTTTCCGGTCACTGCGTGGGCCTGTAGAGCAACGTATCGAGCACTTGCATGCGGATCCCGACTCACCGGATGGACTGGATGCCGTGGTCATTGCACTGGCCGGTCTGGAGCGGCTATGGGCTGACGCAGACGGGCGTTGTGTGCTCCAGCCCCTGCTCAGCGGGCTGCGATGGATGCTGCCACCCTTGTCTGAATGTCCGGCCGCACCGGGTCAGGGTGCGCTGGTTCTGGAATGCCGCGCCGGGGACCGAAAGGTGGCAGCAACACTGGCCAAGCTGAATGATGCCGCTACTGCAACTGCCGTGGCCGCCGAGTTTGGCGCGATCGCACAGACAAACCCGGCCATCGACAGCACACTGGGTGCCACGGCCATCACGGTGCCGGACCTGGGTACCGTGATATTCGCCCGCAGCCGTGAACCGGCAAATAGTGCCGCCCTGAACTGGATGCAGCCAGAGGCACCGGCCCTGGCACGTGGCTGGGACGGCGCTGCCTGGACACGCGCCTGTCAGAGACGTCACCTGCCCGTTGCGGTAGAAAATGTCAGGCAGCCGGCGCTGTTCATCGCCCATTGGCACGCACTAGGCAGCAACTCACCCACGCTGGAAAACCACCGCATCTGGGTCAGCGGCCTCACCAGCTGGCAACAGCTTGCGTCCCTTGGAATCTGGGTCGAGGGCTGCGCTGATGGCCTGGGCTTTGATGCGCTGCGCGACACTTTAAGCACGTCTGTACTCCAGCTTCCGGCTCTGAAAAATTGGGCGGTACTGACGCGATCGGGGGCAGAGGAGTCGTGGGCGAACAGCGGCCTTGGCCAGATCGTCGCAACCTATGTACTGGAAACCCCAGCGGACAGCGCATTGACACAGATTAGGGCAACCGCGCGCCAGGCGACACATTTCTTCTGGGGCAGCCGGGAACAGTACCTGGCATTGCGTGATTGTCTCCCCAGTAAAGCCGAACATGCCTGTGGCAGCGGCAAGACACTGCAGGCACTGCGTGACATGGGCGAGCAACCCCGCGTATTCCCCAACCGCGAGGCGTGGCGTACATGGGTCGATTAAGTCTGCGGCGCACGCGCCTGAATCCCCACTTGCGCGAGCTGACCCGAGAATTCCGTGTCAGCCGCGAGCAACTCGTGCAGCCCCTGTTTGTCGTTGATGGGTTGGCCCGGCGGGAAGCGGTAGCCGGCATGGATGACGTCTACCGGGAGTCACCCGACTCGCTGCTAAATCAGATTGAGGCCGATTTGTCCGCCGGCATCAGCAAGTTTCTGCTCTTCGGCATCCCAGCCCAGAAGCATGCGACCGCCATGGATTTTGATTTCTGTGCCGCCCAGATCGCAGCAATAAAATTACGTTTCGGTGACGCGATCTGGCTCGCCACCGACGTGTGTCTTTGCTCCCACACCAACCACGGTCACTGTGGCCTGTTGAATGAAGCCGGCGACTACGTTGATAACGAGGCGACGGTTGCAGTGCTGGCCAAGGCGGCACTGGCTTATGCACAAGCGGGTGCAGACTGCGTGGCGCCGAGCGACATGATGGACGGGCGAGTCGCTGCCATTCGCAGCAGCCTGGACAACCAGGGCCTGGACCGCACTGCCATCATGAGTTACGCAGCAAAATTTGCCTCAGCCTTTTACGGCCCCTTTCGAGAAGCGGCACAGTCCACACCCTCGCCGGGCAACGTACTGACCGACAGACGCAGTTACCAGCTCGACCCGGCCCGCCCCGCCGATGCCCTGGCCAGCGCGCAACGTGATGCCGATGAAGGCGCGGATATCCTGATCGTGAAACCTGCCCTGCCCTATCTGGATATTCTGAGCGGGCTGCGCGACCGGGTGCCGAATCGACCCCGCGCCGCCTACCAGGTCAGCGGCGAGCAGGCAGCCATTGATCTGCTGGCCGCTAACGGTCTGGCTGACCGGGAAGCCGCCCAGCAGGAAAGCTGGTTAGCCTGCCTGCGCGCCGGCGCCAACATGATCATCACTTATGCAGCCCGTCGGCCGTGACGGACGACGAGCTACTTAAGCGCGCGCAACGTGTCACCCCGGGTGGCGTGCACTCACCGGTCCGCGCCCTGCGGGCTGTCGGTGGCGAACCGGTTTTCATGCAATCCGCTTCCGGTGCCTGTATCGAGGCCATCGACGGCCGCCGCTATGTTGATTTCTGCATGGCCTTCGGCCCACTGATCCTGGGACATAGCGCGCCTGCGGTAAAAGCAGCGGTCGCTGCCGCCCTTGAGCGCGGCTGGAGTTTTGGTACCGCAGATTCCGCCTCCCTGGCCCTGGCTGAACTGATTAACAAGCAGTTGCCGTGGGCCGAGCAGATCCGCTTTATGAACTCCGGCACCGAAGCGGTGATGACCGCCTTGCGCATCGCGCGCGCTGCCACCGGGCGAGACAAGCTGCTCAAGTTTGCCGGCTGCTACCACGGGCATACGGACGCCATGCTGATTCGCGCAGGCTCGGGACTGGCCGGCCAGGGCAGTGCGGATAGCGCGGGCATTCCCACCGGCGTGGTCACGGACACGCTGGTAGCCCCCCTGGATGATGAAGCAGCACTGGATGCCATCTTTGCTGAACACAAAGACATCGCTGCGGCCATCATCGAACCCCTGCCCGCTAACTATGGCCTGTTGCCGCAACGGCGGAATTTTCTCAGCAGGCTGGCACAACGGTGCCGGGACCAGGGCAGCCTGTTGATTTTCGATGAAGTTATCACGGGCTTTCGCCTGGGTTTCGGCGGCTGCACTCAGGACTTGGGAATCCAGCCTGACCTGGTCACCTGGGGCAAGATCATCGGCGGTGGCTTTCCTGTGGGTGCAGTGGCTGGCCATCGCAGCCTGATGGAAAACCTCGCGCCCGTGGGTGCTGTCTACCAGGCCGGGACCCTCAGCGCGAACCCCATTGCCATGGCGGCCGGTCACGCAACCCTGGCGGCTCTTGTGGACGGTGAGGTCTATGCCTACCTCGAAGCTCTGGGCGCCCGGTTGGAACAGGCTGTCAACGAGAGCACCAGCTGGCAGCTTCAGCGCACAGGCTCCCTGTTCTGGCTGTCATCGGCTGGCAAGGGGATTGTGCGCTCACCCGCGGCCCTGCCGGCCGACCTGGGCGAGCGCTACAGCCGATTGTTTCAGGCCGGCCTCAAAGCGGGTCTGTACCTGCCGCCCAGCCCCTACGAAGTGGGTTTTCTGTCGCACGCCCATACCCCGGAACACATGGAAATGCTGGCAGCCTTACTGCAGTCGGAGGGCTGAGCTCCCCTAGGGTCTGACCGCTGATGCGCGGGCACCGTATCGAAGCCGAACGTAGACAGCCCAGCAACAGACGAGGGCATTCAGACCGGCCATCCACAAGAACGGACCCTGGTACATCCAGGTATCAAACAGCACACCAGCAGCTTTCACATTGATCAGCACACCCAGGGCACCCACCAGCGCCATAAAACCAATGACAGAGCCTCGCACCCGCGCCGGTGCTTCCTGACCCACCAGGGCAGGCGCCGTTACGATCACCCCCGCTTCACCGGCACCGGCCAGCAGGGCAACGGGATAAATCAGCGGTGACTCCAAGGGATTCGGCACGATACCCAGCGCACCGTAGCCCAAAGTCGCAACCGCCATTGCCACGATAAGCGCCGTGGTGCGATCGAAGCGGTCCACGATGAAGCCCATCACGGGAATAAACAGCAACATGGCCAGTTGTGAAACGCCAAACAAACGCCCTGCCAGGCCCTGGGCATCAGCCGCTTGCAGCCCACCATCAGTGCCCAGGGCAACCAGCCACAGGGTAAAAAACCCCGCCAGTACAGTCAGGTCACCGCGGGACACAAAAGTTGCAACAGCACCCAGGCGCAAGTGTGGATTGGCCCGGATAGCGGCAAAGCCCACCTGCAGTTGCTGCGAGAAACTCTCACGCGTCTGGCCATCGTCAGTCTCGTCCCTGCCTTTAAGACCGAAGTGCGCCACCAGCGCAGAGACCAGTGCGACCAGCGCCGCCAGTCCGAAGGTATAAACCCCGGCATCAATGCCCGTAAAACCTCGCCTGGCCAGCAATTCGGGCAGTTGCGCAAAACCGAAGGAGGCAATTAGCACCAGGCCCAGGCCGACGAAGATGCCATTCAAACTAATCATCTTGCCGCGATCACTATTGTCCGGGTAATCGGCCAACACGGCCGACACCATGGTCACCCCGCAGGCTGCGCCGGTGGCCGTCAGACAACGGATGAGCACGTACTGCAAGGGGGTGGTGGCAAAGGGCATCAAGGCCAGACCCGCAGCGAAAAACAGGAAAGCGGCGACAAAGATAGGCCGCCGGCCGATTCGATCCGACAAGCCTCCCAGGGGAACAACCAGGGCAAATACGATGATTTCGAGCAGCACCGTGAGATTGCCCGTGAAGTTGCCCTGAATTTCCGTCGGCATGCCCAGGTGCTGATGAAGCAGATAGGGATTGAGCAAAACCACCACATTAATCAGGACCATCATGAAGGTCGCTGAATAAAACATAGCCACGGCGTGTCGCGGACGGACACCAGGGCTGAGTTGGATGGGGCCGAGACGGGCGGGCCCCGACGCGCCGGCTGTGGGGTTAATGGAATTCATAGGCTGGGCAGCCAGACTGCCAGACGCGGGCAGCCAACACCAAGCCCGGGCAAAAAAAAGACCGCCGGATGGCGGTCGCAATAATTGGGGGAGAATCGTTTTTATATATGAGGATGAATTAGCTGCAGGCTCTCAAGGGAACGTCTTCAGCTACGGCTGCGTCTTGTGCCAGTTCGCGACGAATGATTTCGCGCAAATAGCCGCACAGGGAATGACCGCTTCTCGTCGCCAGCACTTCCAGTTGCTCGCGTTCAGTGGGCTCCATACGGATACCGATGGTTACCATCCGGGTGCGCCCCAGGGGCGGCCGGCCTCTCTGCGTTTTGTGTTGCGTGTTCATGGGGTGCATTCTGCAAACCGCATTGCCCGGCGTCTGGTCCGGACAGGTCAGCTTCCTGTCTGTCCCCCTATTTCGTTGACACCTTGCTGCGCAGGCACATTTTCTGAGGCGAAAAGACCATAAATGAGCGTGGATAAGCTTTTCGCCGGGGCCGTACGGGCGATTATTCGCTAGTCAGCAAGACTAACTGACCGCCCTCCACCAGGTCACCGCGACCACCGATGGGCCCGTTGCGAAGCCCATGAGCCTGCACGCTCAGCAGGAAGGCCCGCTGGCCTGAGGGCAAACCCAGGCGGCCGGCCAGATCAATGATTCCGGAGCTTTCCCAGGCACCGAAGTCATCAGCTTTTTTGTCCACAGCACCGGGTGGCAGAGGGACGGCACGATTAACAACCGCCAGACGCTGGTAGTCCGCGAAATTGTCAGGATCAATGCGCCATAGTGATGCATCAATACCCGTGTCCGCGCCAAAGCTCGCCAGCTTGGTCGCCTTATCTTCCTGCACATAGACCATGCCGTCTCGCGCCCAGGTCAAATTATCCGGGCTACGAATTCCCCGGTCGCCGAAGTCATCTCCGTCATGGACGATGGTCAGCACAGCGGACGCCGCAGGCAGGCCATCGGCCCTCGCCTCAAAGCCGAGGTCTATCCGGTACAGAGTCCCCCAATCATCGGTGGGTACCGATCTACCCTGACCGGTGGATGCGAAAATCGCCTGCAAGCCATCTGCCGGATTGACATGCAGGTCTTCGGGTCGCGAGAAGGCGAAAGCACCCAATTCCCAGGCCGCCTCGCGCAGGGTCGTGTCATCGCGATAGCCCATTGCGTCATAGCCGTCGTCACCAGCCCGGGAATCCAGTCGGGCGGCCAGGGGAACAAATCGCCCCGCCCGCGCAGTGCCGGTTCCGCGCCAGTCAGCCGGTGACTGATCACCCCCAGTGGCAACCCACACATGCAACTGCCCGTCGCGCAAACCGTTCCGGCCCAGGAAATCATCACCCTGCTTGCGGCCGATATACAGATACAAAGGTGCTCGACCGAACTCCAGGTCATCGCCCAATAGCAAGGCGATATAGTCCTCGGGCGCAGCCGCGGCGGCAACGTTTTCCCATGAGCCACGACCAAGGTCCGGCGCGGCCCATAGTTCCCGCTGATTAAGATCCAGGGCCCAGACACTGCCGCCATGGGGATGGTCTTCAAGGGCAGTCACTTCTTCATTGGTTAGAAACAGATCATCGACAAAGCCGAATTCGCCCGCGGTATAACCAGCCGCCGAACACAAGGCATTCAACCCGGCCGTTGGCCGCCTGGGTTGTTCGCTGACTTGCGTGGCAACCGTCACCGCCCTGCCCTCGCGATCACGAATACTGTTAAAGGCCAGGCCCGCTGCCCGAAGCTCGCGACTGTTCAGATCCAGGTCGAAGTAGCTGATGCGTGAACCGCGCAATTCCACCCCGTTTGCGAGTCGGTACGGATAACCGCCGGTAGCCGGCAGTTCGTGGTTGGCAAGAATGCGCAAGGTGTCCTTGTCCGTTTGCCACGCGCCCAGCCCATCAATACGGCCGGGCGGCTGGTATTCACCAATACGATCCCCTACCGTTAACAATACTTGGGCCTGCAGGCCGCTGTCGGGTAAAGGCTTGAGCCAGGACATCGGTACCCGGCCGGTATCGGTTGGAGCAGGGCTACCGGAACAACCAAAGTTCGCCAACACAGCGATCGCAATAATGACTGGCTTGTACAAATGAAATTCTTCCCTGGCACCGGGCTTGTCGCCGGTCTTATGTCCCTGCTTATAGCGGGCCCTGTGGCGGCTAAAACCGAACAACAACAATGCCTGGTAATCGCGCATCGGGGCGCAAGCGGCTATGTACCCGAGCATACGCTGGCAGCTTATCGCCTCGCAATTCTCCTTGGCGCTGACTACATCGAACCGGACCTGGTCATGACCCGGGACGGTCAATTTATTGCCAGACACGAGAATCAACTGGCAGGTACCACGGACATCGCCGACCACCCGGAATTCGCCAAACGACGGGCGACACGCACCGTTGACGACAAAGAGAAGTCCGACTGGTTTAGTGAAGATTTCAGCCTGGCTGAACTACAGCAACTCAGAGCCAGAGAGAGGCTGCCGGAAATCCGTCCTGCCAATACTTCCCTGAACGATCTGTTCCCGATTCCAAGCCTGCAGGACATCATCGACATGGTGCGCGAAATGGAGCAGATCGTCGGTCGCACTATCGGTCTGTACCCGGAATTGAAGTCCCCGGCCTATTTTCGCGACAGGGGGCTGGATCCGGAAGGCGCACTGGTTGCCGAACTGAAAAAGAACGGTTACCAGGGACCAGATGCAGCCATCTTCATTCAGGCCTTTGAGACTGATAGCCTGCAACGCCTCAACAAGCTGACTGACATGCGGCTGGTTTACCTGATTGGCTACGACCCGGATGATCCGGAAACGGCAGACTCCCAGCTAAGCGATGCCGGCCTGCGCCAGCTCGCAGAGTTTGTGGATGGAATCGGCGTGGCGAAGTACGGCCTGCTAATCCCGCGCGATGCAGCCGGCAATCTCAAGAGCGAGAACGCTACGGATCTCCCTCAGCGCGCCCATCGCCTCGGCCTGCTCGTGCACGCCTGGACCTTTCGCGCTGAGAATGAATTCCTGCCCGCCAACCTGCGTAGCACTGGCCCCAACACGGCCCTGGGCAACTCCCTGGCCGAGCACCGACTGTTTATTGAGGCGGGTGTCGATGGCCTGTTCACGGAGCAACCTGATATTGCACGGGCAGCCTGCGATAACGCCCCGCAGCAACAGGACGCGAAAGACTGATCGGCATTGACCAACCGCTGGACAAAAAAAACGGCCTGACAGGCCGTTTTTATTAGCTATTGGGGCATTCGCTTACGGTCGCGCAAGCCGCAGGAACTCCTCTCGGGTCGCCTTGTCTTCGCGGAACGAGCCCATCATGCAGGACGTGGTCATGGTGGAGTTCTGTTTCTCCACGCCACGCATCATCATGCACATGTGCTTGGCCTCGATAACAACACCGACGCCGCGCGCATCGATGGCATCTTTGACACACTCGGCAATTTGCTTAGTCAGAACTTCCTGAATCTGCAAACGCCGCGCGAAATAATCCACGATGCGAGCTATTTTCGATAAGCCCAGCACCTTACCCTGCGGCAGGTAAGCGACATGACACTGACCAATAAAGGGCAGCATGTGATGCTCGCACAAGGAGTACATCTCGATATTTCGGATGATGACCATTTCATCCGTGTCACTGGTGAAAACTGCGTTATTGACCAGGTCCCCGAGATTCTGACGATAGCCCTGGGTCAGAAACCGCATGGCCTTGGCAGCTCGCACGGGCGTATCAACCAGGCCTTCACGGTCCACATCCTCGCCAAGACCGGTAATGATCTCTTTGAAATGAGTGGCCAGTTCATCAATGGTCTCGGCTTCTTCAGTCACGGCAACTTCCCTGCGCTTGAACGGGATCTGGGCTGACATATTATTACCCCTCGGCCCATCATTCAGGCCGGCTGTTAGTCAATTGACGGCTCACAGGCTTCAAGACGGGCCGATTGCCTGCCAGCCCTGCATCCGGCAGGTCCGCCATTATCCGGGCGAGCCCTGACACAGTAGGATGTTCGAAGACGGCCAGCAAAGGGATTTCCCGGCCGAACTGTTCGCGGATACGGGCAACCAGGCGGGTCGCCAGCAGCGAATGCCCGCCCAGGGCAAAGAAATCCTCGTGGGGGGCCACCGTCTCCAGCCCCAGCAACTGCGCCCACAGCTGTGCCAGATCT
>CAKZWQ010000005.1 GCA_937921935.1 uncultured Gammaproteobacteria bacterium | reverse complement strand
AAGACGGTGTTCTGGATGCCTGTGAGGAATCCGGTCTGGAAGCACTGCGCGAAGAACTGGGACTTAGCGAGGAAGACCTGCTGCGACTGGTTCGCGTGCAACGCGAACAACTCGCCCACCAAAACTACTGCCCTAACTGCGGCGAGTCCCTCAGTCAGAAAAACTAAAGCCGCGGATCAGCCAGCATGATCCAGGCGACAAGACCCAAGCAGCCTGCGGCGTGAATCGACAAGGTCAGGCGAATCATCAGGGGTAGCCCCGGCAGCCGCGCCGCAAGGCGATAACCCAGCATCAGGCCAACACCAAGCAGCAAGGCGAACCAAGCCAAGGGCCAGGCTGACAGGCCAAGGCGCTGCTGCCAGATTACGACACTCAATAGCGCACTGCATTGCAGGCAGGCGTACAGCATCCCGGTCCACGCCAGCCCAATTCGCACGGGCAGGGTTCGCTTGCCGACGCGCGCATCAGCCTCACAATCGGGGATCTCGTTAATCAGCAGCACCGCTGCCACCCAGCCCGCTACCGGCAGGCCGACAAACAGGGTCAGGGGATCCAGGCTGCCCTGCTGCAGCCAGGCAGCCCCGCAGACGGGCAGGACACCGAATGTCAGGGCCACGGCAATTTCGCCCAGGCCCAGGCCTGCCAGCTGAACCCGGGGCCAGGAGTACAAGCCACCGATCGCGCCTCCCAGAGCACCCAGGACCAGGATGGGCCAGCCGTGCAGCCAGATCAGCAAGATACCGACCACGCTGGCACCCGCGGCCAGCAACAAGCTCAGACGGGTCATCTGCGCCAGGCTGAGCACACCGTTCTGGATAAAACGGGAGCCGCCGGTAAAGGGATAAATACGGTCGTTATTCTGGCCGTCGGTACCGCATTGCTCGTCGCCCACATCATTCCAGACATTGCTCGCCGCATGCAGCAGGGCTACGCCAAGCAAAGCCAGCAGAAAACTGACCGGGTCGAAACTACCCGATTGTCGGGCGCCCCAGACGGTGCCCAGGATGACCGGCAATGCCGAGGCCGTAAGAAATTGTGGTCGCGTCGCAAACCAGGCCCGGCGCAGCGACGGCCCGATGCCCGGGCCGCCAAAAGCACTGACATTCGGTTCGCTGACGGCAACAAATTTTGGTTCTGGAGTCTGCACGGTACCTTGCCTGCCAAAATTGAGTCCAGCCGATTTAATGTCGGCTGGCGGCAGTGTAAGGCTTCTGCCGCTGTCGCTGACACATCCTCGGCGCTGGCGGAGAAAGCGAGCTACGATAGCTGGCCAAAACCGGGCGCAGGCATGGCTGAGCTAATCCCGAAACCAGACTAACAGGGGCTGAATTAATCACTCAAATGGTCGCAGCGATACTCGTCGACTGCACCGACCCGACCCGTCAAAGCAACCACGACTCCACGGCAGGCTCTGCCGGGAGCTCCGACCGGAGCGCGTCCAGCCGGCTGTCCTGGCGAACGTCGGCAAAGGTCCTGCCTAGGGTGTGGCGAGAAGACCGGCTCAGGTCCCGACCTGCCTAACGCAGTTTGCTCAGCAAACCAGTCCAAGTGCTTTGGCGGCCGCCCATGAAGGCCCGGGCGACTTTCCTGCCGGCCTTAGGAGCAACAGCCTCCGGCGCAGCAATCGAGGCCTGGTCAGCAGATCCCAACTGGATGCCAGCTTGCCAGTCCTGGGCGGCGCCCGTGGTGCCGGCGCTCAGGAAGACCGCTAGCCCTGCAGCCAAGAAAGCTGCTAACATTTTGTTTTCATTATATTTTGAATGCTTTTCAGAACTCATTTTCCGGCTCCTGTTGCCGCTACATGGCAGCCCTTGTCGTTGCGGAGCAGTATTGAGAATCCGGGCCGCGAAGCCCTGAGGGAAAGCTGATGCTTTGCTGATACCGGCACGCCATATCGCGGCGCCCGTGAATCCGTGGCCGGCAGGCCCGGCGAAACCTTTGTCTCACAGGAGGGATCCCCATGCGTACAAGCAGCCTGCTCAAGACTCTGTTTTTCAGCTTCGCGGTGCTGAGCCTGACTGCCGCCTGCGCTCGCGAGGCGCCGCCTGACGCGGCTCAGACAAGCAGTGACAACTACGAGTTCCGGGCGGCCAGCCGCGACGGTATCGGCAAGTTCTATATGGGCCGGGAAATCTCTCATGTCATGGGGCACCTGGGTGCCGGCTGGCTAGAACGCCCCAGCCGGGAACGCGAAGAACGCACCGACCTGCTGATCGAGGGACTCGGTCTGGAGCCCGGTGACACGGCCGCGGATATCGGTGCGGGCACCGGTTATTTCACCCTGCCCATGGCGCGGCAGGTTGGCCGTGAGGGCCGGGTGTTAGCGGTAGATATTCAACCGGAAATGCTGGGCATCATTGCCGACCGCGTCGCCGCGGAGGAACTCGACAATGTCGATATGATCCTCGCGTCCGAGGCTGACCCGCGCCTGCCGGCAGGCAGCGTAGACCTGGTGCTGATGGTCGACGCTTACCATGAGTTTTCTCACCCGCGCGAGGTCATGCTGGGCATCGTGGCTGGCCTGAAGCCCGGCGGTCAGGTGGTACTGATCGAATATCGCGGTGAAGATCCCACCGTACCCATCAAGCTCTTGCACAAGATGACAGCAGCGCAAGCCATCGCAGAAATGGCAGCCGTTGGCCTGGAGTGGGAAGCAAATCGCGATTTCCTGCCGCAACAGCATTTTCTGGTATTTAGAAAGCCGCCAGCAAAGGCCGCAGGACTCCCCTGATTGCCCGCGCAAGCCTTTTGCTTGTCTGCTGATTCTCAACGAGCAATAGCCAAAGACCATGATCACTGTCGACCCAGCCTGGCAAGGCCATGTCACTTTCCATGAACTGGTTTACGGCACCCGGCTGATCTATGCCTTTCTGGTGTTGCTTTGAGAGCGGAGACTTAAAGTCCCCTTACCTGAGTGGAAGTACTTGCTGATCACCTTCCTGGGCGCCAGCGCCTTCTGGATCAATCATTACTTCCAGCGCCCACCCAACTATCTCATTGCTCTGAATGCCTACAGCCTGGCTTTTCTTGTCACCTGCTGCCTGGTCTGCGTGTCGGCCTGGCCTGGAAGCGTGCTGGGGAAAATCGGCGCAACCCTGGCGGCCGCCGTATTTACCGCGGCCTTCATCGGCTTCGAATGGGTCGCCCGTCGCGGCGTGCAACGCAGTGCCTACGAATTCTGGTTCATGGCCACCTCTTGATTTAGCTTTATTGGTCTTATCTACTGCCGCGGCTATCGGCGCAGTCAACGAGAATCGGGCTAAACACGCGGCTTTAGGGACTCGCCTGCTCCCTGTCTCCCGGTAAGGATGGATGCACGTGACGCATTTCGCGTCGCGGCCCTCTATAGCCGGAGACACAAGCATGCCCATTTCCTACCCCAAGCTTGCCCTGACCGCCCTGCTGGCGAGTCACGGCTTCACATCTGCCACCCTGGCCCTGGGAATCGCTGACCTGGCCCCGGGCGACCTGGTGATTACCGAGTATCTGGCTAACCCCGTCGGGGCCGCCGATACAGAAGCAGAATACTTTGAGATCTTTAATCGCCGCAGCCAAGCAGTCGACCTGACTGGACTGGTGGTGCGGGATGACGGCAGTAATGAGTTTGTTGTGGACTCACTCAGTATCGGCGCCGGTGAATTTGCGGTTTTCAGCAACGGCAACGGCACTGCCCTGGGCTTTGACGTGGACTTCAACTATGGCAATGCGCTGGCTCTGACCAACGGGGACGATGAGGTGGTTCTGAGCCAAAGCGACGGCGCGGAAATTTTCCGACTCACCTACACTGATGGCGATTTCTTTGGTGCCGGCGTTGCCCATGAACTGGTCAGGGTGGCAGCCAGTCTCAGTGCCGCCGCCGGACCCGTCGCAGGGACTAACTATCAAGCCGCAGTTGCCTCCCTGTTACTCGATAACTTTGGCTCTCCCGGTGCGGCAGGCAGGACTGAACTGACCACGGTACCGTTACCTGGCGCCGCCTGGCTACTGGGCTCGGCCCTCGGCTGCACAGGCGCATGGGCCCGCCGTCGGCGGCGGACCCATGCGGTTTCTGACAGCAGGCTCTAGACTGTACCCAGCCAATTTACCGGAGAATGTCCATGTCCCAGCCTGAACCTCTGTTGCGCAAAATCCCACGCGTCGAACTCCCGCCGGATATGCAGGCAGTCTGGGATAACGCAGCACAAGTCACGGGCGATGCTACCTTCATTGAGGTCTCCGGCAATGATCCCGATAGCTTTCGCTGGTATCTCAAAAGTTTTTATGAGGAGCGTTTTTATGGCAGCCGGCTGCCACGCCGTATTCTGGAACTCGCGCGGCTGCGCCTGGCCAATCTGCATGGATGCGCCTTCTGCAACAAAGGCGACAGGGCACAGGCACTGGCTGCGGGCCTGACGGAAGCCGAACTGGATGCCTTGCCGGACTATGAGACCGGCCCGTTCAGTGAGCCGGAACGCGCCATCCTGGCTCTGGCCGATGCCATGGCCCTGACCAACGCCAACGGGCGCCTGACACCCCCCTTGTATGCGCGCCTCCACCCCCACTTCAGTGACGGAGAACTGTATGAGCTGGGCATGATAATGGCCATACTGTGCGGCATGGCAAAGTTCCTGTTTGTTTTTGACCTGGTGGAGAAGGAACCAAGCTGCCCTTTTGGCTGATTTTTTTTGCCCGGGTCAGAAAAAATCGTAGCGGCGCAACCGATCGCGTAGTTGATCTGACGGTAAACGTGGGTTCGCCACGTAATGTAACTGCAGGCCACGCTCGCGAGCCATGCAAGCCTGGCAATCAAACCGGGCAAGCTCCTCAACCGTTTCGAACAGCAGCAGAAGTTCAGCCGACTCGAAGCCAACGAAAAGCCCCTGCTCGTAGGCCAGCCCCTCGGACCATAGGTGATAGTTCATGTGTCGGCTATGGGCCTGGGGCAATCTCTGCGAGCCGTCCAGCTGGTTCAACGCACCGGCCTGGCCATAGTGCGAAGCCATCAGCACGGCCCCTTCTCGTCTGGCAGGGGGCAACTGCCCCCACTCGTTTGCAACCAGATCAACCAGCTCCGGCCAGCCATGCATTTCTGCAAAGTGTGGAAAGTAGCGTTCCAGATCTGCCGCTTCCCGCCCCGGGTAGGCCTGCTCGCTATCACGCAAGAACCGCGTTAGCTGTTGCAGGCGGGCTTCTGGCAAAACCGGTGCTGCACCTGGCACAGCCAGAACCCCCGAAACCGCTAGCCCCATCAACGCCCAGCGCCATACGGGTCGTCCCGCCGCCAGTTGCCGCTGCCAGAACAGCGCACCCGCAATACTAAAAAAGCCGAGGGCCGGCACGGCAAAATAGAACTTGACGCCTGCCCCGATGTACAAGCTAAGGCACAGCCATACCGCAGTACCCAATACCTTCATCACACGATCGGGCGAGAGTAATGCATAGACCGAGCCCACACCCCAGATCACGGCGTAGCCGGGATTCATGGTCAGTAATAGTCCGAGGGCAGGGTTTCGCAGAACCAGGGCGTTGGGCGATGTACTGTTATAGGCCGAAATGAATTCAAAAAAGGGCCAGTCGTTAGCCACTTGCCACGCCACAAAGGGAGCGATCAGGCCACATGCCAGCAGGGCCGCCAACCAGGTACTTGCCGCACGAAAAATGTCCCGCTCCCAGAGCAGCCAGGCCAAGGGGAGCGCAGCACACAACGCAAGAATGGATAACTTGGTCAGCATCCCCAGCCCGAGAACCAGGCCGAGCAACAGCATAAAGAGCGGGCGCCGGCTCTGTAGATGTCGGGCTGCCAGCCAAAGTGCCATTGTCCACCAGAGCTGATCGAGGACGTTCATGGTCAGGATGGACTGGACCGACAGAAAACCCGGTGCGAAGAGAAACACCAGGGCAACCAACCAGCAGGCCCAGGTGCGCCCGCCCAGAATCCGACACAGGTCTGCACTCGCGCAGACCACCAGTGCTCCGACCGCGGCAGCAAGCGCCCGCAGGACAAAAAGTGAGTCCAGACCTAACCGGCCGAACAAAGCCAATAGCCAGGGTAAAAGCGGTGGAAAATCCACATACCCCGAAGCTGGCCTTGCGGCCGCATCCAGAAAATACAGTTCGTCGGACATGAAGCCGTAGCGAGTGCCGGCAAGCAGGAGGATGCCGGCTTTTGCCGCGACGACGAACCCAAAGATGACCAGGGAGGGGGGCGAATCCTCCCGCGTCAATGTGCCGCGCCTCGCCAGGTGTAGACCAGGGTAATCACGTAGTTCCAAATGGCGCCAACCAGGATGCCGGCGAGCCCTGCCAGAGCCCAGGCAGCCTCCTGATCAAATACATATTGCGCAACACCCACATTAGCCAGGGCGCCAATGCCGCAGGCCAGGACGAAGGTGGACCAGCCACGCAGCCACTGCCAGCCCCGCAAGCGCAGATCCCGGTAGGTAATTTCGTTATTAAGCGCGTAATTGCCGGTCATTGCGACCAAAGTCGCCGTCGCCTGGCTCCAGACAAAGCTCACGCCAAGACCGCGGAACAGCGTAGCAAGCACGGCAAAATGCACCAAGACGCCCAGCCCACCTATGCACAGAAAGACCAACAGGCGCGGCGATACAAAGCGGCCCGCAAATTTATCCAGCAGCAGCATGCCGTAGTCCCAGACCGCATGGGCATCCAGCTTGCTTTCACCGGCATACCGGCTGCGAAACTGATAGGGCAACTCGCGGAAGTGCAAAGGATGCTCAGCCGAGGCGAAAAAATCGACCAAAATCTTGAAGCCAATTCCCGATAGTCGACGTACCGTGCTGTCAAACACCTGCCGGCGCAACATAAAGAAGCCGCTCATGGGGTCATTCAAGTCTTCCGGAATCAAAGGCCGGCTAAGACTCGCCGCCACACGGCTCATGGAGACGCGCTGACCCTGCAGCCCGGCACTACTGCCCCCCGGCACATAGCGACTGCCAATCACTACATCCAGGCCTTCCTGACGAAGCGCTGCCAGCATCGCCGGCAAAAGGGACTCATCGTGCTGCAGGTCACCATCCATAACGGCTAGAAAAGGGGCCGTTGTGGCCAGCATGCCCTCGACGCAGGCCGATGAAAGCCCACGGCGACCCAGGCGCTGGAGGCAACGGACCCGTCCGTCGGTGCGCCCCAGTTCACGTACGATCCTGGCGGTGCCATCGGCGGAATCATCATCGACGATGATCAACTCCCATTGCACGCCCTTCAAACAGGCGTCCAGACGCCGCACAAGCTCCGGCATGTTGGCCGCCTCTTCATAGGTCGGAACAATGATTGCCAGTTCGGCCCCTGCCTGCACCTGCCGCCCCTGTATCGAGATTCAGACAACTTGCGCATGACGCCGTTGACATGAACAATCTATGATTGCATTTTTTTAAGGCAACTGCTGTACCCGATCTCTATGAACTGGACTGCCCTTCTCGTTACGACAGCAGCGTTGTTCGCCATCATTCTGGCCCGCTATTTCCTGATTGCCGGCTTCTTTTTCTGGGCCCTGTGGAAGCGGACCGACAACCCTCTTCACGGCCGCAAACTAACCCGCATCGTGCCGCCGAAACAGCTGATTCGGCGGGAAATGGGATGGTCGATTGTTGCCTCGGCAATTTATGCCGTACCGGGCGCCATAGTCCTGGAAGCCTGGCAGCGGGGAGACACTGCCATCTACGGCAACATCAATGACTATGGCTGGACCTGGTATCTGGCCAGCGTACCCATCTACTTATTTCTGCACGATACTTATTTCTATTGGACACATCGGGTGATGCACCATCGACGCATCTTCCCCGTTATGCACAGCGTGCATCATAGCTCGCGGCAACCGACGCCGTGGGCGGGCTTTTCTTTTCATCCAACCGAGTCGCTGATCGGCGCCTTGATTCTGCCCGTGATGGTCTGGTTTATTCCCATTCATGTATCTGCCCTGCTCTGCATACTGATACTGATGACGATTGTGAGCATCACTAATCACTCCGGGTTTGAACTTTTACCCGACGGCTGGCTGCGGGGGCTGCCCGGGCGACACTGGATTTCTGCTGCGCATCACAACCTGCACCATCAGCGCTATGACTGTAACTATGGGCTGTACTTCAGATTCTGGGATCGGCTATTGGATACAGACAGACTGGAAACCGAATACGACTTCCTGAGCGAGACCCCGGATGCCCCGGCCACATCCTCGAGCGGGCCAGGCGGCTGAGGCGCCGGACGGCAGTCACAGGTTATTATTAGCCCATGATTAACCTGCTGCTATTTCTGGGCGCCTTCGCCATGATGGAGGGCGTGGCCTGGGGCACCCATAAGTACCTGATGCACGGGCTGTTGTGGTGCTGGCATGAGTCTCATCATCGGCCCCGCGAAGGGATTTTTGAGAAAAATGACCTGTTCGCATTCTACTTCGCCCTGCCGTCTATTTTGCTGATCTGGCTCGGCGTTAACGTCAGCCCGCCTCTGCTCTGGGTTGGCCTTGGCATGACGGCGTACGGCTTCTGTTATTTCGCCTTCCATGACGGCATCGTGCATCGGCGGCTGCCCTTCCGCTACAACGGAAAAAACCCGTATATGAAGCGGATCATCCAGGCTCACTACGTGCACCATGCGACGACAACCAAAGAAGGCGCGGTTTCCTTCGGTTTTCTCTACACGAAACCCGTGGCGGAACTGGATGCAGAACGGCGCCGGCTGGCAGCCGGACTCAGCACAAGTCAGGCTTGATCCATAAGTCGGGAGAGCGCGGCTGATCGCCACGCCAGCGGCCGAAGCTTACAGCCATCAGGGCCTGAGCCCCCCCCCGAACACCCCACCAGAGCTTGCGGCCGCCGGGCACAATAGCCCGCGTATCCCAGGCAGAGGTACCCCGCTCCGCAACGAGCCGGCCGATGTCCCCGTACACACCGGCAGCAGTGCTAACCGCCCAGCCGGCACGAAAACCCAGGGCCGGCACACCTTGGGCGGCGGACTCATAGTAGAGGTCCGCCAGCTCAAGCAGGCGGGAGACAACAGCAAACACGGCCTCGCGATGGGCCGGCATGGCGACCTGATCAGCGCTGATGTCAGCCTCCTCCAGCCAGCGGCCGGGCAGATAAACGCGACCGTTGGTCGCATCGTCCAGCACATCCCGGGAGATATTCGTCAATTGAAAGGCGATACCCAGGTCAGCAGCACGCCCCAGCACGGCAGGCTCGCGAGCCCCCATGACATAGGCCATCATGACACCGACAACGCCGGCGACGTGATAGCAATAAAGCAGGGTGTCCTCCAGTTCAACATAGGCGTGGCCTTCCACATCCATGGCAAATCCGTGTATCAGATCCATGGGATACCGGCCGGGAATCTTATGACGACCAGCCACATCGCGCAGGCCCGCGAAAGCGACCTCCGCCACATCCTCACCGGCTAAAGCACGCTCAGTTTGGGCGCGCAGATACGCCAGCCGGGAGCGGGCCTCAGCAGCCGAGATCTCCTCCCGACCAAAGCCCATCTCCTGGCCGTCAATCAAATCGTCGCAGTAGCGGCACCAGGCGTAGAGCTTGTAAACATCAGCGCGAGTTTCTGCGTCGAACAGCCGCGCGGCTGCGGCAAAGCTTTTGGATCCCTTGCGGATAATTTCCCGGCTTTGTGCGGCAACAGCGTCCAATTCAATCCCTCTGCAAATCGCCGAGCAGCACACCGGCAGTGGCCTTGGCCGAATTCACCACACCGGGAATCCCCGCTCCGGGGTGCGTGCCAGCACCCACAAAATACAGGCCACCCACCTTGCGATCGCGATTGTGCACGCGGAAATAGGCACTTTGCGTCAGGGTGGGCTGCAAGGAAAAAGCAGAACCCTGGTGAGCATTCAACTCGCTAACAAAGTCCTTCGGCGTAAACATGCTGCTGGTAACCAAGTCCTTGCGCAGCCCCGGAATATAACGCTCTTCAAGGTAATCGAATATGCGATCCCGGTAGCGGGGCGCCTCAGTTTCCCAATCTATCTGGCTTTTTTCCAGGTTAGGCACCGGCGCGAGCACATAATGCGTGCTACATCCGGGTGGGGCCAGGCTCGGATCCGTGACCGACGGGGAATGCAGATACAGCGAGAAATCATCGGCCAGCACGCCGCGGTCAAAGATATCCGCCAGCAGCTCACGATAGCGCGAGCCAAACAGCACAGCATGGTGGGCCAGCTCCGGGTGTTCCCCCTTGAGCCCGAAATAGCACACGAACAGGGACATGGAGTATTTCTTGCGGGCCATGGCCCGGCGCATGCTGTCCAGCCGCGGCTCGTCGGCCAGCAACTTGTCGTAGGTGTGCATCACGTCGGCGTTGCTGACGACGGCTTCTACAGGCAGCCGCTCACCGCCGGCGGTACGCACAGCACTAACCTTGCCACTCTGGGTCTCGATGGCTTCGACGGGGCAGTTCAGACGCAACTCGCCGCCAATATCAGTGAAGAGCTTGGCGAGGCCCTGGACCAGGGCGCCCGTGCCACCGCGGGGAAACAGAACACCCCAGCGGCGCTCCAGGGCATGAATCAGGGCATAGATGGAGGATGCACTGAAAGGATTACCGCCCACCAGCAGCGTGTGATAACTGAAGGCCTGACGCAGATAGGGGTCCTTCACATAGCTGGACACCATGCTGTAAACCGATCGATAACTCTGCAGCAGGGCCAGCTGCGGCGCTGCCTTGACCATGCTCCATATATCCATGAAAGGCTCGGCGGCAAGCTTCACGTAGCCTTCTTCGAATACCCGTTCCGAGTAGCCCAGAAAGCGTTTATAGCCGTCCACATCGGCCGGGTTACGCACAGCGATCTGAGCGCTCATGCGCTCCATGTCTGCCGTGTAGTCCAGCTGATAGCCATCCTCCCAACACAATCGGTACATGGGATCCAAAGAGATCAGTTCGACATAGTCGGACATGGGACGCGCTGCTACATCGAACAACTCCTCCAGGCACAGCGGGGCGGTAATAACTGTGGGTCCCGCGTCGAAGCTAAAGCCCTGATCCTGGTAAACATAGGCCCGTCCACCCGGACGATCCCTTTGCTCGACCAATACCGTCTGCACACCGGCCGCCTGCAGGCGAATGGCGGCCGCCAGGCCACCGAAACCGGCACCGATCACTGCAACCCGGGCGCTCATGAACTGGCCTGCGGACGCGGCCCGCCAAACAGGCTGCCCAGCGCCCTGCCCACAGGGACAGGCGGCTTGCCGCTCAGAATCCGCACGCGATCCGGCCAGCTTGGTCGGCCGGCATAAAAACGCCCCACCAGGGGATCGGGCAAGCGATAGAAGTGTTCAAAAATTCGGTAGCGCTGGGCGGGTTCGCCGGCAAGAAATAACATACGGTTCAACAATCTGAAATAAAGGCCCGCGCGCCACAGCCGGAAGCTGCGAGCACGAATGAATTTATAGAGCTGCGCACTGCGGAACTGTGAAAAACCAGCCAGTTCATCGGCAAGCCGCGCAGCTTCCGCCAGAGAATAGCCAGTGGTGTAGTGAAATAATCCAGCCCTAATGCCCGATCGAGGCACGCCGGGCGCGGCCTGCCAGTAAGCCTTCAGGTCGCCGCCCAGAACGACTGGCAAGACCCCCTCTTCCTCTCGCAGCACGCGGGCAACGCGCCAGCCGCGTCCGGCTGCATATTCAACGATAGCAGCGCGCATGGACTCCCGCTCAAGATCGGGTGTATCGCTGTAACGAGTGTCCTCGACCAGTACCTGACGCGGTCCGAAGGGCAGGCTGTACATAAAGCGAAAGCCATCGAGCTGCGGCACGCGACCGTCCATCAGCAGAGGGACATCGAGCCCACAAGGCGCTTCAAGCTCCAGCACCAGGCCAAGAAACTTCTGGAAGCGGACGTCCAGATCCTTGCCGCCCGGATCGCCGCGGCCGTCAACCACTGCCGGGGCCGTAAAGCGGCGCCCGTCCGCCAGGCTGACCGCTTCAGGCCCGACTTCGGTCACCTCGACGCCCGTGACGACGGCATCGCCAAATTGCTCAGTCGCTACACGATGCAATTGCTCTGCTGTAATGGCGTGGTAACTGCCCGCCACGCAACGATCGAGGTGAGGAAAGGCAATGCGATGCTGTGCCCAGTCCTTGACGACGAATTCCTGCAACCAGTTGCGTTGGTTTTCATTGACATCCGTGCCATGAAAACACCAAGTGTGATTGCCGCCCAAGGTATCGTCACGCTCAAGCATCAACAGCTTGAGTTGCGGTTGCTCGGCCCGCAGCCGCGAGGCGATCAGGGTGTTGGCTAACCCGCCCCCGACAAGAATCAGATCAGCATCCACTAGGGATACCGAATCGCCACCGTCTCGTCGCTCTCAACCAGATCGAACGCCGCATCCTTGAATTTGGCGGGTCCGAACAGACCACGCGCCTCATTAGAAAACGCATAGGGCTCCTTCGGAATGCCGACAAAATTCGTATCGATTTTTCCGTTCAGGTTGCGATCCTGGTAGGTACTGATGGCATAGGTCCCGGCGGGCAGCGCGTCGAAGGCGATCTCGGCGGTGCCGTCTTCGCTGACCGGCACTCGAATCTCGCGAACGACGTCTTTCAGCCAGGTGTCTTCGGCATCAAACAGGCCGACCACAAACTCGCCTTCGCCCGGCTTGCCACCCTCCAAAGTCACCTTCAGGGTCAGCTCAGCAGACGCCTGCAGCAGACCTGGGAGGACCACCAGCAAGCCGCTTAACAACAAAGTCTTGATTCGCATTCAGGGCATCCTGAGCTTGCCGCCGGCCGGAGGGCCGCCGGGTGCGCCGCCACCCGGGACGATGATGGAAGAAGCGGACTCCCGGCGCATCTCCTCGAGCCTCTGCATAGCCTCCTCAACCGCGCCATTGGCGCTGGCAGCAAAATTCTCTGCCACCTGGGCGAGATTCTCGCCCGGAATATCGAAGCTCAGCGGCAGCGGACCAGCCTGGGTCATCAGCTGAGTCTGACCCACGTAGAGCACCGGCCGGGAGCTATCCACGGCGCCGTCAGCATCCACGGGGGTCAGGCGCTGAATTGTACCGACACGCCGATCGGTAAAGACCTCTTCCTGGTACATGGCCTGAGCATCCATGCGGATGTTCAGATCTGAATCGTTCTCTGCCATGGAATATCCCTTTTGCGCAGTTGCCTAAACCCACTAGAGTACCAGTCTGTGGCCCGGTATGCGTACCATGACCCGCCTGAAGCCGGGTTTCCCGGCCAATCCCTGACCCCGCCCCTCAGAGCCACCCCAAGCCATGCAAGCAGACACCAGCCTAGCCTTCCAGGACCTGCAGCCGGATGAAATCCTGGGTGCCGTCGAAAGTCTGGGCCAGCGCAGTGACGGCCGGCTGCTGGCACTCAACAGCTACGAAAACCGCGTGTACCGCATCGGCATGGAAGATGCTCCGCCCCTGGTTGCCAAGTTCTACCGACCAGCGCGCTGGAGCGATGCAGCGATTCTCGAAGAGCACGCCTTTGCCACAGACCTGGCGGCGGATGAAATCCCCGTGGTGCCGCCGCTGTCAGTGGGTGATGCCACCCTGCATCACCGGGGTCCTTATCGATTTGCTATTTATCCTTGTCATGGCGGTCACCCGCCACCCCTGGATGACAGTTCCTTGCTCAGGCAACTCGGCCGGCTGGTGGCAAGAATCCATCAGCGCGGCAGCACAGAGGACTTTGCGCAACGCCCTGCCCTGACTATTGCAGAATTTGGTGTCGCCTCGCGGGATTTCCTTATCAAGGAGAACTTCGTACCCGTCGACTTGCACGCCGCCTACGAAAGCGTTTGCACTGATCTGTTCGCAGCCATGGAACGCTGTTATGAACGCGCGGGCGATCCACCCGAGATCAGGCTGCATGGGGATTTTCATCCCGGCAATGTGCTGGTCCTGGAGGACCGGGTGCACATTGTTGACCTGGACGATGCCCGCATGGGCCCGCGGGTGCAGGACCTTTGGATGTTGCTGTCCGGCGATCGCGAAGAACAAACACCGCAGCTGGGCAAATTGCTCGATGGCTACCTGGAGTTCGCCGACTTCAACCCGCGCGAACTTCATCTGATTGAGGCACTGCGGACCTTGCGCATCATGCACTATGCTGCATGGCTGGCTCGGCGCTGGACCGATCCTGCCTTTCAGACTGCCTTTCCCTGGTTTGACTCCCATCGCTATTGGGATGAGCACGTGTTGTCCCTGCGCGAGCAACTGGCCCTGATGAACGAGCCACCCCTGGAATGGCAGCGATGATATGAGGGCAAAGCCGGCGCGCCTGTTGCGGTCCTTGTGCCTGGTCACCTACTGCGTTGAAGAACTGGACAGCAGCGTGGCTGCCTGGACGGAATACCTGGGCTACCAGCTGGTTGATACAGATCCTATTAGCGAAGCCCTCGCAGCGAGTTGGGGCACGCCAGCGGCGGCTGGCAAACCGGCCGCCCTGTTGCAACCGGCGAGCGGTGAGCCCATCTTCCTGCGTTTTGTCGCGACAGGAGAAACTCGCGGCTTTGAATCGCCGGCGACAGCCGGCTGGACGGCAACGGAACTGCTGGTCCAGGACCCTGACGCCCTGGCAGCACGGTTAGAGACCTCGCCTTTCCAGCGACTGGCCGGGCCCGGCGATCTGTTTCCCGGCCCAAAATCACCGCGGGCCATGCAAGTCGTAGGTCCGACCGGCGAGCTAATCTACTTCACCCGCATCCTGCCGGGCGGGAGTCGTTACGGCATGAAGCAGGCGCGCTGCCCCGTTGACCGACCGTTCATCGTCACCGTCTCCGGGACTTCCACCTCGGCCATGCAAGCCTTCTACGCTGAGACGCTGGGCATGCGCGTCATGCCCCCCATGAACTTCATCAACGGTATTCTGGCGCACGCGTGCGGCGTATCACCCACGACCAATTTCCCTACATCCATCAGTACGATTCCGGGGCGTCGCTACCTGATCGAAATGGACGAATGTCCGCCGGGCCTGCCCGAGCGCCCGCGGCAGGCAGGGCAGCTGCCGCCCGGCATGGCCATGGTCAGTAGCCGGGTCCGAAGCCTGGCACCGCTGGTACCGAGCCTGCGGGCGGAACCCATGGCTGTCAGTCAGGCGCCTTATGGCGGCCGACGCACCGGGGTAGTCGTGGGTGCGGCCGGCGAATGGCTGGAAGTGCTTGAGGGGCCAGCGGACTAAACCAAAGCGGGCTTGGTGATTCCAGCCAGCCAGCTGTCCAGCTGGTCCAGCCGGACATCCCAACTGTTTTCAGAAGCCACTCGACGCCGCTCGGCCGGCGTGCCGACGCCACCAACCAGAGCCTGTTCCAAGGCCTCGACCCAGTCGTCAGCGGTGCGTGCGATGGCCACAACCGCTTTGAACTGGCGGTTCACTTCAATATCGGCCCCGACCACGGGGCGACCAGCCGCCAGGTACTCATGCAGCTTCAGGGGATAGACGTCTTTCCACCAGCCGCCGTCGGTGCGTCGATAGCACAGCGTGTTGACGTTCATGTGACCGACGTAGTCAGGCAGATCATGGTAGGCACGCGGGCCAAGAAAATGCACATTGGCCAGGCTTTCACATTGCCTAAGCCCCGCACGCGTGCCCGGCGATAGATTTTTATCAGCCACCTGTTGACCAATGAACACCCACTGCCATTGGGGGCGTCGCGTTGCCACTTCAGCCACTAGCTGAAAATCGACCTTGTCATTGAGTCCGCCTATATAGCCGATGCGGGGGCCGGGAATTTCAACCAGATCCGGCGGGCAGCGACCGAAGCCGGCAAAGGCAGCTGCATCAGCGCCATTTTCCAACAAGTGTGTTGGCGGTTTGCCTGGCAAAGCGGCCGCCATGCGCGACGAACTCGCCAGAATCAGATCAGCCCTTGCTATGAGTTTTTCTTCCATCCTGGCGACTTGGTTGCCCCAGTTGCCCATGAGCCGGAAATTGTCGTCGCAGTGGTAAACCACACGCTCCGGCTGCAAAGCCTCCACCAGGGGCCAGAACACAGGATGAAAAACATAGACAAGGGGCACAGGGCCGCGAATGCCTGCGAGTTTGGTCAGGCCCGCAACATGTCGCCGCAGGATAAAGCGATCCCAGTTCGCAACGCGCGGCCAGCGCATTTGCCAGCGACCGGGCCAGTAGAGTTGAACGCCGTCGCGGGCCTGCTGCCTATCCAGCCAGCGCGCGTTTTGCCAGCGGGTCTGCCCCGGATCCCAGACGGTGAAAGGCCCGGTTGAGTAATAGGTGGGCCAGCCACGCGCGGCCAGTCCAGCCATCACATGCTGACGTGTTTGCCATTGGTCGTTCCAGGCATTGGTGCCCAGACCGAAAACGGGCGGGCGCGATGAGGCCAAGGGTGTCAGCAACATCGCTATACGGCTTTGGCCCGGGCCACGGGAGGCAGGAGCGCTGAAATAGCCCGGCCATCCAGGCCCGTCAACGGTACGCCGAGGAACGCACCCAGGGTGGGCGCGAAATCCAGGCAGGTGACAACGGGCCCGGCTGTACCGGCCTGCAAGTGAGGAGCCCTCGCCGCGTACAGCCCCTCGGGCCGGTGATCGCCCGTGCGACAATAATCATAGTCCCCGGTTACCTGGTCCAGGCTTGGTGAGCTGACCGCGGAAACCGGCGCCGTACATGCCCATTCGATTAACAGATCGGGCAACTGGGAGCGAGCCTGTCCAGGGTAAAGATCGTCCGTGCGATAGGCCCCGTCCACAACAGGCAAGCCCGTGTCGTCATTACGCAGGGCGAGAAATTCGCTCGTCAGTCGCTCCAGCAGCGCCTCGTACTCCCTGCCCGGTTGCACCAGGCCAGCCGGCTCGCGACCAATCAGATTGACGCGAACTGCGCCACTGGCGCTGTTGTTCTGCACCGGGAAGCAAAGGCTTGCAGCCCGGTCAATAAGCGACCGTGGCCGACGGTCACCCGTCACCCAATCAACGGCGCTGTGTCGCAGGGGCTGCAGCAAGTCCTTGAGTGGCCGCGGCATACTTTGCCAGACTCGCGTGAGCACCGGGTCTGCGCGCTCGCGCAAGCTGGGCGGCCGGGGCACTTCGACGCGCGGGGCAGACATGCCCAGCCCCAGCAGGATGGGTTCCAGTAGATGCTGGGCTCCATATTTGGGTCCGATACCGTGATTGGCGAGCAGGATCACAGTGGCTCCTGCATCGACTTCCTGAAGAATTTTCCCAAGGGCCGTGTCGATGGCCTGGTAAATAGTCAGTAACAGGTCATCGCAGACGGCGGCTACCTCTGCATGCCGGGGATGACTCGTGTCGTGGGTATGCCAGAACAAATGACCGGCGCAATGGGCCTCCGTGAAAACCTGGGCAAACAGGTCCCATCGCTCTTGCTTCAGATAATGCAGCGTCAGGTCTGTCTTGCGTCGAATGCCATCCAGCAATTCATCACGAAACTCGAGTAATCCCTCGGCATCCCTGTCTGCATCACTTTCGCCGCTGACCGGATGTCGGCCAAAAAGCTCAAGGATTTCTGACTTGAGCTCGGCGGTAGATGCCTGAAAACCGTAGGCTGCATCATGAGCCCCCCACTCCACGGTCTGCATGCCGTTAAGGTCTGCACTGATACGGCTGTGGGGAATATCCAGCAAGCACAGGCGCTGACCTGCCGCGCTCAGGGTATCCCAGAAAGGAGGCCGCTGGGCGTAGGTGGCAGCTTCGCAGCGAAAGGTCTCATAGCTGCCCGACCGCAGTTGCTCCCAGGAATGAATGCCGTTGTGCCCCGGGTGGCAGCCACTAATAAATGAGGGCCAGTGGGCACCCACATAACAGCCCGGCAAGGCCTGTGCTTCACCCACCAGGCTCTGGCCGAGAAAAGCCTTCAGATTTGGCAAATCACCGGCGGCAGACCAGCGTCTGATCAGCGCAGGGTCGCCGGAACATATGCTAAGAAAAAGGAGTTTTGTGTTGTTAGCTGCCAAAGCAAAAAACCCTTTACACACGGAGGTTTATTATAATTAGTTAACAGAGAAGATACGAGTTTGCCAGCCCGCGTACAACGATCGGGGGGCACCGAGCAGCTAACGCCCGAAGAGCCGGCCGAAAAAGCCCTGAAGAAGCCAGATGCGACCCTCGCCCGGCGTACGGAGTTCCCAGTAGAGTCGCCTGAACATAATGCTATCCCCGCGCAGACTCTGCTTGGCGAGAAAGGCGCCCCGACCCCTGGTATAAGCTTTAGCCAGCTTGCGCTTCTGCACCTCACCGCGGCGACCGTGGGCATGCCGCAGGGACACAGTCGGCTCATAGCGCATAACAGCCCCGCCACGCAGCGCCCGGTAAAGCAGATCCAAATCCTCGGCCGAACCTGCCGGCGTGCCGGCACCCAGACGAGGATCGAAACCGCCCAGGGCCTGGAACAAATCGGCGCGTATCGCTAGGTTGCACCCGATCATGCGTCCCATCAGGGTATCGATATCAGCGATTTCCACAGCATCCGGAAACAATCGCGTCGATGTGGACAAATCCCGGGGGTCAGCAAGGTCCACTCGACCGCCGATTACCTCCAGCCGGGGCCGCTCGGCGACTGCAGCACGTAGCGCCCTCAGCCAGTGTGGATCCACCAGGCAATCATCGTCGGTAAAAGCCAGCCAGCTGCTATGAGACGCGGCTGCGCCCGCGTTGCGCGCATGCGAGAGCCCCGGTCGCGGCTCCCCCAACACAATCACCGGGTACGAAGCCTGCAGGGCAAAGTCACGCGCCACCTCAGCAGTGTGATCCGTGGAGGCGTTATCCACCAAAATCACCTCCCAGGGTACCTGGACGACGGCCCACGCCTCATCAAGGGCCGCCAGGCATTGGGCCAGGCGTTCGGCCCTGTCGCGGGTTGCAACAATCACGCTGAGCTCAGGCAAAGACTCAGCCATGTCGCTCCCAGATAATGAGCTGGTTGTTTGCGGGCATGGCTATATCAGCCTGCAGGACTAGGTCTACGCCACGCGCGAGTTCTTGCACTGCTTCGAAATCACGAATGCCGCTCGCTGGATCGCGACGACGCAGACTGGCATCGAAGCTAGCGTTACTTAGCGAGGTAAATTCTTTGTCGTAGCGGAAGGGTCCATAGAGGCATAAACGTCCGCCGGGCTGGAGGACTTGGGCCAAACCGCTAAAGAATGACTGCACATGGGCCCACGACATGATATGTAGAGTATTGGCGCTGAATACCCCATCCACCGGCGCAACGGGCCACGGCTGCGTAGCCACATCCAGGGCAACCGGAGCGGCACAGTTAGTGCCGGCTTCGGCGGTAATCCGCGCCGCCAGGGTGGGTACTACAGAAGCCTGATCGCTCGGTAACCAGCGCATGGGCGCAAGAGCCGCAGCAAAATGTACGGCGTGTTGCCCGGTCCCGCTCCCGATCTCCAGAATGCAGCGGCAGTCAGAAAAGGCTTGGGTCAGAACAGTCAGAATAGCTTTCTTATTGCGCTCGCAGGCTGGCGAGAAAGCCAATCTGGCGTTGGTTGAGCCGGTTCCCATGATGGCCGAACCCTAGCATGACAATTACGACAACCAGAATTTGTGACGCGGTTCCTAAAGTTCCGCGCGCGCGCACCGATACTGCAAGCTGACATAACATTGTAGTGGAGATACGCGCGATGGGCTCATTGGCAAGGGATCACTCGGATCCAGAATTACTGGGATTTCTCAAGGAACTGCTTGAGGGTGGCAGCCTGGACCGGAAGTGCGAAAAAATTACTCGCGCGCTACTCGAACAAGGCCCTCACAGTCTGAGTGCAGAAGACCGCGTCGTAATCGAGGCTGAGGTAATCGAACCCTACCTCGCTGATTGCGAAAGCTGCGGAATAACGCCAGCCTGGCAGCAAATGCTGCACGTATATGACACGGGCCTTTGTGCTGCTTGCTTCGATCGACTCGAGGGCAAACAAGTACCTACGGTGCGTCCCGACTGGATGCCGCTGGTGGCGATCGATACCGAAGACGATGAATTATCCGCCAGCGATGATGTGGCAGTCCTGACACCCCATAGCAGCTAGTAAACGCACCTGACACCGACCTGTATCGGGCCGGCGCAGCATAAAACGGGCCCGCTGAAAGTCGGCACCGGTAGAATGTCATCCCATGACAAAGGTCAAAGATGACAGTCGGGTCAGGCAACTCGACACCAGGCCGGAGGACGGCAATACCCTCGAAGTTGCTCCAGGCGTGCAATGGCTGCGCATGCCCCTGCCCTTCGTCCTCAATCACATCAATCTGTGGGTGCTGGATGACGGCCCGGGCTGGTGCCTGGTAGACACCGGCATCAACGCTGCCAGTACCCGCGCCGTCTGGGAAAAACTTCTGGACGGCCCCCTCGCCGACCGACCCATAACGCGGGTCATCGTCACCCATCTTCACCCCGATCACGTGGGCCTGGCCGGCTGGCTGACAGCCCGCACGGGCGCAAGACTCCACATGACCCGCGGTGAGTATCTGTCGGCACGGGTACTCGCTGCTGATAGCGCGCCGCCCCCGCCGGAAGCCCTGGATTTTTATCGCGCGGCCGGCTTCGACCCGGTCCAGCTGGACAATTACGCGGAACGCTTCGGCCGCTTCGGCCGGCTCGTGTCGCCGCTGCCGATCACTTATGCGCGTCTGGCCGACAATGATGAATTGCAGATCGGCGGCCGCCGCTGGCAGGTACTCATTGGTCGCGGCCACTCACCCGAGCATGCCTGCCTGTATTGCGCGGAACTGAATGTGCTGATTGCCGGCGACCAGGCCCTGCCCACCATTTCGCCCAACGTCAGCGTCTGGCCCACGGAACCCCACGCCAATCCCCTTGCCGACTGGCTGGAGTCCTGCCGGGAGCTGCCAAACCGGATGCCAGCGGATGTGCTGGTTCTGCCGGCCCATGGCCGTCCATATCACGGCCTGGGCAAACGCATGGCCCGACTCATTACCGAGCATGAGGAAGGACTGGACGCGATTCGGCGCCTGTGCAATGAGCCCCGCCGGGCCGTGGACCTGTTCGGGGCCCTGTTCCGGGGGGCCGTGAACAGCAGCAACGAAGTCATGGCAGCCGGCGAAGCCCTCGCTCACCTGGCCTACCTGCAAGCCGCCGGCGAACTGGTGGCAGAGGCAGACGAACTGGGCGCACGCTGGTACCAGCGCACCTGAGAATCAGGCCTGGCCGGTAATCCGCTTGCCCATGGCCTGCATGAAACTGTCCACGGCCGTGGAATACTCATTGACCCAGTGACTGCACGACTTGTCGGCTTCAATGGCTTGCCACCATGTCGCCAGGCGCCCCTCGCCTTCAGTCGGATCAGCCAGCACGTCGAAGTTGGCGAAGACCACTTTCTTGATCAGCATGACGTAAGGCGCGGCTGAACAATCACCCAGGGACGGCTTATCGCCCACGCAAAAAGGGCCGGGTCCCATGTAATGCTCCAGGTAACTAAAGCCTTTGCCCAAAGCCTGGGCAGTGCTGGCCAGCACCTGCTCATCCCGTTTGGCCGGATTCATTTGCTGGAAGAAAGTGCCGGTATGGGGGGCCAGGTAAAGATCCACGATGCGCGAAATCAGTCGGGAAGTGGCCCGATCCATGGGATCAGCCGGCAAGCCGGACTTGCCCTCACCCAGATCTTCCAGGTACTCGCAAATCACCTCGGACTCCGCGATGCATTTGCCATCGACATCCAGGCTCGGAATTTTTGCGATTGGGGTAAAGGCCATGTACTCGGGGGAGCGCGGCGAACCACCACCGGGCACCGGCTCCAGGGGCAGCTCAATGCCCTTGATAGCGGCAAACATCATCACGCGGGTGACATAGGGGGATGCGACAGCGCCGTAGAGTTTCATGGTTTTTCCTTGTCGTTATGGGCACGGCGTTCACGCCGGGGCAACGATGTTCGGCCATCGCGGGAGCCGGGGTCAATGGCCGCCGGGCTATAATCCATGCCCGCCCGCGGACTCGGAACAAGAATCACCATGGATATCGACATCATCCTGGAGGCGGACGTCAGCCCGCAGCAAATGAAAGAACTGGCCGTGGAGGCAGAACGGCTGGGTGTGCGGGCCTTGTGGTCCTCCAACTACCACCAGAACTGGGATGGCTTCCTGGCCCTGGCGCCGGCGGCGGCAGCGACTTCAAAGATCCTTCTCGGCCCGCTGGCGGTCAGTCCCTGGGAAATGCATCCGCTGAAGATGGCGAATGCGGTGCTGACCCTGAATGAGCTCACCGACGGCCGCGGCATGGTGGCGATCAGTGGCGGGGGCGGCGTGCTGGGCGCGCTTGGCTGGCGCATCAACAAGGACGCCGGAATCTGGCCATTCAAGGATGAAGAAGCCGGCAATCGTTATCCAGATCGCCGGGTCCGTGGCGTGCGCGAATGCATTGAAGTACTGGAAATGGCCAGGGACGGAGAAATGCACTTTTCCTACGACGGTGAAATTTTTCAGATCACCCGCCCCTTCAAAATAGACTGGGCCAAGTCACCGGGACCACTGATTTACGGTTGCTGCAGTGGCCCACAAATGATCCGTATGGGCGCACGTCTGGCCGACGGCATCCAGGTCAGCGATTTCACGGTTCAGATGATGCCCGCCGCCATGGAAAACCTGCGCAAGGGTTTCGAGAAACGCGAAAAACCTGCGGAGGACTTCCGCCTGGGCAATTTCTGGGCCTGGCATATCAAGGAAGATCCTGAGGCGGCCATGTACGAAGCGCGCCGGGAACTGATCTGGCGAGGCTCCATTGCGGCGAAGTACAAACACGAAATCCGGCCCTTCTGTCACGACGATGCCGAAGTGGACCTGATCTGTGACAACTGGGACAACATACTCAAGGCCTACTGGACTCGCACGGGCCAGATCGACGGGGTGCCCGAAGACCTCATCAATCGGGTGATTGCCGGGTTGTCATCGGCCGGCGGCCTGGATCAGCTGGAACCGGAACTGCAGCGTATTAGCCAGTTTGCCGACAGCGGCCTGACAGAACTGTCCCTGCGACTGTTCGATAACCCCATGGAAGGCCTGAAGCTCGTCGGCGAGCACGTCATGCCCCTGGTGCGCTAGGTCCCGTCCCAGGTCTGCCCGAACACCTTGTGAGCCCCGTCACACAGGGGTGATTCATCCGTGAGTTTGCACTGACACAGATAATAGGTGTCGGTGTTTTGTGCCGTGAACCGGACCGGGCTGAAGCCGGAGCCGGCGTGGGCACCATCACAGAAAGGCTGATTCAGCGACAGGCCACAGCTGCACCAGAAATACGTCTTACCGGCTTCCAGAGTCACCTCTGCTGGCTGTCGGGCAGCGATAGTTGGCTTGGTCATCGAGGAGGCCTAAGTGATGAGGCGACTGTCCGGCAGGATGCGCTCTTTCTTGGCCTCAGAAAATTGCCGTTGCGGGTTGAGCATGTTCTGCATGATCAGACAATGCCTCTCTAAGGAATCGTTCAAGGCCATAACCTCGGACCGCTCGGCTGTTGGCTGCATGATTTGAAGGGATTTGATAATAGCAGCGCTTCGTCCGCCGCAAGATGCAGTTAGGCGAAGAGGGAAGGATTGATGGCCTGCTTCGCAGGCCACCCTGCGGGCTACGCGGCTACGCCGCTGCGTCGCCCTCCCCATCTGCAGGATCGCGATGCGATCCGGCATCTGGACCCGGGTCGAACCAAAGGCTTCTGGATTCGCCAACCCTCTCCACAAGCCATAAAAAAGGCCCCTTGCAGGGGCCGTTTTTATGACTGGCGGAGAGGGAGGGATTCGAACCCTCGAAGGGCTTTTAACCCTTACTCCCTTAGCAGGGGAGCGCTTTCGACCACTCAGCCACCTCTCCGAATTGTATGCATTGACCGCCGGTCGCCAGGCGGCGACGCGATTCTAAGCCAGACGACGGGAAAAATCAGTCGTTAACGGCTTCGGCTACATCCTGAGGATCTGCACCGTTGCCGTTCTGCTTTTCCTGGCAAATCCGCTGGTAAATTTCTTCCCGGTGCACCGCAATTTCTTTTGGCGCCTTAACGCCCAAGCGCACCTGGTTCCCTTTGACGCCCAGCACGGTGACATCAACATCGTTGCCAATGATGACAGTCTCACCGACGCGCCTCGTCAATATGAGCATGGCTCCCCCTGATTTTTATTATTTTAGCCCTAGCAACGCACCCTCCTGGTGCGAACCCGGGCGTCTCAGACCGTCAGCGATAACTATCTGCCCACGGGAAAACCACGGGAAAGGCTATCGAAAAAACGGAAAGAAGATCGCGGAAGCGCAGGCCCCAACCGGGCATTCTAGCGTCAGCAGCTCTTCCTAAGCCGCTCAGGTTAAGCCGGATAGTACCCCAGCGCCGAGGGCGGGCGCCAGCCAGCGCCTCAGCCCAGCTGCTGCTCTGCCCAGCTGGCCACGGAGGCAAGGGCAGCATCCAGCGCAGTCGGGTCGGTCCCGCCGGCCTGGGCAAAGTCAGGCCGCCCGCCGCCCTTGCCGCCTACTTGGGCCGCGACGGAGTTAACCAGGTCACCGGCCCGAACGCGGCCGGTCAGGTCTTTGGACACGCCGGCAGCCAGGCGGACTTTGCCGTCTTCAGTGGCACAGCCCAGGACCACAATGGCCGAACCAAGCTTGTCCTTGAGGCGATCCACGGTCTCGCGCAGGGTCTTGGCATCCATTCCGTCGGCCAGCCGACTGGCCAGCACCTGCACGCCATGGACCTCGACAGCGTCATCACTCAAGTCCTGGCCGCCGGCGCCACTGGCCAACTGGGCGCGCAACTGCTGCACCTCGCGCTCCAGCGTCTTGCCGCGGTCCACGGCCTGTCTAACCTTGGCTTCCAGATCGGCCCGACTGCCGCGAACCACTTCAGACAAGCGATGCAGCAACTGCTCCGCGGCCTCGACCTCGGCCAGCGCCAGGGTACCGGTGACCGCTTCAATCCGTCGCACACCAGACGCAATACCGGACTCGGACAGAACTTTAAACAGTCCGATATCTCCCGCCCGCTCTACATGGGTGCCGCCGCAGAGTTCCGTGGAGAAATCACCGAGACGCAAGACCCTCACCTGGTCCGCGTACTTCTCGCCGAACAACGCCATCGCTCCGGCAGCCACGGCGTCGTCGTACTCCATGATTTGCGTGTCGGCGGCCGCGTTGGCGCGGATCTGGCTATTCACCAGCCGTTCGATCTCGTGTAACTCGGCCGGGGTGACGCCTTCGTAGTGCGAGAAATCGAAGCGCAGTCGATCCGGCGCGACCAGGGAACCCTTTTGCGATACATGATCACCCAGCACCTGGCGCAAAGCCGCGTGCAACAAATGCGTGGCTGAATGATTCAGCACCGTGGCGTGGCGTCGTTCGGCATCAACGCGGGCCGTTACCGATCCGCCGACCTGCACCTCACCGGCCTCACATTGACCCAGGTGGACATGGGCGTCACCGCTCTTCTGAGTATCCGTGACCCGGAACAGAAATCCGTCGGCAGCCCGAATCAGCCCCTGGTCGCCCACCTGACCGCCGCTTTCTCCGTAAAAGGGCGTTTGCGCCAGCACCAGGGCCCCGCTTTCGCCGGCCGCCAGTCGCTGCGCCGGCTCGCCATCCTTGAACAGATGGGTCACTTCACTATCTGCTTCCAGTTGGTCGTAGCCGCTGAATAAGGTGGTCACGTCCAGCTGTGGACCTGCATCAGCCGAAAGGCCGAATCTGGACGCCGACTGGGCGCGCTGTCGCTGCTCGGCCATGGCGGCGTCATATCCCGCCCGATCAATACTCACGCCGCGGGCGCGGGCAACATCTGCGGTCAGATCAATGGGAAAGCCATAGGTATCGTAGAGCTTGAACACCAGTTCACCCGGCAACTCTGCACCGGCCGAATCAAAGGCAGATTCCAGTATCCGCATGCCCTGGGCCAGAGTTTCTGCAAAGCGATCTTCTTCGCCGGCAAGTACCCGCTCGACGTGCTCTGTGGCGGCACTCAACTCCGGATAGGCACCGCCCATCTCTTGCTCAAGAGGTCGCACCAGGCGATGAAAGAAATGCTCTTTCACACCCAGTTCATAGCCATGGCGCAAAGCGCGTCGAATGATTCGCCGCAGCACATACCCCCGACCTTCATTACCGGGCAGCACGCCATCAACAATCAGAAAAGAACAGGCGCGAATGTGGTCGGCAATCACCCGCAGGGACGGTGAACTCCTGTCCGTGACGCCGGTGATATCTGCAATGGCATCAATCAGGCGCCGGAACAGGTCGATATCGTAATTGCTGTGCACGCCCTGCATGACGGCAGCGATGCGCTCCAGGCCCATACCGGTATCCACGGACGGTTTGGGCAATTCTGTCAGGGCGCCGCCGGCAGCCCGATCGAACTGCATGAAAACGAGGTTCCAGATCTCGACGTAACGATCGCCGTCTTCTTCGGGGGAACCTGGTGGGCCGCCGGGCACTTGTGCGCCGTGGTCGTAAAAAATCTCACTGCACGGCCCGCATGGGCCGGTATCGCCCATGGACCAGAAGTTATCTTTCTCGCCCAGCCGACTGAAGCGCGCCGGATCCACGCCAATCTTCTGCAGCCAGATATCAGCGGCCTCGTCGTCGTCCTGAAATACCGTCACCCACAGTCGCTCAGCTGGGATGCCTAGCTCACCGGTAATAAATTCCCAGGCGAAACGAATGGCATCCTCTTTGAAGTAGTCGCCGAAGCTGAAGTTACCCAGCATTTCAAAGAAGGTGTGATGCCGGGCCGTATAGCCGACGTTCTCAAGATCGTTATGCTTGCCGCCGGCGCGCACGCAACGCTGGGAACTGGCCGCCCGGCTGTAATCACGCTGGTCGCGACCGAGAAAAACATCCTTGAACTGCACCATGCCGGCGTTGGTAAACAGCAGAGTCGGGTCATTCCCTGGAACCAGGGGCGAACTGGGTACCACGCGGTGTGACTGTCGCGCGAAATAGTCCAGGAACAGCTTGCGAAGTTCCGATGTGGTCATCTCAATCTAATCCTGATCCCAGTCACCTGCCAGGGCATGGCGAATCTCATCGCTCCCGAAACCCCGGTATTGCAGGAAGCGCATTTGTTTTGCGCGGTCTGCGAATTCTGCCGGAATAACCGGCCCAAATTTCTTGACGCGCGCCTCTAGCGCCGCAGCCGCCCAGTCTAGGCCCTGCAGGGCTGAATCCACCAGTTCTTCAGCAACACCGCGCTCGCGTAATTCCGCCCGCACCCGGGCGGGGCCCTTACCCCGGCGGCAGCGGGAGCGGGCAAAAGCCTCGGCAAAACGCCCGTCACTCTGGAGGCCTTCCTGCTCCAGAGCAACCAGGGTTGCGGTTATTTCTTCGGCTGAATAGTCCCGATCACCGAGCTTGCGACGCAGTTCTGCCGCTGAATGCTCCCGGCGAGCCAGGCAGTCCATGGCCACCCGGCGGGGGGTCGCCTCGCCCCGGGCGGCCGGACTCATAACCGGCGGACGAGCCTCAGGCTTCTGCAGCCTGGGCTGATTCCTCCGGTTCCGCTGCCGCCGCGGCGGCAGCGGCAGGCTTGGGCATCAACCGCTCACGGATCTTGGCCTCGATTTCGGCCGCGACTTCAGGATGCTCGATCATGAACAGTCGACTGTTTTCCTTACCCTGGCCGATACGATCCCCGTTATAGCTGTACCAGGCACCCGCCTTATCGATCAGGCCTTCCTGAACGCCCATGTCGATAATTTCGCCTTGCCGGGAGATACCTTCCCCGTAAAGAATCTCGAATTCCGTGTTCTTGAAGGGCGGCGCCACCTTGTTCTTAACCACCTTGACCCGGGTCTGGTTGCCGACCACTTCATCGCCTTTCTTGATAGCGCCAATGCGGCGAATATCCAGTCGCACCGAGGAGTAGAACTTCAGGGCATTACCGCCCGTCGTGGTCTCCGGGCTGCCAAACATCACACCGATCTTCATGCGGATCTGGTTGATGAATATCACGATGGTATTGGAGCGTTTGATATTACCCGTCAGCTTGCGCAGGGCCTGGGACATCAGCCGCGCCTGCAGGCCCACATGGGTATCGCCCATGTCGCCCTCAATTTCTGCTTTCGGTGTCAGGGCCGCAACCGAGTCGATGACAATTACGTCAACGGCACCGGAGCGCACCAGCATGTCGGTAATTTCCAGTGCCTGCTCACCGGTATCAGGTTGGGATACCAGCAGGTCATCAACCTGCACGCCGAGTTTCTCGGCATAACCGGGGTCCAGGGCATGCTCGGCGTCTATGAAAGCGGCCGTGCCGCCGCCTTTCTGGCACTCGGCCACGACCTGCAGGGTCAGCGTGGTCTTGCCTGAGGATTCCGGACCATAGATTTCCACCACCCGGCCGCAGGGCAGGCCACCAATCCCCAGGGCCACATCCAGGCCCAGGGAGCCCGTTGAAATGACCTCAATATCGCGCGCCGGGCCGCCATCGCCCATGCGCATAACCGAACCTTTGCCAAACTGCTTTTCGATCTGCCCAAGGGCGGCCGTCAAGGCCTTTTTGCGATTCTCATCCATCGTTTTGAGGTGCTCTGGAAGTGGTTAAAGGGAGGCTGAATTCAGAATCGATTATTGCATGGAATACCGACACCGGCAGCCTCCAGAAAAAATGAATTTAACCCACTTAAGGCTCAATGGATGAGCCTGCCGGAAAACATTGATCAACCGAATACTCTGCGCCGGCTGAGGCGGTCACGGAACGTATCAGGGCGAAGCCCCTGACCCGCCAGCGCACCGGCGGCACCGCAATTTGCGCCGGTGGCGCCGGCGAATTTCGGCACAGGCTGAGGTGAGGATTAAAGGCCCGTGCCGGTGGCCGCAGCCCCACACTCGCCAGCGCCTGCCACAGGTCGGCGACCAGTCCGGTCAGGGCAGGCGGAACCTCGGTGGGGCCCACCCACAAGATACGGGGGCCGGGGAAATAACCCACCCGATCCAGAACCAGGGTCAGTGCCGGCATATGGACTTGCGCGGCTGCGGCGCGTATCCCGGCCAAATCAGCCGAGTCGACTTGCCCCAGGAATGCCAGGGTCAGATGGTAGTTACGCGGGGGCACCGGCCGGCCACCGCAACTCACCGTCACAGCCTGACAGCTTGCCTGCAGGGCCGCGCGCACCGCGGAATCCGGCCACAAGGCGAAAAACAGCCGCGCTGAACTCACTCCGACCCGGTTTGCCTGAGAACACCTTCCAGCGCGGACGCTACCGCCTGTCGCCGCACGGCGTCCCGATCACCGTCAAACTTGTAGACCTGGCTGCGCAGGGCCGACCCAGGCCCCGCCCAGGCTATCCAGACGGTCCCGACTGGCTTCTGGGCACTGCCCCCGCCGGGACCGGCGATGCCGGAAACCGCCACGGCCAGGTCGGCCTGCAGCTGGTGGCGCGCGCCGGCAGCCATGGCTTCCGCCACCGGCTCGCTGACGGCCCCCTCGGCTTCGATCAGGGCGGCGTCGACCGCGAGCAAAGCAGCCTTCGCGGCATTGCTGTAGGTGACGGCGGCGGCCTCGAACCAGCCAGAGCTGCCCGGAATATCCGTCAGCAGTTTCGCGATCCAGCCGCCCGTGCAGGACTCGGCACTGGCCAGGGTGCAGCTGCTGGCGTCCAGGGCTGCAGCAACCCGCCGCGCGAGTAAACCAAGCGCATCATCGTCGGTGTCCATGGCAGAACCTTCGATGAGGAAGGCCGCCGGGGTCAAGCCCGGGCGCAACTCCCCTCCCTTCCCTTATGATTCGACCCATGAGTACGCCTGCCGCCAAGACTCTGCAGCCCGCCAAGGACGCCTCGGGCCATACGCCCATGATGCAGCAGTACCTGCGCATCAAGGCCGAGTTTCCGGACATGCTCCTGTTCTACCGGATGGGTGATTTCTACGAGTTGTTTTATGAGGATGCGCGGCGCGTCGCCAAGCTCATCGACATTACCCTGACGGCCCGCGGTAAATCCGCCGGCTCCCCCATCCCTATGGCCGGCGTCCCCTATCACGCGGCCGAAAATTACCTGGCCCGCCTGATTCGCCAGGGCGAGTCCGTGGCCATCTGCGAACAGGTGGGCGATCCGGCCACCAGCAAAGGGCCGGTGGCCCGGGAAGTTGTTCGGGTTCTGACCCCGGGGACCCTCACGGACGATGCCCTGCTCGAGGCCCGCCGGGACCAGCTGCTCGTCGCCGCCTGCCGGCGCGGCGAGACTTATGGCCTGGCCTGGATGGATCTGAGCGCGGGTCGTTTCAGCGTTACCGAGCTGCCCAGCGCAGACGCACTGGAGACCGAGCTGGCCCGCCTGCAACCGGCCGAGCTCCTGCTGGAGGAAGGCGCAACAAAGCTGCGCCCGTCTGGCACACAAACCCGACTGCGAGCCATGCCTCCCTGGCATTTCGAGCTGGACAGCGCCCGCCGCGCGCTGTGCGAGCAGTTCGGGACCCAGGATCTGGCCGGCTTCGGCTGTGCCGAGCTGCCCGCTGCCGTCAGCGCAGCGGGGTGCCTGCTAGCCTATGTCCAGGACACCCAGCGCGGCGCCCTGCCCCACCTGGCCGGCCTGCAGACCGAACTGTCCACGGACGCACTCATCATGGATGCGGTTACCCGCCGCAACCTGGAAATTGAAAGCAACCTCAGCGGTCAGACTGAACACACCCTGACCGGGATCATGGATCAGTGCGCAACCCCCATGGGCAGCCGCCTGCTGCGCCGGTGGCTGCAACGACCCCTGCGGCATCAGTCGACCTTGCGGGATCGCTACCAGGCCGTCGGCGCCCTGGAAAACGGGCAACTTGAAGTCCGCGCCAAACAGCTGGGCCAGGTCGGCGATCTGGAACGCATTCTCAGCCGGATCGCCCTGCTCAGTGCGCGACCCCGTGACCTGGCAGCCCTGCGTCAGGCCCTGGAAGTGCTGCCTGTGATTCGCGCAGGTCTGCCTGCCGAGTCACCCCTCATTAACCGGCTGGACCCGGCCATCGGGGAACACACTGAAATCCTGAACCGGCTGCAGGCCGCTGTGATCGCCGAACCGCCCATGCTGATTCGTGACGGCGGTGTCATTGCCCCGGGCTACGACGCACAACTGGATGAACTGCGCTCCATCAGCGCGAACGCCGACGCCCATCTCACGGATCTGGAACAGCGCGAACGCGAACGCACCGGCCTGCCATCTCTGAAAGTCGGTTACAACCGCGTGCACGGTTACTTTATTGAATTGAGCAAGGCTCAGGCCGACCGGGCGCCCGCAGACTACACGCGCCGACAAACCCTCAAGGGCGCCGAACGCTATATCACGCCAGAACTCAAAGCCTTCGAAGGCAAGGTGCTGAGCAGCCGCGAGCGGTCCCTGGCGCGTGAAAAGCAGCTGTACCAGGAACTGCTGGCCGCCCATTTGCCCGCCTTGCCTGAACTGCAGGCCACGGCCCGGGCCCTGGCTGAACTGGATGTGCTGAATAATTTCAGCGAGCGCGCCCAGACCCTCAGGCTGCAGCCACCCGAGCTGAGCGAGGCGCCCGGCATCGAGATTAGCGCCGGCCGGCACCTGGTGGTTGAGCAAGTCTCGACGACGCCCTTCGTCCCTAACGACCTGCGACTGGACGACCAGCGACGGCTGCTGATCATCACGGGCCCCAACATGGGCGGCAAGTCCACTTACATGCGCCAGGTCGCCCTGATTGTGATCCTGGCCCACGTGGGCTGTTACGTGCCCGCGGAAGCTGCACGCATCGGCCCTATCGACCGGATCTTTACCCGCATCGGTGCGGCCGATGATCTATCCGGCGGGCGCTCGACTTTCATGGTGGAGATGACGGAAACCGCCAACATCCTTAACAACGCCAGCGACCAGAGCCTGGTGCTGATGGATGAGATTGGCCGCGGCACCAGCACCTTTGACGGCCTGTCCCTGGCCTGGGCCAGCGCCCGGCACATTGCCCGGCACAGCCGCGCCTTCACCCTGTTTGCCACCCACTACTTCGAGCTCACCGCCCTGGCCCAGGAACTGCCGGGCTGCGTCAACGTACACCTGGATGCCACCGAGCATGACGATGAACTGATTTTCCTGCACTCAGTCAGGGAAGGTCCCGCGAATCAGAGCTACGGACTGCAGGTTGCGCAGCTGGCCGGCGTCCCCCGGGCCGTGGTGCAACAGGCGCGGGCTTATCTGCAGGAACTCGAAGCCCAGTCCAGCGCCCAGCGCGCGCGGCAGACGCCGCAGGCGGAACTGGATTTGCTGCCACCCGCAGAGCCGGCCGCCGAGTCCGCCGACGAGGCATTGCGCGCTGCCGTAGAAAACCTGGACCCGGACGAACTCAGTCCGCGCGAAGCCCACGCCGCTCTCTACGAACTCAAGAAAAAACTCTAGCCAGGCTCGGCCGCTCCGCTAGGTCCGTCGGAATTTGCCGTGTCGAATGAAATAAGCCGCCTGATCCGCCACCTTGCGTGACAGGAGCATGGCCGTATGAGTCACGGGCAAAACCACATGGTCCGTAATGCCGGGCAATTGGGTTTCGCGCACGGACACCGTACCGTCGTGGGGCGCATCCAGAGCTTGAGTAACCGCGCCGATGCCCAAACCCAGATTACCGGCGATCACCCCGACCTCACGGTCGCCCTCATAAACACTTAAGGGCGATTCCAGCACCGACTCACGGAGTGTTTTGCCCAGCATGGCCTTGCCGCCGGTCCAGCTGGCCAGTTCAGCCGCTGCGTCACTGCCCACCAACGGTGAACCGATACACACCACGCGGCCCGGCGGCGCCGCCGTCATGCGGGCCAGGGTTTGCAGGGCGAGGACGCCACCCAGACTGTGGCCCACCAGGTGCAACTTGCGCGCGGGGATCTGGTGCAGAAATTCCTCCAGTCGCCGGCGATTGGGTGCGATTCCCTGACCAACGGAGGGGTAATCGTAGACATGCACCTGGAAGCCGTGATGCTGACGCAACCGCCAGGCCAGCGGCTCCATGGTCAGGCCGTGCATCCACAAACCGTGCAGTAGCACGATTGCTTCATCGGAAGTTTGCGCAGCAGCTGCCATGGCAAGCCGGTCAGATCAGCTGGCAGTCGGCTCCGGCGGCTTGCGCAGGCGAATGCCGGTCTCGCGCAGCTGGGCCTGGCTCACGGGACCCGGTGCTTCGGTCAGCAGACAACTGGCCGACTGGGTTTTAGGGAAAGCGATCACATCGCGAATACTGGCGGCGCCGGCCATCAGCATGACGAGTCGATCCAGGCCAAAGGCGATACCACCGTGCGGGGGACAGCCATAACGAAGCGCCCGCAGCAGGAAGCCGAATTTACTTTCCGCCTCTTCCTCGTCGATTCCTAAAATGCGGAACACCGCCGCCTGCATGGCTTCGCGGTGAATACGAATAGAACCGCCGCCGACCTCACTGCCGTTGAGCACCAGGTCATAGGCCCGCGACAGCGCGTTGACGGGCGCAGACTCCAGATCGACAGGATCATCCACACTCGGCGCCGTAAAAGGGTGATGCAGCGCTGAAAAGCGCTTCTCGGCCGGGTCCCAGTCGAACATGGGGAAGTCCACCACCCAGACGGGCCGCCAGCCAGCAGCAACCAGGCCCTGGTCATGTCCCAACTGAACGCGCAAGGCGCCCAGGGAATCGTTGACCACCTTGGCCTTGTCGGCCCCGAAAAAGACCAGGTCGCCGTCAGCCAAAGCCAGGCGCTCGACGATGCCACTCACCGCATCGTCCGGCAGAAACTTGAGAATCGGCGACTGCAGGCCCTCGCGGCCCTTGGCCACCTCATTGACTTTGATATACGCCAGACCCTTCGCACCGTAACGACCCACGAAGTCCGTGTAGTCATCAATGGCTTTGCGACTCAGCCCGGCGCCGCCCGGCAGCTTCAGGGCGGCGACCCGACCCTCGGGGTCAGTGGCCGGACCGGCAAAAACCTTGAATTCAACGGCCTGGAGTAAATCGGAGATCTCCACCAGTTCCAGCGGAATACGCAGGTCCGGACGATCGATACCAAAGCGATCAACCGACTCGGCATAGCTCATGCGCGGGAAGGGATCAGGCAGCTCCTGCTGCAGGACCTCGCGGAACAACTCGCGAATCAGGCCTTCCATCAGAGTCATGATGGCGTCCTCATCCATGAAGGACACTTCGATATCCAGCTGGGTGAATTCCGGCTGGCGATCCGCGCGCAGATCTTCGTCGCGGAAACAGCGGGCAATCTGATAGTACCGATCGAAGCCGGACATCATCAGCAACTGCTTGAACAACTGGGGTGACTGCGGCAACGCGAAAAATTCGCCCGGATGCGTGCGGCTGGGCACGATGTAGTCACGTGCGCCTTCCGGTGTGGTGCGCGTGAGCATGGGCGTTTCGATATCGATAAAGCCCCGCTCATCCAGAAAACTGCGCAGGGTGCGGGTGACCTGATGTCGCAGCTGCATTCGCTGGGTCATTTCCTCGCGGCGCAGATCCAGGTAGCGATAGCGCAGGCGCAGGTCTTCGTGAGCATGTTCGTCGTGATGAATAGGCGGTGTTTCAGCCGGATTCAGCACCTCCAGACGGGCTGCGAGGACTTCCACCTCACCACTGGCCAGCTTGGTGTTAACCGTGCCTTCGGGTCGGGGGCGAACGGTGCCCGTGACGGCCAGCACATACTCGCCGCGCACGCGCTCTGCCTCGGCAAACATTTCCGGCTGATCCGGATCGAAGACCACCTGCAGCAAACCTTCCCGATCACGCAGATCGATAAAGATAACGCCGCCATGATCACGCCGGCGATGGACCCAGCCGGCCACGGAGACTTCCGTACCGACGGCAGCTGTATTGATGTCACCGCAATAGTGGGTGCGCATGGCTAGACTCTCGCGAGGGCGGGCGGGCGCAGCCGCCGGGGTCGCGGGATGTTACGGGGCAGGCCCCGACGGCGCAAGGGAATCAGCCGCGGCCTTGCCCGACCAGGGCGGGACCACGACGCCCAGGGAAACAATCATCTTGATGGCCGATTCCACGTCCATATCCAGCTCGATGATCTCCGCGCGCGGGACCATCAGGATGAAGCCGGAGGTGGGGTTGGGGGTGGTGGGCACAAACACGCAGATTACGTCCTCTGCGGTGCGCGCCTGCACCTCCTGCAGGGTGGTCGCGGTCTGGAAGCACAGACTGTAGACGCCTTTGCGCGGGTACTGAATCAGCAGCACTTTCTTGAAGGACTGGCCCGTATCGGCGAACAGGACTTCGGCGAATTTTTTCGCCGCCGAGTAGATAGTTCGCACCAGTGGAATCTTGTCGAGCATCAGCTCCCAGACAGCCACCAGCTGACGGCCCAGGATATTGGCCGCCACCAGCCCCGTAATCAGGAGCACGACCAGGGCAATAATCAGGGTCAGGACGACGTCCAGGTAGGGAATGCTGACCCCGAGGAGATTCTCGGGCCGGTAGGCCGGGGGCAGAATCACAAAACCAGAGAGAATGTCGGCCAGTAGCTTGAGCAGCAGCAGCGTCACGCCCAGGGGCACCCAGACCAGCAGGCCTGCGACCAGGTATCGACGGAAGTGTTTCATGCGTGGCCAAGACTCCCCGTGCCTGGCGGGCCGCCGGGCAAGACCGTCATCGTGAAGCAATGTGAGCGGGCGCTCAAGGCGGGCTAACTTCTCTTATCTGCGGACTTGCTGCCGCTGCCGGCCGCCTTGGGCTTGGCCGGCTTGTCAGCCTTGGCGGCCTTATCCGGCTTGGCGTCTTTAGCCCCCTTGTCGTCCTTGCCCGCCTTGTCATCTTTGGCATCGGACTTGGCCGCCCCGTCAACGAGATTGCGCTTGTTGTCGGTCTTGAAATCCGTTTCATACCAGCCGCCGCCCTTAAGACGGAAATTCGGCGCCGAGACGAGCTTGCGCAGCTCCGGCTCGCCGCAGTCAGGACAGTCCCTGAGCGGCTCGTCGCTCATTTTCTGCAAAGCGTCGAAAGTGTGCCCGCATTGCTTGCAGGCGTATTCGTAGATAGGCATTTGTCCTCCGAAGGCCGCTTAGCGGAACGCGATGGCGCCGTCGTCCACGGTCACCCTGACGGTATCGCCAGGCTTGAACTGGCCGCGCAGGATATCTTCTGCGAGCGGATTTTCAATCCTTTGCTGCACGGCGCGCTTCAGGGGCCGGGCCCCATACACCGGGTCATAGCCCACATCGGCGATCTGATCCAGGGCCTCGGGCGTCAGCTCCAGGTGCATATCGCGCTCTTGAAGCCGCGCCCGAAGATAGCCCAGCTGAATTTCGACGATCTGACGGATCTGTTCCTTATCCAGCGGGTGGAATACCACGATGTCATCAACGCGGTTCAGGAATTCGGGGCGGAAATGCTCGGCCACATCCTCCATCACCGCGTCCTTCATGGCGGCATAGTTCTCCTCGCCGGCCAGGCGCTGGATCTTTTGCGAGCCCAGGTTGGAGGTCATGACGATCACGGTGTTGCGAAAATCCACGGTGCGGCCATGACCATCCGTGAGCCGGCCATCATCCAGTACCTGCAGCAGCACATTGAAGACGTCCGGATGCGCCTTCTCCACTTCGTCCAGCAAAATCACGGAATAAGGCTTACGGCGCACCGTTTCCGTCAGATAACCACCCTCCTCGTAGCCCACATACCCCGGTGGAGCACCAATCAGGCGAGCCACAGAGTGTTTCTCCATGAACTCCGACATATCCACGCGAATCAGCGCGTCCTCACTGTCGAATAAAAAGGCAGCCAGGGCCTTGGTCAACTCGGTCTTGCCGACCCCTGTCGGCCCAAGAAACAGGAATGAACCGTTGGGGCGATTCGGGTCCGACAGCCCGGCCCGCGAGCGGCGAATGGCGTTGGCAACTGACTGCACGGCTTCGTCCTGACCTACCAGGCGCTGATGCAGGGCCTCTTCCATTCGCAGCAGTTTGTCCTTCTCGCCCTCCAGCATTTTGGTCACCGGGATGCCGGTCCATTTGGAGACGACTTCGGCGATCTCCTCTTCGGTAACCTTGTTGCGCACCAGGGTAGTTTCCTGCGCCTCGGCCGCCTGGGCGTCCTGCAACTGCTTCTCGAGCTCGGGAATCTGGCCATACTGCAGTTCCGACATACGCTGCAGGTTTTGCGCGCGATTAGCCGTCTCCAGCTCAAGGCGGGCGCGTTCCAGCTCCTCTTTTATATGGGTCGCTCCGGCCAGCTGGGCTTTCTCAGCCCGCCAGACTTCTTCCAAGTCTGCATACTCGCGCTCCAGCTCCGCCAGCTGGGACTCCAGGTCTTTCAAGCGCTTGACGGAGGCGTCATCCGACTCCTTCTTCAGGGCCTCACGTTCGATTTTGAGCTGGATGATGCGACGGTAGAGTCGGTCCATGGCTTCCGGCTTGGAATCGATTTCCATGCGAATGCGCGAACCCGCTTCGTCGATCAGATCGATGGCCTTGTCCGGTAATTGCCGGTCAGTAATGTACCGATGGGACAAGGTGGCTGCCGACACAATGGCCGGGTCGGTCATGTCCACGCCGTGATGGACTTCGTAGCGCTCTTTCAGGCCACGCAGAATGGCGATGGTGTCTTCTACCGTCGGCTCATCTACCAGCACTTTCTGGAAGCGGCGCTCCAGGGCGGCATCTTTTTCAACATTTTCGCGATACTCATCCAGGGTGGTCGCGCCGACGCAATGCAACTCGCCGCGCGCCAGGGCCGGTTTAAGCATATTGCCGGCATCCATGGCGCCCTCCGCTTTGCCGGCACCCACCAGGGTGTGCATCTCATCAATAAACAGGATGATCTGACCTTCCTGTTTGGACAGGTCAGTGAGCACGGCTTTCAAGCGCTCTTCGAATTCGCCGCGGAATTTTGCCCCGGCAATCAGGGCGCCCAGGTCCAGGGACAGAATGCGCTTGTCTTTCATCCCCTCCGGCACTTCGCCGTTGACGATTCGCTGGGCCAGCCCTTCGACAATGGCCGTCTTGCCCACGCCCGGTTCACCGATCAACACCGGATTATTCTTGGTGCGCCGTTGCAGAATCTGGATGGTGCGACGGATTTCATCATCGCGACCAATAATCGGATCGATCTTGCCCTGCTCGGCGCGCTCGGTCAGATCGATGGTGTACTTCTCCAGCGCCTGACGCGTGTCCTCAGCATTGGGGTCATTCACCTGGCTGCCGCCGCGCAGGTCTTCCACCGCTTTTTCCACGGCGCCGCGCACCACACCGCTGTCGCGCAGAATCTCACCCAGCACTCCCTGATCGTCGGTGGCGGCCAGCACGAACAGTTCGCTGGAGATGTACTGGTCGTCGCGATCCTGGGCGAGCTTGTCCGTGACGTTCAGCAGCCGGCCCAGGTCATTAGCAAGGTGTACCTCGCCGGGTGTGCCCTCCACTTTAGGCAAGCGTTCCAGGGCCTCGCCCAGGCGGGAGCGCAACTGATTAACTTTGGCGCCCGACTTGTTCAGCAAGGGGCGCACAGTGCCGCCTTCCTGATCCAGCAAAGCCAGCATCAGGTGGGCCGGTTCGATGAACTGGTGATCGCGGCCAAGGGCCAGGGACTGGGCATCCGCCAGTGCCAGCTGAAACTTGCTGGTCAGTTTATCCATGCGCATGGCGCGGGCTCCTCCGACTTGCTCGTCCCCTCAAAGTGGGGCCAGCAGCTGCGATTTCAACGCTTTGCGGCATGCTCCAGCCAGATCAGGCTGGCCTGCCGCCCACAGCGGCCGTCCCGCCGATAAGAGAAAAACCGCCGCGCATCACTATGAGTACAGTGTTCGCCGCCATAGATAAGGCCCAGGCCAGCCGCCCGCAAGCGGCCCCGGGCCAGACCAGGCAAGTCACATTGCCAGCGGCCGGCAGCGTTGGCCGCAAAACCCGTCGCGTCACCGGGCGCCTGGAAGGCTGCACGCACCTCGGGGCCCACCTCGTAGGCCGCCGGCCCGATAGCAGGCCCCAGCCAGGCCAGCAGTTCGACGCCCGGGATACCAGCCCGGCCAAAGTCGGCCACGGCCGCTTCAATAATTCCCTGGGCCAATCCTCGCCAACCGGCGTGGATAGCCGCGACCCGGGTGCCAGCCCGATCACACAGCAGAACCGGCAGGCAATCAGCGGTGAGAACAGCACACACCAAACCAGGCTGGTCGGCCGTGACGCCATCGGCCACGGGTGGCCGGCTGAACGCGCCGACTGAAACAATCTGCGTGCCATGGACCTGCGCCAGCCAGCAGGGTTCTTCCGGCAACCTGGCAGCGGCGCGCAGCGCGGCGCGATTAGCCACGACCCGGTCCGGCTCGTCGTCCACATGGCTGCCTAGATTCAGGGAGTCATAGGGCGCCGGGCTTGAGCCGCCCAGGCGCGTGGTGGCTACCGCTCGCACAACAGCCGGCGCCGGCCAGTCGGGCTCGATTAACTGGAGTTGGGCCATTGCAAGCCATTGAAGTCGATGGGCGCATCGGCTTTTTCTGCCAGGGCGCCAAGCAAAGCCAGCAGGTCAGCCGGCAACGGCGCCACACATTCAACGGGTGCGCCGGAAACAGGATGGGTGAAACGCAGGTGGCTGGCGTGCAGTGCCTGCCGCCGAAAGCCGTCGATGGCGGCCCGGCAGACTGCCGATGCCTCGGCCGGATAGCGCTGGCGACCGCCATAAAGAGCATCGCCGACCAGGGGATGCCCACTATGTGCCATATGGACACGGATCTGGTGGGTTCTCCCCGTCTCCAGACGCAAAGCCAGGAAAGTGTGGGCCGGAAAGCGGGCCAACACGCGATAGTGGGTAACGGAAGGACGACCCTTGGGCGTGACGGTCATGCGCGTGCGGTGCACGGGGTGGCGACCCACGGGCTGCTCCACGCGACCGCCGGCGGTCAGACGACCCACACAAACAGCCCGGTATTCCCGCGAAATCAGTCGCTCCTGCAGATCCTGCACCAGGCGCGTGTAAGCGGCTTCGCTGCGAGCCACCACGAGCAAACCGGTGGTGTCCTTGTCCAGCCGGTGCAGCAGACCGCCGCGCGGCAGGGCATGTAGTTCCGGCCAGCGATGCAGCAAGCCGTTGACCAGGGTGTCGCGTGGCTGCCCCGCGCCGGGATGCACCACCAGGCCGGCAGGTTTATTGATCACCGCCAGATGCTCATCGGCGTACACCACATCCAGCGCGATGGGCTGGGGCGCATCATCCGCCCGGGTTTCGGCCTCCGCCTGCAGCTTCACGCACTGTCCCGTGGCCACCGGGGTGCGGGGACTGACGGCGGCGCCGTCCAGGCTGACCCGCCCGGCGAGAATCCAGGCCTTCAGGCGAGAGCGCGAGTAGTCCGGCAACAGGGCGGCCAAAGCCTGGTCCAGGCGACGACCGGCGAGTTCTTCGGGAATTTCTAGCTCATGTTCCAACAGCCGGGCCTCGCGCCCCAATGCCAGGGCCTAGTTTATAATCTCGCGCCATGACGACCCCATACCAGGCATCGCCCCTGCCCTCGAACGAGCCAGGCCGGCTCCCGCAGAGCCTGCTCCATCTCGCAGTCCTGGGCCTGCTTTGCATCGGCCTGACCGCTTGTTCCGGCAAAAACGAACGCGAAACCCGCTCCGGGGTCGACGAGCTATACAAGTACGGTACACGGTCCCTGAACAATGGCAATTACAGCAACAGCATTCAGTACCTGGAGGCACTTGAAGCAAGATACCCCTTCAGCAACAAGGCTAAACAGGCGCAATTGGATCTGATCTACGCCTATTACCGCAACGGCGACGATGCGCAGGCCATTGACTCAGCCATTCAGTTCGAGCGAGAGAACCCGACCCATCCGCGCGTTGACTACGCACTTTACATGCGCGGCCTCGCTCAATTCAGTCCTCAGCACAACACCCTGCTCAAAGTATTCCGGGTTGATCTGGCTAAACGACCGCCCGTGGAAGCCCGCGAATCCTTCTCGTCCTTTGCTCAGCTGGTGAGACGCTACCCGGACAGCGTGTATGCGGAAGACGCCCGTCAGCGGATGATTTTCCTGCGCAACCGATTAGCTGCACATGAATTAGTGGTGGCTGACTACTACATGCGACGCGGCGCGTGGGCTGCAGCCCTGAATCGCGCGCGCTATGTGGTGGAAAACTACGATGGCTCCCCCGGCGTGGCCCAGGCCCTGGATATGATGTCCCAGGCTTACGGCAAGCTGGGAATGCGCGATCTGTCGACAGACACCCGAGGTGTACTGGAAGAAAACTATCCGGACCGGAAGTTCAAAAAATACGGCGACGCGCGCGCCAAACCTTTCTTTTTCTTTTAAGCCTTAGCGGTGGCGATAACCCGAGGTAATCGGGTAACGCCAGTCGCGACCGAATGCCCGGGCGCTGATACGCACCCCGGGCGGTGCCTGTCGGCGCTTGTACTCATTGCGACGGACGCGCTCGACGATATCAACCACGATGTCCCGGTCAAAGCCCTGCGCCACGATGCCGTCCACGGATAAATCATCCAGCATCAGCGCATCGAGAATTCCGTCCAGCACCTCATAAGGGGGCAAGCTGTCTGTGTCCTGCTGGTCAGGCGCCAGTTCGGCCGACGGGGGGCGGTCGATAACACGCTTTGGAATCACCGCCGATAATTCATTCCGATACTGCGCCAGCCGATAGACCAGGGTCTTGGTGCAATCCTTGATGGGGGCGAAACCACCGGCCATGTCACCATAAAGGGTGGCGTAACCCACGGCCATTTCGCTCTTGTTGCCTGTCGCCAGCACCATGCGCCCGGTCTTGTTGGAGATAGCCATCAACAGGATGCCGCGGCAACGGGACTGAATATTCTCTTCCGTGGTATCAGGGGCCAAACCGGCAAACAGGGGGGCCAGGCCGTCCAGGGTTGCCGTGACCATAGCCTCAATCGGAATCACCTGGTAATCGACACCTAGTAAACGGGCCTGCTCAGCCGCATCGGACTGGCTCATTGGGGCCGTATAGCGATAGGGCATCATGACAGCTTGCACGGCATCGGCGCCCAGTGCATCCACCGCGATGGCCAGGGTCAGGGCGGAGTCGATGCCGCCCGACAGGCCCAGGACAATCCCCGGAAACCCATGCTTGCCCACGTAATCGCGCACACCCGTGGTCAGAGCCTGGTAGATGCTGGCCTCGGGCGACTGCAAAGCGGCCATCTCACCGGCCCGCGGCACAAGCGTATCGTCGCTACTCAACTCCAGATCCACGCAAGGCAGTGATTCTTCGAACGCGATGGCGCGAACAACTGTTTCACCCGATGCCGTCAGCGCACAGGAGCCGCCGTCGAATACCAGCTCGTCCTGTCCGCCAACCAGATTCTGGTAAACCACAGGCAAATCATTTTCGATGGCCCGCTCGGCCAGGATGGCCTCGCGCAAACTCTGTTTGCCCAGCTTGAACGGCGAACCGTTGATGGCCACGATAGCCTGCGCGCCGGCGGCCGCTGCCAGCCGACACGGGCCAGGCTCCCAGACATCCTCGCAAATGGCCAGGCCCAGCCGGACACCCTGCACATCGATAACGCAGGCTTTGGTTCCCGCCGCAAAGTAACGCTCTTCGTCGAAGACGCTGTAGTTGGGCAGACACTGCTTGCGATAGTTCGCGACCTGCTGTCCATCGCTAAAGACGGCTGCCGAGTTATAGACCTGCTCATCAACGTACTCGGGATAACCAATCACCGCAGTGATGCCTGCGGTGGCTGCACCCAGGGTGGCAAGGGCTTCGGCGACCTGCGTGCGCAGACCGGCATGGAACAGCAGGTCCTCGGGCGGATAACCGCACACCGAGAGCTCAGGAAACAGCACGAGTTGCGCCGCCTGTGCGCGCGCCGCATCCAGAATATCGAGCATGCGGCGGGTATTGCCAGCCACATCCCCCACGGTGAGGTTGGCTTGCGCCAAGGCGATTCGCAAAGCGGTACTCATACGCCCACGCCGTCAAAAAGGCAGCCGGCTATACGATGCCGGGCCATGAAAAACTCAGGCCTTGAGCTGTTCGGCCATGGCCGAGCCCAGCTCTGCCGGCGAGCGAACGGTGCTGACCCCGGCCTCTTCCAGGGCGGCATATTTGGCGGCAGCCGTGCCTTCGCCACCGGAGATGATGGCGCCGGCATGACCCATGCGCTTGCCGGGCGGCGCAGTAACGCCCGCGATATAAGCAACAACGGGCTTGGTGACATGATCGGCAATATAACGCGCAGCAGCTTCTTCATCCGTGCCGCCAATTTCGCCCACCATGATAATGCCGTCAGTGGCCGGATCCTGTTCGAACAGTTCCAGGCAATCGATGAAGTTCACACCGCGCACCGGGTCGCCCCCGATTCCAACACAAGTCGTCTGCCCCAGGCCGTTGTTCGTGGTCTGATAAACCGCTTCATAGGTCAGCGTGCCGGAGCGCGAGATCACCCCCACCCGGCCGGGCTGGTGGATGAAGCCGGGCATGATGCCAATCTTGCACTCGCCTGGCGTAATGATGCCGGGGCAGTTCGGTCCGATCAGGCGACAGTCATAGTCCTTCAGGACAGCTTTCACGCGCACCATGTCTTGCACGGGCACACCTTCGGTAATGCACACAACCAGACCCAGGCCGGCGTCAGCTGCAGCAATAATAGCGTCGGCCGCAGCCGGCGCGGGCACAAAAATGACACTCACGTCGGCACCCGTGGCTTCCACAGCTTCTTCCATGGTGTTAAACACCGGGCGATCCAGGTGCTGTTCGCCGCCGCGCCCTGGCGTGACACCAGCGACAATCTGTGTGCCGTAGTCAATGCACTGCTCGGCATGAAAGGAACCTTGTCGGCCAGTCAGGCCCTGACAAATTACTTTCGAATCTTTATTAACAAGAATACTCATTGGCTAGCTTGTCCCGAAAGTCCGCGACCATCGCCGCGTCCTGGTTAAGTGGGGAAAATAGTCTCGATGCCTGCCCTCAGACCGAGGCCACGGCTTTCAAAGCCGCGTCCGTCAAATCATCGGCAGGCGTAATGGCAAGTCCGCTCTCGGCCAGCAAGGCCTTGCCCTTGTCGACGTTAGTGCCTTCCAGACGCACGATCACAGGCACCTTGACGTGAATCTCGCGCACCGCCTGAATAATGCCTTCGGCAATCAGGTCACAGCGCACGATGCCGCCGAAAATGTTGACCAGGATGGCCTCCACTGAGGTGTTCGACAGGATCAGCTTGAAAGCTGCTGCCACCCGATCCGGTGTGGCGCCGCCGCCCACATCCAGGAAGTTGGCCGGCTCGCCACCATGCAGTTTGATCAGGTCCATGGTCGCCATGGCCAGACCGGCACCGTTGACCATGCAGGCAATATTGCCGTCCAGGGAGACGTAGTTCAGGTCATGCTCAGCTGCACTGCGCTCCATCTCATCTTCCTGAGACGGATCCCGCATGGCCTGCAGTTCAGCGTGCCGGAACAAGGCGTTGTCGTCGATGTTGATTTTGGCATCCAGGGCGAGCAGATCACCGGCCTTGTCCACGATCAGCGGGTTGATTTCCAGCAGGCCTGCATCGCATTCCGTGAACAGGCGATATAGCTTGCCGGCGAAATTGACGAACTGTTTGACCTGCTCATTACTAAGTCCCAAGGCATAGCCGATGCTCCGCGCCTGGTAGGCCTGCAGTCCGGCGGCCGGCTGCACGAAAGTGGTAATGATCTGCTCCGGCGTGTTCGCCGCCACTTCCTCGATATCCATACCACCGGCTGCTGAGGCAATGATGGCGATGCGCTCACGCGCACGATCGACCAGCATGCTCAGATAGAGTTCGCGCTCAATGTCACTGCCGCGCTCAACGAAAACCTGGTTGATGGGCAGGCCTTCGGATCCTGTCTGCTTGGTAACCAGGCGCTCGCCCAGCATGGCATCGGCTGCCGCGTGCACCTCTTCGGGGCTGCGTGCCAGCTTCACCCCGCCGCCCTTGCCCCGCCCCCCGGCGTGGACCTGGGCTTTGACGACCCATAACTGCCCGCCAAGGCGCCCGGCGGCGGCTTCGGCCTGTGCCGGCATCGTGGCAACCTCGCCCTGACTGACCGGTATGCCATAGCGGGCAAACAGTTGCTTCGCCTGATACTCGTGGAGATTCATGAAAATTCCCGGAAATGGGGCCTACTGGCCCCGGAAAGGCGCGTATTTTGCGGGAATCACCGCAGCATGGAAACCATGGCCGGAAGTCGCCCGACGGCGGGGAACTGGGATCTGGGTCACACGGCGTCGCGCCCGATCAGACATAATCGTCAAGGCTGTCCGTCCACGGGTACTCATGGCCCTCGCCGAACACACGTTGCAAGAACATCTGCCCACTGGCAGCACCGAAGCCGCGGCACCCGCCGCCGATACGGCGCGCCGGATCCAGCGGCTGGTCGCTGCCTTTCGCCTGCTGGTCGCCCTGGCGCTGCTGCTTATTGCCCTGCTCAATCGCGATCCGCCCCTGCTGGACGCTCGATATCCCGAGCTGTTCACCCTGACCGCCGCCGTCTACGCCTTCTTTGGCGCAGCGGCCCTGCTGCTGCGCGGACGCCAGCCCACACTTATCCTGCTGGTGGATATTCTGGCCATCTCCCTGCTCAGCCATACCGGCGGCGGCATTTCCAGTGGCATTGGTGGCTTGCTGATTGTGCTCGTGGGCGCAGCCAGCCTCAGGCTGAGCAATGAAAGAGCCCTGTTCGCAGCCGCCATCAGTGCCCTGGCTGTGCTGGGCGAGCAAACTCTTGCCTTCAGCCAGGGCCTGTCTCCGATCAATGCTTTCATCCCCGCCGGTGTCCTGGGCGCCATCATCTTCCTGGTCGCTGCTGCCGCCAATCCGCTGGCCCGGCGCCTGCGGGAAAGTGAAGCCCTGGCCATGCAGCGTGGCATCGACCTGGCCAATCTCGCCCAGCTGAACGACTACGTGATTCAGAACCTGCGCGAAAGTCTCGTCGTGGTCGACGCGGCAGACGAAATTCGCCTGATTAACCAGTCCGCCGCTGACCTGCTCGGCGCCGATAGCCGCAAAACCGGGTTGAGCCTGCAGCAGGTCTCGCCGGAGCTGGCCCGCGTGCTCCGGAACTGGCGCGCCGGCCAGGCCGGGCCCGATGCGACCCTGGGCTTTCCTTCGGGCGGGGGTACCGTGCGCATCAACACCTATGTCGCCCCCCTGGAAGGCAGCGAAGACGGACCCGTGCTGATGTTCCTGGAGGATGCGAGCCTGCTGGCAGAAAAAGTCCGGCGAACGAAGCTGGTCGCGCTGGGCCGACTGTCCGCAAGCATCGCCCATGAAATCCGCAACCCGGTGGGCGCCCTTAGTCACGCTGCGCAGTTGCTGAGCGAATCGCCCGCCCTTCGTGATGAGGAAAGACGCCTGCTGGACATCATCGGCATGAACAGCAGCCGTGTGAGTGAAATTGTCGAAAATGTCATGCAGCTGTCGCGGCGAGACACCACGCGCGCGGAATCCATTGAACTGGGCACCTGGGTCGACAGTTTCGTCAAGGAATTCGTCTCCACCTGCGAACTGTCGCCGGATAGCCTGCTTATCACTGCGCCAGATCAGCCCCTGAGCGTACGCATGGACCCCAGCCATCTGCGCCAGGTTTTCTGGAACCTCTGCGAGAACGCCCTGCAGTATGCCAATGAGGATGCCGTGGGGCCCGTGGCCGAAATTCGCTTTGGCCGCCTGAGTGGCATGCGCCGGCCCTACCTGGAGATAGCCGACCGGGGCCCGGGTATAGACGGAGAAATGCGCGAGCGTCTGTTCGAACCTTTTGCGACAGGCCAGGCCGGCGGCACAGGCCTGGGATTGTTCATTTCGCGGGAGCTTTGCGAATGTAACCGGGCCACGCTGATCTTTGAACCCCGCGACGAGGGTGGCAGCATATTCAGGATAGTTTTCGCCGATCCCCGGCGATGGGAGACAAACAGGTGAGCAAACCGGTGGCGCTGATTGTTGATGACGAGCCGGATCTGTGCGAATTGCTGGCTATCACCCTGAGCCGTATGCAGATCGACAGTGAAAGTTGCGGTGACATCACCAGCGCCCGTGAGCGACTGCACAGTCGCGACTACCAACTATGCCTGACCGACATGCGCCTGCCCGACGGCGACGGCCTGGAACTGGTTGGCTGGATGCAGGAACAGGGCCTGAGCACGCCGGTGGCCGTCATCACCGCCCATGGCAACGTGGAGACAGCTGTGCGCGCCCTGAAGCTGGGTGCTTTCGACTTTGTTTCCAAGCCCGTCGACCTGCAGTCCCTGCGCAAGCTGGTGGAAACGGCATTGAAGCTCCCCGGCGATGGCGACACCAGTAGCGAGTCAGGCAGCCTGCTCGGAGAATCCGATTGCATGCTCGCACTGCGCGCCATGATCGCCAAGGTGGCCCGCAGCCAGGCACCGGTGCATATCAGCGGCGAATCGGGCACGGGCAAGGAGCTGGTGGCCCGCATGATCCATGCTCAGGGTGCCCGCGCCGACGGCCCCTTCGTACCGGTGAATTGTGGTGCGATTCCGGCTGAGCTGATGGAGAGTGAATTTTTCGGCCATCGCAAAGGGGCATTCACCGGCGCCGTTGCTGACAAGGACGGACTGTTTCAATCAGCCGAAGGCGGCACGCTGTTCATGGACGAGATCGCTGACCTGCCGCTGCCCATGCAGGTGAAACTATTGCGGGTGATCCAGGAAAAGTCCGTACGCCCGGTGGGGGCCACCGCGGAAGTTGCGGTAGACGTCCGCGTACTCAGCGCAACGCACAAGGATCTGCGCGCCATGGTAAGCAGCGGGCAGTTCCGAGAAGATCTCTATTACCGGGTCAATGTCATCGAGTTGCGTGTGCCACCCCTGCGCGAGCGCGGCCGGGACGTGCTGCTTCTGGCCGAACATATTCTGCAGCGCCTGGCCGGGGAACTGGGGATAGCGGTACCGGAATTTACCGCCGCCGCCCAGGACCGTCTGGCCGCTTATCACTATCCCGGCAATGTGCGGGAACTGGAAAATATCCTGGAACGCGCCATCGCCCTGGCGGCAGACGATCGGATCGATGCCGATGATATTCAGCTGCAACAAAGCCGCCTGCCCGCAAACGAGGAAGGGCCTGAGGAACTGGGCGAGCGCCTGCAATCCGTGGAACGGGAAACGATACGCGAAGCCCTTGAGGCACATCGTCACAACAAGACCCGCACGGCCGAGAGCCTGGGCCTGACCCTGCGGGCCCTGCGCTATCGCATGCAGAAGCTGGGTCTGGACTGACGCGGGCGCCCTGAGTGACGAAAAACGTCACTTTCTGACGCAATTTGTCCGCTGTCGGGGCTGATTGCTTGCGATTATGTTTCATGGTCATTGCCAGGGCACAAGCAGGAAAATCAATTGTCCTTGGAAAACGCGCACTTAGAGACAAAGCTCACAGATCTGGCACAGCCTTTGCAATATATTCTCCGCCGGCCTCGCGCCGAATGTTTTTTGCACTGTCGATTCTCAAGGAGAGAGACTAATGAAGACTGTTCAAAAGGGTTTTACCCTGATCGAACTGATGATCGTTGTGGCGATCATCGGCATCCTGGCCGCCATCGCTATTCCGGCTTACCAGGACTACACCATTCGCGCACAGGTTTCTGAAGGCCTGTCGCTGGCTGCTGGCGCGAAAGCGGCCATCGCCGAGACCTGGATGGCCCGCGGCGAAGCCCCGACCAGCCGTGCCGAAGCCGGCATGGACGACACCGCCGGAGACGGCACAGACACGACCGGTAAATATGTCACGGGCGTGGAAGTGGACGCCAATGCCAACATCGTCATTACTTACGGTAATGATGCCCACTCCAATATCGACACCCTCACACTGATCCTGACCCCCTTCCTGGCCGCTGACAACAGTGTCGCCTGGAAGTGTGGCGCAGGTGATGCCCCTCCGGGCACCGTCATGTTGGGCGACACGGGCGCCGGAACCATCGATGAGCAGTATCTGCCGTCGAACTGCCGCACCGGTGGCTAATAGCTGACGGACTTGCCGTCCGGGAAAGGGGCCCTTCGGGGCCCTTTTTTTATGCCCCCGGCTTGCCGGGGCCTGTCTGTGCCCGTTTGCAGGACAGATTTACCGCTGGTCAGTCATACGCCCCGGGAGGCCCCGGACCTGAAATCGCCCATAAATAGAGGCCTGCAGCCCAAGCCAGGGGGATAGGAGCGGCGGCAACGTGAAATGCGTCAAGAAACGGGTTTCGGCCGCTTGCGTGGCTGGTTCGCCTTGTTCAGACTATGTCACATGGTTGGGCGTATGCGCCTGATAGATTGGGGTTTTCTCATAGGGTCAGGGATTAAATGGCTGTCTCCGCAACTGCAGCACCGCTAACCGGCCTGCCCCGCCGGCTGGTTCAGGACGGGATCGTGTCCGAGGACGCCTGTCTGCAGGCGCTCAAGGACGCGCGCGCCAGCAATCAAAGCCTGGTGGCCTTCCTTGTGGACAAAGAGCTGGCCAATCCTCGCCAGGTAGCTATCGCCGCGTCTCACGAATTCGGCGTCCCCATGATGGACCTGAGCGCCCTGGAACTCGACCTGGATGCGGCGCGCTCCGTCGACCAGAAACTGCTGAACAAGCATCGGGTCATGCCCCTGGTTCGCCGCGGTCAACGTTTGTTCCTCGGCGTGTCGGACCCCACCAATTTACAAGCCGTTGATGAAATAAAATTTCAGACAGGTTTTCGCATTGACCCGGTGGTGGTCGAGCAAGACAAGCTCGATGAACTGGTTAAAACCGTGCTGGAAGCCGTCGACACCTCCATGGCGAATTTCGACGAAGAGGACTTTGATCTTGAAAGCCTCGACGTCATGGGTGGTGATGATGAACTGGAAGACAACATCACCCGAGATGACGTGGAAGATGCGCCGGTAGTGCGTTTCGTCAACAAGATCATGCTCGACGCCATCAAACGCGGTGCATCGGACATTCACTTCGAGCCGTATGAAAAAGCCTTTCGGGTCCGCACGCGTCTGGATGGCGTGCTCAAGCAAGTGGCTGCCCCGCCTATCGCCCTGGCACCGAAAGTCTGTGCCCGTTTGAAAGTCATGGCGCGGCTGGATATCGCCGAGCGGCGCGTCCCGCAGGATGGCCGCATCAAGATGCGCCTGTCACGCAATCGTGCAATCGATTTTCGTGTCAACAGTTGTCCGACCCTGTTTGGCGAAAAAATCGTCATGCGTATTCTGGATCCCAGCAGCGCGAAGCTGGGCATCGATGCGCTGGGCTACGAACCCCATCAGAAAGAACTCTATTTGCATGCCCTGTCCAAGCCTTATGGGATGATCCTGGTAACCGGGCCCACGGGTAGCGGTAAGACGGTTTCCCTGTATACAGGCCTGAATATCCTCAACACCGAAGACCGCAACATCTCGACTGCCGAGGATCCTGCGGAAATTAACCTGCAGGGCATCAACCAGGTCAACGTAAATCAGAAGGTTGGGCTGACTTTCGCCTCATCCCTGAAAGCCTTCCTGCGCCAGGATCCGGACATCATCATGGTGGGTGAGATCCGGGACCTGGAGACAGCGGAGATCGCCATCAAGGCAGCCCAGACGGGTCACCTGGTGCTGTCTACGCTGCACACCAATGATGCACCGCGCACTCTCACGCGCATGGTGGATATGGGCGTCAAGCCTTACGCGATCGCCACCTCGGTGAGCCTGATTATCGCGCAGCGACTGGCCCGACGCTTGTGTGATAACTGCAAGGAAATCCGGGACATCCCCGAAGAGGCCCTGATACAGGAAGGCTTCGAGAAGGATGAAGTCGGCGATCTGCGGATCTACGGACCGGTGGGCTGCAAGCAATGCAGCGACGGCTACAAAGGCCGCGTGGGTATTTACCAGGTAATGCCGGTCAGCGAGACCATCGCCCGGATCATTCTGGAGGGCGGTAGCGCCGTGCAGATTGCCGAGCAGGCAGCCGAGGAAGGCGTCTGGGATCTGCGGCGTTCCGCGCTGCAAAAAGTCAAGGACGGGATTACCAGCCTTGAGGAAATCAACCGCGTTACCATTGATTAGTATTGTCCGGGCGACAAACAGAGCGCCCGGGTCTGATTGACAACATACGGAACGGAATCTGATGGCCGGATCAATTGCAGTCAAAGCAGTCCCCTTCTCCTGGGAAGGGACCGATAGCAAAGGTAATCGAATCAAGGGCAAATCCATTGCCCAGGATGAAGCCGCATTGCGAGCGGAGTTGCGTCGCCAGGGTGTGGTACCGGTACGCGTGCGCAAGCAATCAACATTGTTCCAGTCCAAGGGAACAGTTACGGCCAGCGACATCGCCGTATTCAGCCGTCAGCTTGCGACCATGCTTACCGCCGGCATTCCCCTGGTTCAGTCTTTCGAGATCGTTGGTAACGGGCATGAAAATCCGGCCATGGCAGAACTGATTCTGGCCATCAAGCAGGACGTCGAGGGCGGTACCGCTTTGGCAGATGCCCTGGCGAAGCATCCGCTGCATTTCGATGACCTTTTCGTCAACCTCGTTCAGGCCGGCGAGCAGGCAGGTGCCCTGGAAACCCTGCTGGATAAAATCGCCACCTATAAAGAGAAGACCGAGGCCATCAAGAAAAAGATCAAGAAGGCCTTGTTCTATCCCGCGGCCGTGCTGGTGGTGGCGGCCATCGTAACGACAATTCTGCTCATTTTCGTGATCCCCGAATTCGAGAACCTGTTCCAGGGCTTTGGCGCTGACTTGCCGGCATTCACCCGGATGGTTATCGGACTATCCGAGTTCATGCGCAGCCAGGGTTGGCTGGTGGCCGGGGTGATCGGCGGTACGGTGGGCGGCTACATTTACATGAAGAAACGCTCCCGGCGGATACGCGAGATACAGGACCGGATCGTGCTCAAGCTGCCGATTATCGGCGACATCATGACCAAGGCCGCCATTGCGCGCTTTGCCCGGACCCTGTCCACCATGTTCAGCGCAGGTGTGCCATTGGTCGAGGCCCTGGACTCCGTGGCCGGCGCTTGCGGTAACGTGGTTTATGAAATCGGCGTGCTGGAAATGAAAGACGAGGTTTCCACGGGCCAGCGCCTGCAGCGAGCCATGCACAACACCGAACTGTTTCCCAACATGGTGATCCAGATGATCGCGGTGGGAGAGGAATCAGGCTCCCTGGATGAAATGTCAGCCAAAGTGGCCGACTTCTACGAGGACGATGTGGATAACGCGGTGGACAGCCTCAGTAGTTTGCTGGAGCCCATGATCATGGCCATCCTCGGCGTACTGGTGGGCGGCCTGGTTATCGCCATGTACCTGCCCATCTTTAAGATGGGAGCGGTCATCTGACCCTCGCTGATCTGTTTACTCTGCAGCCGGCCGTTTTCGCCGGGTCCGTGGGCCTGATAGGCCTGTTGATCGGCAGTTTTCTGAATGTAGTGATTCACCGCCTGCCCATCATGCTCGAGCGTGGCTGGCAGGCGCAGGCCAGGGAAATCCTGGCTGCTGAAGGCACCGCAGCCGCAGGGCCTGAGCCCACCGAAATCTATAACCTGATAGCCCCCCGCTCCGGCTGCCCCGGCTGCGGCGCCCCCATCAAGGCCTGGCAGAACATCCCGGTGCTGAGTTACCTGCTGCTGAAAGGCAAGTGCGCGGCCTGCGGCGTCGCCATCAGCATGCGCTATCCGCTGGTGGAAGCGATCACGGCGGCCCTGTCCGCCCTCGTTGCCTGGCACTTTGGCTACAGCCTGGAAACCGTGGCCGCCCTGATCCTGACCTGGGCGCTGATTGTCCTGACGGTCATTGACCTGGATCACCAGCTCCTGCCCGACTCCATCACCCTGCCGCTGTTGTGGCTGGGTATTCTCTTTGCGCTCCTGGGAACGACTTTCACGGACCTGAACTCGGCCGTCATCGGGGCCATCGCCGGGTACCTGATCCTGTGGTCAATTTTCCACCTGTTCAAGCTGGTGACGGGCAAGGAAGGTATGGGCTACGGGGACTTCAAACTACTAGGCGCCCTGGGCGCCTGGCTGGGCTGGCAAATGTTACCGGTCATCATCATTTTGTCCGCGGCCGTCGGGGCCATCACGGGCATCGGCATGATTCTTGTGGGTGGTCGCGATAGCCAGCGTCCCATCCCCTTCGGGCCTTTTCTGGCCGCAGCCGGCTTTATTGCCCTGCTGTGGGGAGCCCAGCTCACGGGCGCCTACCAACAGGCTGCCGGATTCTGAAATGAACCGGGCGCCTGCGGCTGTGCCGCGTATCGGTCTCACCGGCGGTATTGCCAGCGGCAAAAGCACGGTTGCCGACTGCTTTGCGGAACTGGGCATACCGGTGATCGACACCGATGTGATTGCTCGCGAGGTCGTCATGCCCGGGGAACCGGGCCTGGATGAGCTGGTCCAGGCCTTCGGCCCGGGCATCCTGCAGCCCGATGGCTCCCTGGACCGTCAAGCCCTGCGGGCCCGGGTATTTGCTGACCCGGCTCTGCGGCACCAGCTGGAAGCTATCCTGCATCCCAGGATTCGCGCGCGCACTCTGAGTCAGGCCGACGCCGCCGGCGGCCCTTATCAGGTGATCGTGGTGCCGTTATTGCTGGAGACCGGCTTCGATGCCCTGGTGGATGAAGTGGTGGTGGTGGACTGTCCGGAAACCGAGCAACGACGTCGTCTGCAAGCCCGGGACGGGGAAGACGGCGTCCAGGTCGAACGCATGCTGGCAGCGCAGATCAGCCGCGCCGCGCGCCTGGGAAGAGCCGACGCCGTCATTGATAACAGTGGCACCCTGGCCGCCACACGCCAGCAGGTAAAAGCCCTGCATCACCGTCTGCTTGACCAGATAGCGAGAATCGGCAACTAGGCCGATTGCGGCCACGGGCCGTGCTGACGCAGAATGAGCAGATGTGCCCTGCTCCCAGAAAACGGCCGGTGGGTCTGTGAATTCCTCAGTCGAGCGTCTGACCGATGCCGCGACCGCAACCGCCGTGGAGGTTTATGAACAACCCCTCAGCGAACGCATGCGCACCTATTTGCGTCTGGAATTCCTGTATCGCCAGCTGCGCTTTCACGTGGATCGGCCTGCCCCCTGGGACAGCCGAGCGGCCCTCACGGCCATGCTGGATATCATTGCCATCCTCACGCGAGGCGACGTGCGCAGCGATGTTCTCAAAGAACTGGAGCGCCAGACCTACGTGTACGATCGGCTCCAGGATACCCCCCAGGTGGATGAAAGCCGCCTGACGGGACTGCTGCGTAATCTGAATACCCATCGACAGCAGCTCATCGCCCTGGGCCCCCAGTACCTGAGTGCCGTGAGGGAAAATGAGTTCCTGAATGCCGTCAAGCATCGCAGCGCGATTCCGGGGGGCACCTGTGAATTCGACCTGCCGGATTACACCCACTGGCTGCGACAGCCCTACGAGCGACGTTGCGCGGATATTAATCAGTGGCTGGCATCCCTGCGCCCCCTCTGTGACGGCGTTGCCGAGTTGCTGTGGCTAATGCGTGAGTCCGGTGACTCGACATCTCTGGTAGCCACCAATGGTGTCTATCAACACGCCATGCAACGCGATGCCAGCAAACATCTGCTGCGTATCAGCCTGCCGGCGGTTAATGGTGTTTATCCGGAAATCAGCGCCAGCCATCATCGCTTTACCCTGCGCTTCATGAATTGGCCTGACGTCAGCGAGCGCGCGGTTCAGGTCACCGGGGATATCCCCTTCGATCTTAAGATTTGCTGAGCCGGGCCAGCGCCTGAACGATGGGCTCATCGGCCGGTAATAATCCCGCTTGCAGCAATTGCTCGACGGCCACCCAGCGCAGCGGCTGATCCTCCAGACCGGCGGGCTCACCGCTCCAGCGGGTAACTCGAAAGACGTGCAGGTGTACTTCAAGATCCGGATAGCGGTGCGAGTAAGCCATCAGGCTCTCGGCCTCAAGCACCTGAATCCCGAGTTCTTCTCTGAGTTCTCGCTCCAGGCCCGCGCGAGGACTTTCACCCGGTTCCAGCTTGCCGCCGGGAAACTCCCACTCTCCGCCGGCATGCTTGCTCGCGGGCCGCTGGGCGATTAGCGCCTGACCCGTCGCCCGCTGCAGCACGCCGGCCGCCACCTCAATGGTGACGCGGGCCGTCGAGGTCAAAGGAGGCAAGCCCTCAACTGACCTGCCCGTGGCAATGCTTGTACTTCTTGCCCGAGCCGCAGGGGCACGGGGAATTGCGGCCGACTTTCGGCGTTTCGCGGACGAAGGGCGCAGCCTGTTCGGCGAGGGGCGCTCCTGGCTGGGGCCGCCCGGGCGCGGCCGGGGGCGGCGCGGCAACCGGTGCACCCGCAGGTACGGCGCTAACCTGATCATGGCGCGCCTCAACCTGGGTGGTGGCCCGACTTTCATCCAGGGCCTCAACTTCTTCCTGGCTGCGCAGGCGGGCGCGGCCCAGGACACTGATCGTGTCGTACTTGATCTGGTCAAGCATGGTGCCAAACATATCGAAGGCTTCGCGCTTGTACTCCTGCTTTGGATTCTTCTGGGCGTAGCCGCGCAAATGAATACCCTGACGCAGGTAATCCAGGCCCGCCAGGTGCTCCTTCCAGTGAGAATCCAGCTGGCTGAGCATCACGACTTTCTCAAACTGCCGCATGATCTCCGGGCCGACTTCTTCTACTTTCGCTTCGTAAGCCCGATCAACGTCCTCCAGGACTTTGTTCCTCAGGGCGTCATGGTCCGGTGTACCGCTGGCGCTGACGAAACTATCGAGATCGATCTCCACAGCAAACTCACTGGCCAGGGCTTGCTGTAAACCAGGCAGATTCCAGTCCGCGGCCAGGCCTTCCGGCGATGCATACTCATCCACCACGCCATGCACAATCTCTTCGCGGATGCCGGCGACAACATCGGCGACATCTTCAGACTCCATCAGCTCGTTACGCTGCTGGTAAACCACCCGTCGCTGTTCATTAGCGACATCGTCATATTCCAGCAGGGTTTTGCGGGCATCGAAGTTGTAAGCCTCCACCTTGCGTTGCGCCTTTTCTATCTGGCGGGTGAGCAGCTTGCTCTCAATGGCCTCACCTTCGCGCATGCCGACGCGACTCAACATATTCTTGGTCCGCTCAGGGTCCCCGAAGATGCGCATCAGGTTGTCTTCCATGGACAAATAGAAGCGGCTTGATCCCGGATCGCCCTGGCGCCCTGCCCGGCCGCGCAACTGGTTGTCGATCCGCCGGGACTCATGACGCTCCGTACCGATGATGCGCAACCCGCCTGCCGCCAGAACCGCCTCATGACGCTGCTCCCAGTCCTGCTGCAGAGTCGTCACGGCCGCCTCATCCGGATCATCCCCCAGCGCTTTGAGCTCAGCGCCAAGATTGCCGCCCAGGACGATATCCGTGCCGCGCCCGGCCATATTGGTTGCGATGGTTACCGTGCCCGGCCGGCCCGCTTCCTCGATGATGGTGGCTTCCCGCTCGTGCTGCTTGGCATTGAGGACCTGATGCTCGATCTTGCCTTCATTAAGCAGGCGCCCGAGCAACTCCGAAGCTTCGATAGAAGTCGTACCCACGAGCACAGGTTGCTTGCGCTCCTGACAGTCCTTGATGTCCTCGATGATCGAGTCGAACTTGTCTGCGGTATTCAGGAACATCAGGTCCGGCTGATCATCGCGAACCATATTCCTGTGGGTTGGAATAACCACGACTTCCAAACCGTAAATCTGCTGAAACTCGAAGGCTTCCGTATCGGCGGTACCAGTCATTCCCGCCAGTGTGTCGTACATACGGAAAAAATTCTGGAAGGTAATGGACGCAACCGTCTGATTCTCATTCCGGATTTGCACGCCTTCTTTCGCCTCGACGGCCTGATGCAGGCCGTCGGACCAGCGTCGACCGGGCATGGTCCGCCCGGTAAACTCATCGACAATGACGATTTCACCGTTCTGTACCACGTACTCCACATCACGTTTGAACAAGGCGTGGGCCCTCAGGGCCGCGGTCACATGGTGCATAAGTCGGATATTGCCGGCGTCATAAAGGCTGGCTCCGGGAGGAATCAGGCCATCCTTGCTCAGCAAGTCCTCGACAGCCTCGTGCCCTTCTTCAGTCAGATTGGCCTGCTTGGTTTTTTCATCAACGCTGTAATCACCCGGGCCATCCTCTTCTGCCTGCACCTGCAGGGCAGGAATCAGCTTGTTGATCCGTGTATACAGCTCAGAACTGTCTTCGGCTGGTCCGGAAATGATCAGCGGTGTGCGTGATTCATCAATGAGGATGGAATCCACTTCGTCAACAATGGCAAAGCTGAGCTTGCGCTGCATCTGGTCTGGCTTATGCAGGGCCAGGTTGTCCCGCAGATAGTCGAAGCCGAATTCATTGTTGGTGCCATAAGTAATGTCAGCACCGTAGGCAGCACGCTTTTCGTCCTGGGTCTGTCCATTGCGAATCACCCCAACCGTCAGTCCGAGAAACTCATAGACGGGAGCCATCCAGCCGGCATCCCGAGCGGCGAGATAGTCATTGACTGTAACGATGTGTACGCCGTCACCCGGCAAAGCATTCAGGTACGCTGGCAGGGTTGCCACCAGGGTCTTGCCCTCGCCCGTACGCATCTCCGCAATCTTGCCCTGGTGAAGCGCGATGCCACCCACCAGCTGAACATCGAAATGCCGCATGCCCAGACTGCGATCGGCCGCCTCGCGAACGACCGCGAAAGCTTCCGGCAACAGATCATCCAGATCGGCGCCGTCATCCAGGCGTTGACGAAATTCGCTGGTCTTCTCGCGCAGTGCCGCGTCATCCAGGGCACGAAACTCGTCTTCCAGGGCGTTCGCCCGGTTGACCAGCTTGCCGTACTGGCGCAGTAAGCGCTGGTTCCGGCTGCCGAACATCTGTGTCAGGACATTAGCCAAAGGTCTCTCCCTGTCAGCCTGCCCAAGCCCGGAGCAGGTAGCTATGCGGCGGGCACGGGCTCGCCACGGGAACAAAGCCCGCTATTGTACGAGGATTAATGTAGAGATGGAGCCGGATCGGCCCGGCGGCCTTTGCCCGGGGGCGGAATCAGGTGGTCTCGGGGATGTGGCGCAGCGGATCGACCGGGCGACCCAGATGACGCACCTCAAAATGCAGGTTGGGGCCCGTGGCCCGGCCAGTGGAACCCATCAGCGCCACACTTTGCCCCTGGGCAATATCATCGCCGACAGCGACCAGATTCTCGGCATTGTGAGCATAGCGAGTCACATAGCCATTACCGTGATTGATCTCGACCATATTCCCGTAGCCCGATCTCGAACCTGAGTAGGTCACCACACCGGCTGCCACGGCGACAATCTCCGACCCGGCGCGACCAGCGAAGTCCACGCCGCGATGGTAGGCACCCTTACCCGTAAATGGGTCCGTCCGGCGGCCGAAGCGACTGGAAAGGTAACCCGCACGCACGGGACGACCCTGGGGATAAACGCGCTGATGGAGCTTCCGCTTCAGCAGCACACTTTCCAGGACCATCAGTTGCTGCTCCTGACCATGCAGGGTCTTATCGAGCGAGCTGATCTCGGAAAAAATATCAGTCACCTGCCCGGCCGATGAGGCCATCGCCACACTGGCCGGACCGCCCAATGCAGGCTGGCTGTCGAAATCAAATTCGCCGGCATCCAGGTCGGCCATGTTCGTAAGCCGCCGCCCCAGGGAATTCATGCGAATCACATTGGCATTAAGCTGACCGACTTTCAGGGTGAGTGCATCCAATTCTTCGCGCGCATCACCACGCAGTTCTTCAAGAATTCTCTGCTGGGTTAGCAGTTCTTTCTGCAGGTCATTGACCTCAGCCACTGAGCGAGACACGGCAACACCCTGGGCCGAGTAGTAGCCACCCACGAAGCCAGCGCCGGAAACAATGGCAACCAGCGCGGCGCAAAAACCCAGCACCCGTGCCGACATAGACACATAGCGAGCAACACCGCCGCGACGAAAAATAATAATGTTCATCAGGTCCGTCTTGACCCCATTGTTGTTGACAGCGGGCATAACGCACACCTTGTTAGGTTGACGGATTTGAATATTCGCGTCGCTGGCGTCCCCACGCCGTGGCGCAACTCGATGATTCTCATTCGGCAACCCCGCTATCCTAGGAAAATCCCGTAGATCGGTGGTTTTGCGTCCCCGTCTTTCGACAGGTTTGCCATTTCGTCTATAAACTATGCCGGACGGCCCTGAGGGCTACAAGGAACAGGTCTCATAATTCGGGATCAAAGCTAAAGCTTTATGTCAGATAAAGAACCCAAGTCCCTGTCTGGACTGATAACTGATTCACAGTCTGGCCTGGGACGACTTGCCCGGGAGGCGGCTGCCCGGGTCGCCCTGAGCGAGCGCTTGCGCGACGCGCTGGAGCCTGAACTGGCAGAGCATCTGAGCGCCTGCAATCTGCGTGAAGACGGCACCCTGGTTCTGTTAGCCAGCGGACCTGAATGGGCCACGAGACTGCGGTTTGAAAGTGATCGACTGCTGCAACTTTGCCGGCAACATAATCCGCAAGCTGCCCGGGTTCGCGTACGTGTTTCGCCGGCTGACTAATTTAACTTAGCGCGAAGCAAGGCTGAGCAGAGATCAGCCCCACTGCAATCCACCTGGTCTTTCCCCACCCCTTAGAGCTACCCGACTCGGGTCGCGGACGGATGCGCTGATTCCGCCCGCGACCCTGCCGGTCAAGCTGCCAGGAGTTGAGCTGCCGGTTCCTCAGTCGGCCTGCCGTCGGAGGAAAGCCGGGATATCCAGCAACTCAAAGGAAGGCTCCGCGGGTGGCATGCTGTCATCGCCTACCGCCTGTTGCCTGATCCCCGTCGGCGTATCGAAGTTGGCGTAGTTGGGGCGTTCGCCACCACCGACTGCGGCCCGCGCATTGGTTACCACCTTAACCTCAGGCGGTGCCTTGACCACCTGCAAGGGTTGTCCGAGACCCGTCGCCACCACGGTGACCCGGATGGAGTTGGACATGTCAGGATCAATGACCGTGCCAACCACAACCGTGGCGTCGTCCGCCGCGCAGTGCTTGACGGTGTCACCCACCTGCTGGAACTCCCCGATGGACAAATCCATGCCGGCCGTAACATTCACGAGAATGCCGCGGGCACCGGACAGATCGATGTCTTCAAGCAAGGGACTGGAAATGGCCGCTTCAGCTGCTTCCCGTGCCCGGTCTTCACCAGCGGCGCCGCCTGAACCCATCATGGCCATACCCATCTCGGCCATCACGGTACGCACGTCCGCAAAGTCCACGTTGATCAGCCCCGGGCGGGTAATCAGTTCGGCAATACCCTGCACGGCACCCTGCAACACTTCGTTGGCCGACTTGAAGGCATCCAGCAAGGTGGTCTGGGCACCGAGTACCGACAACAGCTTCTCGTTGGGAATCGTGATCAGGGAGTCCACATACTTACCCAGATCGTTGATGCCCTGATCGGCAATACTCAGGCGCTTCTTGCCTTCCATGCCGAAAGGCTTGGTGACCACCGCCACCGTCAGAATACCCAGTTCACGGGCAACCTGTGCCACCACAGGCGCTGCGCCCGTGCCGGTACCGCCACCCAGTCCGGCCGTAATGAAAAGCATGTCCGCACCCTCGATAACTTCGAGAATCCGATCACGATCTTCCATGGCGGCAGCACGTCCCACGTCAGGATCAGCGCCTGCACCCAGACCCTTGGTAATATTGCAGCCTATCTGCAAGCCGGTTCGCACATTGGCGCTCTTCAGCGCCTGGGCGTCCGTGTTCGCGCAGATAAAATCCACACCTTCTATACCGGTAGTCACCATGTGCTTGACGGCGTTACCGCCACCACCACCGACTCCGATTACCTTGATTACAGCGTTTTGACTGTAAGCATCCATCAACTCAAACATTAGCTCTTCCTCCTGGCATCAGCGACAACAGGCCCAAACGGGCCAACCTTAAAAACCACCCTGGAACCACCCTTTCATGCGCTCCCAGATTTCTCGAAAACCATTGATTGCAGGCTCGTGCGCGTCCTTGTCGGCACGGCTGCGGGCATACAACAACAGGCCGACGCCCGTCGCATGGATGGGGTTGCGCACCACATCCACGAGCCCACGCACATGCTGCGGCGTGCCCAGCCGCACGGGCATGTGAAAAACTTCCTCGGCCAGCTCGACGGCGCCCTCCATCTTTGAGCTGCCGCCGGTGAGCACGATGCCCGCCGCCACCAGATCCTCGAAGCCGCTGCGCCGCAATTCATCCCGTATCAGTCCAAACAGCTCTTCGTAGCGAGGCTCAACAACCTCGGCCAGGGTCTGACGTGCCAGCCGACGCGGGGGCCGGTCACCGACACTGGGGACCTCGATGGTTTCCTCGGCATTGGCCAGCTGCGAGAGGGCGCAGGCGTACTTGATCTTGATGTCCTCTGCGTACTGGGTCGGCGTACGCAGAGAAATTGCAATGTCGTTAGTGACCTGGTCACCGGCAATGGGAATTACCGCTGTGTGTTTGATTGCGCCCTGGTTAAAGACGGCAAGATCCGTGGTGCCGCCACCGATGTCCACCAGGCATACACCCAGCTCCATTTCGTCTTCGGTCAGTACCGCATAGCTGGAGGCCAGTTGTTCCAGCACAATATCTTCTACTTCCAGCCCGCAGCGCTGGACGCACTTGACGATATTCTGAGCTGCGCTGGCGGCGCCGGTGACCATATGCACACGTGCCTCCAGACGTACGCCCGACATGCCAATAGGCTCGCGGATACCTTCCTGGCCGTCGATGACAAATTCCTGAGGCAGTACATGCAGAATTTTCTGGTCTGCAGGGATGGCCACCGCGCGGGCCGCGTCAATCACGCGATCTACATCACCACGCACCACCTCACGATCACGAATGGCGACAATGCCGTGGGAATTCAGACTGCGCACGTGGCTGCCGGCTATCCCCGCAAATACGGTGTGAATATCACAACCGGCCATGAGCTCCGCTTCCTCCACAGCGCGCTGAATGGAATTGACCGTGGACTCGATATTGACCACCACGCCACGCTTGAGTCCGCGGGACGGGTGCATGCCGAAGCCGATCACCTCAAGCTCACCGTCTTCCAGGACCTCGCCGACCACCGCCACCACTTTCGAGGTGCCGATATCCAGACCGACGATCAGATCTTTGTCCGGCCGCTTAGACACGGGGTTCACCTTTGACCTCCGGCTCTGAATCTGCCGACTGCGCCTCACGCCAGCCAATCACGAAACCATTCGGGTAACGCATGTCTACGTAGGCAACCTGCTCAGCGTTCATGGGCACCCCAAGATCAAGAATCCGAAAGAAGCGACTCAGCCGTTGTTCAACAGCTGCTGCGCCCAGGCGCACACTCACGCCGTTGTTTAAGCGGAAGGTCCAGGCGCCGCGAGCATCCAGATCAAGACTCAGAGCAGCCAGACCCCGCTGCTCGAGTTGCTGTTCGACGCGGAAATACATGGCCGCCACCTTGGCCTCAGTTCCGTCGGGCCCATTAAGCCGCGGCAATTCGGCGGGCAGATGATCACCGGCCTGGGCAAAAAGTTCGCCGGCCTGGTTCAGCAGGCCCTCTTTGCCCCAGCAAGCTGCGGGCTCTTCTTCCGTGACGGTGACAACCAGGGTGCCGGGCCAGCGTCGCTGCACACTCGCTGTAGCAATCCAGGGCAGGCGAACCGCGGCGCGCTGGATCTTGCCGATGTCGGCACTCAGGAAACCTGTCTGCACCTGGTTGGCCAGGGCATCCTGCAACTGGACTGCTGATACCCGCTCAAAGGGCCCCTCAATGGAGACAGCAGTAATGGGCTGATCCATCAACCAGACCGATGACACATACACCGCAGCCACCACACACGCGGCTGCCAGCCCACCGACTACGCGATGCCAGTTGATCGCCGGCAACCGCAGTTTCGGCTTACTGGGTTGCGCCTTGCGACGTCGATTAACTCGACCGGGCATACGCAGCCTCCGTGCATGAGGTTTCGAGGATCTGCCAGACCAGCTCATCAAAACTGATCCCCGCCTGGGCCGCGGCCATGGGAACCAGGCTATGGCTGGTCATGCCGGGCACGGTATTCACCTCCAGCAAAAGGGCCTGACCGGCTTCATCTACCATGAAGTCGACACGGCCCCAGCCTGTTGCGCCAACGGCGCGAAATGCATTCAGGCAAAGGGCGGCGTACTCGGCCTCCACTTCCGGTGCCAGGCCGCAGGGGCAGATGTAGCGTGTCTGATCGCTGAAATATTTGGCGTCGTAATCGTAGAAGCCCTCACCGGCGTCAATCCGGATCAGGGGCAGAACCCGATCCTGCAGAATGGCAGCCGTGTACTCGGGCCCGCTAACCCAGCCTTCGGCCAGCACCGGGCAGTCAAAAGCGGCTGCCGCTTGGTAAGCTGCTGCCAGGCTCGGCGCATCGTCGGCCCGGGCCAGACCAATACTCGACCCCTCGTCAGCCGGCTTGACCATGACCGGAAAACCCAGCTTGGCAGGCACCGCCGCGAAATCATCGGGGCTGGTCAGCTCCAGGAACTCCGGTGTGGCGAAACCACAGCCGACAAACAGTTGCTTGGAGCGCAACTTGTCCATGCTGACGGCCGAGCCCAGTACACCGCTACCGGTAAAAGGCACGCCCATGAGGCCAAGCAATCCCTGCATGCTGCCGTCTTCACCACCGCGCCCATGCAGGGCAATCCAGACCCGATCAAAACTCACGGCGGAGAACTGTTCGAACAGGCCATCCACCGGATCCACGGGATAGGCATCGACGCCCTGACGCTGCAAAGCTTCAAGAACGGCCTGCCCGGACAGCAGGGAAATCTCTCGCTCTGCCGAGTTACCACCCAGCAGCACCGCAACCCGACCGAAGTCTGCAGGGTCTTTAATTACTGAAGCGCTCCCGCTCATGACACGTCCGCCCCAGCAGCTTCACCGACGATGTGCACTTCAGGCACCAGCGTGACACCGTGCCGGGCCATCACCACGTCCTGGACATGGTGAATCAACTGCTCGACGTCGGCCGCAGTGGCGTTCCCCGTATTGAGAATGAAATTGGCATGCTTGTCGGAAACGATCGCGCCACCGATAGCATGACCTTTGAGATCGGCTGCTTCGATCAGACGGGCAGCGAAATCGTCGGGCGGATTGCGAAATACCGAGCCACAGCTGGCTTCGCCCAGGGGCTGGCTATCCTGTCGCTGCTGCATGAGTTGCTGCACCCGCGCCAGGGCATCGCCGTCGGCGGCCTGAAAACCAAAATTTGCACCCAGAAACCACTCGCCCGCGGGCCCACTGACATGGCGGTAAGCCACCTCAAAGTCCGCCGGCGAACGATGACGAACCGTGCCAGACCGATCGACGGTCTCCACGCTCAGCACCCGATCCCAAGTGGCGCCGTCAAAAGCGCCAGCGTTCATGGTCAAGGCCCCGCCCACCGTGCCGGGAATGCCGGCAAAAAATTCGGCCGGCCCGAGTCCCCAGCGAGCGCAACGGCGAGCCAGCGCCGTACAGGGCACACCGGCGCCCGCCGCCACGACATTGTCAGGCAGCTGCTCCACTTGACCCAGGGCCCGGGCCGTGGCGATCACGACGCCGCGAATACCGCCGTCACGGACCAGCAAATTGCTACCCAAACCAACCCACAGCAAGGGAGTCACCGGGTCCAGGTCCTTGAGAAAACTGATGAGCTGCGCACGCGTGTCAGGCCGGAAATAAAGTTCGGCTTCGCCGCCCACACGCCATGAGGTATGGCGTGACATGGGCTCATGCGGACGCAGCTGGCCTGCCCCGCTTGCGGGCATGGCCGCGTTCATGGGTGCACCTGCCGGGCAATGGCCAGAGCGGCCGGCAAGGCCGCTGCGGCCGTACCGATATCCCCTGCGCCCAGGGTAAGAACCAGATCACCGGCCTGCAAGGAATCGCCAAGCTGGTCCGGCAACTTGTCCAGCTCCGGCACAAACACCGGCTCAATGCGGCCATGACCTCGCACTGCGCGACAGATAGCACGACCGTCGGCCCCCGGAATGGGATCTTCACCGGCCGGATAAACCTCGCAGACAAACAGGCTATCGGCAGAGGTTAGAACAGCGGCAAAGTCATCCAGCAGATCACGCGTGCGCGTGTAACGATGGGGCTGAAAAACCACCACGATGCGGCGCTCGGGCCAGGCAGCCCTGGCCGCTTCCAGGGTGGCAGCAATTTCTGTCGGATGATGGCCATAATCATCCACGAACAGCACCTTGCCGGCACGCGTCGGCACTTCATCCAGGACTTGCAGGCGCCGGTCGATACCCTGGAAGTTCTCCAGGGCGCGGGCCATGGCCTTTTCGTCCAGCTCCAGTTCATAGGCAATAGCGCAAGCGGCCAGGGCATTGAGCACGTTATGCCGGCCGGGCAAGTTCAGGGTCACGGAAGTGGCTGTGTCGCGTCCCGGGAAGCGGACCTTGAAGCGAGTCCGCGGGCCATCGGCTTTGATGTCCAGTGCCTGCACATCTGCCTCGGCACAAGTGCCATAGGTCAGGGTTGCCCGCTTGATCTCCGGCAATACCGCAGCAACACCCGGATCGTCCAGACAGACAACGGCGAGCCCATAAAAAGGCAGGTTATGCAGAAACTCAACAAAGCTGTTGCGCAAGCGATCCAGATCACCGCCGTAGGTAGACATGTGGTCTGCATCAATGTTGGTAACAACAGAGATCACCGGCTGCAGGTGCATGAACGAAGCGTCACTTTCATCAGCCTCGGCAACCAACCAGGGACCGGCGCCGAGACGCCCGTTGGTATCGGCACTCTTCAGCCGCCCGCCAATAACGAAGGTTGGATCCTGACCGGCCTCACCCAGGACGCTTGCCACCAGGCTGGTCGTTGTCGTCTTACCGTGGGTGCCGGAAACCGCGATGGCCTGCCGAAAGCGCATAAGCTCCGCTAACATCTCTGCGCGCTGTACCACCGGTCGGCGCGCGTCCCGCGCCGCCTTGACCTCGGGATTGCCTTCATCAATGGCCGTTGACACCACCACCACATCAGCATCGGCAACATTTTCGGCCCGGTGACCAATCTCGATACTGGCGCCAAGGGAACGTAAGCGACGGGTGACGGATGACTCACGCAAATCAGAACCCTGCACTTGGTAACCCAGGTTCAGCAGTACCTCGGCGATGCCACCCATACCAACGCCACCAATGCCGATGAAGTGAATGCGATTGACTTTGCGCATCCGATCTTTCATGCGTCGGCACCCCAGCGCAGGCAGCAGTCAGCGACAGCCTGGGTTGCTGCCGGCTGGGCCAGATCGCGGGCAGCCCGGGCGCGAGCGAGGACCAGACTGCGGTTCGTCGCGCAGCTTTGGATTTCTGCGGCCAGCCGCGCCGGAGTCAGTTCAGACTGGGGCAATAACACGGCCGCATCGGCATCAGCCAGATATCGGGCATTCCTGGTCTGATGATCGTCAACGGCAGCCGGGTAAGGAATCAATACCGAACCGACACCTGCGGCAGCCAGCTCAGCCACCGTCAGCGCACCGGCCCGACAGATAACCAGATCTGCCCAGCCGTAGGCGGCAGATATGTCATCGATAAAGGCGTCTACGCGAGCCTCGACACCCGCATCCTGGTAGGCGGCTTCGGCCCGCGCGAGGGTTGCACGGCCAGCCTGGTGATGAATTTCGGGACGGCCGTCAGCCGGCAGCAAGGCCATCGCCTGCGCCACAGTTTCATTCAAAGCCAGGGCCCCCTGACTGCCGCCGAGCACCAGCACCCGCAATGGCCCGCTGCGGGCAGCCAGGCGCTGCTCCGGTTCGGCTAGAGCGAAGATTTCTGGACGCACGGGATTGCCAACGACGCGGGTGGGCGCACGACCGGAAAAACTGCCCGGGAAGGCTTCCAGCACTTCCCGGGCAAATCCAGCCAGAAGACGATTGGTCAGGCCCGCGACAGAATTCTGTTCATGAATAACCAGGGGTCGACCCAGCAACCAGGCCGCCAGACCACCCGGTCCGGATGCAAAACCACCCATACCCAGGACGACTCGGGGACGGCGCCGGCGAACCACGCGCAAGGCGTCGAACAGCGCGACCAGCAGCCGCCAGGGCGCCAGTAGCCATGCCAGCAGGCCTTTGCCACGCAGACCACTCACCCGTACCCACTCCAGGGTGATGCCAGCCGCGGGAACCAGTTCCGCTTCGATGCCCCGTTGCGTGCCCAGCCAGATCACCGTGGCATCGTTCGCTTGTAACTCGCGTGCCACCGCCAGGGCAGGAAAAACATGCCCCCCGGTGCCACCGGCCATAATCAATATCGGTGCCGTCATCGCGCGGCCGCCCGCCGCCGGCGGGGCTTTCTGGGCACGGGCTGACGGTTCTCCCAGTCGATACGTAACAGCAATGCCAGGGCGATCAGGGTGATGATCAGGCTACTGCGGCCATAACTGATCAGGGGCAGTGGCAAGCCCTTGGTCGGCAAGGCTCCCATGTTGACGCCGATATTGATGAAGGCCTGCAGCCCCTGCCAGAGGGCAATACCGAAAGCCAGATTGGCCTGGTAAAGGTGGCCGCTGGCGGCGCTGTCCCGGGCTATCTGCAGACCGCGCCAGACCAGCGCCCCGAACAGCAGAATGATAGTGATGCTGCCCACCAGGCCGAACTCTTCGGCGATAACCGCGAATACAAAGTCCGTGTGTGCTTCGGGCAGATAGAAAAGTTTCTGCACCCCCCCGCCGAGGCCGACACCAAACCATTCACCACTGCCGATGGCAATCAGGGACTGCACCAGCTGGAATCCCTTGGCGTAGGGATCGGCCCAGGGATCCATGAAGCCGGTAATACGGCCCAGTCGATAGGCTGAGGTGCCGATGAGCAGCACACCGGCGATCACGGCCAGACCTGACAGTAACAACACATCACGCCAGCGGGCGCCGGCCACGAATAACATGGCGAAGGCGACGATCAGCAGCACGGCACAGGAACCAAAGTCCGGCTGCACCAGCAACAGCACACAGGCTGCAAGAACCAGGAGCATGGGTTTAATGAATCCGCCGATGGAATTCTGCAACGCCTGGGCATGACGCACGCTGTAACCGGCGATATAAGCAAGCAGTAACAGCCTGGCAGGCTCCGCAACCTGCACGTTAACTCCGGCCACCCGCAACCAGCGAGTGCTGCCGTTCACCGTGTACCCCAGGCCGGGTATCAACACCATGACCAGTAAGACCAGGGCCAGACACGGGAGCATCAGGCCGGCGCGCGACCAGGTTTCAGTCGGAATGCGCAGCACAGCTGCTGCGGCAACCAGACCAATGACTGCAGCCACCAGCTGGCGCTCCAGATAGAACAGTGAATCTCCGGTGTTGCGTTCGGCCAAAGCAACGGATGCGGAAACGAGCATGATCAGACCGCCACCCAGCAACAGGGCGATGATGACCAGCAAAGCCGGGTCCAGGCCCGCGCTGGATTGTGCCGATGCCGAGCTGGCTGGTGCAGCGCGACTCATACGCAAAGCACCTCCACGGCCTGGCGAAATGCGTCGCCACGCGCCGCATAACTGGCATACATGTCCAGACTGCTGCAGGCAGGCGCCAGCAACACGGTGGTACCCGGCTGAGCAAGACTGCCGGCGAGGGCAACAGCCGCGGGCATATCCTTTGCTGAGGCAACTTCGCAAACCGGCTCAAGGGCAGCAGCAAGCAAAGCCTGATCACGTCCCATCAGCACAGCCCGGGCAGCGCGGCCACGCAAGGCGTCGGCCAGGGCAGAGAAGTCTGCCCCTTTTGCATCACCGCCGGCGATAAGCACCAAGGGATCTTCAATACTGGCAATACTGGTCACAGCTGCGCCGACATTGGTCGCTTTGGAATCGTCAACCCAGCGAATGCCTTCATGCTGAGCAATGCACTGCAGGCGATGGGGCAGACCGGCGAACTGCCGCAGACCAGGAATCAGACTCAAGGGGTCCGCGCCCAGCGCTGTAGCCAGGGCCAGGGCGGCCAGGGCATTCGCATGATTATGGCGCCCGCTGATCTGCAGATCGCTGACGGGCAGCAAGGGTCTTTCACCGCAACCCAGCCACGCTGCGCCGGCGTGTTGCAGGATGCCGAAGTCATCCGGCCCTGGCTGGCCGAGAGTAAAACCGGAAACGCTGGCCGTAGCGGGCAAGACATCCACAAGCTCAGGCGCATCGCGATTAATAACGGCATGCTCGCAGGCCGCATAGACGCGACGCTTGGCGGCGGCATAGCTGTCCAGGTCGCCGTGACTGTCCAGATGGTCCGGAGAAAAATTCAACAGCACGGCGGCGGCTGCGCTGATGGGCTGACTGCGCTCCAGCTGGAAACTGGACAACTCAAGCACATAGGCGTCGGCACGCGGATCGAGCAGATCCAGCGCCGGTGGACCAAGGTTAGCCCCCGCCGGTGCCCGCCACCCTGCGCTCTCCAGCATGGCAGCCGTCATGGCCGTGACGGTGCTCTTGCCATTGGACCCGGTGATGGCAATCACCGGTGCCCGGCATTCCTGCATGAACAAATCGATGTCGCTGCCAATGGCCAGCCCGCGCTTGCGCGCGGTAACCAGGGCGGGCAGGTCCAGGGGCACACCGGGTGACACGATGACGCGTTCCACCGTGTGCGGCAGACTCGGTAAATCAGGCCCGGTGTGCAGCACAGCCTCGGGCATGGCAGCCTTAATTTCGGCGCCGGCCGGCGCAGTATCGCGCGAATCGAAAAAGACAGCCTGTTCCCCGCGGGCGCCAAGGAATCGCGCCACGGAAGCGCCGGTGGACCCCATGCCCAGCACCAGCACACGCGGCGCGAAGCTTTGCGATTCCGATACCTGGTCAGTCATTGCTAATGCCGTCCCTCGCATTACCGCAACTTCAGACTCGACAAACCCACCAGCACCAGGATCACCGTGATGATCCAGAAGCGCACGATGACCTTGGGCTCAGCCCAACCCTTGAGTTCGTAGTGATGGTGCAGCGGGGCCATCCGGAAAACCCGGCGCCCGGTTAACTTGAAAGAAGCGACCTGGATGATGACGGACAGGGTCTCAATCACGAACAAGCCGCCCATGATGAGCAGCACCAGTTCCTGGCGAACGATGATGGCAACCGTTCCCAGCGCAGCACCCAACGCCAGGGCGCCAATGTCGCCCATGAAAACCTGGGCCGGATAGGTGTTGAACCATAGAAAGCCCAGACCGGCGCCTGCCAGAGCAGCACAGAACACCAGCATTTCGCCGGCACCCGCAATGAAGGGAATACTCAGGTATTCCGAGTAGATGGCATTGCCCGTGGCATAGCCAAAAATACCCAGGGCACCGCCCACCAGCACGGCAGGCATGATGGCCAGCCCATCCAGTCCATCGGTCAGGTTCACCGCATTGCTGGTACCGACAATGACCAGGAAAGCGAAGGGAACAAACAAAATACCCAGGGGCACCAGGACATCTTTGAGGTAGGGCACCAGCAAAGCCGTGGCATCGGGCCGATCCGCGAGCAGGTACAGAGACAAAGCGGTAACAATGCCAACCAGGGACTGCCAGAAAAACTTTGACCGGGCCGACAGCCCGGCGGAATCTTCCAGCACCAGCTTGCGATAGTCATCAACAAAGCCGATCAGACCGAAAGCGAGTGTGACACCCACCACAACCCAGACGTAATGATTACTGAGATCTGCCCATAGCAAAGTGCTGGCAAGAATCGCTACCAGGATCAGCGCACCGCCCATGGTAGGGGTACCGGCTTTAAGCAAGTGCGTCTCGGGCCCGTCCTGACGCACGGACTCGCCGATCTGCTTGATATGCAGACTGCGAATCATGATGGGACCGCAGACCAGGGAAATTACCAGCGCCGTGAGCGCGCCCATGATGGCCCGCATGGTGAGGTAGTTAAAGACATTAAAGCCGCTGATGAATTCGGTCAGATAGTCAAAGACGTACAACAGCACGATCAGCGCTCCCCGCCTGCTGCAGCCAGACCGGCGACGACTTTTTCCATGCCCATGCTGCGCGAGCCTTTCACGAGCACAGTGATACCGGCCTTCAGTTCACTGCCAACGGCTGCAACCAGTTCCTCGCGTGAGTCAAAACTGCGTCCACCGGGACCGAAGGCTGCGGCCGCTGCCCGGGCCAGGCCGCCCACGCACAACACGCGCGACAGGCCGGCGTCACGCGCCACGTTGCCGCAATCACGATGTAGTTGTTCGCTCTCGGGTCCAAGCTCGCCCATATCACCCAGAACCAGCCAGGTCTCGCCAGGCTGGGCCGCCAGAAACGTAATGGCCGCTTCCAGAGAAGCCGGGTTCGCGTTATAGCTGTCGTCAAAAAGCTGCGCACCGCTCGCACTCGTCACGCTGAGCAAGCGGCCGCCCACATTCCTGGTCGCCAAGAGGCCGGCCTGGATCGAAGCGACAGCCACCCCGGCCGCCAGGGCAGCTGCCGCGGCTGCCAGGGCATTGCGCACGTTGTGCTGACCGGGCATGGGCAAACTGACGGGGAAGACATCGCCGCCGTTGCATAGTGAAAATGCCATGCAACCATTCTCGGCAACACGAATTGCTTCGGCACGCACATCAGCGTCGGGATGCAAACCAAAACTGATCACGCGCCGACTGCCACAGCGCTCGCGCCAGCTTGAGTAGTAGGCATCATCGTGATTGATGATGGCGATACCGTCATCCGCGAGAGCATCAAAAAGCTCGCCCTTGGCACGGGCGACACCAGAAATACTGCCGAAACCTTCCAGATGGGCCGGACCGGCATTAGTCAGGATGCCGATATGCGGTGCTGCAATCTTCGCCAGATAATCAATCTCGCCGGCGGCACTGGCACCCATTTCCAGCACGGCGGCGCGATGGCTGTCGCGCAACTCCAGAACCATCAACGGCAGGCCGATGTCGTTGTTCAAATTACCCCGGGTGGCCAGCACGGCGGCACCATCACCGCAATGGACGCGCATGATCGCCGCGCACATTTCTTTGACCGTGGTCTTGCCGTTGCTGCCAGTGATGCCGATAACCGGCAGTACAAAGCGGGTACGCCAGAATCGCGCCAGGTCGCCCAGTGCCAGCCGGGTATCGACTACCTCCACCTGGGCCAGTTCACACTCGGTGCGACGCTCAACGAGGGCGCCGGCAGCGCCGAGACGCTCAGCCTGGTCAATAAAGTCAGCGGCATCGAAATTCGGACCGCGCAAGGCAACGAACAACTCGCCGCCACTCAGGGAGCGGGTGTCGGTACTGACAGCATCGAACTCACGATCGGCGCCATGCAACACACCGTGTACCGAGTCCGCCACCATGCCCAGGGTGCCCATACTCACTCGCATTGCTCCATGGCAGTCCGGGCAACTTCCCGATCAGAAAAAGGCAGACTTTGGCCGGCCTCGATCTGCAGTAATTCATGGCCCTTGCCGGCGATCAGGACAGCATCGCCAAGGCCTGCGTGGCGGACGGCATGACGGATTGCGCGAGCCCGGTCGCGAATCACCTCCACGCGCCCGGGACCGCGAATACCCGCTCGAATGGATGCGATGATCGCCTCGGGATCTTCGCCGCGCGGATTATCGTCCGTCAGCAACACATGATCGGCCAGGCCCGAGGCCACGGCACCCATAGGTGCGCGCTTGCCGGTGTCCCGTTCACCGCCGCAGCCGAACACGCACCAGACGTTGCCATCGCAGTGCTCCCGCACGGCAAGCAAGGCCTGCTTCAGGGCGTCTGGCGAGTGCGCAAAGTCCACCACCACATCGGGGCCCTGGCGCGATTGCGCCAGGCGTTCCAGGCGGCCGGGCGGTGGCGTTGCGCCGGCCAGTGCCAGGGCGGCTGACTCCAGATCAACCCCATGGCCCAAAAGGATGCCGGCAGCCACCACCAGGTTTTCCGCGTTAAAGCGTCCCCAGAGCTTGCTTTCAATCAGGGCCTGGCCGAAATCTCCCGTTAATTCGACGCCGATGCCGGCGCGGCGTGTTGCCACCAGTCTGCCAATCAGCCGGGCTGCCGGTGAGGCCTCGCCGGGCTCTACCAGGGCTACGCCAATCAGCTCCGTGGACGAAGCCAGTCCCGCGCCCAAGGCACGGGCCCGCTCATCAGCCAGGTTGATGACCGCAACCGGGGCCGGCTGCTCCAGGAACAGGCGCGCCTTGGCCGACACATAACGATCCATGTCACCGTGATAGTCAAGGTGGTCCCGGCTGATATTCGTCAGCGCCGTGACGGCAAAACGCACCTCGTCTACACGCCCCTGGTCCAGGGCATGGGACGACACTTCCATCACGGCATGCCTGACACTGTCGTCGGCGAACTGGCGCAAGCGGCGGTGCACCTCCACGCAGCCGGGTGTGGTCAGCGCGGTCGGCTCCAGCGAACCGGGCAAACCAAATCCCAGGGTCCCGGAGTAAGCGGCGCGTTGGCCCAGCGCCGTCAATGCCTGGCACACCAACCATGCCACCGTAGTCTTGCCATTGGTGCCCGTGATCCCCGTGACCTGCAGGTCAGCCGACGGTGCGCGGTAAAAGCAATCGGCCAGGCGCCCCTGCAGACCACTCAAGCCGGGCACCGGGAAGGCGGCGATGCCGTCGGGAACCTGCACCTGGCCCACGCCCGCCGCGGGCTCCCAGGCAACGGCGACGGCACCGGCAGACAGGGCCTGCTGGAGATATTGCAGCCCGTGGTGACTATCGCCTGCCAGGGCAAGAAACAGCGAGCCGGGTCCGATACGCCGACTACTGGCACTGAGTTGGTTCACGCTGACAGCCGAGGCCGGGATATCGATGCCGACACCAGAAAACAACTCGTCCAGCAGCATGGCTTGCGGCTGGATCATGGTGCGCTCGCTGCCAGGGTGGTGGCGCGCTCCCGATCCTCGAACTGATCCGGCGCAATGGCCATGACGCGCAAGGCGCCCTCCATGACCGCAGCAAAGACCGGCGCTGCCACCGTGCCGCCGTAGTACTCGCCGCCTCGGGGATCATCCACCACCACCACGGCCGCCAGACGCGGCGCGCTGGCCGGCGCGATACCGGCGAACACCGCCGTATAGCGATCATCGGCATAACCGCCGGGGGCAATCTTGCGCGCGGTGCCGGTCTTGCCCGCCACACGATAGTTAAGTACCGCAGCCTGGCTGCCGGTGCCGCCGGGCTCTACGACAGTCTCCAGCATGGCCAGCACATCCAGGGCCGCCGACTCACTGATGACCCGTCGAGGAATGGGTGCCTCGTCCACGCGCAATAGTGAAATGGGTCGCTGCAGCCCGCCAGCGCCGAGAATTGCATAGGCCTGCGCCAGTTGCAGAGGCGTCATGGACAGGCCGTAACCGTAGGCGATGGTGGCCTGACTGATGGGTCGCCAGTTGGCGTGGTGACTGAGCAGACCCGCCGACTCGCCGGGAAAACCACTGGCGCTGGGTCGACCAATACCGAAGCGCGTCAGAATGTCATAGAGCTGATCAGCTTCAAGGGACATGGCCACCTTGGTCGCACCGACGTTACTGGAGCGCGCCAGCAAGGTGGCCAGGTCAATGCGACCCAAATTTTTCTTGTCCTCGATGAGCTTGGCACCGACCTGGATGAAACCCGGTGAGGTGTCAACGCGACTGCCGGCAGAATACTGGCCACTTTCCAGGGCTGCCGCGACAATCAGCGGCTTGAGGGCGGAGCCGGGTTCCAGGATATCGGTGATAGCGCGATTGCGGTAACGCTTGGCGTCCAGCTGAGACCGATCATTCGGGTTGAAGGTAGGCTGATTGACCATGGCCAGCACTTCACCCGTCGCCACGTCCAGCAACACCAGTGAGCCCGACGCAGCGCGATGCTTCTGCACGGCAGCCATAAGCTCCCGATAAGCCAGGTATTGAATGCGCAGATCGATAGAAGAGGCCAGGGTGCGACCGGGCTCGGCGGTTTGGATGGACTCGATATTTTCCACCACCCGACCCAGGCGATCTTTCAGGACCTTGCGCTTGCCGGGCTGTCCGCCGAGCCACTGATCGAAGGCGAGCTCCAGGCCCTCCTGACCGGCGTCGTCGACATTAGTAAAGCCAACGAGGTGGCCGGCAACTTCGCCGGCGGGATAGTAGCGGCGATATTCGCGCAGCCGATCGACGCCCGGCAATTCCAGGGCCATCACCTGCGAGGCATCGGCAGGATTCATGTGCCTGCGCAGATACATAAAGCTCTTGCCCGCACTCCGGGTCAGTCGCCTGGTCAGGCGGTCGGCATCCAGGCCCAGGGCAGCAGCGAGCTGGGGAATCTTTTCCGGGGCACGCAGAATTTCTTTCGGGTTAACCCAGATGCTGTCCACGGGCGTGCTGACCGCCAGCACCTCGCCGTTGCGATCGGTGACGGGGCCGCGATGGGCCGCCACCTGGGCCACACGCAAATGGCGCGCTGCGGCCTGCTCGTTCAGAAATTCCGTATTGAAGACCTGCAGGTATGCCGCCCGGCCGATCAGCCCCACGCCGGCCAAGGCCAGACACAGGGCGACCAGGCGGGTGCGCAACAGGAAAGACGGTGGGGCTTGGCGTGAATAAGACGCGCGCCGGCTCATCGCGGCAGCATCCTGAGCTGGTCAGGCCGCGGCTCACCCATGCCGATTTCTTCGCGAGCCAGACTTTCCACCCGCGCATGAGTCGACCAGGTGCTTTGCTCAATCTGCAGCTGACCCCACTCCATCTCCAGCTGGTCGCGCTCCTGCTGAAGGGCCTGCAGTTCCGTATACAGCTTGCGCGTCTCATGTTTCGCGTAGACAGCGGCGATGCCCGATACCACAACCGCGGCTCCAATCATCAGCTCAGCCAGACGTTTCAGGGCGCGTCGCTGCATTACAGACGCTCTGCCACCCGCAAACTGGCGCTGCGGGATCTGGCGTTGTCAGCAATCTCCGTTGACGTCGGCCGTATGGCGCGCGTGGGCAGACTAAACAAAGGCTGTGCCGAGGCAGGCACGATCGGCAAACGCGACAAGGCAGGATCAACCCGTGCGTGGTCGCGCATAAAACGTTTCACGCGGCGGTCTTCAAGAGAATGAAAACTGATCACGCATAAGCGGCCACCGGTGCACAGGCGATCAGGCGCCTGGGCCAGGGCGGCATCAAGTTCATCAAGTTCGCGATTGATATGCATGCGTATGGCCTGAAAACTTCGCGTCGCCGGATGCTTGGCACCCGGGCGCCGGGGAACTTCTGCCTCGATCAACGCGGCCAGCTCCCCGGTGGTATTAATGGCTTTCTCCCTTCGTCGTTGCCCGATCGCCCGCGCGATCCGGCCCGCTGCTTTTTCTTCGCCCAAACGCCTGAGCACCCGCGCAATCTCGCCTTCCTCGGCGTCGTTCAGCCACTGCGCTGCACTGAGCCCGCTAGCGGGGTCCATACGCATGTCCAGAGGGCCTTCCCGCACAAAACTGAATCCCCGGTCGGCATCATCAAGCTGAGGCGACGACACACCCAGGTCCAGCAGCAATCCATCCAGGCAGTCCACACCCTGCGCATCCAGATAACGCCCAAAGTCACTGAATGCAGCATGGCCAATAACAAAACGCTCATCCTCGGCAGCCAGTTCGCGTCCGACGGCGACGGCCTGCGGGTCCCGGTCCAGCGCGTAAAGCCGACCGCCCTCAACCAGACGCGCCAGAATCGCCCGACTGTGCCCGCCCCGACCAAATGTGCAGTCGAGGTAGACCCCGTCCGGCCTGGTAACCAACTGTTCAAGAACCTGGTCCCGCAATACGGGAACATGCTGTTCCACCCCGGCACTCCTCGACCCGCGCGAGGATGCGTTACGCCAAACACACGACGGCTAGATCGTCAGCGACTCGAGGTCACCCGGCAGGTCGAAGCCATCCTCCGCACTCGCCGCCAACCACTCGTCGCGCCGCTCGTTCCAGCGCGTCTCATCCCACAATTCCAACTTGCCACCCTGCCCGATCAGAATCGCCTGTCGGTCCAGGCCCGCGAATTCGCGCAATTCACGCGGCACCAGCACCCGGCCACTGCCGTCCAGTTCGATTTCCGTCGCGTATCCCACCATCAGGCGCTGCAAGCGCCTGGCCTTGGGCTGAAAGCTGGGAAGTCGCATGATCTTGCGTTCAATGTCTTCCCAGTCGGGCAGGGGATAAAGGAGCAGGCAATAATCCGGGTCCACCGTGCACACGACCTGGCCTTCGCCACGGGCAGCGAGACGCTCCCGATGGCGGACCGGGATCGCGACTCTTCCCTTGGCATCAAGGGTGACTTTTGTTGCACCGCGAAACATCGAAAATAGGACAAAATCGCCCCGCCTCTCCCACAAAACTCCACTTCTCGACACTATATGAAGCCGAGGGATGCCCGTCAACCGAAAATACCGATTTAATTCTTGCTGTACAGCCACTTAGAGACGACTTTGGGTTCCCCAAACGACCAAAATCAGGCCCTCGGCTTGACATAAATCAGGAGCTTATCGGGGATTGCTCAGGCGGGCTTGAAGTTAAACCCGGGGCAGAAAAAATTTGCTCTGCCACGCGAGCCAGACCTGGCCCCGGAATCGGGGCCAGGGAATGAAGCGGGAAGAAGAAGGAGCCGGCCGTTAAGCCGGGTTCTGTCGAGGACAACCATTCATCTGGGACCACCGTCGCCGATGGCCTCTAGCGACCTACCCGGGAGCCCGGGCGGACACCGGTGCGCCGGCCTTACGGCCTTTGCTGCTCCCCTATTTGGTCTTGCTCCGGGTGGGGTTTGCCGTGCCGCGGCGTGTTACCACCCGCGCGGTGCGCTCTTACCGCACCTTTTCACCCTTACCGGCCAAAGCCGGCGGTATATTTTCTGTGGCACTTTCCGTGGGCTCGCGCCCCCCAGGCGTTACCTGGCACCCTGTCACGCAGGAGCCCGGACTTTCCTCCCGGCCCAAGGCCGAGCGGTTGCCTGGCCGGCTCCGCGGAGAACCTTAGGGCATCAGTCGGGCCCCGGCAAGCTGGCCAGTCGGTACGCGTCGGCCCGCTTCGCCCCGGTGATGCGAGCAGCCAGCGCGGCGGCCCGGCCCGGCGGCAATTCGCCGGCCAGCAGGCGAAAGACCCGCTCCAGTTCAGCGTCGCCGGGTCCCTGGGCCGCCGCTGCACCCGCAACCACCAGGGTGAATTCGCCCTTGCCGGCGCCCGGATCCGCCGCCCGCAAAGCCGCCATCTCGCCCAGGCTGCCGCGGTAGATGGCCTCATGCCGCTTGGTCAACTCCCGGCATACGGTCGCGGGCCGCTGCGGGCCGAAAGCTGCCACCAGGTCCGCCAGGCAAGCATCAATCCGATGGACTGCCTCATAAAACACCAGGCTATGCGGACTGCCGGACAAGGCCTGCAGGCGCTGCTGACGCGCGACGGCCTTGGCGGGCAGAAAGCCTTCGAAGTGGAAGCGATCGCTGGGCAAGCCGGCGATAGACAGGGCAGCGATAGCTGCACAAGGCCCGGGCACCGGGCTGACGGGTAAATCTTCCTCACGTAAAGCAGCCAGCAAGCGGAAGCCCGGATCGCTGATCAGGGGCGTCCCGGCATCGCTGACAAGCGCGACATCCGCCCCGGTTCTGAGTAAAGCGATAATTTCCTCGACGCGCTCAGACTCGTTGTGCTCGTGCAAAGAGACCAGCCGAGGATGAGCGGGACCCGTTAGCAATTGCCCGGAGCGCCGCGTATCCTCGCACGCCACCAGGGCAACGGAGGCCAGCACTTGCTGGGCCCGAGGGCTCAGATCGCCAAGGTTGCCAATCGGTGTCGCCACCACGAACAGGGTTCCCGGTACGGCGATCACGGCCGATAAACCCCGGCCAAGGTAAAGTACTTGCTTAGCGATTCAGTTGTCACAGGTATATCTCGTGGGATGGATTAGCAACGTATCTTGCTGCCCGGGCAGTGTAAGGCGACCTCAGCGGCACGGCGAACTGTCACGATCCGCCGTTGTGGTCAGCCTGGCCATCGCCTTGATCTCGGGCTGCACGGGAGTCAGTCAGGCACCGGGCGTCGGCGCTGATGACCCGGCCCTTCGCGAGGCTGCAGCCCTGGCTGACCGCGGACAGCACGGGGCGGCGGCCGATGCCTACCTGGCTCTGGCCGCCGAGACGACCGGGCACGTGCGGGAGCGCTACCAGCTTCTAGCCGTGCGGCAGAAACAACTCGACGGCAATTTAGACGGTGCCCAGGTACTCCTGGACACCCTCCCCGATCCGGTCAGCCAGAAAAATCTGCTCGGCTGGGCGCAAGTTGCCGGCGACCTGGCGATTGCCCGCGACGAACCCCGCCGCGCCCTCGCCGCCATTGACCGGGCGCCGCGGTCCCCGCAACCACGGGCCGCCGCCGAATTAGCACGCATTCGTGGCGAGGCGCTGTTCCGCATCGGCGACAGTGTCGGCGGCACCGAAGCCTTGCTGGAGCGCGAAGTCTGGCTGGATACTCCCCAGAGCATCGCCACCAATCAGCGTCTGCTGTGGACGCTGTTTCAGCGTTATGGCGCCCCGGTCAATGCCACCATCGACGCAGTGGATGACCCGGTGCTGTCTGCCTGGCTGACACTGGGTCAACTCGCCGCCGGTGGCAGCACAGGTACCCCAGGTATGGCCCTGGCCCTGCGCACCTGGCAACAGCAGCATCCCCAGCACCCGGCCAATAACAGCCTGTTACCGGAATTACTTGCCGGCCAGGACAGCGCGGCTTATCTGCCCGAAAGACTCGCCCTGCTGCTGCCCTTGAGCGGGCGCCAGCAACTGGCCGGCAGCGCGATTCGCGACGGCTTCATGGCGGCCTACTACAACCGGGCCGACACCGAGCCACGACGGGAAATCCGCATCTATGATGTCGAGCTCGATGGCCCGATCGCTGCCTACCAGCGAGCAATAAGCGGCGGTGCGCAGCTGGTCATCGGCCCGCTGCTCAAGGGCAATGTGCAAGCCCTGGCCAATAACCCAGGCGGCCTGAGCGTGCCGACCCTGAGCCTGAACTACCTGCCCGATGAACTGCCCGCGCCGCCGGGACTGGTGCAGTTTGCCCTCGCGCCCGAGGACGAAGCAGCTGAAGCGGCCAATCGCGCCCTGGCCGAAGGCCGGCGGCGGGCTATTGCCCTGGTCCCCAGCAACGACTGGGGTCGTCGGCTGCTGCAAAGCTTCGCCACAACCTACGAAGCACAAGGGGGCGTGCTGGTGGACCATCGGCTGTATGAAGCCTCGGGCAAGGATTTCTCCTACGGCATTCAGGAAATTCTTTTAATCAGCGAAAGCCGCGACCGGAAAACCCGACTCAGTGCGAATCTGGGCATGGACCTGAGTTTTGAGCCTCGTCGCCGAGAAGACGTCGATCTAATATTTCTGGCCGCGCAAGCACAGGCCGGCAAACTGCTGCGACCGCAATTGCGCTTTTACTATGCCGGCGGTATCCCCACCTATGCGACCTCAGCCATTTACCAGGAAGGCAGTCGAGGGAATTCCGACTTGAACGGTATTCAGTTTCCCGACATGCCCTGGGTGGTCGCACCCACGGCTGACATGGCGGCCACGCGCGCCAGCATCGAGGAATACTGGCCCGGCGAAGCCAGTCGGAGAGCGCGGCTGTTTGCCATGGGTTACGACGCCTTTGGCCTGGCCTCACAACTGACGGGGCCAGGCGGGATGCTCGAACTGGACGGCGTCACCGGACGGCTTTACCTGGGCCGGGATGGCCGTATTCACCGCCGGCTGGCCTGGGCAAAAATCCGCCGCGGTGAAGCCCTCGCCGTGCCGCCCATAGACAATCCCCCGGTTGCTGCGTCGGGCAACTAAGCGAGCACCGCACCTGGCTGATGGCCAGGCCGCGGAAAATTTCGCCCTGGAATACTTGCAGCGCCAGGGACTGCAACTGCTGACGCGCAACTACCATTGCTATTTCGGCGAGCTGGATCTGGTGATGAGCCATGGCCCCGAACTGATCATCGTCGAAGTGCGCTATCGGCGCCGGGATGGCCCCGTCAGCGCCCTGGCGAGCATCGGTCCGCGCAAGCGCGCGCGCATCCTGCGCGCAGCGCAGCATTACCTGCAGTCCCATACCGCCCGAGCGGAACAAGCCATGCGCTTTGACGTGGTGGCGGTAACGGGCCCACGGCAGGCCAGACGCCTGCAATGGCTGCAGGGCGCGTTCGACGCAACGGATCTACACCAGGGATGAGCCGAGGGGCCAGGGCCGGCCCGTCACGACGATGGCTATTTGACGACCTTCAGATGCGGTCGACCGCCGGTGGGTGGCGAATCGCCGTCCACATCTTCGGGCGGTGAAACTTCGCTGTCTTGCTGGATGGAAAAAATCATGCCCCGGCCCGTTTCGCGGGCATAAATACCCAGAATAGCGGCGACAGGAACACGCACGATATTGGGCACCCCGCCAAAGCGGGCTTCGAAACTGATTTCTTCATTACCCAGCTGGAGATCACGGACGGCCGCATAGCTGACGTTCAGGATAATTTTGCCGTCCGTGATGAACTGCTCCGGCACGTCGACCCCTTCACCCTGGGCATCCACCACAATGTGGGGCGTATCGCCGTTATCCGTCATCCACTCGTGCATTGCACGAAGCAGGTACGGATGCTGGGAGGTACTGATGGCACTCATATCTGCGCTTACTGATGCATCTCGTGTTCGAGTTCAGTAAGACTATCCTGGAAGGAACGGCGCGAGAAAACGTCATCCATGTACTTGACGACGGGGGCTCCCGCCTCGCCAAGGTCTACGTTGTAGACCGACAGCCGCCACAGCAAAGGCGCGATAGTGCAGTCCACCAGCGAGAATTCTTCGCTGAGGAAGAAACGGCGCGCGCTGAACACTTCCGCGCTCGATAGAATACTTTCGCGCAGCATCTTGCGTAACCGAGATGCCTGCTTGCTGTCCGTCGCTGCTTCCAGCTCCTCGCCCAGGCCATACCAGTCACGCTCGATGCGATACAGAGCAAGCCGGAACTGGGCTCGCGTGACCGGATCGACCGGCATCAGCGGCGGATGCGGAAAACGCTCGTCCAGGTACTCGATAATGACGCGGGAGTCATAGAGCACCAGGTCACGGTCTACCAGGGTCGGCACACTGTGATACGGGTTCAAATCACGCAAGTCTTCCGGCAAGTCCGGACCCTGAACATTCACGATATCCATGGTGATGTTCTTTTCGGCCAGCACCAGTCGGGTGCGATGGCTATGGAAACAAGTTGGGCTCGAGTAGAGCATCATTGATCAGGCCCCTAAGCCGCGGGCGATACGCCCGGTCAATCTGCAATTAATGACTTCGCCACCCTCAAGGGCGGCTATGCCATACGGTTCGCGCGGCCGTTACTGGCCCGCGCGACTATTTTTCTATGTCAGTCCAGATCTCTTCTTTCAGCAGGTAGGCAAACACGCCGAAGACCAGCAAAAATGCAATCACCCAGCCCCCCAGGCGCTGACGTTCCAGCTGCATGGGTTCGCCGACGTAGTCCAGGAAATTCACGATATCGCGCACGAACTGATCAAACTCTTCGGGTGACAGGCTACCGGGCGAGACCAGTTCCAGACGACTATTTTTGTGACCCTCTGCATCCGTCTCCACAACCAGGCGCTGCTCGCCCTGCAAAGACCAGAGCACGTTGGGCATACTGGCATTGGCCAGGACCAGGTTGTTGGCCCCTGTCGGGCTCCCTTCCTCGACATAAAAAGTCCGCAGGAAAGTATAAATATGGTCGGTGCCCAGGCTGCGCGCAACCAGACTCAGATCCGGTGGCGCCTGCCCGAACCAGCGGGCCGCATCGTCGGCCGGCATGGCAACAGTCATGGTCTCTGTCGTCTTCTCGGCCGCGAACATCAGATTATTGATCATCTGATCATCGCTGATACTCAGATCCGCACCCAGCCTGTTGTAGCGAACATATTTGGCTGAGTGACAACCCATGCAATAGTTCACGAAGTTACGTGCGCCCCTTTGCAGGGAGGGCAGATTGCTCAGGTCATTATTTGCCGGTTGCAGAACCGCGCCCGCGCCAGCGGCGAATCCGGTCACGGGCAATAACATCACGACCGCAGCCATAGCCAGCAAGGAACTCCTTGGGGAAATCATCTTGTTAAACATCCGCAGAGCTACCCGTGATACACGACCCGTTCAGGCACGGGTTTGGTTTTTTCCAGCCTCGTATACACAGGCATAAAGAGGAAAAATGCGAAATAGAGCGCCGTAAAGATTCGGGCCGCATAAACAAAGACAGGTTCCGTTGCCGGCTGCAGGCCCAGGTATCCAAGGGCCAGGAAACTGATGGCAAAAAGCATCAGGGCGACTTTGAATATCCAGCCACGATAGCGAATTGACTTCACCTTGCAGCGGTCCAGCCACGGCAGCAGAAACAGCGCGACAATGGCCAGCCCCATTAGCAGAGCGCCAAGGCCCTTGCTGGGCACAGCGCGCAGGATTGCGTAGAAAGGTGTGAAGTACCAAACCGGCGCAATATGCTCTGGTGTCTTCAGTCGATTGGCCGGCTCAAAGTTGGCGTGCTCAAGAAAGTAACCACCCATTTCCGGGGCGAAGAACACGACGGCCGAGAACAGGATCAGGAACACCACGATGGCCACCAGATCCTTGGAGGTCAGGTAGGGATGAAAGGCCACGCCGTCCAGGGGAATGCCGTCCGGACCCTTGTTCTGTTTGATTTCGATGCCGTCCGGACCCAGCGAGCCAGTCTCATGCAGCGCCAGGATGTGCATAACCACCAGCATGACCAGGGCCAGGGGTACGGCAATCACGTGCAAGGCAAAAAAGCGATTCAGGGTGATATCGGAGATGAAATAGTCGCCTCGAATCCACTCGACCAGTGCATCGCCCACAGCGGGCACGGCACCGAACAGGGAAACGATCACCTGGGCACCCCAGTAAGACATCTGACCCCAGGGCAACAGATAACCCATAAAAGCTTCCGCCATCAGGGCGAGGTAGATCAGCATGCCGATGATCCACAGCAGTTCACGCGGCGCTTTGTATGAGCCGTACATCATGCCCCGGAACATATGCAGGTAGACCACGATGAAGAATGCCGAGGCGCCGGTTGAATGGATATAGCGAATAAGCCAGCCCCACTCCACGTCACGCATGATGTACTCAACGGACGCAAAGGCATCCTCAGCTGACGGCTTGTAGCTCATGGTCAGGAAAATGCCCGTGAGCAACTGGATGATCAGAACCACCATGGCCAGCACGCCGAAGACATACCAGACGTTGAAGTTTTTCGCCGCGTAGTACTCGGTGGCGTGCTCCTTGAGCATTTTGCTCAAGGGGAAGCGGGCATCAATCCAGTCAAGCAGGCCCGAGGAACGACTGGCGCCGCTCGCGGCTTCTGAGCGCGCAGAACTCATGCGGCTGCTCCTGTGTCATCGCCAATTATCAGCAGGTTGTCGTCAATATAACGATAGGGCGGAATCGGCAGGTTAGTCGGCGCCGGCACGCCCGCGTAGACGCGGCCTGCCAGATCAAATTTTGAGCCGTGGCAGGGGCAGTAGAAGCCACCGGCCCAGTCCGGGCCCAGATCTTCAGGAGCCACGTCAAAGCGCTCGATGGGTGCACAGCCTAAGTGGGTGCAGGTTCCAACGACCACGAGCACCTCGGGCTGGACGGAGCGGGTCTGGTTTTGCGCATAGCTGGGCTGCTCCGACTCGACGGAATCCGGATCGCTCAGATCCGCCGGTGAACTCTCCATGCGCGCCAGCATTTCCGGCGAGCGCCGCAGCACCCAAACGGGCCGGCCCCGCCATTCCACCCGGAGCATGGCGCCCGTCTCCAGTTTGCTGATATCCACCTGAATCGAGGCTCCCAGGGCCTTGGCCCGGGCACTCGGCTTCCAGGAAGCGACAAACGGCACTGCGGTAAAGGCTGCACCCGTTACGCCAACCACGGTGGTAGCCGCGGTCAGAAAGCGGCGTCGGCTGAGTCCCGACTCATCGCTCATGCAGTTATTCCTCCAAAGTGGCTGGTCCGCGTGGCTGGTCCCTTAAGGGGCCAGCGCCCCGGACGAGCCTGGACTGGTAAAGCGCCCGCTAAGAATGGCAAAGCCAGCGAGCGTTGAAAAAGCGCACGAATTATACACACGGCATTGGAAACTTGCCTACCAAGCGCGCGGTCCGCGAATCAGCTCAGCCGCCGAATCCGGGCGCCCAGCGCCTGCAGTTTTTCCTCTATGCGCTGGTAACCCCGATCGATATGGTAGATCCGGTCCACCAGGGTTTCGCCCTCAGCGACCAGGCCTGCCAGCACCAGGCCGGCCGAGGCCCTCAGGTCCGTCGCCATGACTGGCGCCGAGTGCAGAGACTCGACCCCGCGGACGATGGCTGTGTGCCCTTCCAGCCGGATATCGGCGCCCATGCGCTGCAGTTCCGGAACGTGCATGAAACGATTTTCGAAAACATTTTCCGTCACCGCCCCGATCCCGTCAGCCACACAGTTCAAGGCCATGAACTGCGCCTGCATGTCGGTGGGAAAGCCCGGATAGGGTGCCGTGCTGATATCGGTGGCCTGGGCCCGCCGGCCCGTCGCATCCAGTTCCACCCAATCATCGCCAGATTCAATTGAGAAGCCGGCTTCACGCAGTTTCTGCAGGATAGACTCCAGGTGCGCCGGCACCACGCCCTGCAGGCGCACCCGCCCCGCAGTAATGGCCGCGGCAATCAGGAAGGTACCCGCCTCGATTCGGTCGGGCTGGACCGTGTATTCGCCTCCCTGCAGGGCATCAACCCCCTGGATTTCGATGCGCGCCGTGCCGGCACCGGTAATCCGGGCCCCCAGGTGATTCAGAAAATCCGCCAGATCCTCGACTTCGGGCTCCCGGGCAGCGTTATCAATCACGGTCTCACCGTCGGCCAGGGCCGCGGCCATCATGAGGTTTTCCGTCCCGGTGACCGTCACCTTGTCCAGGTGCAGGGCGGCCCCGCTGAGCCGCTTGGCAGTGCCGCTGATGTAACCGTCTTCGATCTTGACCCGGGCACCCAGGGCGCGCAGACCCGCCACATGCAGATCAACGGGCCGGGCCCCGATGGCGCAACCACCGGGCAGGGACACATCAGCCCGCCCGAAGCGGCTGATCAAGGGACCCAGGACCAGCACGGAAGCCCGCATGGTCTTGACCAGTTCGTAGGGCGCAAAACAGTTCTCCAGGGGACCGGGGTCCACCAGGACACTGCCGTCCGGCTGAAAATCGGCCGCCACACCCATGCGTCGCAGCAGGGCCAGGGTCGTGTTTACGTCCCGCAACTGCGGAACGTTGCGCAGGCGCACCGGGGTCGTGCTGAGCAGGCAGGCGCTAAGAATGGGCAGGGCGGCGTTCTTGGCGCCCGAGATGGCGACCTCGCCTTGCAGCGGCACCCCGCCCTTGATTGCGAATTTATCCAAAGTTGTTCGGCGTCGCGCAGCTAGGCGCTGCGGGCCTGCCACTCCTCGGGTGTGAAGGCGGCAATAGACAAGGCATGAATTTCGCGCCCCATGCGTTCGCCGAGCGCAGCGTAAACCAGCTGGTGTCGTTGCAGGGGTCGCTTGCCCGCAAAGGCATTGCTGACCACGGTCGCTTCATAATGTGTCTGGTCATCGCTGGCGACCGTCGCCGTGCAGTCCGGGAGGTGTTTTTCGATCAGCTGCTGTATTTCTTCGGGCTTCATAAACGCAGGTTCACTGTGGCGTGGGGCGCGTCATTATAATCGCCGCCATGCTTGACGACTCTCTAGCCATTATCGCCGGTCTGGTGCTCCTCGCCTGGGGCGCTGATCGCGTTGTGCTGGGGGCTGGCGTAACCGCCCGGCAGCTCGGCATTCCGCCGCTGCTCATCGGCCTCACCGTACTGGGCTTTGCAACTTCCCTGCCCGAAGTGCTGGTGGCCGTCGCCGCAGCCCTGTCCGGCTCGCCGGATCTGGCTGTGGCCAATGCCCTGGGCTCCAATATCGCGAATATCGGCATGGTCACCGCTATCGCAGCCATTATCTGCCCGCTGCGCGTCCGCTCCCCCACCATTCGCAGCGAACTGCCCGTCATGCTTGCCGTCAGCATATCGCCGGTGCTGCTGTTCCCCGATCAGTTCCTTAGCCGGCTCGATGGCCTGCTCCTGCTCGGCGGGCTGGTGATCTTCATGTGGTGGGTGCTGCGCCTGGGGCAACGTTCGCGCGGTAAAGATCCCATCGAGGCCGAGTATGCTGCTGAAATCCCGGCCGACATCACTATGAGCCGCGCGGTGTTTTCGATCGTAATAGGCCTGACGGCTCTGGCCGTGGGCTCAGAGGCCCTGGTCTGGGGCAGCCAGAGCCTGGCCCGCGCCCTGGGTATCAGCGATCTGCTGATCGGTCTGACCATTGTTGCCATTGGCACCAGCCTGCCGGAACTGGCTGTGTCGGTGGTCAGCGCGCGCAAGGGCGAGCACGGTCTCGCCCTGGGCAATGTTATCGGCTCCAATACCTTCAATACGCTTGCGGTGATCGGGGTTGCCGGCACACTGAGTCCTGCACAGCTGGATCCGGATGCAGTGCTGATACATCTGCCCATCATGCTCGGCTTTACGCTGGTATTTTTCTTCTTCGCGTACAATGACGACGATATCATTGAGGTGCGTCGCGCCGCCGGCTTTATGCTGCTGGCAGGCTTCCTTGTTTACCTCACTTACCTTGTTGTCTCGGCCCTATAGATCACCCATGAGCACTGCGGCACCCAGCCCGAAGGAACTACAGACCTATGCCCTCAGGGTCCTGGAAGTAGAGGCTCAGGCAATTCGCGATCTGGCGCCACGCATCGGCGAAGATTTTGCCCGCGCCTGCCAACTCTGCCTGGACTGCCACGGTCGGGTGGTCGTAACGGGCATGGGCAAATCCGGGCATATCGCCGGCAAGCTGGCCGCCACCCTGGCCAGCACAGGTACCCCGGCATTTTTCGTTCACCCCGGGGAAGCCAGCCACGGTGACCTGGGCATGATCACAGCCAAGGACCTGGTACTGGCCTTGTCCAACTCAGGCGAAACGGGGGAGATCATTACCATCCTCCCCCTGCTCAAACGCCTGGCCGTGCCCCTGATCACCATGACCGGTGACATGGATTCAACCCTGGGCAAAGCGGCCGACGTGGCCCTGGATACCGGCGTGCAGGAAGAAGCCTGCCCCCTGAATCTCGCCCCCACGGCTAGCACGACAGCCACCCTGGCCATGGGCGATGCCCTGGCCGTGGCCCTGCTGGAGAGCCGCGGCTTTACGCGCGAAGATTTTGCCCTGTCCCATCCCGGTGGCTCCCTGGGGCGCCGCCTGCTGCTGCATGTGGGCGATCTGATGCAGACAGGTGAGCAGCTCCCCCAGGTCCATGAGGACGCGCCCCTGAGCGACGGTCTGATGGAAATGACTCGCAAGAACCTCGGCATGACCGCCGTCGTCAACGGGTCTGGCCAGGTCGCAGGTATTTTCACCGACGGCGATCTGCGCCGCGCCCTGGACGGCAAACTGGATCTGCAATCCACGCCCATGCGCGAGGTCATGACAGAAGGTTGCCGCACAGCGCGCCCTGAAGAACTGGCCGCTGAGGCTCTGCTGGCACTTGAACAGAACAAAATCACGGCCTTGCTGGTGGTCGATGCCGAGCAACAACTGGTCGGTGCCCTGCATGTACATGACCTGCTGCGGGCAGGCGTTGTTTAGGGCCGACCATGCTGACTGACGCCAGGCTGATGCAGCAAGCGGCGAGCATTCGCCTGCTGGTACTGGATGTTGACGGCGTGCTGACGGACGGCAGGCTGCTATACGACGGCCAGGGCGGAGAATCCAAAGCCTTTCACGTGCGTGATGGCTACGGCATGAAGCAACTGATGGCCCACGGCTGCGATATCGCGGTCATTTCCGGGCGCCGCTCCGCCGCGGTGGAAAGGCGACTGCAGGAACTCGGTGTGCAGCATGCGGTGCTCGGTCAGGAGGACAAACTGCCCGCCCTGCACGAAATCGCCCGCCAATTGCAGATTGAAGACTTCTCTGCGATCGCCTGCATGGGTGACGATGTTCCTGACCTGGCCCTGATGGCCGCCGTTGGACTGGCCTTTGCGCCCGCTGACGCACACCCGGCAGTCACCGCTCAGGTTCACTGGCAGTCTCCCAGCGACGGGGGACGAGGCGCGGTCCGTGAGCTTTGTGATCTGCTGATCCGGGCCCGGACGGAGACCGGAAGCTGAAGCGCACCGGCGTCCTGAACAGCCTGACCCTGCTCCTTTTGGCCGCGGGCGCCGTGGCCAGCGGTATCCTGCTCTCCCGGGTCGAAGATGAAAAACCACCTGGACTAACCGCGCCGATCCTGGGCGACGGTTATTACCTGAAAGATGCACAACTCGTCGGCACCGGCGATGACGGCGAACTCCTTTACCGGATCAACACCCGTGAGCTGCTGCAGGGCGACGGCGAAGTGGAACTCGTGGACGTGGCTTTTGAGTACGAGCCGCGCGCAGCGGTCCCTTGGGAACTGCGGGCAGATAAAGGCAGAATGCCGCCCGAGGGTGATATCCTGAGGCTTTCGGGTGAGGTGGTGGCAGTAACCCGTGAGTCAGACGGTGCCAAGGCAAGCATTCTCACGGATTATCTGGAACTTGATCCGCGCACCTTCGTTGCATATACCGATAGTGACGTCACCATCGATCTGGATGGTGATCAGGTTTTCGCTACCGGCATGCGCGTGTTTCTCAAGGAAGACCGGTTGCAGTTGATTGCTGATGTCACAGGGACGTTCACGCCTTAGAAATTGCTGGCCCTTGGTCTGCCTTGTTGCGGCCGCTACTTCCTTGGCTGCGCAGGAAGAGCTGGGTATCAACTTTGATCGCAGCGCACCCATCAGCCTGGACGCCGCCTCGTCGGAGTTCGACCGGCGCAATGACAGGCTCAGTTTCACTGATCTGACCATTCGCCAGGGCGCAATGGGCATCAGTGCCGACCAGGCCATCGCCACCGGGCTAGACTTCGACGACAGCGTCTGGATGTTTACTGGCAACGTGGTAATTCAGAGCGCCAATACCCGTGCGTGGTCGGACGCGGCACAGGTACGTTTTCTTAATCACCGCCTGCAGTCGGCCCGCCTTACCGGGCAGCCGGCCAAATTCGAGCAGGAACGAGAAGGCCAAGAGCAGCTCACCGAGGGACGCGCCCGGATCATGGAATATGACCTGGAAACAAATCTGATCCGTATGACTGACGATGCCTGGGTTAGCGATGGCGCCAACGAAGTCTCCGGGCCGCGGATCGCCTATGACCTGACCCGTGAATTCATCATTGCCGATGGTGATGAACAAGGTCAGGTGAGAATGAAAATTCAGCCGTCCGCCGACCAAGATGGCTCCTGAAACACAACCCAGCACGCTGCGGGCCGAGGGGCTGAGCAAGCGCTTCAAGCTACGCCAGGTTGTGAACCAGATTTCCCTGGAAATTCGCAGCGGTGAAGTTGTGGGTCTGCTTGGACCCAATGGTGCCGGCAAAACCACGGCCTTTTACATGCTGGTGGGCCTGATTACCGCCGATGCGGGACGCATCAGCCTGGACGGCCAGAACCTTACCTATATGCCCATGCATCATCGGGCCCGCATGGGGGTGGGCTACCTGCCCCAGGAGGCCTCGGTCTTCAGGAAGCTGAGTGTTGAAAAAAATGTCATGGCGATCCTGGAAACCCGCCCTGGCCTGGCGCGGGCAGATCGGGAGAGCCAGCTGGAGCAGTTGCTCGATGAGCTGCATGTCAGCCATGTCCGCACAAGCCTGGGCATGAGCCTGTCCGGCGGTGAGCGCCGCCGCGTGGAAATCGCCCGGGCCCTGGCGGCCGAGCCTCGTTTCGTCCTGCTGGATGAACCTTTTGCGGGGGTAGACCCTATCTCTGTGCTGGATATCCAGCGCACGATTCGCCACCTGGCCGCCCGCGGCATCGGTGTGCTGATTACCGACCACAACGTGCGCGAGACTCTGGGTATTTGTGAGCGCGCCTATATTTTGAGTGAAGGCTCGGTTATCGCAGAAGGTCCGCCCGACGAGATTCTGAATAACCAGGAAGTGCGCAAGGTTTATCTGGGCGAAGAGTTCAGGCTCTAGGCATGAGCGGAATGAAACCGTCACTGCAGCTGCGAATCAGCCAGCAGCTGGTCATGACTCCGCAGCTACAACAAGCCTTGAAGCTGCTGCAGATGCCCGTGATGGAACTTAATACCCAGCTTGAGCAGGCCCTTGCCGAGAACGTCATGCTCGAGGCCGAGGAGCCACCCGAGGGCGAAGTCGCCACTCCCGCCGACGAGTCACCGGAGGTGGTTGCCGGCGAAGCAGATGAATTCAATACCTGGGACGAACCCGGGCCCCGCGACAGTCGGGCAGATGTCTGGGCCGATGATGGCCGACGGCCGGATATCGAAGACCGCAGCGGTGAATCCCTGCGCGAACATCTATTGTGGCAACTGGAGATGGAGCACTTCTCTCCCCGCGAAATCGTCATGGGCCACGCCATTATCGATGCCCTGAATGATGATGGCTATCTGACGGAAAGCCTTGAGTCCATCGAGTCCACACTGGCCGGCGAAGCCGGCTTCACTCGCGAGGAACTGGAACGGACCCTGGCACGGGTGCAGACGCTGGATCCCATCGGGATCGCTGCCAGAACACCGGCCGAATGCATCAGCATCCAGCTTAGCCACCTGGCCGACGATACGGCGGGACGCGAACTGGCCTTAGCCATTGCAGCGCAGTCCCTGGATCTGGTCGCCGATCGGGATCACGCTGCTTTGCGCCGGGAGCACGCGGCATTAGATGAGGAACTGGAGGGCGCACTGGAGCTAATCCGCGCCTGCCATCCCCACCCTGGCGCGGCGATTGAATCAAGCACGCCTGAATATGTGGTGCCGGATGTCTATGTCCGCAAGCAGGATGGACGCTGGGTCGTTGACCTAAACCGCAGCAACTCGCCCCGCCTGCAGGTGAATCAAACTTACGCTGCCATGTTGCGCGGCGGTGGCAGCCACGACACCCTGCGCGCGCAGCTGCAGGAAGCGCGTTTCCTGGTGCGCAGCCTGGAGATTCGCGATGACACGCTGATGAAAGTCGCCTTGTGCATTGTTGAGCGGCAAACGGATTATCTGGAGCATGGCGAAGAAAGCATGAAACCCATGATCCTGAAGGACGTAGCAGAAGCCGTTGGCATGCATGAATCCACCATTTCCCGCGTCAGCGCGAACAAATACATGCACACACCCCGCGGGGTCGTGGAATTCCGTTACTTCTTCTCGAGCCAGCTGGCCGGCACGGACGGCTCCAGCCAGTCTTCCACGGCCATCAAAGCCCGCATCCGGCGGCTGATCGGACAGGAAAACCCGGCCAAGCCTCTCAGCGACAGCGCCCTGGCCAAGATGCTGGTGAACGAAGGAGTGAATGTTGCCCGCCGAACAGTGGCAAAATACCGAGAGGCTCTGCGTATCGCACCCTCCAGCGAACGGAAACGTCAGGCGGCGAGATAGCAGTTCGGCCCCAAATTAACGAAAAAAGGAGGACCACAGTCATGCAACTAAATCTAACCGGTCACCATGTAGAAATTACCCCGCCCATGCGGGAGTACATCAACGAAAAGCTGCAGAAGCTTGAGCGACACTTTGATCATGTGACTCATATTCATTGCATTCTGACTGTGGAAAAGCTGCGCCATAAGGCTGAAGCCCGCGTAAATCTCTCCGGGGGCTCCTTGTTCGCCGATGCAGTACAAGATGATATGTATGCTGCGGTCGACAGCATGGTTGACAAGCTCGACCGGCAAATCATCAAACATAAGGAAAAGCTCACCGACCATCATGCCCGGGACGCCGACAAGCGTTCCTGAAGCCCGGGCATGCTGGGTCAAAATTTTTTGCCAGCGGATCGCATCCGCTGTCAAGCAGACGCAAGCAGTCGCAAGGATGCCCTGGAGTCTTTGAGCGCACTGCTGGCCACTGGTCCAGGCGAACTGACGGCTACCGAAATTTACGGCCTGTTAAATGAGCGCGAGCGCCTGGGCAGTACCTGCCTGGGCAATGGCGTGGCGATTCCCCACGGTCAGGATGCCGGAATCACGGAACCCGTGGGCGCCATGCTGCTGTTGAGCGAGCCAGTAGAATTCGATGCCGATGATGCCCGGGACGTTTCCGTGCTGCTCGGACTGCTGCTGCCCGCAGAAACCGATGCTCAGGAAGTGCCCTTGCTGGCGCGCGCGCTGAAACTCCCTGATAGCCTTGTGATGCTGGAGCGTGCGAACTCCCCCGCCGATGCCTCGGCTATCGTGCTCTCCCGCTGTCAGACAGCGGCCCAGGAAAACGGGGCGGACCAGTAAGCATGCGCCTGATCATTGTCAGTGGTCTGTCCGGTTCCGGGAAGAGCGTGGCCCTGAATTTGCTTGAGGACATGGACTTCTACTGCATCGACAATGTCCCGGCCATGCTGATGGAGACCATGCTTGCCGAGATCAGCCGCGCGGGAGCCGGCCGCTACGACAACCTGGCCATGGGCGTCGATGCACGCAACCGCAAAGATGACCTGGCCTCGGTTCCGGAACTGATGCGCAAGCTGCGCGACCAGGGCATGCACTGCGAAGTGGTCTTTTTGCAGGCCGCCGACGATATCCTCCTCAAGCGCTACGCAGAAACCCGACGCAAACACCCGCTCAGTGAAGACGGTTCCAGCCTTAAGGAGGCCATCCGCCGGGAACGTCGTCTGCTGGGCCCCATCATCGACAGCGCGGAACTCATCATCGACACTACCCGCACGAGCGTCTATGAACTGCGGGATGCCCTGCGCAAACGCATCGGTCACAGCAAGACGCAGCCGGGCCTGTCCATCCTTATCGAGTCCTTCGGCTTTAAGCATGGTGTGCCGGCAGATGCGGATTTCGTCTTCGATCTGCGCTGCCTGCCCAATCCTTACTGGGAGCCGGGCCTGCGAGATCAGACCGGGCTGGACGAAGCCGTTATTGATTTCCTGGACGCCCGCGAGCCCGTGCAGGACATGTACGAGGACGTGCTGGGCTTCCTGCAACGCTGGATTCCCCGCTACCTGGATTTCAACCGAAACTACCTGACCGTAGCCCTGGGCTGCACCGGCGGCCAGCATCGCTCCGTCTACATGGCAGAGCGCATCGCCCGGGCCCTCGCCGGTCAGTATGCCGATGTACTGACTCGCCACACTGAATTGCCGACGGCCGTGCAGGCGCCGGCCCGGACTGGCAACTAGTCAGGGGGTAGCCGGCCGTCATGGATGCACTGAGCACCCGGAAGACCGATCTAGGCCTGCTGCGCGAGGCTCTGGAGAGCGGCACCCTGCGACAGGTGCGACTGCTGGTCCATGCGCTGCACCCGGCCGAGATCGCCGATCTGTTGGAATCCCTGCCGCCCTCGGAACGGGCCATCGTCTGGGACCTGGTCAATGACGATGACGAAGGTGATGTGCTGCTGGAACTCAACGATGAAGTTCGCTCGGGCATCATCGATGAAATGAATGCGGCTGACCTGGTCGCGGCGACGGAAGGCATGGACCTGGATGATCTGGCTGACTTTGTCGCCGATCTGCCCGAGGCCGTTACCCAGCAGGTCATCCGGTCCCTGTCTGACCAGGATAAAGAACGACTGCAGGATGTCCTGGCCTATCCGGAGGACAGCGCCGGCGGCCTGATGAACCCCAACACCATCTCCGTCCGGCCAGATGTAAATCTGGAGGTGGTGCTGCGCTACCTGCGCATCCTGGGCGATATTCCCGACAAGACCGATGCGGTATTCGTCGTCGATCGCCACGGTCGCTACCTGGGCGCCCTGTATATGTCTCGGCTGGTCACCCGGGATCCGGGGGACACCGTTATCTCCGTCATGGACGCCTCCGTGTATCCGATTCCCTGCGAAAGCCCTGCTGACGAGGTGGCCAGAGAGTTCAGTAACCGTGACCTGGTCTCGGCACCTGTCGTCGATGCTCAGGGCAGGCTAATCGGTCAGATCACCATTGATGATGTGGTCGATGTCATCGAGGACCAGGCCGAACACGCCGTGCTCAGCATGGCGGGCCTGGACGAAGAGGACGACATGTTCGCCCCCGTCGTCGCCAGCGCGAGACGGCGGGCCGTGTGGCTGGGCGTTAATCTGGCCACCGCGTTTCTGGCGGCGGCAGTGGTCGGTCAGTTTGAGGACACCCTGGAACAGGTCGTGATCCTGGCAGTGCTGATGCCCGTTGTGGCCAGCATGGGCGGCATCGCCGGCAGCCAGACCCTGACCCTGATGATTCGCGGCCTGGCCCTGGGGCGGGTGGAACAGTCCAACACGCGCTGGCTGATGGCCAAAGAGACAGCCGTGGGGCTGCTTAACGGCCTGGCCTGGGCCGTGGTCGTGGGACTGGTCACCGTGGCCTTTTTCAGTACCTGGGAAGTGGGCCTGATCATCTCCGCGGCCATCACACTGAATCTCGTCGTGGCAGCAGTGGCCGGAATTACTATTCCCCTGATCCTGCGCCGCTTGCGCATCGACCCGGCCCTGGCCGGTTCCGTGGTGCTGACCACAGTCACCGACGTGGTGGGCTTCGTGACTTTTCTGGGCTTAGGCGCGCTGTTCCTGACCTGATTCAGCTACCCGGCGGCATTTTCAGGACCGGCAGGCGCTGAGAGTATTCCTCACTGAGATCGGTCCAGCCTCCGATGCCCGTGGGCGAGTCCATGGGTGCACCTTCCAGAAAAGCCAGCAGTTCATGCCGACGCGTCATGGCGTCTTCGTAACCCAGTTCAATCAGGGCGCGCGTATAGCCGGCCTCGAACAGCAGGTAGCTGAGCAATTGCCGGCCGCCGTAGTTCAAGGCGCCCAGGCCACGCATGAGCAAGCGCACGGGGCGGGGCATTTCATGCATGTAGCGCAGGGCGACATCGCGCACATCACGGCTGGGGAACATGATCAGGGCATCAATAAAACGCAGGGTCCCTGCCTCGCTCGACATCTGCCGACCGGGCATCTGGTCAAGAATCAGGTTGATGCGGGTCAGGCGCTCCAGGTCTGAGGACAAGCCATCCATTAACAGCGCATCCAGCATATAGCCGGCAATGCGGCCAAAACTCGGGTACGGCACCTCGGTATCGGCCGCCGGCTCCGGATCGGGTACCTCGTTCCGGCAACCAATCACCAGCAGCCGCTCGGCCCCCAGCCGCACGGCAGGCGACAGGGGCGTCGCCTGACGCATGGCCCCGTCGCCGAAATACTCCCGCCCAATCTGCACGGGCGGAAACACCAGCGGGGCAGCCACACTGGCCATGAGGTGCTGCTGGCCCAGATTTGTGGGCTTACCCTTGCGACGGACCCGCACCCACGGCTCCAGATCCTCGCGGCCCTCATAGAAAGTCAGAGAACGGGCGGAGCCATAGCCGGCGGCGGTAACCGCCACCGCATCCAGGTAGCCCTTGCGGATACTCTCGCCAATCGCATCAAAGCGAATATTCCGCCCCAGCAGTTGCGCCAGGGGCTCGTTATCCAGCAAAGAACGGGGGTTGCGCACGCCCAGACCACCAAAGACCAGGGCGAACAGCCAGTGGGCGCTGCTCTTGGCCATCGTGCCCGCATCGGCCCGAAATACCTGGTCGGTGCGGAAATTACCCCAGACCCGCTCCAGATCTGCGACCCCGTGACGGAACAGTCGAGCCCGGGTAGCCAGAACCACGGCGTTGATGGCGCCTGCGGAAGTGCCGCTGATGACGGGGAAGGGACTGGGCGCTCGGCGGGGTAAGATCTCCGCCAGACCTTTGAGCACGCCGACCTGATAGGCACAGCGAGCGCCGCCGCCTGGCAATACGAGCCCGATATTCTGAGCCCAGGCGCGCTGCCCGCCGCTGGAATCGATTCGCCCCATCTTGACGAAATGTTAGCGGGTGGTCAGGCCAGCGACCACCACTTAATGCCTGCTCTGTGATGCGCATCGCCAAGGAGATGAAAAAATGCAGACTTGCCCCCGCCTGCCCTTGCTCTTAGCCGCTTTTCTGTTCGCGGCCGCCGCCTATGCCTCGCCGCCTGAAGGCAGCCAGGCGCCAGATTTCCGCCTGCAGGACCAGAACGGCGAATGGCATACCCTGGATCAATACCAGGGCCGCTGGGTCGCCCTGTATTTCTATCCCAAAGACGATACGCCCGGCTGCACCACCGAGGCCTGCGCTTTTCGAGACAATATCTTTGCTTTTGAAGAGATTGGCGCCACGGTTATCGGCGTCAGCCTGGACGATGTGGCCTCCCATGCGGAATTTGCCGAGAAGTACAGCCTGCCCTTCAGCCTTTTGTCCGATGCCGGGGGCGAGACCGCCCAGGCCTATGGCGTGCTGACAAAGATTGGCAGCTTTCGGATGGCGTCACGCGAGAGCTTTCTGATTGATCCCGACGGGAAGCTTGCCAAGCACTACACCAAGGTCAGCCCTGGCACACACTCAGAAGAAGTTCTGGGTGATTTGAAGACCCTGATGGCCGCGACCGAATAAAGTGGTGCTGACTTAAACTTTGCTGGTGGCGGCTGCGCCCGCCCCGCCCTGGTCGCCGGTACCGACCCGATGATCCTCGAGATTGCTGAAGCTACGGCCAAGGAAGGCGCCAACGGCACCCCAGGCGGTGGCTATACCTGCACCGATGGCGGCCATGGCCCCCAGGCCCAGGCCAACGCCATCCGTCAGACCAGCAAAGGCAATGCTGCTGATGGCGTCGCCGCCCCGGTAGACCACAATATCGATCACGGGTTTCGCCTTGAAACGGGTCTCCCGGTCTACCGCGGTAAAGAGCATCTCCCGACCCGGGCGAGTAATGGCGTAGTTACCCACGCGACGGGCAACCTGCAGCACCAGCGCGACCATCAGAATCGGGGCAAAGGCCAGCACAACCAGGCCGGCGGCAATAAAGAAAGGCACCATGGCCAGGGTTGTCGCCATGCCAAAGCGCGTAGCCAATCGACCAGTCACAAACAAACCAATCACAAAAGTCAGCACATTCACGACCAGATCAACGATGGCAAGAATCTGGGCGCGTTCCGGCCGCTCAAATTCAGCCAGTAAATTCTTCTGCTCAAAATAGACGAAGGAACCGACGGCGGTATAAAGCAGGATGAAGCCACCGATAGCGAGCAAATAGGGATTACTCACGAACATCTTGAAACCCGCAAAGGGATTGCCGCCGATTCGCGCAGAACTCAGGTCAGCATGCACATCTTCATTGTGCAGTTCCACGACCTTGAGGCGTTCGAGGAACAAAATGATCGGGATCGGAATCACCAGCATCACGGCAGAAACCAGCATCAACTGATCATTTCCTACCAGGGGCGCAAAGATCGCCGCAATGGCTGGACCGATGATACCGCCCGCCGCAGCGCCCGCGGCAATAAATGCAAATAATCGCTTGGCCTGCTCCTTGGTATACAGGTCCCCCATAAAGCTCCAGAACACGGAGATATGGAACAGACTGAAGACGCTTAGCCAAACGTAAAAGGACTTATCGACAAAGTCCCTATCTTCAATAGCGCTGATGGCGAAGAAAAAAGCGACGAAGCTGATACCAAAAAACGCATACACACTCGGAACGAGAACACGGAAGCGAATCTTCGACACCGCAATGCCGTAAATCGCAACGACGGCACAACTAATGAAGAAATTCAGATTCCAGAGAAAACTGACCTCCGTATCCGTCCAGTCGCTGGCCATGGCATCCCGCACCGGGCGAAGGATGTAATAGGCCGACATCAGGATTAAAACGAAAGCGAAAGACAGCAGGACTGACTTCAGTTCCCGCGCCTCGATTTTCGAGGCCATCTTCATAAAGCGTTGTATGAAATTGGCATTATCTGTGGTCATGGTCCATCTCTGGCGGCCGGCCAGGTCCGGTCCGGCTGATTAAATTCAGGCGTATTGCATCATCGCGGGTCGCCGGCGGCGCACGCGACCCGTAGATACCCCGGGCGGGACGGCTGCACTAGCCAGGACAGCTTAGCGGTTGCCGGGGGATCAATTGGAAGCTGGCCCTGCGCGTATTCACTGACCGGTCACGTGCAGAATCTTCAGCGCATTGGTGCCACCGGTCACGCCTTCCTGGTCGCCCTTGGTCAGAATAACCAGGTCACCCAGGCTGACCCGGCCCATGCCAATGAGGGTTTCAAAGACATCCTGGTACAGGCGTTGCGGGTCACTGTGCATGGCATCGAAGGCAATCGGATAAACGCCCCTGTACAGGGCCACCCGTCGCAAGGTTTCTGAATGGCGCGCCAGGGCAAAGATCGGGATATCGGACCTGACCCGTGACATCCACAGGGGGGTAGAACCGGACTCTGTCAGGGCGATGATGGCCTGCACATCCAGATGATTGGCGGTGTACATGGAGGCCATAGCCACGGCTTCGTCGACGCGGCCAAAGCGATCTTCCATGCGGTGCCGACTCATGGGCGCTGCCGACTGATGGTAGGTCTCGGCGCCGATGCAGACCTCCGCCATGGCAGCCACCGCCTTAACGGGGAACTCACCCACCGCGGTTTCTGCCGAGAGCATCACCGCATCCGTGCCATCCATGACGGCATTGGCCACATCCGACACTTCCGCCCGCGTCGGCACCTGAGAGTGAATCATGGACTCCATCATCTGTGTTGCCGTGATGGATACCTTGTGTCGGCGTCGGGTGGTGCGAATGATGCGCTTCTGGAGGCCGGTCAGACCGGCATAGCCCGTCTCCACAGCCAGGTCGCCCCGTGCCACCATGACCGCGTCGCTCGCGTCAATAATCGCTTCGAGGTGATCAACAGCCTCCGTGCGTTCAATCTTCGCCACGATTCGTGCGTGACTGCCGGCATCTTCCAGACACTGGCGGGCCTCAGTGAGATCTGCCGCCGAACGCACAAACGACACCGCAATCCAGTCAAAGTCCAGGCGGGCTGCACGTCGCAGATCTTCCTTGTCCTTGTCGGTAAGAGCCGGGGCTGACAGTCCGCCACCCTGCCGGTTAATACCCTTGTTGTCGCCAAGCACACCACCGACCTGCACGGTGCAGACGATGCGCGGGCCGGCGACGGCGCCTATGCTGAGTACGATCTGGCCGTCATCCAGCAAGAGGGTGTCGCCGGGAGAAACATCGTTGGCCAGGCTCGCATAGGCAACGCCCACGGCACGTTCATCTCCGGCATCCGCCGCCAGGGAGGAATCCAGCACAAACTCCTGCCCCTCCTCCAGCGTGATGGGTCCGTTACGGAAACGCTGAATCCTGATCTTGGGCCCCTGCAGGTCACCCAGAATAGCGACGTAGAGACCTGCCTCCTCGGCTGCCTCGCGCACCTCGGTCACGCGCCCCTCGTGCTGTGCCCAGTCGCCATGGGAAAAATTAATGCGCACCAAATCAACGCCGGCCTGCAGCAACTGTCGCTGCGACTCAATACCGTCGGTAGCGGGGCCCAGGGTGGCAATGATTTTCGTGCGACGCATAAAGTTGGGACTGGCTGTTGGAACAGCGGCAGATTAGCGGACTGCGGCCCTCGCGGCTATGGCGGGGGCGATGGGCTCAGGTGTCAGCAGCCCGGCCGCTGAGCATCTCTACGGCCGGCAAGGTCTTGCCCTCCAGAAACTCCAGAAATGCGCCGCCACCCGTGGAAATGTAGGACACCCGATCGCTCAGACCATACTTTTCCAGGGCTGCCAGGGTGTCGCCGCCGCCGGCAATACTGAATGCCGGGCTATCAGCGACCGCCTGGGCAACGCGCTGGGTGCCTTCGCCGAACTGGTCGATCTCGAATACGCCGACCGGCCCGTTCCAGACGATCGTGCCGGCCTTGGCCAGCAATTGTGCATAGTGCTGTGATGTTTGCGGACCGATGTCCACGATCAGTTCATCGGCCTCGACCTTGTCCACCGGCCTTTGATAGGCCGGAGCCGACGGGCTGACTTCCAGGGCCACGACCACGTCACTGGGAATGGGAATACTGGCGCCGTCGGCGGCAGCTTCCATGAGCGCTGCGGCATCGTTGATCAGTTCTGGCTCGCACAATGACTCGCCTACCCCGTGCCCGGCTGCGGCAATAAAGGTATTGGCAATACCGCCACCCACAATCAACTGGTCTACCACGCCGGCAAGACTCTTGAGCACGGTAAGCTTCGTGGATACCTTGGAACCACCGACAATAGCCACCACCGGTCGGGCCGGCGCCTGAAGGGCGCGACCCAGGGCATCGAGCTCGCCCACCAGGAGCGGGCCCGCGCAAGCCAGCGGCGCGTGCACGCCGACACCGTGGGTGCTGGCCTGGGCGCGATGGGCGGTACCGAAAGCATCCATCACATAGATATCGCAAAGGGCTGCCATGCGGCGAGCCAGCGCTTCATCGTTGGCTTTTTCACCCACGTTGAAGCGCACGTTCTCGCACAGTACGACCTCGCCTGGCGCAACCTGCACCCCGTCGAGCCAATCCGGAATCAGGCGCACCTGCTGGCCCAGCAATTCACTCAGCCGGGCGGCGATGGGTGCCAGTGAGAAAGCGGGGTCGAATTCCCCTTCCGTGGGCCGGCCGAGGTGAGACAGCAGGATAACGGCCGCGCCGGCGTCTCGGGCCATCTCAATCGTTGGCAGGGCCGCGCGAATACGCGTGTCACTGGCCACGACCCCGTTCTTCAGGGGCACGTTCAGGTCTTCACGAATCAGCACTCGCTGACCCGCCAAAGCCTGATCCTGCATCCGCAGTATCGGCATAGACTTCAGACCTGCGAGCTCAGGAAGCGTTGACCAGCGCGAGAGTGGTATCCAGCATCCGGTTCGAAAAACCCCATTCGTTGTCGTACCAGGAGCAAACTTTTACCAGGGTGCCGTCGGCAACCTTGGTCATAGTAGCGTCGTAAATAGAAGAAAGCGGGTTGTGGTTAAAGTCCACGGAGACCAGCGGACCATCGTTATAACCCAGGACTCCGGCCAGTTCCCCTTCACTCGCCTTGCGAATGATATCGTTGATTTCTTCGACGCTGGTCGCACGGGCGGCAGTAAAGGTCAGATCCACCAGCGAGACATTGATGGTCGGCACCCGGACCGAAAAACCGTCCAGCTTGCCATTCAGTTCCGGCAGCACCAGGCCCACGGCCGCAGCTGCGCCGGTCTTGGTGGGAATCATGGAATGGGTAGCTGAACGGGCTCGCCGCAGATCCTTGTGATACACATCCGTGAGGACCTGATCATTCGTATAGGAATGAATGGTGTTCATCAGACCATGCACCAGGCCGATACTATCGTGCAGCGGCTTGACCAGGGGCGCCAGGCAGTTGGTCGTGCAGGACGCATTGGAAACAATCTGATCGTCGGCGCTAAGCACCGAGTGATTGACGCCGTAGACAATCGTCGGCAAGTCTTTGCCCGCAGGCGCAGAGATGAGGACTTTTTTCGCGCCGGCCGCAATATGCGGTGCAGATTTTTCCCGCGACTGGAAAAAGCCCGTGCACTCCAGCACCACATCCACGCCCAGTTCACCCCAGGGCAGCTTGCCGGGGTCGCGCTCGGCGCAGACGCGAATCCGGTCACCATTCACGATCAGGCTATCGCCCTCGACGCTAACTTCACCCGGAAAAGGACCATGGGCGGTATCGAATCGGGTCAGGTGGGCATTGGTCTGGGCATCACCCAGATCATTGACGGCCACAATCTGCAGTTCGTCGGTGCGGCCACTCTCATAGAGGGCGCGCAGCACGTTCCGGCCAATGCGGCCATAACCATTGATCGCGATTTTCACGGGCATGTTGGTGTCTCCTGGGACAATCTTCAGGTCAGTCAGCGCTCAGCAATTCAAGAGCCAGCGCAGCGACCTGCTGCGGGGTAAAACCAAAGTGTTCGAATAACTCTGATGCCGGCGCGGATTCTCCGAACCGATCCAGACCGATAATGCGACCTGAGGGGCCGACAAAACGATGCCAAAGATGCGTACTGCCCGCTTCCACGGCAATACGACGGGTGACCGTCGCCGGCAGTACGGCCTCCTGGTAATCCTCGGGCTGCTGCAGGAACAGGTCCCGGCTTGGCATGGACACCACCCGCACGGCATGCCCTTGCGCCTCCAGAGCCTGGGCGGCACCCATGGCCAGTTCGACCTCAGAGCCACTGGCAATGATGATGAGATCGGGTAAGCCGGAGCCGGCCAGCACATAGCCGCCGCGCCGCACGTCGGCGCATTGCTCAGGGCTGCGAGTCTGGGGCGGCAATCCCTGGCGAGTCAGCACCAGACTGGTGGGGCCATCACGCCGCTCGATAGCATCACGCCAGGCCACGATGGTCTCGAAACTGTCGCAGGGCCGCCAGACCCGCATGTTAGGAATCAGCTGCAGGCTGGCCACATGCTCTACGGGCTGATGAGTTGGCCCGTCTTCGCCCAGGCCGATGGAATCGTGCGTGAACACGGAAATGTTCTGGGCACCAATGAGCGCGGCCATGCGCAAGGCATTGCGGGAATAGTCCGAGAACGTCAGGAAGGTCCCGCCGTAAGGGATAAAACCGCCATGCAGACCAATGCCGTTGTTGATGGCCGCCATGCCGAATTCGCGCACGCCGTAAAAAATGTAGTTACCTGCCGGCTGCTTGGCCGTGATCGCCTGGGAACCGTCATGCAGCGTCAGGTTGGAACCGGTCAGGTCGGCCGAACCGCCGATCAAGTCCGGTAAACCGGGCGCCAGGGCATTCAGGGCGCGCAGGGACGCTTTGCGCGTGGCTTCTTTGACGGGCGCCGCGGCGATACCAGCCAGGGCCTGGTCAGCGAAGTCAGACCAGCCGACCGGAAGTTGACCGGACAGGCGCCGCTGGAAAGCCTCGGCCAGCTCCGGGTGGGCGCGGCTATAGCCTGCCACCAGTTCCTGCCACTCAGCTTCACTGGCCGCGCCGGCGGCGGTGGCATTCCAGGCCTCGCTGATGGCGGCCGGAATGTCGAAGGGCGGCGAGGTCCAGCCAATGGCATTGCGCACCGCGGCAATTTCTTCTGCACCCAGCGGCGCGCCGTGAGTGGCGGCCGTGCCCTGTTTGTTGGGTGAGCCCCAACCGATTACTGTCTTGCAACAAATGAGGCTGGGGCGGGCATCGGCCCGGGCAGCCTCCAGGGCCAGCCGGACTGCGTCGGGATCATGCCCGTCCACATCCGGCACCACATGCCAGCCATAGGCGGCAAAGCGGCCGGGAGTATCGTCCCCAAACCAGCCGGATACGTCGCCATCGATGGAAATGTCGTTGTCATCGTAGAGACAGATGAGTTTGCCCAGGCCCAGAGTCCCGGCCAGGGAACAGGCTTCATGGGAAATGCCTTCCATCAGACAGCCGTCGCCCAGGAACACATAGGTGTAGTGATCGACCACCGGGAAACCCGGGCGATTGAACTCGGCGGCCAGGGTCTGTTCAGCCAGGGCCATGCCCACCGCGTTCGTAATCCCCTGCCCAAGAGGACCCGTGGTGGTTTCAACGCCGATATCCAGGTCGTACTCCGGGTGGCCGGCCGTGCGGGCACCAAACTGGCGAAAGCGACGCAGCTCCTCCATTTCCAGCGGATAACCACTCAGATGCAGCAATCCATACAGGAGCATCGAGCCATGACCGTTGGACAGCACGAAGCGGTCCCGGTCCGGCCAGCGCGGATTGGCCGGGTTATGACAAAGGAAATCGTTCCAGAGCACCTCGGCGATATCGGCCATACCCATGGGCATGCCGGGATGACCGGAGTTAGCCTGCTGAACGGCGTCCATCGCCAGGGCACGCAGCGCATTCGCGCGGGCGCGCCGGGACGGGGCGGAAACTGCATTACTGGGTCTTGTTGCCATGGGCCTCAGCGCTTGGGGCGCCTGTCTTTATTGTGGCGGCGGGAGGGCGCGCATTGTCGCGTTTTCGGTCATTAGCCGCAACAGACTCAGGCAGGAAGCAAAAGACGTCGTTATAATCGCCGGTTCTTTCAAGCCAGCAAGGTAGGCGAGCATGAGCAGCCGCAGTCTTTTTACCTCCGAATCTGTATCCGAAGGCCACCCTGACAAGGTCTGCGATCAGATCTCGGATGCCGTCCTCGACGCCTTCCTGGCGGCCGACCCCAAAGCGCGCGTGGCCGCGGAAACCCTCGTCAAAACGGGTTTTGTCATGCTTGCCGGTGAGATCAAGACGCACGCCAAAGATGTCTTCTTCGGCCTCGAGGACCTGGTGCGCGAGGTGGTGCTGGATATTGGTTATAACGATTCCGCCATGGGCTTCGACGGCGCCAGCTGCGGCGTGGTGAACGCCCTGGGCAAGCAGTCCTCAGACATCAATCAGGGCGTGGATCGCAACGAGGAACGCGCCCAGGGCGCCGGCGACCAGGGGATGATGTTTGGTTACGCCACGGATGAAACCGACGTGCTGATGCCCGCCCCCATCACCCTGGCCCATCGGCTGGTGATGCGGCAGGCGGAAGCCCGCAAAAACGGCGAGCTGGCGTGGCTGCGTCCCGATGCGAAAAGCCAGGTCACCCTCGTTTACGAAGACGGGCAACCAGTGGCCATTGACGCTGTGGTCCTGTCCACGCAGCACAGTCCCGAGGTCAGTAACGAAGATCTTCATGAGGGCGTGATGGAAAGCATCATCAAGCCTGTGCTGGAACCGACGGGCTGGCTCGGCAAGGACACCCGCTATCACATCAATCCCACGGGCCGTTTTGAGATCGGTGGCCCCCTGGGTGACTGCGGCCTGACTGGCCGGAAGATAATTGTGGACACCTACGGCGGCATGGCTCGCCACGGTGGCGGTGCCTTCTCGGGCAAAGACCCGTCGAAGGTTGACCGCTCGGCCGCCTACGTCTCGCGCTACGTGGCAAAGAATCTCGTCGCCGCCGGCCTGGCCCGGCGCTGCGAGATTCAGTTGTCCTATGCCATCGGTGTCGCCGAACCGACCTCTATTGCCGTAGAAACCTTCGGCACAGGCACGCTGGCCGAAGATCGGCTGGTGCAACTGGTCCGTGAAGTCTTTGATTTAACGCCCTTTGGTATTCGCGAAATGCTGGACCTGCAGCGACCCATTTATCGTCCCACTGCCGCTTACGGCCATTTCGGTCGCGAAGATCTGGACCTGAGCTGGGAACGAACTGATAGAGCAGAAGCCCTGCGTGGTGCCGCTGCTGCCTGAGGGCAGCGCTAACGCGATCCAAGCCAATTATTCTGGAGCAATGAACTAAATGAGCACTAAAGCCGCCGACGTTATACAGCCCGACTACAAAGTCGCTGACATGAGCCTGGCTGAATGGGGGCGCAAGGAAATCGCCATCGCCGAGACCGAAATGCCCGGCCTGGTTGCCGTGCGTAAGGAATTCGCCGACAAAAAGCCCCTGGCCGGCGCGCGCATCGCGGGCTCCCTGCACATGACCATTCAAACGGCTGTGCTGATTGAAACCCTGGTGGAACTGGGTGCCGAGGTTCGCTGGGCCTCCTGCAATATTTTCTCAACGCAGGACCACGCTGCTGCGGCCATCGCCGAGCGCGGCATCCCGGTATTTGCCTACAAGGGCGAAACGCTGGATGAATACTGGGAATACACCCATCGCATACTTGACTGGCCCGATGCCCCGCCGAATCGCATTCTCGATGACGGTGGCGATGCCACCTTGCTGGTTATCCTGGGCACCAAGGCTGAAAAAGATCCCTCCGTGCTGGACAACCCGGGCAGCGAGGAAGAAGTCGCCCTGTTTAAATCCATCAAACAGCGCCTGGGCACCCGGCCCGGCTTCTACAGCGCTCTGTATGACGCCATCGGTGGTGTCACCGAAGAAACCACCACGGGCGTGAATCGTCTCTACCAGATGCAGAAGGAAGGCGACCTGCCCTTCCCCGCCATTAACGTGAACGACTCTGTCACCAAGTCCAAGTTCGACAATCTGTATGGTTGCCGCGAATCTCTGGTCGACGGTATCAAGCGAGCCACAGACGTGATGATCGCCGGCAAAATCGCGCTGGTCGCCGGCTATGGGGATGTGGGCAAGGGCTGCGCGCAGTCACTGCGCAGCCTCGGCGCGACCGTCTGGGTAACGGAAATCGATCCTATCTGCGCACTGCAGGCTGCCATGGAAGGCTACCGCGTGGTCACCATGGATCAGGCCTGTCCTGAAGTGGACATCTTTGTCACCGCGACGGGCAACTACAACGTGATCGATCACAGCCACCTGGAGCGCATGAAGGATCAGTCCATAGTCTGCAACATCGGCCACTTCGATAATGAAATCGACGTCTCGAGCCTGAAAGATTACCAGTGGGAAAACATCAAGGATCAGGTTGATCACATCATCTTCCCCGACGGCAAACGCATTATTCTGCTGGCGGAAGGCCGGCTGGTTAACCTGGGTTGCGCCACCGGACACCCCAGCTTCGTGATGTCCAATTCGTTTACCAATCAGGTTATCGCGCAGATGGAACTGTGGCAGAACGCTGACCAGTACAACAACGAAGTTTACGTCCTGCCCAAGCACCTGGATGAGAAAGTCGCGCGGCTGCATTTATCCAAACTGGGCGTGAACCTGACCCAGCTTTCTCAGGAACAGGCGGACTACCTGAGCGTGCCCGTGGACGGACCCTACAAGCCTGACCATTACCGGTATTGAGACCTGCGCCCGCCCCAGGGCGGGCGCGGCTGCGCTATAGTCGCCGCACGCTCCGAGCCTCAGGACCGATACCTTGTCGCAACGCGTCGCGCGACTGCTGCACATCACTGACACCCATCTGCATGCCTCGCCCGCCGGTCGCATGCGCGGTGTGCGCACCGATGAAACCATGCGCGCCGTCCTCGCTCGAGCCATGGGCAACGGGGACAGGCCGGACGCCATTTTGCTAACCGGTGACCTGGTGCAGGACGAAACCCGCGGCGGCTACGAGCGCCTGCACGAACTCCTCAGCGGCCATGACATGCCTGTCTACTGCCTGCCCGGCAATCACGATGCGCCGGCCACCATGTGCGAAGTGCTCGCTGAGCCGCCCTTTCAGGTTGGCGGCGATGTGCAACTTGGCAACTGGTCCCTTATTCTGCTGAACAGTCATCGCGCCGGCGAAGATGCCGGTCTGCTCTCCCCCGCCGAACTCGATCGGACCGCAGGCATTCTGAACAGCGGCCACAGCAGCCACTATCTGATCTGCGTTCACCATCAGGTGCTGCCCATGGGCAGTCGCTGGCTGGACGGTGTGGGCCTGCGCAACGGCGAAGAACTGGTGGATATCATTGACCGCAGTAATAAGGTACGCGGCGTCGTCTGGGGGCATGTTCACCAGGCCTCTGATCGCCGTCGCCAGGACGTGCGCTACCTGAGCTCACCCTCCACCTGCCTGCAGTTTCTCCCTAACAGTGACGACTTCGCAGTGGATAACCGGCCTCCCGGCTTTCGTTGGCTCGATCTTTACGCCAACGGCAGAATCGACTCCGACGTGGTCTGGCTGGAGCCTGAAGCATGAGTGCCTGCCGCGGTCTTGCCCTGATTATTTTCCTGCTGCTGGGCCAGGTCGCCAGCGGCATTCCCCTTTGGGAACTGGAAGGCACCCGCGGACAGGTTCGCCTGCTCGGCTCCATTCACTTCCTGCGCGCCAGCGACTACCCGCTGCCCGCGGCTATGGAACAGGCCTACGAAGAAGCCGATGTGCTGGTGATGGAACTGGATATGGATGATCTGGACGCCATGCAGGCCCAGGCCATCATCGCGCAACTGGCTATGGACCCCCAGGGCCGCGACCTGGAAGCATTACTGGGTCAACGCGACTTTGCCAAGGCCAAAGCCGGCGCCGCTGAAATAGACGTCCCGCTGGATATGCTGCGCCCCTTTGAGCCCTGGTTTGCAGCACTGCAGATTACGCAGATGCGGCTGCAGCAGCTGGGACTGGACCCCAATCTCGGGCTTGAACAGCAATGGTCCCGGCGCGCTAGCGAGGAGGGCAAGGAAGTCCAGGGTCTGGAAACCCTCGCTGACCAGCTGGGCACCCTGGATTCCATGGCTCCCCAGGCCCAGAAAAAGTTTTTGCTAAGCACCATCGAAGAAGCGGGTGATGCGCAGACCATGATCGACGCTACCCTGGATGCCTGGCGCAACGGCGATCTGGAGGCCCTGGAGCGGGAGACCACTCGCTCCCTGGCCGATCAGCCGCAGGTCTATCAGCGTCTGCTGGTTGACCGCAATCGGGCCTGGACCATCCAGATTAAAGAACTGGCAAAGGACGGCGGCAACTACCTGGTCCTGGTCGGCTCGGCCCATCTGCTGGGCGAAGACAGTGTGCTGGCCATGCTGGAAGATGCCGGCTATCCGGCCCGTCGGCTCGCGCGCTAAAGCGCGACTTCGAAGTCTTCTTTGCCGGCACCGCAGTCCGGACATCGCCAGGACAAGGGTATATCTTCCCAGCGCGTTCCCGGCGCAATACCAGCTTCGGGTATGCCCGCCCGCTCATCGTAGTCGTAACCGCAAATCAGGCAGCGATAGGTTTTGAATTCTGGCGTTTGGGTCATAGTGGCTGTGAGCGACAGGCGGCCGCGTCGAAGCTTGGGGCTACTGGGATGGCTCCTGGCGGATTGAGCGCAAGAGCGGACGAATAAATTCCAGCCTCTCGATGGGATCCTCCATCTCCAGGCATTGCTGCTTCTGCTCCAGTTCGATTGGCAGTATCTCGGCGAAGCGGGCGGCAACCCAACCGGCATCGTCATAGTGCTTGGGTACCGGCTCATAGAGCTTGCCCAGGTCCTCAATCACCGCTTCCAGCAGGCTGGCCAGGGACCGGTAATCCTCGGGCAGCGGCGCCGGAGGATCGGCCGGCAATGCCGTCACCGTGCCAAGGTACAAGCCGTCAGCCTGCCGCTCTGCACGCTGCAGCGTGAAACGCTCGGTACCCATGGCGGTTACACCCAGGATGCCGTCGCTACCTTGATACCAGTCGGTGATACGCGCCCGCGTACCCACCTCCATCAGGCGAGCCTCACCCACTTCGGAGCCGTCCCGAATCAGCATGACGCCGAACTGGGTTTCGGTTTTCATGCAGCTGCTGACCATGTCCAGATAACGCGGCTCGAAAACCCGCAAAGGCAACGGTCCACCGGGAAACAGCACGGTCCGCAACGGGAACAGCGGGATGGTGTCGGTCACAATCTGACTAGCCTGATCAACCACGCTGGCAACTATACACTCAGCCGGGCGCGTCCAGCGATTGCGACAACAGCTGGTGAATGCCGCCGAAACCCCCATTACTCATGACAACAAGCTGATCGCCCCGGACGGCGACACTGCCGACGCCGGCAACAATCTCAGCCACGCTGTCGCAAACTTCAATGGTCTGATAGTCGGCCAGGGCAGCATCCAGATCCCAGTCCAGCTCAGGCGGTCGCAACACCCACACGTGGTCCGCTGTAGCCAGAGCAGCGCCAAGCTCTGCACGATGACAGCCCATGCGCATGGTGTTAGATCTTGGCTCCAGGGCCGCCAGCACGCGTCCGCCCGGATCCCGTGCCCGCATGCCGGAAAGGGTGCGGGCAATGGCCGTGGGATGGTGAGCAAAATCGTCGAACAAGGCCACGCCGCCGAAATCACCCAGTAATTCCAGACGCCTTTTCACACCGGCAAAACAGCCGATGGCTGTCAGCGCATCGGCCGGGCTGACGCCGAGCTCGCGGGCAGCCAACAGGGCTGCAGTCGCATTTTCAGCATTGTGATTCCCCGTGAGCCCCCATTCGACTTCACCAATCGTTTTAGACCCTTGCCGGAGCCTGAATACGCTGCCGTGGGCATCGCCCGTCCAGTCGGCGCCGGCGGCCGGATCGCTGGAGAAGCTTTCCAGCGGGGTCCAGCAGCCCTGCTTCAGCAGTTCATCGATGTTGGGATCACCGCCGCGCACAATCAGGCGACCGGCGCCGGGCAGAGCACGAATCAGCTGATGAAACTGTCGCTGAATAGCAGCCAGATCCGGATAAATATCCGCGTGATCAAACTCAAGATTATTCACGATGGTTGTACGGGGCCGATACAAAAGAAATTTCGCCCGCTTGTCGAAAAAGGCCGTGTCGTACTCGTCAGCCTCAATGACGAAGGCTTCGCCGTCACCCAGCCGAGCCGAAACGCCGAAGTCCGTTGGCACACCGCCAATCAAAAACCCTGGGGAACGCCCGCTATGCTCAAGAATCCAGGCCAGCAAACTCGAGGTCGTAGTCTTGCCATGAGTGCCAGCGACCGCCAGCACGTGGCGATCCCTCAATACCGTACTCGCCAGCCAGTCCGGACCTGAGGTGTACCGAATACGACTGTTCAGCAAGGCCTCGATAACCGGCAAGCCGCGGGTCATAACGTTGCCCACCAGCACCACATCTGGGGCCGGCGTCAGCTGCTCGGCGCCATAGCCCTCGGTAACTTCTACACCGAGCGCTTTGAGCTGGTCACTCATGGGCGGGTAGACGCCGCGGTCGGAACCCGTCACCCGATGCCCTGCTGCACGAGCCAGGGCGGCAACGCCGCCCATGAAGGTGCCGCAAATACCAAGAATATGAACGTGCATCAGGGATCCGCCGGAATAAACTCAGACAACAGTGTGCTCTGCAGGAAAAAATAGGCGATGGCGATCAACAAGCCAATACCAAAGGAACGTGACAAAGCCCGCCCCAGAATATGCCCGTTCACCACCAGCGACCAGATAATAATGGCCAGAATCATAGCGTTGGGAAAGGCCGTGGAGCCGACGGGTGCATCGGCAGAGGACAAGAGCCACAGGGTAAAGGGGATAGATAAAAGGCTTAATAAAGCACTGGCACCCAGTAAAGCGGTCAGGGTTTGCTGGTAGCGGCTGCCAAAGCCAGTGACACGCAGCAGTGCCCACAGGCACGTGACCAGCAGGGTCAGATCGATAGCCAGCGCATAAGCTGCGTTACCGGGGGTGCCAAAGGCGGGAAGCGCCACGGGCACCTGGGCCAGCACATAAATGACGGCGGTCAGCCCAAGCAGAAAACCGGATGAGGGCAGATCCTCGGGCCCGAGTCGTCGCAACACGATACTGCCGAAAACTTTGAATAGTTCGAACATCAGCTGATAGAGAACTAGCTACGCCGTGGCCTAAAGCAAGGATGATCCTCTACACTCGCCGCTTATGCCAACTGAAGCAAGCACCCCTGCCCCCCTCGTCACGTCGGACGAAATGACTGCCTTGCAGGCGCGCTTCGCAGACCAGGCCGTCATTGCCCTGGATACCGAGTTCAATCGCACCAACACCTATCGGCCGCAGCTGTGCCTGCTGCAACTGGCGGCCACCGATACCGATGCGCTGGTCGACATGCTCACAGATGCGGACTACGCACCGGTAATCGGGCTATTGCGGGACAGCCCGGGCCTGAAACTTTTTCATGCGGCGAAACAGGACATGGAAGCCCTGCAAACCAACCTGTCAGTCCTGCCTAACCGGATCTTTGATACGCAAATTGGTGCCGGTCTGCTTGGCCATCCGCCGCAGGCAGGTTACGGCACCCTGGTCGCGGAAATCCTGGGTGTAGAGCTGGCCAAGTCCGCAACCCGCACGGACTGGTCCAGGCGCCCGCTGAGTGAGACGCAGTTGCGATATGCCCTCGACGATGTCGTCTATTTGCTCGAGCTTTATTACCGACTCGAAGAACAACTCAAGACAGCGGGCCGTTATGAGTGGGCCGCCGAAGACAGTTCCGCCATGCTGGACCCGAGTCTTTATCGTACGGACCCGATGGCAGCCTGGGAGCGACTGGGTGGCCTGCATTTTCTGCCGGTGCCGGTGCAGGTCCGCGCGAGGCAACTCGCGGCCTGGCGAGAGGAACGCGCGGTCAGTATTGATCGGCCGCGCCAGTGGGTGCTGTCAGACAAGGCACTGCTTAACCTCGCCAGTGCCGACCCTGAAGACGCCGCAGACCTGGCCCGGATACCCGATTTGCCGCCGGCCATTGCCCGCCGCCAAAGCGGCCCCTTGCTGGCTGCGCTGGCCCAGGCGAATACCGCCCTGAATCAGGGTGAGGTGGATCTGCAACGGGCCGCGCGCCCGGAACCGCCTGACAAAGCGGCCCTCAAGAATCTTGCCCGACTGGTCGGGGATCATGCCGAAGGCCTGGGTGTTGCCCCGGAAGTTCTGGCCACGCGTAAAGAACTGGCAGGCATTCTGCGGGGTGAGCTGGAGCAACGAGCGACTTCCGGGTGGCGCAGGGAAGTCATAGGCGAGCATTTGCTGGCGGCTGTCTGAGGGCTGCCGCCGCCGAGGCGTCCCAGGCTGGCTCAGACGCCGAGGGCGGATTTCAGCCGCGCATAGACGTCGGCCATCGCACCATCACCGGCTACTTCGCGCAACAAACCGGCATCGCGATAGAACCCGACCAGGGGTTCGGTCTGCTCACGATAGACGGTCAGGCGCTTGCCAATGGTCTGTTCATTATCATCGGCCCGCTGGACCAGCTGGCCGCCGGCCGCCTGGCAGGCGTCCAGCTCACTCTGGGGCGAGAAATACACATTCAGCAGCTTGCCTGTCACCGAGCAGGTCCGCCGACCGGTCAGGCGTTTCATCAGGATGTCGAAATCCACATCCAGCAGGCAGACCGCGTCCAGGGGCCGGGCAATTTCCCCCAGCACTTTATCCAGGGAAGCCGCCTGGCTCAGGTTGCGCGGAAAGCCATCCAGGATAAAGCCGGCCTGAGTGTCTGGCTCCTGCAACCGCTCGCGAATCATGCCCAGCACAATGTCATCGGAGACCAGGGCGCCGGCGTCCATGGCGGCCTTCGCCCGCTGACCGAGTTCACTACCCGATGCGACAGCCGCTCGCAGCAAATCGCCGGTCGAAATCTGCACAACCCCAAAGTCGGCCACCAATTTTTGTGCCTGCGTGCCTTTGCCGGAGCCCGGCGCTCCCAGGAAAACGATTCGCATGCCGTGCAACTTATAAAACCAGATTAAGAAAAGAACGCTAACGCCAGAGCCCGGGCAGGTCAAACATTCTGAATCGATAAACTGCTGTGGTATGTTCGCGCCACTTCGATCAGGGATCCCGACATGGCCAAACCAAATGCCTTTTATGCTCAATCTGGCGGCGTGACCGCGGTCATCAACGCGTCAGCTTGCGGCGTCATCCAGACAGCACGTCAGCATCGTGGCGAGATTGGCAAGCTGTATGCAGGCAACAACGGCATCATCGGCGCCCTCACCGAGGATATGTTCGACACGAGCAAGGAAAGCGCCCGCGCCATTGCGGCCCTGAGGCACACCCCTGGCGGGGCTTTCGGGTCAGCGCGCTACAAGCTGAAGAGCCTTGAAGAACATCGCGCGGAGTACGAGCGCCTGATCGATGTCTTCCGGGCTCACAACATCGGCTATTTTTTCTATAACGGCGGGGGCGATTCGGCCGATACCTGCTACAAGGTCTCGCAGCTGTCGAAAAAAATGGGGTTTCCCGTGCAGGCAATCCATGTACCCAAGACCGTGGATAACGACCTGCCCATCACCGACAACTGCCCGGGCTTCGGCTCCGTGGCCAAATACGTGGCTGTCTCCACCCGGGAGGCGGCTCTGGATGTGGCCTCTATGGCTCGCACCTCAACGAAGGTTTTCATTCTCGAGGTCATGGGGCGGCATGCTGGCTGGATAGCCGCGGCAGCCGGGCTGGCCGGCCAGGGCCCGGACCAGGCCCCCCACGTCATCCTGTTCCCGGAAGTTCCGTTCAAGAAGGCGGCTTTTCTTCGGCGCGTTAAACAATGCGTGCGCGACAACGAATACTGCGTGGTGGTGGTCAGTGAAGGGGCCCAGTACAAGGATGGCCGCTTTATAGCGGATGCCGGCACGGTGGATGCCTTCGGTCACAAGCAACTCGGCGGAGCTGCCCAGGTCATCGCTGAAATGGTGCGCGACGAGCTGGGCCTGAAGTATCACTATGCTATTGCTGACTACCTGCAGCGCTCAGCCCGGCATATCGCCTCGGCCACAGATGTGAAACAAGCTTATGCGGTCGGCAAGGCCGCCGTGGAGTTCGCCCTGGCCGGGAAAAATTCCATCATGCCGGCGATCACACGCACGTCGGATAAACCCTACCGCTGGAAGATCACCAGCGCGCCGTTGAGCCGGGTCGCCAATCGCGAAAAGATGATGCCCGGTCGTTACATCACCAAGGATGGCTTCGGCATAACCGCTGCCTGCCGACGGTACCTGGAGCCCCTGATTCGGGGCGAGGACTATCCGCCCTACCGCAATGGATTACCGGACTATGCACAGCTCAAGCTTGTCCCGGTCGCCAAAAAATTGGCGTCTGCCTTTGTGCTATGATCGCCGGCGCTTGGCGTGTGGGGTTCTGCCTGTCGGCAGATAACGCAAACTAAATCAAATACTTATAGCAGGACTACCCATCGTCCTGCCAGACCTTTCCGTCGGAAGGAGACAAGCATGGAAGGCGATCTTGCCCTGTTGCTTAGTGTGGGCGCCGGCCTGCTCGCGATCATTTAACGACCCTTTTGGAGAGATAGCTAGATGTCGGGAATCACAATTTGGGTCAGCACGGCACTGGGTGTGCTGGGCTTGGCCATCGCCTTCTTTTACATGAAGAAAGTCACCAGCATTCCGCTGACCATGGGCCTGGAAGCTGACAAAGCCGAGCGGCTCACCTACATCCACGGCGCCATCGCAAAGGGAGCCATGGCCTTCCTGAAGGCCGAGTACCGGGTGCTGTTCTTGTTCATGCTGGCCTTCGCTGTCGTGATTGGCCTGCTGGTCAACTACACCGTCTACGACGTCGGCCACACCGAGGTCACAGGCCGCGTCAGCGGTTGGTACACGGCCATTGCCTTCCTGTTCGGCGCTCTCATTTCCGTGGCCTCAGGCTACATCGGCATGAAGGTCGCGACCCAGGGCAACGCCCGCACCACAGTCGCCGCCAAGCAGGACATCGGGGCGGCCTTCAAGGTGGCCATCAATTCCGGCGCAGTCATGGGCTTCGCCCTGGTGGGCCTGGCTGTGCTGGGCCTGGTGCTGATCTACCTGTTCATGAACTGGGCCCTGGCCGACATCGGTGAGCACAACAAGTATGTGCTGATGGAAGTCATCGCCGGCTTCGGCCTGGGCGGCTCCACTATCGCGCTGTTTGCCCGCGTGGGCGGCGGCATCTTCACCAAGGCGGCGGATGTAGGCGCCGACCTGGTGGGCAAGGTGGAACAGGGCATTCCCGAGGATGACCCGCGCAACCCCGCCGTAATCGCCGACAACGTGGGCGACAACGTGGGTGACGTGGCTGGCATGGGCGCCGACCTGTTTGGCTCCTGCGCCGAGTCCACTTGTGCCGCCATGGTCATCTCGGCGATCGCATTCGCCGGCGACCCCAACGCCCTGCTCTACCCGATTCTGATCAGCGCCGTGGGCATTCCGATCAGCCTGCTGACCAAGCTGCTGGTGAAGGTGGAGAAGGAAGAAGACGTGGCCCCGGCCCTGATGAAGCTGCTGATTTACTCCAGCGCGCTGATGGCTGTCGCCATGCTGTTCTTCACCTTTTACCTGATTCCGGAGAAATTCGTTCTCAACGGTGAGAGCTATACCTGGCTGGGCGTTTACTGGTGCTTCCTGGCTGGTCTGATCGCCGGCCTGGCTGTCGGCCTGCTGACCGGTTACTACACCTCCGAGAAGTACGCGCCGGTGAAGGAAGTGGCCAAGTCCACCGAGACAGGCGTGGCGACCAACATCATTTACGGCCTGGCGCTGGGTTACAAATCCACCGTGCTGCCATACATCTGTATCGCCATCGCCATTGCCACCTCCTGGAGCCTGGCCGGCATGTACGGCGTGGCCATCGCTTCCCTCGGCATGTTGGGCACGCTGGTCATCGCCCTGATGATCGACGCCTACGGCCCGGTGGCGGACAACGCCGGCGGCATCGCCGAGATGGTGGGCCTGGAAAGCGAAGTCCGGCGTCGAACCGACATCCTGGACTCCGCCGGTAACACCACGGCGGCCATCGGCAAGGGCTTCGCCATCGGCGCGGCCATCCTGACCTCGCTGGCCCTGTTCGCGGCCTTCATCACCGCCTCAAACAGCCTGCTGGAAAGCGCCGGTCGTGACCTGGTGAGCGTGGACCTGCTGGACCCGTTGGTCTACACCAGCCTGTTCATCGGCGCGGTGCTGCCTTTCCTGTTTACCGCCATGACCATGAAGTCCGTGGGCAAGGCCGCCTTCGACATGATCGAGGAAGTGCGCCGCCAGTTCCGCGACATTCCGGGCATCATGGAAGGCACGGGTCAGCCGGATTACGAGAAGTGCGTGGACATCTCCACCAAGGCAGCCCTGCGCGAGATGATCGCCCCGGGCGTCCTGATCATGGGCTCGCCGATCCTGGCGGGCTTCATGTTCGGCGTCTCCTCAGTGGCTGGCCTGCTGGCAGGCTCTCTGGTCGCCGGCGGCGTGCTGGCCATCAGTGCCTCCAACTCCGGTGGCGCCTGGGACAACGCCAAGAAATACATCGAAGCCGGCAACCACGGTGGCAAGGGTTCCGAGGAGCACAAGGCCGCAGTCGTGGGTGACACGGTGGGTGACCCGCTGAAGGATACTTCGGGCCCGTCCCTGAACATCCTGATCAAGCTGCAAGCCATCCTCAGCCTGGTGTTCGCACCGTTTTTCGTCCAGTACGGCGGCATCCTGCTGGGTTGATCGAAAAACAAAAGCAAGCAACGAAAAAACCCCGGCACTGCCGGGGTTTTTTTATGTCTGGCTCAGGAGGCGCTTGCCTGTCCGCCGCCCAGGGGCGATGGCCGTTCCACGAAATAGCCCTGCACGAAGTCCACTTCCAGTTCGCGCAAGGCATCGAAGTCCACCTGCTCTTCTACCTGCTCCGCGACCACGCGGAAGCCCATGGTGCGTGACAAACGGCTAATGGCGCCTACGACCTGCCGATTGACACTGTCGCTGGCTAAATCGTGGGTGTAGGCACCATCGATCTTCAGATAATCGATGGACAGTTCCCTCAGGCTTGCCAGGGAACCAATGCCACTGCCGAAGTCGTCCAGTCCAAAGCAGCAGCCAATCCCATGCAGCACGCCAATGAAGCGGCGGGCATGGCTTAAGTCAGACATGACGGCGCGTTCGCTTATCTCAAAACAGATCTTCGACGGCGCAACCTGGCTGTGATCCAGGCATTCAACGACAAATTCCAGAAAGCTTTCATCCCCCAGCGTTTGGCCGGAAAGATTGATGCTGCAGCTGCGATCATCGGGCAAACGAATCATGCCCTGGCCCACGGCGGCCAGGGTCGCGCGCACAACCCAGCGGTCGATCTGTCCCATCAGGTGATAACGTTCGGCGGCCTTGAGAAAGTCACTCGGCGGCACCAGGGCACCCTGATCATCAGTCATGCGCAGGAGCACTTCGGCGGCTGGCCCGACGGCTACCCGGCCCGCCATGGATATCACCGGCTGGGTAAATAACTCAAAGCCCCCGTCTTTAAGGGCATTTTGCAGTTGCTGCAACCAGCGGATCTCGCCGCGCTGACGGGCCGCTGCTTCATCCTTTGCCGAGTAGACATGCACCCGACCCCGGCCCTGTTGCTTGGCCACATAACAGGCAGAATCGGCTGCCGCCAGCAGGTCCTTGATAGAGCCGCTTTCCCGACCGATCTGCACCAGGCCAACACTGACACCGACAGTGAAAATCTTGTCCTGCCACACGAAGCGGTAATCGCGAACCGCATTACACACGTCATCGGCAATCTGGCGCGCCTTTTCCAAAGGGCATCGAATCAACAGCAGCCCGAATTCATCGCCGCCCAGGCGCGCGACGCAATCTGACCCACGCACTTCATCCTTGATCAGACCGGCAATCTCACGCAGCAGGTTGTCACCGGCCAGATGGCCGCAGGTGTCATTAACGGCTTTGAAGCGATCCAGGTCCAGATAACAAAGCACATGGGAAACCGCATCATTGCGCACGGTGCGCAGGGATTCCTCTACCCGGCGCTCGAATTCCCGCCGGTTGACGAGGCCGGTCAGGGCATCATGCGCCGCCTGGTAACTCATCTTCTGGGTCAGACCGCGAATCTCTGTCACGTCGTGCATGATCACGACCACGCCGGCCACCTGTTCATCAGGGCCCTTAATGGGTGAGGCCGTCATCTCGATAGAGAGCTCGCGCTCCTTGTCGGCCGGGATCATCAGGGCACGGCGACCGACGCCCACCCGGCGCCGGTCCGTCAGGGCCCGTGAAACGGGGTCCCCGAGGCTGCGACGATCTGACTCATCCACCAGGCTGACCAGTTCCGACAGCTGCTTGCCGCTGGCCGTCTCCCGTTTCACCCCTGTGAGCTTCTCCGCGGCGAGATTCATATAGTCGATAACGCCGTGGGTATCAGTGGTGATCACGCCCTCACCAATAGACTCCAGCGTGACCTGGGCCTGCTGCTTGCTGCGCCCGAGGCTGGCCTCGATATTTTTTCGATAACTGATATCCCGGGCGATGGTCAGCAAGACCTCCTGACCACGGAAATCGATCCGGGCGCTACTCAGTTCAACCCAGATACCCTGCTCGCCGGCGCTGACCAGCTGGATCTCCGGGCGCTCGGGCATGGGCTCGTTGGCCATGAGGCTGGTGATCATCTTGCGGGTCATGGCGCGATAGGCCGGCCGCACAAGATCAATGACGGGCCGTCCCTCCAGACCTTCAGGCGGCAAACCCAGTCCGGCGGAAGCGGCCTCATTGGCAAACAGAACACGATCCCGGTGCACCAGGACGATCTCGGGCATGGTGTTGGCCAGGTCCTGAAACAAGGACTCGCGCTGGTGCAGCTCCGCGTCCTTGCTCTGCAGGGCATCGAACAGGCTGTTGATACTGGTACCCAGGGCAGCGAAATCGCCGGGCACCCGGTCCAGGGAGACGCGGCGGCCGAAGGTCGCGTTCTGGGCCGCATCCACAAGCTCTGCCTGCAGGGTCTGCAGCCGCGCCAGATCCGCCCGCCGGGAACGCCACAACCACAGGGCGAGGAGTGCGAAGCCGGCGGCAATCGCAATCAGCACATAGATCAGCCAGGCTTCGCTCATGAACTTCACTCGGAACGGATCAGTCGAAACCGCGAGTGACGCCGCCGGCGCGCCAGACTCGCGGACCGACCGGCCTTGTTAGGATAGCCCAGGGCCTCGACCCGAAACCCCGGTATTAACCATAATGCGCAGCAGTTAGGATCATCTGCTCGCGGATACCCCCGGCATGCAAGCAATCAACCCCATGAATCTCGACGAATCACGACAAGTGATGCTGCAGCAGCAGCTGCGTGCGGGCTCTGTGATGGACCCCCGCATTCTGGAGGTACTGCAAACTGTTCCCCGGGAAGCCTTCATACCAGCGTCCCATCGGTCACTGGCCTTTGCCGATGCACCGATACCCCTGCCCTGCGGGCAGTTCACCATGACCCCTCTGCAGGAAGGCCAGCTACTGCAGGCCCTGGAAATACGGCCAACAGATCATGTGCTGGAAGTCGGCACGGGCAGCGGCTATGTCAGTGCCTGCCTGGCCCGGCTGAGCACCCAGGTAAGCAGCGTGGAAATTTTTCCCGAACTGGCCGAGGCTGCGCGGGAAAATCTGCAGGCCATGGACATAGCCAACTGCGAAGTCGTGATTGGTGACGTTTACGAATTGAGCCCGCCGGCGGTCGACGTTATCGCCCTGACCGGCTCGCTGCCCGCGGCGGACTCGCGTTTTGATGACTGGCTGACCCAGGGCGGCCGGATGTTTCAGATTATTGGCGACGGCCAGCTCATGCAGGCCTGGCGGATTCGCCGTACCGGTGAACATGACTGGCAGCGCGAGCGGCTGTTCGAGACAGCCGTACCGGCCTTGCTGAACGCGCTGCAGCAGCCAATATTCCAGTTCTAGCCCCGCCCGGCCGGAGAGTCGGTCCCCTGACATCCGGATGCCACTCTGGGTTAGCATGTCGCGTCGCGAGCCCCGCCGAGCCCTGTATCGGCGCTATATATATCGATTTCAAGGTTTGAAGATGAGACGACTCCCCCGGCTGTCCGCTTTATTCGCTAGCTTGATTGCCTGCCAGATGACGGTTGCTGCTGACCTGGAAGACATCTACCGGCAGGCTTTGATCAGTGACCCAGAGTTGCGAGAAGCTGAAGCGAATCTCCTGGCGACTCTGCAGAACAAACCCCAGGCTATTGCTGCCCTGCTCCCGCAGGTGAATGCGGGCTGGACCTACAGTGACCAGAAAGACAATATCCGGGCTATTCGGGGTGTGGGCTCCGTCGTCCAACCGAGCATCAGCGACACCACCTCCGACGGCTGGGGCTGGACCGTGGACCTGACGCAATCGCTTTTCAGGGCTGATCAGTGGTTGCGAGTGCGCCAAGCCGACAAGGAAGCCGCCCAGGCCGAGGCGGATTACCAGGCGGCGCGGCAGAGCCTGATCACGCGCGTGGCCACAGCTTACTTCGATGTCCTCGCCGCCCAGGACACCCTCGAATCCGAGCAGGCGGCCAAGGAAGCCATTGGTCGCCAGCTTGAGCAGGCAGAAAAGCGCTTCGAAGTCGGCCTGATCGCCATTACCGACGTCCAGGAAGCCCAGGCCGGTTATGACGAAGCCGTGGCGGCTGAAATCACCGCCAAGCGAGTGCTGGCCAATCGCCGTGAGGTCTTGCGCGAGATCACCGGCCAGTACACGCCGGACCTGGACAGCCCTAAAGAAGAAATTCCCCTGATCAGCCCGGAACCCCAGGACGAAAATCGTTGGGTAGAAATCGCCCTGCAGCAGAATCTGGCCCTGATGTCGGCCGACATCGGCGTGGATATTGCCCGGGATGACGTCCGTATCGCGAGGTCGGGTTATCTGCCGACCCTCAGTTTATTGGCCCAGCGCCGGGTTTCGGACATCGAAGGCGGCGGCCGCAATACCGGCGTGATCCCGGGCACGGATCCGCCGGAAATCGATAAGTCGCGGATCGACACACTGAATGACACCACCAATGAATTGATCCAGCTGCAATTCTCCGTGCCCATTTATACCGGCGGCGCCACAACTGCGGCCGCAAGACAGGCGGTATTCCGCCGCCGCGCCTCCCTGGAAGTTCTGGAGCGCACGGCCAGGGCAGCAGAACGCCAGACGCGCGACTCTTACCTGGGCGTGATTTCGGAAATCTCCCGGGTGAAGGCGCTGCGACAAGCTCTGAAGTCAGCCAACACGGCACTGCAGGCCACGGAAGCCGGTTTCGAAGTGGGCACCCGCACAACGGTGGACGTACTGGACGCCCGTCGCACGCTGTTCCTGGCGGAAACCAACTACGCGCGCAGCCGCTACGACTACATTCTAAATGTTTTGCTGCTGAAGGAAGCCGCGGGCACGCTGAATGAAACCGACGTGCAGGAAGTCAACAGCTGGCTGGCAGATACCTATGAGGCCCCCGCGCAGTAAGCAGCAAGGGTTTCGTCAACTCCTCGGCAGCTGAGCCGAAACCTGAAAAGTCTGCGGCAGCCTGCCGCCAATCAGGCGGCGGCTAGCCGCACTTCGACTCGCCGCAATTCAGGCAAGTCATGCAGCCATCCATCATCACCACGGCAGTGACACTGCATTTTCCGCAGAGCTGGGCGCCCGCGGGAAATTCACCTTTGGCAAAGGCATCCTGCTGCTTGGCCTGCTGTTCGAACTCCATCCGTTTGGCCTCGACCAGACGTTGCTGGTGTTCATCCAGACCACTTTCCGGCAACAGCCCGATGTACTGCAGATGCTTTTCTACGATATGGCCGAGTTCAGCAATGATGGAGGGCATGAATTTACCGCCGGGCTGCCAGTAGCCGCCACGCGGGTCAAAAACCGCCTTAAGTTCATCAACGATAAAGGTCACGTCCCCACCCTTGCGAAAAACGGCTGACATGATTCGAGTCAACGCCACAATCCACTGGTAGTGATCCAGGTTCTTGGAATTGATAAAAATCTCGAAGGGCCGACGCTGCTCAAACTCTGTATCCGGATTCAGCACGATGTCATTAATCGTCACGTACATGGCGTGATCAGAAACCGGGGTCTTCACCTTGTAGGTGGAGCCCAGCAACATCTCAGGCCGCTCGAGCTTCTCGTGCATGCGCACGACCTTGCCGTCAGCGCTGGTCTCGATAACGGTGGGCGGCCGTTCCGCCGCCTTCGCCTCTGCATTAGCGGCATCACCCGTCTCAACCCGATAGTCTACGATCTTGCTGCGAATTTTTATCTCTGCCATTAGTCCTGTCCTGCCTGTATACCGCCGACCAGCGGCGGTGAATCAGAATTTGCCGTAATAACCTTCTTTCAACGCATCGAACAAATTGGCCGCCGTGTGCGTTTCACCGTCGTATTCAATCTCTTCGTCACCGCGCACCTGCACTTCACTGCCATCTTCCAGCACAAAGGTGTAATTGGTGTTCTTCAAGTCCTCTTCTTTTACCAGGACACCCTGAAACGCTTCCGGATTGAAGCGGAAAGTGGTGCAACCCTTCAGACCTTTCTCATGAGCGTAGAGATAAATATCCTTGAATTCTTCGTATTCAAATTCCGTCGGCACATTGGCGGTCTTGGAAATGGATGAGTCCACCCACTTTTGCGCCGCGGCCTGAATATCCACGTGCTCACGCGGGCTGATGTCATCAGCAGCGACGAAATATTCAGGCAGTTGTTCTTCTGCCTTGTCTGACCCCGGCAGTGCCCGGGCGTTTACCAGCTCGCGATAGGCCAGCAACTCGAAGGAAAATACATCGACCTTTTCCTTGGTCTTGCGGCCTTCGCGGATAACGTTCCGGAAATAATGGTGCGCAAAGCTGGGCTCGATGCCGTTACTGGCATTGTTTGCCAGCGACAGGGAAATTGTCCCCGTCGGCGCAATGGAACTGTGATGGGAGAAACGGGCCCCCGTGCGCTCCAGCTCCTTGACCAGTTCCGGCGCCACCTCGGCCAGCCGCTGCATGTAGCGGCTATAGCGTGTATGCAGGACGCGCCCGGGAATCATGTCGCCTATCTGCCAGCCATCGGCTGCCATTTCCGGCCGGCGGCGGAGCATTTCACCGGTCACGCGGAACTCTTCCAGCATGATGGGCGCCGGGCCTTTCTCACGGGCCAGGTCCAGTGCACTCTCCCAACCCGCCACGGCCAGTTCCCGGGCCACGGACTCGGTGAATTCCACTGCGTTGTCGGCGCCATAGCGCAAGCGCAGCATGGTCAGGGTCGAGCCCAAACCGAGGAACCCCATACCATGGCGCCGCTTGCGGAAAATCTCCTTGCGCTGCCCCTCCAGGGGCAGGCCGTTAATTTCCACCACGTTGTCGAGCATCCGGGTGAAAATCTTGACGACCTTGCGGAACTCTTCCCAATCAAAGCGAGCCTTGTCGCCGAAGGGGTCCGTGACAAACTTGGTCAGATTGATAGAGCCCAGCAGACATGAACCGTAGGGTGGCAGGGGCTGCTCACCGCAGTTATGGGCCCAGATGCCATTCGCGTCAAAGGCATTAACCCCCGGCACCTGGCAGTCATAAACCTCTGCTGAACCATCTGGCGTCACGGACTTCACCCGGGCCACGAAGCGCTCCCGGGCCTGGGCCACGGACGGATGAGCCAGGGCTTCAGCAAGCCGCGCTGCGCGCACCGGATCCGTGAAACCAATCTGTTGCGCGAAGACGGCGAGATTGCTACCGCTGATCCACAGACAGCCTCCCGTCACGGCCGATGTGCGTTGACCACTGCGACGAGTCACGATGCCCAGACGCAGCAACATGCGCTGCATGGCCGGCAAGGCCTCATCATTCAGGTCGGTATAACGAACCGCGGGACCGGCCGCACCCTCGCTAACCAGTTCGGCACGCAGGTCAAAGGCAGCTTTCAGGAAACCCTGATAGAAACGACTGGAAGTCCCTTCGATCGACGCTGTCAGTTCATCAAGATCACCTGTCATATTCAAAGCTCGGGCAACGCGCCCAAGACCGGGGACATTCAGATGCCGATCGCCGCGCTCGGCCGGCTGTTCCCAGGCAACGTGCGCCGGATCGCTGACCAGGACCCGGGCAGCTGACTGGGCAGTCGTCATCAACACCTGGGCGGCCTCCGCCAGCGGCGCCACAGCGCCATTGGCTGCCAGGGCGGCGGTGCCCAGCACGATGCTGGCATCCTGATTCTCAAGGTGGCCGCCGCCGGCCCGCAGCAGGCCGAGCAGGTAGCCTTCCTCCTGGCCGAAGGCGCCCTGCCAGGCGGCACGGGTACGATGATCGTTCAACATGATGCGATCGCCCGCCTGCAAATCGCCTGCCGCACACCAGTCCGTCTCGGTGGTATCAGCATCGAAGCGAGCAACCCGGCGAATGCGGTGATCGGCTGTCAGACGCAGACCATAGCCCCCCGCTGTTTCGAGCCGCACGACCTGCTTGGTCCCCGTCAGGAAGAAACCCTCGGCGCCGGATTCGAATGCCTGACCATCAAGCACCGCAGTAAAAGGCTTGCCCAGCAGTGCCGACACCTGGCGCGGCCCGTCGGCCGTCTGCACCCAGGTATCAGCCGTGACACAAGGATTGGTGGCCCGAATGTTTTCGTCGAACCAGTTGTTATTCATCTCGTTGACCCGGTCCACCAACACGAAGCCGGGCTCTGCGAAGTCATAGGTGGAGGCCATGATCATGTCCCACAGCCGGCGCGCCGGCAGGCGACGGAAAACCTGGCAGGCAACCTTGCCCTCTTCGTTGGTGACGTAGCCATCCATGGGCCAGTCGCGCCAGAGGACCTGGTCAGGATCAGTCAGATCGATATTGCCGCTGTCCAGTTCCCGCTTATCGATGGGAAAAGCCAGGGCCCATTCACTGTTGGCGCGGACCGCATTGATAAATTCGTCAGTAACCAGCAGGGACAGATTGAACTGCCGGAGGCGACCGTCTTCACGCTTGGCACGAATGAAGTCCAATACGTCCGGATGGCCCACATCAAAAGTGCCCATTTGTGCGCCACGTCGACCGCCGGCCGAAGACACGGTGAAGCACATCTTGTCGTAGATATCCATGAAAGACAGGGGACCCGAGGTATAGGCCCCTGCTCCGCTGACATAAGCCCCTTTAGGCCGCAGCGTGGAAAACTCGTAGCCGATTCCGCACCCTGCCTTGAGGGTCAAACCTGCCTCATGCACCTTATCGAGAATGTCGTGCATGGAATCCTGCACCGTGCCAGACACCGTGCAGTTGATCGTCGAGGTGGCGGGCTTGTGATGCCGCGCCCCGGCATTCGAAACAATTCGCCCGGCCGGCACCGCGCCGCTGCGCAAGGCCCAGAGAAAAGACTCGTACCACTGATCCTGCTGGGCATCAGGCTCAACTTCGGCAAGCGCACGGGCCACGCGTTTATAGGTGTCGTCCATGGTTTCATCGACGACCTCACCCACCTTCGACTTGAGGCGGTACTTCTTGTCCCAGATATCCATGGAGGCTTCCTGGAAGCCGATGGTTGACACTTTGACCCGATCCATCTGCGCTGCACTTTTCATTGCGACGATTTTTCCCCTGATTCGAAGGTTCCGCCTAACCCGAAGGCGGCCCATTTATGTAAGTGAACTCACCCCTGTCCGGCCCCTTTTTCCGCAGACAATCGTTCCCTGCGACCTCGAGTGTTCCCCTCGGGACCCGTGGCCGATACGGCTGTCTGTTGAAAATGGCTGGCACAAGATCTTGTGCCAACGCCAGCTAGATTATGCTTCCGGGAATTTTCTGTCAAGGACTTCCCGGGTCTGCCGCTTTAGCTATTAATTCTTTATAAACAAAAGCTTATGAATACTTTCGCCAATTGTCAGCAAAAAATATTTGGCTGACTGCCCTGCGGTCGACCCCTCCTCTGACCACTACATCTTGTGTTCAGGCTACCCCCCGGTTAACCCCAGTTTTTCCACAGCTAATCCCCGTGTCCGGTGCGCCATGGCCAGGCCCGGACCAGCCGGCATCAGGAAATGCCGTTAACCGGGAACTGAATCTTCAGGCCACGGTCCGAACCCCCGCACTGCCGCTGAACCGCTATGATTCTCGGCCTCAACGAATCAATTTTTTGGGAAGCCTTTAACAATGACGAAGCTACGTTTCTCACACTGCGCCGTTTTCGCCATCACCGGTCTGCTGGCAGCAGCCAGTTGGGCGGCCTTACCCCTGAAGGTCGGCGACCAGGACGTCCCCAGCCTGGCCCCGCTGGTCAGCGAAGTGTCCCCCGCGGTGGTCAATATCGCGACCCAGGGTACGCGCGAGGCGCAGCCCAACCCGCTCATGCAGGATCCCTTCTTCCGCCGCTTTTTTGGTGTGCCTGAGCAACGCCAGCAACGCCCGGTCCGCAGTGCCGGCTCCGGCGTCATCATTGATGCGGCGAAGGGCTACATCATCACCAATCACCATGTAGTGGAGAACGCAGACAAGATCGAAGTTACGCTGATCGATGACCGGGTCCTGGAGGCCACCATCATCGGCTCGGATCCAGGCACCGATATCGCGGTCCTGCAGGTTACCGAAACCAAGAATCTGACGTCCATGGCCCTGGGCAATTCGGAACGCCTTCAGGTAGGTGATTTCGTGCTGGCCATTGGTAATCCCTTCGGCCTGCAGCACACAGTGACATCGGGCATCGTCAGTGCCCTGGGCAGGCAGGGCATCAGCCGTGACGGCTACGAGGATTTCATTCAGACCGACGCTTCCATCAACCCGGGCAACTCGGGCGGTGCACTGGTTAACCTGAGTGGCGAACTCATCGGCGTGAACTCCGCCATTTTCAGTAATAGCGGCGGCAACATCGGCATCGGTTTCGCCATTCCAGTCAACATTGCCAAATCCATCATGGCCCAGCTCATTGAATTCGGTGAGGTACGGCGTGGACTGCTGGGTGTTCGCATCAGTGATTTTAATGCCGACACGGCCGAAGCCTATGGCATGGATGCAGATGTGGAAGGCGCCCTGGTGGAAGAAGTTACGGTCGACTCCGCTGCAGAAGCTGCCGGCATCCAGGCCGGTGATGTCATCACCAAGGTCGATGGCGAGACCATTGGCAGTGCCAACGATTTGCGCACGACCATCGGCCTGCGACGCAGCGGCGATCAGGTCAAGGTCGAGGCACTGCGCGACGGCAATAGCAAACGCTTCACCGCGACTCTCACCGAGCTGAGCTCCACCGTGCAAATTTCTGCTGAAGACATTCATCCGGCCCTGGCCGGGGCGGAAATCGTCGATTTCAGCGAGGAAATCCCCGGACTGGGCAATGGCGGCGTGCGCATAGATGGCGTGCAGCCGGGCAGCCCGGCGGCGATGCGCGGGCTTGAGGAAGGCGATCTGATCGTCACAGTCAATCGCGTGCGCGTGCGGTCCACCGAGGAGCTCAAGACACGCGCGGATGGTCAGGACGTGCTGATCGTGGGTATCCGGCGTGGCAGCAGAAACCTCTTGCTGCAGGTCCGCTGACAAAACGGGCCATGCCTGAGGCAGCCCTAAACCGGTCCGCCCGCACCCTTTGCGTGCTGGGCGGGACCGGCTTCGTCGGTTCGCGGGTGGCGGCCCATCTGGCTGCCGCCGGGTATCAACTGCGCCTGCCAACGCGCCATCCAGAGCGGGCACGGCACCTCAAGGTGCTGCCTGATGCGCGCCTGTTGAGCGCTGACGTGCATGACCCGGCTACCCTGGCGCAACTGCTAAACGGCTGCGATGCTGCCGTGAACCTCGTGGGCATTCTCAACGAAAGCGGGTTTGACGGTCAGGGCTTCATGCACGCTCACGCGGAACTGGCCCGTAAACTTGTCACTGCCTGCGAAGCAGCTAAGGTAGACAAACTGGTTCAGATCAGCGGGCTAAAGGCTGATGCCAAACAGGGCCCCAGCCATTACCTGCGGTCAAAGGGCGTGGCTGAACAGCATATTGCCGACGCCGAAAAACTCCGCTGGACCATTCTGCAGCCGTCGGTGATCTTCGGCCCCGGTGATTCGTTTTTGAATCGCTTTGCCGACTTGCTGGGCCTTATGCCCCTGGCCATGCCCCTGGCCTGTCCCGATGCTCGCTTTGCCCCGGTGCATGTGGATGACGTCGCCCTGGCGGTGGCCAAAGCCCTGGATGACCCGGCCACCGATGGCCGAACCTTCGAAATTTGCGGGCCGGAAGCCTACAGCCTGAGGGAACTGGTGCAGATGATCAGCGAGGTCACGGGAAAGAAACGCCTGATCATTGGCCTGCCGGATAGCCTGGCAAGGCTGCAGGCGCGAATACTGGAACGCTTGCCGGGCAAGCTTTTCACCCTGGACAACTACCGGTCCCTGAGCGTACCCAGTATCTGCCGCAGCAACGGCTGCGCGGAGCTCGGTATTCGGCCGCGCTCCCTTGAGCTCAACCTGGCGGCTTGTCTTGGCTTGCCGCCTGCTTCGTCGCGCAATTATCCAGCGGTGCCGGCTGACTGATCTGATCCCGGGCCAGGGCGGCAAGCTCTGCCTCGCGCACCTGGGCATCCGCATCAGCCAGTACCTGGACAGCCGCATAGAAAGCCGGCAGCTCACCGTCATGGCGCTTGAGCAAAGCGAAAAATGACGGCACCCACTGATCATACGCCGCCAGTGCCGCCAGGCTCGCGTTATTCAGCCCGGCGCCGAACCAGCCATCGAAATAGGGCGGCCCGGGCCACTGGTCACGCAAGGCCTGATAGTCATCCCGCAGAGACTGCAGCGCCGCAGCCTTGGCTTGCCTGGTCACCGCAGGCTCAGCGCTGTCCAGATACAGGGCTGACAGCCTGGCCCGGCTGCGCGCCAGAATTTGCCGCACCTTGTCCCGACGGCTCAGCCAGCGCTCATAATCGCAGCGCGCGGCCGTCTCCTCGCGGGCTGTCAGCCAGCGCCGCATGCCGGCCTGTTCCACGGCACTGGCAAAGGACTCGTTGAAGACGGTATCCCCCGGCAAATAGACCTGCTGATGGGCCAGCTCATGAAACAGGAGTCCGGCCAGTCGATAGTCCGCCAATGTCAGCATGGGGCTGGTCAGAGGATCAGCGAAGCGGCCCAGGGTGGAATAGGCTCTCACCCCGCCCACATAGATGTCGTCACCACGCTCGCGCAATCCGCGGGCAAAATCCTCGGCCGCGGCCTGTTTGAAATAGCCGCGGTAGCTCACGCAACCCGCCACGGGAAAACACCACACGCGCGGCTCCAGGGAAAAGGCCGGCGCCGCCACTACATTCCAGACCACCGCGTCCCGGTCGATAGCGGCGTACTGCTGGTAACTGCCGTTGTCGGGCAAGCCCAGCTCGCTGTGGGCAAAGGCCAGAGCCGCCTGCGCGTATTCAAGCTGATCGCGGGTACTGGCTGGTGTAGCGGGATCAGCGACCACTTGCGCAACCGGTTCGCGCTGATCCATGAGCTCCAGGTGTCCCCGGGCAGCCTGCCAGTAATAGCCCAGACCGCAGCCGGACAGAGTCCAGCAGCCAAGAACTAACAGGGCCAGTTGCCATAAACGCCGACGCATGCCGGCCATGGTTACAGGAAGGCGCTTCGCGGCCAAGCGGGATTCACTAGAATGAAGCCATGCAGACTTATCTCGTTGGTGGTGCCGTTCGCGACCGTCTGCTCGGAGAAATGACAGCCGAGCGGGACTGGGTCGTGGTGGGCGCCACCCCGGCCGAACTGGAAGCGGCCGGCTATCGGCGTGTCGGTCGCAGCTTTCCGGTATTCCTGCACCCGGATACCGGCGAGGAATACGCCCTGGCGCGCACGGAGCGCAAGACAGGTCCGGGCTACCTGGGTTTCGAGGTCTGCGCCGACCCAACGGTGACTCTGGAAGAGGATCTGCAGCGCCGGGATCTCACCATTAACGCGATTGCCGAAGCTGAGGATGGCCAGCTGATCGACCCTTACGGCGGTCAGCGCGACATTGCCGACCGCGTGCTGCGACATGTTTCCGATGCATTCCGGGAAGATCCCGTGCGCATCCTGCGCGTGGCTCGTTTTGCGGCCCGCTTTCGCCCATTCAACTTTCGCATCGCGGATGAAACGCGCGAACTACTCAGCGCCATGGTAGCGGCCGGGGAAACCTCAGCCCTGGTAGCGGAGCGCGTCTGGAAAGAAACAGACCGGGCCCTGGGCAGCGAGCATCCCGAAGTATTCTTTGCGGTACTGCGCGACTGCGGCGCCCTGGCAGTGCTCTATCCGGAACTCGAAGCCTTGTACGGTGTACCCCAGCCCCCGAAACACCACCCTGAGGTAGATACCGGCGTGCACGTGATGCTGGCCCTGCAGCAGGCTGCGCGCATGGGCACCAGCCGCCAGGTGCGCTTCGCCGTGCTGATGCACGATCTGGGCAAAGGCACCACGGCGCAGGCGCATTGGCCCAGTCATCCTGATCACGAGCGGCGCAGTCTGGAACTGGTGCGGCTGGTTTCCAAGCGCCTGGGTGTGCCCCGGCGCTATCGCGAACTGGCCGAGCATGTCGCCTGTTATCACACCCTGTGCCACCGGGCTGCGGAACTGCGCCCCGCCACGACCCTGAAACTTCTGGAGGGCGTGGACGCCTTGCGACGCCCCGAGATGTTTGCCGAGTTTCTGCTGGCCTGCGAAGCAGATGCCCGGGGCCGGACAGGCTTTGAGGAGCGGCCCTATCCCCAGGCAGAGCGCTTGCGGCGCGCCCGTGCGGCGGCAGCGGCGGTGCGGGTTGAACACCTGCCAAACAAAAACCTGGCAGGCCCGGCCGTGGGTGACGCGCTACGGGAAGCCCGTTGCGCCGCCATTGCCGCCCTGGGCGACTAAGTTGCAAGCCACGCCATCGACGCGCTTGGCTCAGCTAAGGACCTCAAACAATCAGATAAAAAGCAGCACGATCACCACGGCCAGGGCCAGGCGATAAAACACGAAGGGCAACATGCCGATTTTCTCAATCGCGGCAAGGAACACCCGGATACACAGCCACGCGCTGATAGCCGCCACCACCAGACCCAGCGCAATCTCTGACCAGGGGACAGGCCCACTGCTCTGGGCCAGTTCAACCAGCTCCAGGACCGCGGCGCCGGCAATCGCCGGAATCGACAGCAGGAAAGAAAACCGGGCAGCAGTCTCGCGGTCCAGACCAAGGGCTAGCCCGGCCGTCATGGTGACACCGGAACGCGAGGTACCGGGTATCAGAGCGAATACCTGGGCTACGCCAATCAACAGGCCCGCTTTAAAGCCGACGGCGGTGAGCCGGGCAACCTGATCAGGCCGCCGATCAGCAACCCACAGCAGCACACCGAATAAAGCCGTGGCAGCCGCGATCACCAGGGGCGAACGCAGGCTTGTAGAGATAAGTTCTTCCAGCAGGAAACCGGCGGCAATCAACGGCAGCGTCGCGGCCACCAAGGTCCAGCCAAGCTGTGCTGCCCGGGCATCATGCTCCCGGCGGGCAAGGGAGAGAGTCCACGCACTAATAATGGTGATCAGCTCGTGCCGAAAATAGAAAACTACCGCCATCAGCGTGCCCAGATGCACAGCCACATCAAAGGCCAGGCCCTGATCAGGCCAGCCCAGCAGACGCGGCACGAGAATCAGGTGCGCGGAGCTGGATACGGGCAGGAATTCCGTCAGCCCCTGAACCAGCGCCAGAATGATGGCTTGCAAACTATCCACGCGAACTCCGCACCTTTGCCGGCGGCAACCCTAACCGAAGCATCGCCTGCCTAGCTACAAACGATGTCGCAGATCACGGCCCACCGCCAGCGGCTCCGGCGCCAGATCCCGCCCCAGGGCCAGCAATTTGAACTTCTCGCCCATCTCACCGGGCAGCAGCAGTTGGCGTAAAGCCGATGCCCGCCTGGCCTGTTGCAGAGGGTCTGCATCAGGCGGTCCGTCCAGCACGCCATTGGCCAGCAGAAAGTGCGCCTGGGTTGTATAGGCCGTCAGCTGAAGACCGGCGTCGATGCCCGCCGCGGCGACGGCCGTGAAGTCGACCCAGGCCGTGATGTCCTGCAAGCCTGGCCAGAAAAAAGGGTTCTCATGGGCCCGCTGCCGATAGTGACAAAGCAGGCTCCCGTCGCGGCGATCGGGATGGTAGTACTCGCGCGCCGGCAGGCCATAGTCGAAAAACAGCAGCAGCCCGCGCTCCAGGACCTCGGCCAGACTCCGCACCCAGGCGGCCGCAGACGGACAGAACTCGGAGCGGTAATCTGCCGGCCACGGCGAGCCCGCGCTGGCCTGGCAGCGACTGACTTGCTCGCGCACCGCGGCATCCGCCGGCCGCAGCGCCCACTCCAGGCCACCCTTCCCCGCGGTCACACCCCGTTCAGCCACACCGGCAGCCGTGGACTGGAAACAGGTGACCGGCAAGGCATCCAGCACTTCATTGGCCAGGATGACGCCGCATAAGCCCGGCGCAGGCAGGGCATCGAGCCACTGCACATCGAAATCACCGAGGCGACGGGCCTGGCGGTCGCGCAACTCACCGCTGCGCTCGAGGATTTGATAGTGCACTGCAGGCCCGCGCATTTCCCGCAAGGCAGTGAGCAGGTCGGCAGCCAGTTCACCGGTACCGGCACCCAGCTCCAGGATGGTGTCGCCGTCACGCAGTACCGGGGCAACCGCGCGCGCCACCGCCTGCGCGAAATCGGCGTTGAGTTCCGGCGCGGTCACGAAATCGCCCGCAGCACCGAAAACCCGGGCGCCGCCGCTGTAATAACCCAGCCCCGGGGCGTAAAGAGCCAGCTCCATATAGTCGGCGAAACTTAACCACCCGCCGGCTGCGACCACGCGGCGGCGAATCAGCTCGCTGAGGGAACGGCTTGCAGCCTGTGCCTGAGGGCCAGGCTCGGGTAAATCAAATGATGAAGGCATGATGCATTGGCTTCGCTGGGCGGTTATCGTACCGGCCTTCGCGACGCAGGCTCAGATCGCACCCAATGGAAACAGCTCAACACACACTCGCGGGCCGCTGGGCCCTGATCACCGGCGCCGGCAAGCGCATCGGTGCCACCATCGCGCGCACGCTCCATAGCGCGGGCGCGGGCGTGGCCATCCACTATCGCGGTTCGGCAGAGCCGGCTGAAAACCTGGCAGCCGAACTCAACAGCCTGCGCGCTGACTCGGCCATCATCGTGCGCGGTGACCTGCTGGTTGCCGAAGATCTCGACGGAATCGTCAGCGCAACTCTCGAGCAAACGGGCCGGCTGGATATCCTGGTCAATAACGCGTCGACTTTTTATCCCACGCCCCTGGAAGACATTACCGCGGATCACTGGGAAGACCTGATGGGGACCAATCTCAAGGCGCCCCTGTTTCTGAGCAAGGCCGCCGCACCGCAACTGGCAGCCAACAGCGGCTGCATCGTGAATATTGTCGACATTCATTCCACGCGGCCCCTCAAACATCACACCATTTATGGTCCGGCCAAAGCAGCGCTGGCCATGTTGACCCGCACCCTGGCGCGGGACCTGGCCCCGGCGGTGCGCGTTAATGGCGTTTCCCCGGGCGCGATTCTCTGGCCGGAGGATGGCATGACGGACAAGACCCGGGACAGCATCCTGAAACAAATACCATTGCGACGGGCCGGCGAGCCCCAGGACATAGCCGACTGTGTGCTCTACCTGGTCCGCGACGCACACTACGTGACCGGCCAGATCATCGCGGTGGACGGCGGCCGCAGCATCGGCTGGTAACTCAGACTGCCTTGTCCAGGGGCAGCATGACGCGCTCCATAGGCTCATCCCGCCCGGGAAATTCAGCCCATAATTGAGCGATGGTCACGCCCAGCACCGGATGGCGAAGAGCCGGCGCCAGATCGGCCAGGGGACGCAGCACAAAGGCGTACTGCGTGATGTCATCACGGGGCACTCGCACCGGTCGCTCAGGCATGATCAGGTCGCCGTAAAGCAACAGATCCAGATCAAGGGTCCGGGGAGAAAAGGACCCGGCGCCCCGCACGCGACCCGCCAGTTCGTGCAACTCCTCCAGGACTGCCACCACCGCGACCGGCGGCAGCTCGCTGACAAAGGCGAACACACAGTTCAGAAATGCATCCCCGCTGAAGCCCACAGCAGCTGTTTCATAGACGGGGGATACGCGCAGGCTGCCGAAACGCCGGGTCAGTTCCCGGGCCGCCAGTTGCAGATTTTCCTCGGGCTGTATGTTGCTGCCGGCGCTGACGTAAACATCGACAGGCGCGGTGCTCATCAACGACTGCCGCGTTCGATCTGAATTCCCACGTCGCGGGAGCCGCGTATGGCATAAGGCTTGTGGATGGTCACTTTGACCCAGGTCACGTCGAATTCGCCGCGGATGATCTTGGCAATCTCTTCGGCCATGGTTTCTATGAGCTGAAAGCGCGAGGCCTCCACGAAGGCGATGACCCGCTTGGTGACAGCCTTATAGTCCAGCGTGGCATCGATATGATCTTTGGCCGCGGCAGCGGCCACGTCACCGGCCATTTCCAGGTCGATACTGATCACCTGGGGCACCGCGCGCTCCCAGTCCCAGATACCGACCACAGCCGGAATCCGCAGGTCCTTAAGAAAAATCGTATCCAAATAGCTTCCTTTAACCCGGGTCTTTAACCGAGGGCGCCCAGTTCCCAGCGCGGCCTGGCCTCTACTGACAGGCTTGGCGTGGCACCGGCAGCCAGCCGCAGGGCACCCGTCAGGGCCACCATGGCGGCATTGTCCGTGCAAAATGCGCTGCGAGGATAGTAGACGCGCGCGCCGCGGGCATCCAAGGCCAGATGCAACTGCTCTCGCAGCGACTGATTAGCGCCAACCCCGCCCGCAATAATCAGGCGCTGGTGGCCGGTCTGCTCGATGGCCCGCAGGCTCTTGGCCACCAGGGTGTCGACCACCGCCGCCTGAAACGAAGCGGCCAGGTCAGCCCGGTCCACCTCCCCCGGCCCACCCTGTTTCTCCAGTTCGCGCACCTGCAGCATAACGGCCGTCTTCAGGCCGCTGAAACTGAAGTCCAGCCCCGGACGCTTGAGCATGGGCCGCGGCAGACGGAAACGCTGAGGATCGCCAGCTTCAGCCAGCCGGGCCAGGGCCGGGCCGCCTGGATAGGGCAGATCGAGCAGCTTGGCCGTCTTGTCGAAGGCCTCACCGGCCGCATCATCCAGGGTCTGACCCAGAACCTCGTAGACGCCAAAGGAACGGACATCCACCAGCAGGGTATGGCCGCCGGAAACCAGCAGGGCGACGAAGGGAAACTCCGGCGGGTCTGACTCCAGCAAGGGTGCCAGCAAATGGGCCTCCATATGATGAATACCCAGGGCCGGTATACCCCAGGCCATGGCCAGCCCCATGCCGGTGGTCGCCCCCACCAGCAGCGCACCGATCAGGCCCGGGCCGGCGGTATAAGCCACGGCACCGAGCTCAGGCCCCGACAGGCCGGCCTCGGCCAGGACCTTTTCTGTCAACGGCAGCAGACGCCGCAAGTGATCCCGTGATGCCAGCTCCGGCACGACCCCGCCATAGGGCGCGTGCAGCTCTATCTGGCTGTAAACGGCATGGGCCAGCAGGCCCCGCTCCGGGTCATAGACAGCGGCCGCCGTCTCATCACAGCTGGATTCGATCCCCAGGACCGGGCCCGTCGATTTGCTCAGGTTTTTTTGCAATTCCATGTTTCAGCGGCTATATTTCGCGGCCCATCCGGCGCTCAGGCCGGTTTTTTGGTTCCGAGGAAATACACATTGCCTAGCGTTCGCGTAAAAGAGAACGAGAATTTTGACGCCGCCCTGCGGCGTTTCAAGCGCTCCTGCGAAAAAGCCGGCGTCCTGACGGAAGTCCGTCGTCGGGAGTTCTACGAGAAGCCTACCCAGGAACGCAAGCGCAAGAAGGCCGCCGCCGTAAAACGGCAGGCTAAGCGGGTCGCCCGCGACACCAACCTGCGCCGGCGCCTCTACTAGCGCATGTCTCTGGCCAGTCATGGCCCTGAAAGAACAACTCCAGGAAGACGTTAAGACGGCGCTTCGCGCCGGGCTCAAACAACAGGTGCAAACCCTGCGCATGCTGCTGGCCGCCATCCAGCAGCACGAGGTTGATTCGCGCACCGACATCAGCGAGTCCGACGCCCTGCGCATCGTTGAGAAACTCGTCAAGCAACGGCGCGAATCGGCGGAGCAATACACCAATGCCAAGCGACCGGAACTCGCCGAGAAGGAACTGCAGGAAGCCGACATGCTCCGAGCTTACCTGCCCGAGCCCCTGGATGATGAAACCCTGGAGCAGCTGATTATCGATACCCTGGCCGAAACCGGTGCCAGCAGCCCCAAGGACATGGGCAAAGTCATGAATGCGCTGCGCGCCAAGGTGCAGGGGCGGGCCGACATGGCGCAGGTCAGTCAACTCGTCAAGACACGGCTCCTCGGCTAGGCCCCACCCTGCGCGGCAGCGCGATGCTAGACTGATGAAAAGTGCTGCATCGAGCGGCACGGATAACAAGAACGCAGTGGCTGGCCGGATACCCCAGGACTTCATAGACGAACTCGTCGCCCGTGCAGATATTGCCGAGGTGGTGGGTATGCGCGTGCAACTCAAAAAGGCCGGGCGTGAGTACAAAGCCTGCTGCCCTTTCCACTCAGAGAAGACCCCGTCGTTCACTGTCAGCCCGGACAAGGGCTTCTATCACTGCTTCGGCTGTGGCGCGCACGGGACGGCCCTGGGTTTCCTGATGGAGTTCGATCGCCTGGAGTTCGTCGATGCGATCGAAGAGCTGGCGCAACATCTGGGCCTTGAGGTGCCGCGCGAAGACAGCGGCGCCAGCCATTCACCCGTGGCCCCGGTATTCGAAATCCTCAGCAGCGCCGCCAAGCTTTATCAGCAGGCCCTGCGCGAGCATCCCGATGCCGTGGCATATCTGAAACAGCGGGGCGTAGCAGGCGAAACCGCACGAGACTTTGGTATCGGCTATGCCCCGGCCGGCTGGGACTTCCTGCTGCGCGCCCTGGGAGATTCGGAGACCACCCGACGCGAACTGCAGTCAGCCGGACTCATCGCAACCCGGGAAAGTGGCGGCTTTTACGACCGCTTTCGTGATCGCATCATGTTTCCCATTCGCGATGCGCGAGGTCGCACGGTGGCCTTTGGCGGGCGCGTCATGGGCGAGGGCGAACCCAAGTATCTGAATTCCCCCGAAACCGCCGTTTTTCATAAAGGGCGTGAGCTTTACGGCCTGTTCGATGCACGCCGGGCCTCGCGACGCCTGGACCGGATACTGGTGGTGGAGGGCTACATGGATGTCGTTAGCCTGGCCGAGTCCGGCGTACACAATGCGGTTGCGACCCTGGGCACCGCCACCACGGCCGAGCACCTCAAACGCCTGTTCCGGGCCACCCAGGAAGTCGTTTTTTGTTTTGACGGTGACCGGGCCGGACGAGAAGCAGCCTGGCGGGCGCTGCAAAACACCCTGCCGGAGATGCGTGAGGGGCGGCAGGTCCGCTTCCTGTTCCTGCCCGACGGCGATGACCCAGACTCCCTGGTTCGCCGGGAAGGGGCGGCAGGCCTTGGGGCCCGGCTTGAGGAGGCCCTGCCCTTGTCAGACTATCTGTTACAGGCATTGAAAAATCAGGCAGACATCACCACGACAGAGGGCTTGGCACGCCTGGCAGAACTCGCTAAACCCTTGCTGGCCGTGGTGCCCGAGGGCATCTATCGTGATTTACTCACTGATCGCCTGGCCGGAGAACTGCAGTTGCCGGCGCAACGCTTAAGTTCCCTGGTGGCTGGCGCCGCAGCCCAGCCAGCGACGCCAGGCCCCCGCCCCCGTCGCCCCATGGGTCGCGGCGGCAATCGACCCAGCCTGGTGCGGCGGGCGATCCAGATTGTGCTGAACTACCCGGCCGTGGCCGGCAGCGTGAGCGTGCCGACGGGTCTGGCCGAAGAATCCCAGCGCGGCGCACCCCTGCTGGCCGAAATACTGCGTATGTTGCGGGCCCAGCCGGATTTGAGCTGCGCGGGCCTGCTGGAGCGATTCAGGGAACGTCCCGAGGGACCCCACCTGCAGCAGCTGCTGACGGAGGAACTGTTGCTGGAGGCGGAGCCGGCGGCCCGGGAGTTTGCGGACTGCCTGGCCCGGATCATGGCCCGCGGCCGCGACCAGCGCCTGGCGGAACTGGTCGAGAAAGCCGCTGCCGGGCCCCTGAGCGAAGCTGAACGTGAAGAGCTGCGGGGCATCCGGCGCAGCGAAGATTAAGGCACTGGATTATGTCCAATTGGCGCATTTAAGGCATTGATCTGCCAGCCATTGGTGTAGAATAACGCGTTTTTTTACGCAAACAATTGAGGTCCACCGGGTGAGCGACGAGCCAAAGAAACCCAGCAGCGAACAGCAGTCTCAACTGAAGGTGTTGATCGCCCGCGGTAAAGAGCAAGGCTACCTCACTTATGGCGAGGTGAACGATCACCTGCCTAACGACATCGTCGATCCGGAACAGATCGAAGACATCGTCAACATGATTAACGACATGGGCATTACGGTCTATGAAAAGGCGGCCGATGTCGATACCACCCAACTGTCTGACGCGGCTGTCAGCGACGACGACGCAACTGAAGAAGCTGCCGCTGCCCTGGCAAGCGTAGACGCAGAATTCGGTCGTACTACCGACCCGGTGCGCATGTATATGCGCGAGATGGGCACCGTTGAACTGCTCACTCGCGAAGGCGAAATTCGCATCGCCAAGCGCATTGAAGAAGGCCTCAACCAGGTCAAGAACGCCTTGTCGTACTTCCCGCCGACCATGGATGTACTGGAAGAAGCCTATGCACCGGTAAAAGCCGGCCAGGGCCGCCTGCAGGAAATTCTCGTTGGCTTCGTTGATCCGAACGAACCTGAAGAAGTTGTGCCGGCAAGCGCCAAATCAGACGACGACGAAGAAGAAGTCGACACCGGGCCGGATCCCGAGGAAGCCGCCGCTCGCATGGCTTCTATCTTCCGGCGCCACAAGCGCATCGTGAACTCCATCATCAAGGACGGCACCTCTGATACCAAGGTGCAGCGAGCCCGGGACCGACTGACCGCAGAAGTGATGGAAATCAAACTCGCACCCAAGCTCTTTGACGTGCTGGTCCTGAGCCTGCGCGCCACGGTGGCCGAACTGCGTTTCGCCGAGCGCCGCATCATGCAGATATGTGTGCGTGAAGCCGGCATGCCCCGCAAGGATTTCCTTGGCAGTTTCCCCCGCAATGAAACCAATGAGCGCTGGGTCGACAAGCACATTCGCGCAAAGCGCAAGTACTCGGCCAAGCTGGCCAAGCTCAAAGAAGAGATTCAGCGAAATCAGCGCAAGCTCACGAACATCGAAGAGATGACCTACCTGTCCATCGCTGAAATCAAGGAAATTAATCGCCAGATGTCCCTGGGTGAAGCCAAGGCCCGGCGCGCGAAGAAAGAGATGGTGGAAGCCAATCTGCGGCTGGTGATTTCCATCGCGAAGAAGTACACCAATCGAGGCCTGCAATTCCTGGATCTTATTCAGGAAGGCAACATCGGCCTGATGAAAGCCGTGGACAAATTTGAGTATCGCCGGGGCTACAAGTTCTCCACCTATGCGACCTGGTGGATCCGGCAGGCAATTACCCGGTCAATCGCCGACCAGGCCCGGACCATCCGTATCCCGGTGCACATGATTGAAACCATCAACAAGCTGAATCGCGTTTCGCGACAAATGCTTCAGGAGATGGGCCGCGAACCCTTGCCGGAAGAACTGGCTATCCGGATGGAAATGCCTGAGGACAAGGTCCGCAAGGTGCTGAAGATCGCCAAGGAACCCATCTCCATGGAAACACCCATTGGTGATGATGAAGATTCACACCTGGGGGATTTCATCGAGGATGCCACCGTGCTGTCGCCGGTGGACTCGGCCACAACCGAGGGTCTGAAAGAAACCACCCACAATGTGCTGGCTGGCCTGACGCCTCGCGAGGCCAAGGTGCTGCGGATGCGCTTCGGCATCGACATGAACACCGACCACACCCTCGAGGAAGTGGGCAAGCAGTTTGATGTCACCCGGGAACGCATTCGCCAGATCGAAGCGAAGGCGCTAAGAAAACTGCGTCACCCCTCACGCAGCGACCAGCTGCGCAGCTTCCTGATCGAAGACTGAGCGAAGATCGATAGCCCCGCCCGCGGCCTCAGGCTGCGGGCGGCGCTTGCCGATAGGGGAAAATCTCGTCCAGCGGCTGGGTCCGGCCATTGGGCAAAACAATTCGGCAATGATTACGGCGCAGTCGCCTGGGCTCCCGCACGCCGCAGGAATGGGCGATGACGCCCACCTCTTTCTCCATGTTCTGCTGATAGTGCATGACCCGGTTAGCCTTGATGGTGGGATCCAGACCGCGCTGCAGTTTCTTGTCGTGGGTGGTAATTCCCGTGGGACAGGTATTCTGATTGCACTTCATGGCCTGGATACAGCCCAGGGCAAACATAAAGCCGCGCGCTGACACCACAAAGTCCGCGCCTGCGCACAAGGCCCAGGCCACGCCTTCCGGATTGATAAGCTTGCCACTGGCGATCACCCGAACCCGATCACGCAGGCCGCTCTTGTGCAGGGCATCGACAACCAGGGGCAGACTCTCGCGCACGGGCAAACCGACACTGTCCATCAAGGTCATGGGCGCGGCCCCTGTCCCGCCATCGCCGGAATCCACCGTAATAAAGTCCGGTGTGTACTCGGTGCCCCGCGAGCGCGCCTCCCAGAGCAGGTCTTCCAACCAGCCGAAAGCGCCCATCACGGATTTGAAACCGACGGGTTTACCGGTGACCTCGCGCACCCGGGCAATCATGTCGAGCAAGTCATTCGCCGAGCCAATATCCGGATGCCGGTTCGGACTGATGGAATCTTCCCCGACCGGGATGCCACGGATAGCAGCAATTTTTTCAGTCACCTTGGCTCCGGGCAGAATCCCGCCCTTGCCGGGCTTGGCCCCCTGGCTGAGCTTGAGTTCGAACATACGAACCTGCTCGTGCGCGGCCACGGCCCGCAGGCGCTCCGGGTCCAGCTGGCCATCCGGCGTGCGCACCCCGTACTTGGCGGTGCCGATCTGGTAGACGATGTCGCCACCGCCTTCCAGGTGATAGTCGGACAAGCCGCCCTCCCCCGTATTCAGCCAGCAACCAGCCATTTTTGCGCCGCGGGACAGGGCCAGCACGGCGGGCCTGGAAATAGCGCCGAAGCTCATGGCCGAAATATGAAATACCCGGTCCGTGGTGTAAGCCGTCTTGCAGTCAGGGCCAATAGTGACAGGCGCCGTCGACACCGCATCCTGATCAAGGGTAGGCCACGGGGTATTGACGAAGACCACCGTCCCGGTGCGCTTCAGATCATGGGTAGAGCCAAACGCCACGGTGTTGTCTATACCCTTGGCCGCCCGATAGGCCCAGGAACGCTCTGCCCGGTTAAAGGGCATTTCCTCACGGTCCATGGCAAAAAAGTACTGACGGAAGAATTCACCGATTTCCTCGAACACATAACGAAAGCGGCCGATGACCGGATAATTTCGCCGGATGGCGTGCTCAGTCTGCGTGACGTCCACGACGTAGACGACCAGCAAGGCAAGCACGCCCAGACCTACCGCAAACACGAACAGATAGACCAGCAAGGCCAGTACTTCACTCACGAAATCCATCATCGATTGCTGCTCCGCTTAAGGGTTGGCGCCGTCGGCGACGATGGTCCGATCAGCTGCCTGCCGCAAGTGATATCTCCAGGGGGAAATGATCCGAACCGATGTCCGGGCCCGTCTTTACCCGGCTTACACCGGCAGCAGGATCTGCCAGACAGTGGTCAATCGCGATCCACAGGGGCAAGGGGCTGGCCGGCCAGGTAATGTGCAGCCCCTCCTTTCGTCGGGCGTCCGTCAAGCCGCTTGCCTGGAGCAGGGCCGGAAAATAGGGCGAAAAAGGAGACAGGTTGAAGTCCCCGGTCACCAGCCGGGGCCGCTGCGGTGCCTCGGCGAGCAATGCGGCCAGGGACGACAACTGCTCATTGCGCGCGGCCGCTCGGACTGGCGACGTGGGCGGAAACAGATGCACGGCATACAACTCGATCTCACGACCTGCCAGGGGCAGAACCAGCTGCAGGTTTTCGCTGCCCGACGCGCCCAGGGGCAGCTCCTGCGCTGACAGAAATGGCTGGCGGGAAAAGACCGCCAGACCGAAAGCATCAGTGCGCGGGCGGGTCAGGCGATGGGGCCAGGCTGACAGGGCCGGCTCCAGCACCCGGGCCCAGGCCGGCGTGTACTCCGACAGCACCAGGACTTCGGCCTGGGTCTGTTGCAGGTAGTCGAGGATCTGCGCGGGCGGACGCAGACGAAAGTTCAGATTCACCGTAACAATCTGGGGGCCTGCATCCGCAGGTGCAGCAACAGCGGAGGTCGTGACCAGGGGCGACAAGTACGGCATCACATACCAGGCGTTAGGCAGCGCGAGCAGCACGGTGGCCAGCAGCCACAGATAGCGACGTGTATTCAGGAAAACAATAAACAGGACACCCTGGGCCAGCAGGTAGTGAAGCCGAAAGTGAGAGAACAATTCCGCGACCCAGTTCCAGCGACTGGCCAGGGCAATCAGACTGGCCAGACTGACCGAAGCACACACGAACCACAGCAGCGGCCGACTCAGGCGCCGCTGCCGCCGGCGGTAGGCTGTGAGTTCAGTGGCGACCGCTGCTCACCATGGGCGCCGCACCGGCGCCGCAGATCAGTTCATCCAGGGTCTGGATAAGGAACAGCAGCTCACGCACATCATCGGCACGGCCGGCCAGACATTCTTCTGCATAAGGATGAATCGCACTGTCACTGGGCCAGAGTTCCTGTCCGTCCAGGGCAGCCGACATACGCGGCAGGAACTGCCACTGCAGCCACTGCGGGAACATCAAGGTATCCCAGCTAAAGGGTTGTACACTCCCCAGGCGATCGGCGGCCGGGGGCGAGACCTCCCAGAGGTCGAGACGCTGTAACTCGGCACGCAGCCGAGCAAGTACCTCGGCTACTGCGCACCGCTGCTGCGCTGTTGAACTGCTGCCAGTAACCATGTGCGAGTCTGCATTCTGGCACAGGCCGACTGCGGACGCCCTACCCCCGCCCCTTGCTGTCGTTTAGAGTGATTGCATGTCCATTTGGCGACTTGTCATCGGCCTGATGCTGCTCGGCGGCGTGGTGGCCTGTGGCGACCCACCACCGCCCGCTGCCGGGCCGATAACGCCGGAAGAGCGAGCGCGGGCCGCGGTAGCCCGGCGCTTGGAATTGCCTGTCGCCCAGGTCGCAGTAATCAGTATTGCCGCCCGCAACTTCGCCGATTCCAGTCTCGACTGTCCGGAGCCTGATATGGCTTATCAGCAGGTGATTACGCCGGGCCACCAGGTCATCGTCGAAGCCGACGGCCGCCGCTTCGACGTCCGGGTCGCCGGCGCCGCGGCCAAGATCTGTCATCGTCGCAAAGGGCGCTCGCCGCCCCAGCCATCGGCCAGTCGGGCCTCCGTGACAGAACTTGCAGCCATTGCCCGGGCCGATCTTGCCTCACGCCTGCCAGCCTCCATGGCAGACATCACTGTTATGGGCGTGCGGGCTCTGCGCGACGGAGATGAGTTAAGAGGCTGCGAGATCGACTGCAACACCAACGGGCAGATCTGCGGCTACTCCATCGGACTACTGCACCATAGTCGCCGCTACGACTACCTGGCCCGCGGGGGCAAGGTGCAGCCCTGCCCTGCCATCCTGCCAGGCTGAAGCCGCCTCGGTTACACTTCGCGTCTTGCGGGGCCCTTAGCTCAGTTGGTTAGAGCGAGCGACTCATAATCGCCAGGTCGCAGGTTCGAGTCCTGCAGGGCCCATTCATTCCTGTGGAGCGCTGCAGAACCATGCTGACGACGCTTCGCCTGACCTTGGTCACGGTTACCGCCCTGCTGGCGGCCTGCCAGGGAGAACCCCTGCCCTTGGAAAAAGACGCCGAGCCTGCCCCCAGACTGGGGGCATTCAGCTATGTGACCGTCGGGGTAGCCGACCTCGACGCCGCCCTGCAGCTCTGGCGGGATCAGTTCGCCCTGCAAATCAGCGCCACCCGAGAGGGGCCGGATGCCGCCCTCGCCAGCCTCTGGGACCTACCCGCTGACAGCATCCGTCGACAAGCCCTGGTGCGCACCCCGGGCCTGAGCACGGGCGCTCTGCACCTGGTGGAATTCGCGCGTCCGGGCGCGCCTGTGCGCGACGGGGCCGAGGTATTTGACCGGCTACCGAAAAATCTCGATGTCTACGCCCGGGACCTGCCCGCTCGTTATGAAGAAATGCTCGCTGCGGGCTATGAATTTCGCGCGCCGTGGACAGAGATGCCGGCGCCCGGCGGCACAAGTTTCCGGGAAGTCCAGATGCCCGGTCACGATTTCACGAACATCGTGCTGCTGGAGATCCTGGACACAGATTACCGGCACAGTCCGGCCGGCTACGCGGCCATCGGGCCGTTGATTATCGTGGTAGGCGATGCCGACTCAGAAACTCGTTTCTACGCCGACATTCTCGGCCTGGAACAGATCACGGAGGATTTGCTGGCCGGGCCGGAGATAGAACGCATGGTGGGCTTGCCGACCGGTGCCGGCATCGATTTTCGCGTGCTGGGCGACGAGGCCGACCCCATGGGCCGTATTGAAGTCATCGAGTACCAGCGCACGGGCGGCGAGGACCGCTTTGATCGGGCCCGCCCGCCCGCAACCGGGACGCTGCATGCCGGTTGGCAAGTGGCCGACCTGGCAGCTTTGCGCCGCCACCTGGATGAGCACGGAATCGCCTACCAGGATCACGGTTCACTGGATACGATTTACGGCGTGGGCCCAATGATCAGCCTGCAAACACCGGCCGGCTTCCGTATCGAAGTTCAGGAACCGATATCGCCGAAGCGGTAGTCCAGACGAGCACCGAATACACGCGCCTGGGCCGGCCTGACTCTGGTGTTGACCAGCCCATAGCCAAACTCAGGCGATAGCATCGCGCCCGAACAAGGTATTTTGCGGTCCGCGCACCACCTCGCTGCGATCCACATCCAGAAAACTGATGGTGGCGCCACCGTTACGCCCTTCGTACACACCATCCACGAAAATGGAAACCGAACCGTCTCCGCCAATACCAAAACTGTTGGAGGAAACACCCCGGATGGCCAGTGCGTCACTGAAACTGTCGGCGGTTCGGCCGTTGAAACCCGGCGTCAGATTCACCAGGTCACGAAAGTCTCTGGCATTCAGGCGCCGCAGAAATTCACCGTCGAAAGCAGAAACAGAAAGGGGCACGTCGCGCGTCGTCTGTTCGCGCTTCTGCACACTGACGACGATCTCGTCCATCAGTTTCAATTCGGCCGCCTGACTATCAGCGACCAGAAGAATCCCCGCCAGCAGTGCAGCATGACCTGAGAAAGCCCGGAACATTGGCATAGCCCCAAAAAATGGCGGCCGGATGATAGCGATGCGTCGACCCGCGAGCTACTGAATCAGGCGCCCCTTCACGCCACCTGACAATTCGCGCTGCGAGCCCGCTGGCCGAAGTGTCTGGTCGGCTCGCGGACGACCAAGACAGCCGGGGCCGCCGTCCCCGAGGACTGGATAGTGGGATTTACGGCCATGCCAGGCACCACATACCGGGACCCACGACCGTGACCTGCGTCGGGGGATTCACTAGACTGGGTTACCGCTCGGAGAAGGGCTTCAGTTTATGTCAATTCTGTGGTTCCTGTTCGCCCTGGCCGCCTGTGCTGGAGGGGCTTTCGCAGGCATGCGCTATACGCGCTGGCAGGTGGCCCGCGAGCGGGTCATTGCCGAGTATGAAGATCCCCGGGATACCGAGATCCGCGAATTGCTGGCCGAGGGCAAGGTGCTGCGAAAAAAACTGGCGGACACACAGGCGGCCGCCGAAAAAGCCAGCGAAGAACTGGCCCTGAGCGCCACGCGCGCCAAGGACTTGGAAGCCGCCATGGCGAGGTCCCAGAAGGAGTTCAAGACCAGCCAGGGCATGCTCCATGACCATCTTGGCGGGCGCACGGACATGGAAAGCCAGCTGGATCAGCTGCGCCGCGAGAATGACGGGCTCAAGGCCAGGGTCCAGGAGCTGGAGATGGAGCTGCGCCTGGGTAAGGAACCCGATCTGCTGGACCCTTCAGCGCAGGTCAATTAGCCGTCCCGGCCGGTCAGGACCCCCAGAAAACGCTCCCAGGAGGCCCGCCGAGGCGCCGGAAACGCAATAGTGCGTGATACAATCACCCTTCAATGAGCGCCCGTCTCGACGATTTCCGTCTAACCCTTGGTTCCTCCGAATATGTGCCCATCATGGTCGGAGGCATGGGTGTAGACATATCCACCGCTGAGCTCGCCCTGGAGGCGTGCCGACTGGGTGGAATTGGCCACATCTCCGATGCCATGGCGCCCTTCGTCTCGGACCGGTATTTCTCGACCAAATACACCAAAGCGAAGTCCCTGAAGAACCGCGCGAGCCGCGACGGCATTGACAAAACCTCCGTGCGCTTTGACTACGAGCAGCTCTACGAGGCTCAGCGCCGCTACGTGGCGCACACCATGGAGCGAAAGCGTGGGCCCGGTGCCATCCACATCAATGTGATGGAGAAGCTGCAGATGGGGGCCCCCTCGGAAACCCTGAGCACCCGCCTGAAGGCTGCCCTTGATGGCGGCATCGACGGCGTGACCCTGTCGGCTGGTCTGCATAACGGCAGCCTCAAACTCATGAAGGACAATCCGCGCTTCCACGAGGTCAAAATCGGCATCATCGTGTCGAGCCTGCGGGCCCTGAAAATTTTCCTTCGTAGCGGCAAGCGTCTGGACCGCAAGCCCGATTATGTGATCGTGGAAGGCCCCCTGGCCGGCGGCCACCTGGGCTTCGGCGAAGACTGGCAGGAGTATCACCTCAAAGACATCGTCAAAGAGATCATCGACTTTGTGCGCGAGGAAAACCTTGATATCGCAGTGATCCCGGCCGGCGGCGTTTTCACCGGCACCGATGCCGTGGAAATGATGCAGCTGGGGGCTGGCGGCGTGCAGGTTGCTACCCGCTTTACAGTGACGGAAGAATGCGGTCTGCCCAAGAAAGTTAAACAAGCCTATTTTGAAGCCACAGAAGACATGGTGGACGTATCCTCCGTGTCCGCCACCGGTTACCTGATGCGGCTGCTGAAGAACAGTCCGGCCCTGGGCTCTAACATCAAGCCCCAGTGCGAACCCTTGGGCTATACCCTGGACAAGACCGGTAACTGTCCCTATATCACTGCCTGGGACAACACCCCGGTGGACGAGGCTGGCAAAAAACTGCCCGTCACAGACAAGATCTGCATTTGCTACCACTTCAGCAAGCACAATGTGTGGACCTGCGGGCACTACGTTTACCGCCTGAAGGACACCAGCCACCAGTTACCCGATGGCAGCTATCAGCTGCTCACGGCAGAGCACGTCTTCAATGACTACCTCTACAGCACGGATCACAAGATCTCGCTGCCCAAGCAAGAGCTCGCCGCCTCCGCCTGAGTCCCCGCACGCTTAAGCTGACCTGTCGGGCTGTCAACCGGCCAGGCCCGGCCGCGTTAATGTCTCCAGAAACGCGGGCAAAAGCAGCCCGCTCAAGCGGAGAAAAGCATGCAAAAAGCCACCTGTTTTCACCTTGCCCTGCTCGCCTGCCTGATGATCAGCCAGGCCCATGGGGCTGAGCATCGCCACGGCCCGGGATTTGCGGATAGGGATACGGACGGTGACGGTCGCCTCTCAGCCGCTGAAATGGCGCAGATACCCAGTCGCGGCGGCCGCAGCGCCGAAGAACGCTTTGCCCGGCTGGACACGGATGCCGACGGCTATCTCACGCAGGAAGAAATGCGCCAGGCCAGACAGCGCATGCGGGAACATCGACCGAAATTCGAAGACCTGGACAGCGACGGGGACGGTCAGTTGTCCATTGATGAGATGGGCAGCCTGCCGGCTCACGGCCACGCCAATGTGAATGAACGCTTCGCGCGCCTGGACGGCGACAACAATGGTTATGTGAGTCGGGAAGAGATGCGGGCCGGCGCTCGCAAGCGCCACCAGGCGCGCCACGGCGCAGACACCAACAGCCCTGATTAACCAGTCCCCCACCGGCGTGTCCCCCCGCGCCGGTTCTTGCCGGTGGCGTCGGGCATCTATCCGCCCTGGCGCCACCGGCCCCTTTTTTGCTTAGCTGATTTGCGCAGCGCCCGCCCGGCGATTCGCCCGGCACCGGGTTTTCACGGCCCGGGTTACGGTTGGCTGGTTGTCCTGGAACACCTCGGAATCGATCTGGAACTCGAACCAGATGCCGTGCTTTTCTATGCCTCGAACGGTATGGCGCAGCTTGGTAGTCCGCTCGTCCTCCAGATCGCCTCGCAGGGCAGCCAGGCAGCGGGCCAGTTCCACCCGGTAACTGGCGGCGGGGGGCTCCATGGCCTGCGCCGGCAGGGTCAGACCCAGGGCCAAACAAAATCCGGCGACTCGACAAAGTGTGGCAGCATTCATTTCAGATTCCTCCTAGGTCAATGGCAACGGGGCTTGGCCCGTGGAGATACTGTGCTCCTGCAATGACAAGGGGTCCTGACGCAGCCGTGACCTTTTCATGACCATTTTCTGACCATGGCCGAACCTGAGAAAAACTGGCGCTTCGGCAACTGTGAACTGGATACAGCTCGCAGGGAGCTGCGGGTGCGCGGACAGTCGCGCAATATTGAACCCAAAGCCTTTGACTTGCTGGTATATCTGCTGGAGCAGCGTGACCGGGTGGTGGGACATGATGAACTGCTGGACACCCTATGGCCGGGTGTCATCGTGACGGAAGCTGCCCTGTCCCGAACCATCATGAAAGCCCGAAAAGCCGTGGCGGATGAAACTAATCGGCAAGAGGTGATCAAAACCGTCCCGAAACGTGGCTACCGCTTCGTAGCCCGACTTCTTAATGCTCAAACTGCCGCTAATTCCGACCAGGCGGCAGAGCCCGCCGACCTCTCACCCGTGAATTTCGTACAAAGCGACGGCCTGCACATCGCGTGGCGTTATCTGGGCGAAGGTTCACCAGCCATGCTGTTCGTGCCCGGCTTCGTGTCCCACCTGGACATGCGCTACCGCATAGCTCCCCTGTCACGCTTCGACGAGCGCCTCGCGACCACCCGACGCCTGATCAGTTTTGACAAGCGCGGCATGGGCCTGTCCGAGCGCGTGGGTTATCCGCCCACCATTCAGAACACCGTCACGGACATGCTGGCCGTGCTGGATGCCGCTGACGTAGAGAAAGCGATTCTCTTCGGCGTGTCGGAGGGCGGGCCCGCCACCGCCCTGTTTGCCGCTGAACACCCGGAACGAACGGCGGCCGTGATCATGTACGGCGCATTTGCCAAAGGCGTACGCAGCAAAGATTACCCCTGGGCCCGTTCCCGCCGCTTATACGACGCGTGGCTGAATGAATTTATCGGCGCCTGGGGCGAGCCGGCTTCCCTGGAGTTTTTCGCTCCCAACATTGCCCTGAATCCCCAGGTACGCGATGAATGGTCGCGCTATCTCCGCAGTTCAGCGACCCCGGCGAGCGTACGCAGCATTCTCGAAGCCTTGCGCGACATCGATGTGCGCCCGGTACTGCCCAACATCCAGGCACCTACACTGGTCCTGCACCGGCGCGGCGATCTCATCTCCAAGGCCCGGGCCGGCGAGGATATTGCTGCCCGAATTCCAGGCGCCCGTTTTAAATTGCTGGAAGGTGATGATCACTGGTGGTTCGTCGGCGACAGCCGTTCGATCCTGAACGAAATTGAAAACTTCCTGAATACTCTGCCGGCCGCGCATTGATGGACCTGACGCCCATCTGGCTCACCCTGCGCCTGGCCACCGTGACCACGGTGATCCTGCTGCTGGTGGGGACGCCGCTGGCCTGGTGGCTGGCTCACAGCCGCGCCCGGCTGGTGCCGGCTGTGGAGGCTTTGACCGCCCTGCCCCTGGTGCTGCCGCCCACGGTGCTGGGCTTTTACCTGCTGCTGTTATTCAACCCCCAGGCGGGCCTGGGCGCCTTCTGGCTAAAGCTCACGGGCGACACCCTCAGTTTTTCGTTCAGCGGGCTAGTGATCGCCTCGCTGTTCTACTCCCTGCCCTTCGTGGTCCAGCCCTTGCAGACGGCTTTCCAGGGTCAGGGTCGGGGGGCCATGGAAGCTGCCGCAACCCTGGGCGCAAGGCCGCTGGATGCCTTCATTAGCATTGCATCGCCCCTGGCTGCCCGGGGTTTTCTGACGGCAGCAGTCCTGGGCTTTGCGCATACAGTGGGTGAGTTCGGCGTGGTGCTGATGGTGGGTGGCAATATTCCTGGCCGCACCCAGGTCATCTCCATCGCCATCTATGAACAGGTCGAGACACTGGACTATGCCCAGGCCCACCAGTGGTCGGCCCTGTTACTCGCCTTTTCTTTTCTCACCCTGTTACTGGTCTACGGCCTGAATCGCCGGGCCGCACCGAGGGTGGGCTGATGGCGCGTCTGGAAATAGAAATCCGTCTGCGCCTGGGCGACTTCGACTTGCGCATTGACGAGGCGGCGGAACTGACCGGCGTCACAGCGCTCCTCGGCCCCAGCGGCAGCGGCAAACGCACCTTGCTGCGCATCATCGCGGGCCTGGAGCGCCGCGCAAGCGGACACATTCACTATGCCGGCGAGGCCTGGCAGCAACCGACCCGGCATCTGCCGGCCTGGCGGCGCGGCGCGACCCTGCTGTTTCAGGATGTGCGTCTGTTTCCGCATCTGAACGTAGCCGGCAACCTGGCTTACGCCGCCAAGCGGGCCAACCCGGAACGCCCGGGCCCTGACCAGGCAGAAGTCGTCGGAGCTTTAGAACTGGAGGACCTGCTGGAAAGACAGGCGCAATCCCTGTCGGGCGGAGAAGCCCAGCGCGTCGCCATCGGTCGCGCCTTGCTGGCCCGACCGCGCCTGTTACTGATGGACGAACCCCTGGCTGCCCTGGACCTGGATCGCCGCGCACGCCTGCTGGACCAGATCGCAGGCTTGCCGGCACGCTTTGGCATCCCCGTGCTGTATGTCACCCATGCCATTGAGGAAGTGGCGCGCGTTGCGGATCGCACCATCCTCATGAGCCACGGCCGCTGGACAGCGCAGGATGAAACCAGTGTCATTCTTGAACGCCTTGATCTGCCCGACTTCACCGGTGGCGGCGCCACTGGCGCGCTGCTGCGCGCCACCGTCGCCGGCCAGATTCCGGAATTTGCCCTCACCCGGCTGAGCATTGGCAGCCAGCAAATCAGCGTCCCGGCTGTGACGCAAGCCGTGGGCAGCGAAGTGCGCCTGCGCGTGCGTGCCCGGGATGTGGCCCTGGCCACCCGTCGACCCGAGAGCACCAGTATTCGCAATGTGCTCGAGGCGAGAATTCTTTCCGTTGATACCGAGAACGACTCAGCCTACGCGGAAGTTTTGCTGGACATGGATGGCCATCATCTGCGTGCCCGGGTTACGCGGGCATCAGCCAGCGAGCTTGGGCTGATCACCGGGCAGCCAGTCTTCGCGCTGGTGAAAAGCATCGCCCTGGACGGTCGGCCCATCGCGGGCGAAGTCTGACGCGGGGCACTACAATTCGCCCATGACAATACAAAACAGATTTATCCCCCTGCTCGCCTGCTTACTCATGAGCTGCGCCAGTGAACCGAAAGCACCGCCTGCTCCGCCCCTGGCCGGCAGCCAGTGGCTGGCCGAGGACATTGGCGGCCGCGGGGTCATGGATATAGCCCAATCCACCATTCGTTTCGACCAGCAAGGGCGGGCCGCAGGCAATGGCGGCTGCAATCGCTACTTCGGTGAATACACCCTGGTGGACAGCAATCTGAGCTTTGGCCCCATCGGCAGCACCCGCATGGCCTGTCCGGAATCCCTGATGAACCAGGAGCAGAATTTTTTCGCCGCCCTGGAAGCCACGCGCAGCTATCGCCTGGATGCCCTCACGGACTTGCTCTTTTTTGTGGATGAATCGGGGGCAGACGTACTGCGCTTCAGCCGACAAAAAGCGAGCCAGAGTTTCGACTAAGGCCCAGGCGCAGATTGCGCTAGCTGCTACCAGGCTCTGCCGCCGCTTCCTCAAGACCCCGGATCAGCATGTTGGGAATTCGAGTCTGATCCCAAGGCTCCCGGGGCCAGACACGATTCGCCCGCACGACGACGAGGTCCAGGTGGGGAATCACCCAGACATGCTGGTAACCATGCCCCAGGAAATGCACCACATCGTCGCTGGCAAAGCCTTCCGCAGCCCACCAGGTCTGCGGGGTGGGGTTGCCGCCGCTTTGATCCAGCACGCCGCGCCAGATCTGATAGCCATAGCCGTCCCAGGTAGCGGCCGGTTGCACCATTTCGCGCACCCAGCCGGCCGGTAACAACTGCTCATCACCCAGCCGGCCGTCGTTGAGAATCAGCAGTCCAAGCTTTGCCCAGTCCACCGGACGGGACAGGATG
>CAKZWQ010000004.1 GCA_937921935.1 uncultured Gammaproteobacteria bacterium | reverse complement strand
TGAGGGGGAGAACCCATACTTCCTGGCGTACCGGTTTGGCCCACGGGAGGCAGAGAAGATGCAGGCAGGGTTGGAGGAACTGCTTGAGCTGGCGAAACCATTAACAGGGCAAAAATAAGCCCCATAAGCGCCTGTTGCCTCAGTTTCATAAGGCCTCCTTTGCAGTGCGAGGCACTGCTCTTCCCAATTAATTGTGCGTGTATACGACCGTCGAGATTGCGTCATCAGTGTCAGTCGTTAACGCAATTAATACGCCTCCGAGCGAAGCGCGGCAAGTAGTCGGTGTTTAAGCTGATACGTGTTGATTGGAATCAGGCACCTGGCTGGAACTTCTGCTTTGATTTGAAGCCCATGTCGTCCTTCGCCGCGCAGCATTAAGTTAACTGGCGCCGAACGTCCGCTTTGGGTCGTTAGCGGTCATTCGAAGCAGATGCAGCATTTGGCGGCGACAGCACCCGTGTGATCAGCAGCCGTATCATTGACTCATTAGCCAGATCAGGGGGAAGGCATGGCCACCTACGACGATATTCTCCAGACCATTGGCCGCACGCCGGTAGTTCGGCTTCATCGACTGGCGCCCGAGCACGTTGAGCTTTACGTGAAAGTCGAGGCGTTCAACCCTATGGGTTCCGTCAAGGACCGTCTGGCCATTGGTGTGATCGAAGACGCCGAGCGGCGAGGTGATCTGAAGCCGGGCCAGACAGTGGTGGAAGCCACCAGTGGCAACACCGGTATCGGTCTGGCCATGGTCTGTGCCCGCAAGGGGTATCCCCTGGTCGTGACCATGGCAGAAAACTTCAGCGTAGAGCGGCGCAAGATGATGCGTTTCCTGGGAGCGAAAGTGGTGCTGACACCAGCCGCGCAGAAAGGCAGCGGCATGCTGGCCAAGGCGCGTGAGCTGGCCGAAACTCACGGCTGGTTTCTGGCGCGGCAATTCGAGAACGAAGCCAACGCCGATATTCATTCCACCACCACGGCGCCGGAGATCCTGGCCGACTTTGCGGATCTTGGTCTGGATTACTGGGTGACCGGATTCGGCACCGGCGGCACCCTGAAGGGTGTGGCCCGGGTACTCAAGGAACACAGTCCATCAACGCAGATCGTAGTCTGCGAGCCGGACAACTCCGGTTTGCTCGGCAGCGGCATTCCCCAGGCCCGCGACGAGGCCGGCCAGCCCGCCGGCAGTCACCCGAATTTTCGTCCCCACCTGATGCAAGGCTGGTCGCCCGACTTCATAGCGCGTCTGGCTGAGGAAGCGGCTGACTATATCGATATGACCGTGCCTGTGGCTGGTGATGATGCCCTGCGATGTTCCCGGCAGCTGGCCCTGCAGGAGGGTATTTTCGCGGGCATTTCCGGGGGCGCCACTCTCGCCGGTGGTCTGCAGGTTGCGGCGCAGGCGGAACCGGGTGCAACCATCCTGTGCATGCTGCCCGATACGGGTGAACGTTACCTCAGCACAACGCTTTTCGATGACGTGTCCGCTGACATGAGCGAGGAGGAACTGGACATTTCGCGTTCCACACCGCTGGCTCGCTTTGATGCACCGCCGCCACCGCCTAAGGATGGTGAGAAGCCGAAAGTGGTGGAGCCCACACCGGCAGCCGAGGCCGAGGTGGAAGAGTTGATTGCCGATACAGCGCAGCCGGTGGTGATGTTTGCCCTGGAGTGGTGTGAGTTCTGCTGGTCTGTGCGCAAGATGTTCGCCGCGGCCGGCATTGACTATCGTTCCGTCGATCTGGATTCCGTGGCGTACCAGGCAGGCAATCGCGGCGGCCAGATTCGTGCCGTGCTCAAAGGCCATACCGGCTGGGACACAATCCCCCAGATTTTCATTGGCGGGGAATTCATCGGTGGTTGTACCGATGCCTTCGATGCCTGGAAAGACGAGAGTCTGCAAGAATTACTGAAGAAAAATGACGTTGAATTTGATCAGGGTTTCGCGCGGGATCCCTATAGCTTCCTGCCGGCCTGGCTGCACCCGCGCTGATGTCTGAAAGTCCGCTTCCGGTCATCAGCTGGCATTCGCAAAAACTGTTTGCCATTCTTGGCCTGGCGATCACCTGCCCTTCAGAAAGTAAGTAAAGATCAGGCCATCGTCGCCTTTAACCGACCACGATTCGTAGCCCTTGGATTTCATGACCTCGATTCCTGGCGCAGGGATGAAGGTCGTCCGAAGTTCTATGATCTCGCCTTTGTTTAAATCCTTCGCGCCTCTCAGAATCGGCCCGAGTGTCATTTCATTGTCTTTACTATCTCTTTGTTCGTCCACTCTCAGCGCAATCTTCTGCCTGTCAAACCATTCTGGCCTATCGGTAAAATAGTTAGTGTCTTCGTAATCCTCCTGGCTGGGCGCTTGGCCGACAGCTTCCCTCAAGATATTGACCAGATGATTCAGAGGCAAACTGCCTACCGCAGCCGCTTGCCTTAACGTGGCAACCTTGGCGACAGACCGGCGTAAGAGCGGGTTTCGTAGCTTCCGAAACGGGGGCGCCATCTCGATGAGGACGTCTTCAAGATCAGGATAGGCATCCAGCAACCTATGGACCGTGATCGACGGAACGATCTCTGGTTTGGCTTTTTCGCTCATTTTGACCACGTACAACGATAAGAAACGATTGAAAGCTCTTATCCAATGCTCAGACGGCCCTTGCCATGCTCCTGTTGAGGATTGACTCGGAACGACAACTTTTCTATACGGAAAAATGCGTAATGGAAACTGAGGTCCGCATGACACCTCCAGCGGAGGGTGAAGCTCGATCCTCAGCAGGGATTGCCCGGTAGCTCCATGAATGTCCGCTTTGGGCTAAAAGTGAACATCAAAGATCTCCCCAATTAAGTAATGCTCACAGGTTTCCCCGGCGGAGTGCAGATGGAACAGGTGAGTGATCGTACGGGTCGCGTGCCCGGTCCGATCGCTGGCCCCTCGGTGGAATCCGCCTCTCCTCGCGATGTGAGAGAGGCCATAGGCCGTCGGATACTAATTTACTCAGCTCGACGCACTGGACAGATTGGCCGGAATCGATGCCGTTATTTTTGTCCATGATAGATTGAAATCTTAGTGGGCTAAGTTTGTTCTTTCTTGTCTGCAGATAATAGAAAAACAGTCGGGCTCCCCCAGAAGGATGAACCCGGTAAGAGCTACAAATCGAAGCCTCCGATCATGCGATAACGTGAATTTAATAAGGAATAAAGAGGATAAATGAATAACGGTAGCTATAGACCGGAATCAAACATAATTACATTTAACAAAGCCTCTTGACCCAATTGGTTTCTAAAGCCCGCTTTCGGCCAAAAGCAGCCGTTCGCAGCCCAAAAAAAACCCGCAGAAAGCGGGGTTTTTTGAATCACAAACAGCTTCCTTTGCTAATGCGGTGAAGGCTTTATTGACCTGGCCATCTCAAAGACTAGCCAAATCTCTGGCGGCACGCAGAGGTGCTGCCGGGACAGATTGCTACTGACTGTCGCCCGGGCTCAGCAGCGGCACCGTGTCCAGTATCCAGTTGCCTGAGGTGCGTCTCGCGGGACAGGCAATGGTCAGAGCGACATCGCCATGGTCCGCACGCATGGCTTTGCGGTCGATTTGCCAGCCATTGCGGCGCCA
>CAKZWQ010000003.1 GCA_937921935.1 uncultured Gammaproteobacteria bacterium | reverse complement strand
GTCCTTATCTTTGTTACTGCAATGCGTGGGACTGGGTTTCGTGGTTTTTGCTGCGACCCTGTTGGGTCTTTGGCGCCTGAGCGGTATGCCGGAGGGCGTGGAACGCAATGCCCTCCAGATCACCCGCCGTTACCTGCCCGGCTAAGCCTGCCAGCCGGCCGTTTCATGCGGAAACCTGCTGCGCAGTTCAGCTATTTCTCCCGCATATAGTTCCGACAAATATGCCGCGAAGCGCTCGGGGATAGCATGAGCAGGATTGGCATTGACCTTTTTCCACAGGGGAAACTGGCTCCAGTCCACGTCCGTAGAAGCGCCCAGGTGACGGCAAATTCGCTCCATCAACTGCCGGGGCTCCCGGGCAATATCATCAAAAAAGCACACCAGCAATTGTTCGGCAGGAAAAACTGCCGTCCAATTATCCATGGCCCGGCAATAATGCGCCTGCAACATGCCGGAAATGAAATCGCCGCCCTGCTGGCGCTCGGGGCGGTACGCCCACTCCTTCTGAAAATACTCATAAAACTCTTCATCGGGGATAGCCGAAAACTCGACCCCCTCTTGCTTGGCAAGTCCGGACATTGTTCGCCGTGCTCCGGACCAGGCCCGCTCAACGGGATTGCGCACGGTGAAGATGAGCCGCAAATCGGGCATGAGTCGATGAATAAAACCGATTCGCTCTGGCACTAGCAAGGTGTAGTTCGGCGTCATCTCACCGCAGATTCGGGTGCCTGCCTCAGCAAACAAAGAGCTGTAAAAATGCAGGGACACACACTCAAACAATCGGCTGAAATAATGAGTTTCCTTTCCATCCGCCATGAATATGCCGGGATGGTGCTGAAAATTCCGGTAAAGCCACGTGCTGCCCGCCTGACCCGAGCCGATACTCATGAAATCGGGTAATTTGAGCATGCGCGGACGCCTTGAGTACCAGCGGCGCTCCACTCGATAAAGGGGTCGTTTGACCGGCAGCAAGGCCCGATTAAGGCGCGCCAGAATATTGCTCATCAAGCTCTCCGAGAGTCAGTCAGCCCAGTATGAACTAGCCTGCGCAGAGAGCACGCCTATCCTGGAATCTTTAGGGCACTGCTCGACCCGGCAAAAACTTTTCCACCCAGCGGGGCCAGTGCCGCAAACCCAGCCAGGCCACAAACCAGCCGAACAGAATGCCGAGCACATCAGCCAACATATCCCGGAACTCCGCCATTCGATAGGGCAAGAGACTCTGCAGCCCTTCAATCAACAAGCCGAACAGCACCAGACCAAGCCCGACCCAGGGCGTCAGCGGCAAGCGAAATACGCCACAAAACCAGAGCATCATGGCGGCGAAGGCGAAAAAATGGGCGGTCTTATCCGAAACAATCATGAGGGCAGCCATACGCGCCGTCGGCGCCAGGGACAAACCCAGCACAACAGCCATGATGAGCAAGCCGATACCTAACCAGATGTAGGGATAGCGAAGCGGGACCACAGCAAAGCTCAGAATTCAGTTTCGCTGATCACATCGACACCCTCGGGCGGATCGAAGCGAAAGAACTCATCAGCCAGCGGTATCCCCGTCACCTGCCCGGCGAAGCTCAGCTGCGTGGTCTGCCCCAGCCTGTCCTGCAGTTCAAGGCGAACCAGCGTATCGCCCCGAAAACCCAGCCTGATGCTGTCGAAATCTGCCTCAGCGGAGCGTGGGCCGAGATTCACCCACAACAAATCTCCGTCTTGCGCACTGCCGAGAAATTCAAAGCGCTCCAGGATCTCGGCATTACCCGTCAGCAAGGCCGCCGGCGTTTCACCCAGGCCGGCATCCAGACGTCGAATGGTGACTTGTTCAAGATCTGCCTCGTACAGCCAGACGCGTTCACCGTCAGCTACGATCACACGCTCGAAAGGCGTCAGGTAGTCCCAGCGAAAGCGTCCGGGCTTACGTAGCGCAACGCGGCCACTGGCAGACTCAACCAGCTCCCGGTCACGATTGATGACTTCCTGGCTAAAGTCAGCTGTCAGGGTATCGAGATTTTCCAGATAGCTTTCCAGGCGCTCGCGGCCCGGGTCCACTGGCGACTCAGCAGCCAGCGCAGCGCTGGTCAGCAGCAGTAAAGCCGGCCAGATGCCGGTCTTGACCATCGCGGGCACGACGGTCTAGCGATCCTCCGGCGGCGGCGGCGCCAGGACTTCGCGGGAACCATTGGCCTGCAGCGTACTGACGATACCCGCCGCTTCCATGGTTTCAACCATCCGCGCGGCCCGGTTGTAGCCGATCTTCAACCGGCGCTGAATACCAGACACCGATGCTCGCCGGGTTTCCGTAACAATACGCACGGCCTGATCATAAAGAGGATCTTCCTCTGCATCCACCTCGCCCGTGAACCCGGCAGCCTCGGCCGACAAACCGGGCACAGCTTCCGTAGGCGCGCTGGTAATTTCATCCAGATAGTTCGGTTCGCCGGCGCCGCGTAGTCTTGCTACCACGCGATGCACTTCCTGATCCGCAACAAAGGCGCCATGCACGCGCAACGGCACGCCGGTGCCAGGCGGGAGGAACAGCATATCGCCGTGACCAAGCAGCGCCTCGGCGCCGCCCTGATCGAGAATGGTGCGCGAATCCACCTTGGCTGACACCTGGAAAGCGATGCGTGTCGGGATGTTGGCCTTGATCAAGCCGGTAATGACATCCACTGAAGGCCGCTGCGTTGCGACGATCATATGGACGCCGGCGGCACGGGCTTTCTGCGCGAGTCGCGCAATCAGTTCTTCAACCTTCTTGCCGACGATCATCATCATGTCGGCCAGCTCGTCAATGACCACGACAATCTGCGGCAGCGTCTGTAATTCCGGCGCACCGGGATCATCCTCCGGCGCATCGGGCACCAGGGGCTGATACAGGGGATCCAGAATGGGCTTGCCCTCATCCTGGGCTGCCTTCACCTTGCGATTGAAGCCACCGACATTTCGCACACCTAAGGCTGCCATCAGGCGATAGCGACGTTCCATTTCAGCGACGCACCAGCGCAATGCATTGGCAGCATCCTTCATGTCCGTCACAACCGGGCACAGCAAATGCGGGATCCCCTCGTAGACCGACAGCTCCAGCATCTTTGGATCGATCATGATCATCCGCATCTGATCCGGGGTTGCCTTGTACAGCAGACTCAGGACCATGGCGTTGATTGCAACCGACTTACCCGAACCGGTGGTACCCGCGATCAGCAGATGGGGCATTTTCTGCAAATCCGCCACCACGGACTTGCCACTGATGTCCTTACCCAGGGCCAAAGCCAGGGGCGACGGCATATCCTCATAAGCCTGAGATTTCAAAATCTCGCCCAAGGTGACCAGTTCGCGCGATTCATTCGGGATTTCCAGGCCTACGGTGGGCTTGCCGGGAATCACCTCGACCACCCGGACGCTGATAGCCGACAAACTGCGGGCCAGATCTTTGGCCAGATTGCTGATTTGACTGACCTTCACGCCGGCTGCCGGCGATAGTTCAAAGCGTGTCACCACGGGACCCGGGTGCACAGAGACCACTGAAACTTCCACGCCGAAGTCACGCAACTTCAGCTCAACCAGGCGCGACATGGCCTCAAGAGCTTCTTCGGAATAACCCGGACCATGGTCCGGCGGATCATCCAGGAGGGCCAGCGGCGGCGGCTCACCTGGCACACCAGGCTCAAATAACTGGGTCTGACGCTCCTTCTGAGCCCGGACGCTCGGCTCGGGGGTCGGCAACACCGGCTCAATGCGCGGCCGCTGACGCTTCTCTGTCTGGCGGCGAACCTCGGTGACCGTTTCGTGGCGTTGCTGTTGCGCGCGGCGCGCTTCGAATTTGTCCCGCAGGAGCAGATACAAACCGCGCAAATCCTCGACGCCATCCAGCACCGCTTTACCGATGCGGTCCATGACAGACAGCCAGGACACGCCGGTAAACAGGGAAACTGAGCCCAGCCAGAGAGCCAGCAGCAACAAGGTACCGCCCAGGGTGCCCAGGACTGCGCCCAGGGACCCACCGATCAACTCGCCGAAGGCACCGCCCGCAGACTGCGGCATGTCGAAGCCGCCGAAATGCAGTGTGGCCAGACCACAGCTCGTGGCCAGAGTCCCCAGAAAGCCGCCGAAACGGGTCCCCAGCAGGGTTCGATCCAGGGGCTCGGGGTCCGCGCGCTGGGAGAAGATCAGCCAGCCGGCCAGCATGACCATGGCCGGAAACAGGAAGGCCGGGCCACCAAACAGGCTGTAGCTCAGGTCGGCGAACCAGGCGCCGGCAGCGCCGATCTGATTGCGGACCAGATCACCATTGCCGGTGCGGCTAAAGCCCGGATCACGGGCATCGTAGGTGAGCAGCGCCACCAGCATGATCAGCGCGAGCGCACCAAAGACCCAGAGCGCAGCCTCGCGGACTGCCTGGGCAAGCGGCACGGCAGCACTGGGCCGCCGAGACATGGACGCTACTTTAGCCAACTAAGACAACGTAAGGTGACAACAACAACCCCTATCTACCTAAATCATAAGTAGATATATGGCGCGTACTATCAGGCAATAAGGCGATGCATGCAAGCCCTGCCTTAAGGCCCCGCCGGTTTTGCCGGTCCGGGAAGCTTCCCCTAAACTACCCGCCTTTTCGCGGACTGCCCGACCGGGCCGATCGCCTGTAACCCAGAGGAAACAAGATGTCCGACGCTCGGCATTGCCGCCTGCTCATTATTGGCTCCGGTCCGGCCGGCTACTCGGCCGCGGTCTATGCGGCCAGGGCCAATCTCAACCCGGTGCTGGTCACCGGCCTGGAAATGGGTGGCCAGCTGATGACCACCACAGAGGTGGACAACTGGCCCGGCGGCAGCGCCGGCCTGCAGGGTCCGGAGCTGATGGATCAGCTGCGCCAGCACGCAGAGCGTTTCGAAACCGAATTGGTCAATGACCACATCAGCCGCGTCGATCTGTCCTCCCGCCCCTTCCGGCTCTGGGGCAGCGGCACCCAGTACAGTTGCGATGCCCTGATCATCACCACCGGCGCGTCGGCTCGCTACCTGGGCCTGGACAGCGAAGAGAAGTTCAAAGGCCGCGGCGTATCGGCGTGCGCGACCTGCGACGGTTTTTTCTACCGGGGACAGGAAGTCGTGGTCGTGGGCGGGGGTAACACCGCGGTGGAAGAAGCCCTTTACCTCTCTAATCTGGCCGCCAAAGTCACCCTCGTCCACCGCCGTGACAAACTACGGGCAGAAAAAATGATGCAGTCACAGCTGCTGGCCAAAACCGGCGATGACGGCAACGTGGATATTCGCTGGAACCATGTGCTCGATGAGGTCCTGGGCAATGAACAGGGCGTGACGGGGGTGCGACTGGCGAGCAGCGATGGCGCCAGTAGCGAAGAACTGGGGGTGACCGGCGTCTTTATTGCCATCGGCCACGATCCTAATACCGGCATCTTCAAGGGCCAGGTGGACATGGATAACGGCTATATCACCGTCAATGCGGGTCTGCGCGGCAACGCAACGGCCACCAGCGTGCCGGGCGTCTTTGCCGCCGGCGATGTGGCCGATCAGATATACCGGCAGGCAGTCACCTCGGCAGGGTCCGGCTGCATGGCGGCTCTGGACGCTGAAAAATACCTGGATGGACTGGGCATCGCCTGAACCCCACCTGACATCCTGCGCGAGCCAGGCAGCGAAAGCTTTCGCATGACATTTTTTAGTCCGCAAGCGAAGCTGCCCCGTGCGCGCTGATTTTCTGACCCGCATTGACGCGGTCGCAGCCGCTGACTGGAATGCCTTGGTCGGAGCCGACCAGCCCTTCGTGCGGCACGAATTCCTTGCCGCCATGGAACACAGCGGCGATGTGGGGGCCGGCACGGGCTGGGAGCCCTGTCACGCCATCCTGCGGGCGGACAACGGGCGGCTGATCGGCGCCATGCCCCTGTATCTCAAAACAGATTCCTGGGGCGAGTTCGTGTTCGACTTTGCCTGGGCAGATGCCTATCGGCGCGCCGGCCTCAACTACTACCCCAAACTTGTCGCCGGGGTGCCTTTCACCCCCGTTACGGGTCCACGGGCCCTGATTGCAGCAGACCAGGACCCGGCGCAGACCACCGCGGCCCTGTTCGCAGCTGCCCGCGAAATTGCCGCAGAAAACCAGGCCTCCTCGGTGCATGTCTTGTTCCCCGATCTGGCTGAAGCCCAAAGACTTAAGGCCAACGGCATGCTGGTCAGGAAGGATTGTCAGTTCCACTGGCATAACGCCGGCTATTCCAGCTTCGATGATTTTCTCAGCGGCTTTACCGCCTCCAAGCGCAAGAAGGTGAAGCGCGAGCGTCGCCGGGTCGAGGAAGCCGGGGTCACCTTTCGCGTGCTGCCGGGCGAAGAAATCGATGCCGCCGGCTGGGAACAGATCATGCCCCTGTACGGATCGTCTTTCTGGCGCCGCGGCCGCCCACCTTACCTGAGCGAAGCCTTTTTCCGGGAAGTGGCTACGAGCCTCCCCGGTCAACTCCTGGTGATCCTCGCGGAACACGCCGGCGAAGCCATCGCTGTGGCGATCTGCTTCCGCAGCCCTGACACCCTCTATGGACGCTACTGGGGCAGCTCGGGCCGCTATCACAGTCTGCATTTCGAGACTTGCTACTACCAGGGCATTGACTACTGCATCGCGCAGGGTCTCAGCTGCTTCGAGCCTGGCACCCAGGGAGAACACAAAATCAGCCGCGGCTTCGTACCCACAGAAACCTGGTCCGCCCATTGGCTGTCCCATCCGCAATTCGCTGCCGCGGTGGACGATTACCTGGGCCGGGAGCGCGACTACATCGATGAGTACATGGACGCCGTGCGCGATCACGTGCCCTACCGGGACAAACATGGCTGAACTGCGCTGGCTTGAACCCACGGATCCGCCGGATGCCTTCCCCTCGCCCCACCTGGCCCTGCGGGACCCGGACGGTCTGCTGGCGGCCGGCGGGGATCTGTCGGCCGAACGCCTGCTGGCGGCATACCAGCGCGGCATATTCCCCTGGTTCAACGAAGGCCAGCCCATCCTGTGGTGGTCACCGGACCCGCGGGCGGTGCTGATCCCGTCAGAATTACGCATCTCGCGGAGCCTGCGGCGGACCCTGAATCGTGATCACCTGACCGTAACCGTGGACCAGGCCTTCGCGGCAGTCATTGCCAACTGCGCGGAGTCGCGCGCCAGCACAGGTACCTGGATCACCCCGGAGATGCGCGAAGCCTATCTTGAGCTCTACGAACTTGGTCATGCCCATTCGGTGGAAACCTGGCAGGGGACCAAGCTGGTCGGCGGGCTTTATGGCGTAAACATTGGCCGGGCCTTTGCCGGGGAATCCATGTTCAGCGCTGTCACGGACGCCTCCAAAGTGGCCCTGGTTCGCCTGGCACGCCACTGCGAGGCTCTCGGGGTGGCCCTGATCGACTGCCAACTGCCCACAGCGCACCTGGCAAGCCTGGGCAGCCGCAGCCTGCCACGGACTGAGTTTCTCGGGCGCTTGGCGGACCTGCAGTCCCAGTGCGCGAATAAACCGTGGGCGGCAGGCACCCTGCCAACATCGGAACTTGTATGATTGCCAAGGATTTGCTTGCAGGGGTGGGCGCGTTCTTGCACAATTCGGCGCCCTCGCAACGAGAGACCTGATGGCGAAAGAAGAAGCCATACAACTTGAAGGTGTCGTCAAAGAGACGCTGCCCAATACGACCTTTCGCGTTGAGCTGGAAAACGGCCACCTGGTAACGGCCCATATCTCCGGCAAAATGCGTAAACACTATATCCGCATCCTGACGGGCGATAAGGTGACGGTTGAATTGACCCCCTATGACCTGAGCAAAGGCCGGATCGTCTATCGCGCACGCTGATTCAGCGCCCGCGCAATCCCACTCCTGTTTAGTCGGTCGGAGTCTCCGAAAGGTGCTCCAGCTGCAGTGTGCTCGGCGTAAATACAAAGGCGGGCAACTCATCCTCGCCCAGGCCGATCCTCACTGAACCACCGTTGGCCAGTTCACCGAACAACAGCTCCTCGGCCAGCGGCCGCTTGATGTGTTCCTGGATGACCCTGGCCATCGGCCGGGCGCCCATTTTCGGGTCGTAGCCCCGTTCCGCGATCCACTGCCGGGCATCCTCTTCCAGTTCAATGGTGACATCGTGGTTCTCTAGCTGCGCCTCGAGCTCCAGCACCAGTTTGTCCACCACGCGCAGCACAGAATCCTCACCGAGGGTACCAAACTGAATAATGGCGTCGAGCCGGTTCCGGAATTCAGGCGAAAACATCTTCTGAATGGCCGCCATGCCGTCCGTGGTGTGATCCTGCTGTGTGAAGCCAATTGAGGCCCGGTTCATATCCTGGGCACCGGCATTGGTAGTCATGACCAGGATGACATTCCGAAAATCAGCCTTGCGACCGTTATTATCCGTCAGGGTGCCATGATCCATAACCTGCAACAGCAGGTTAAAGACCTCCGGATGCGCCTTCTCAACTTCGTCCAGCAAGACCACCGCGTGGGGATTCTTGTTAATCGACTCAGTCAACAGGCCGCCCTGGTCAAAGCCCACGTAGCCTGGTGGTGCGCCGATCAGGCGCGATACCGTATGGCGTTCCATGTACTCGGACATATCAAAGCGAATCAGTTCGATGCCCAGGCAATGCGCCAGCTGGCGAGTAACTTCAGTCTTGCCGACACCCGTCGGGCCGGCGAACAGGAATGAACCCACCGGCTTCTCAGGCTCGCGCAGGCCCGAACGTGACATCTTGATCGCAGCCGACAACGCCTCGATGGCAGGATCCTGGCCGAATATCATGCGCTTCAGGTCACGGTCCAGATGTTTGAGCTGGTCGCGGTCCGAGGCCGATACGCTGCGGGGCGGGATACGCGCCATGCGAGCAACCACATGCTCGATGTCTTCTACATCCACGACCTCGGAGCGTTCATCGGCCGGCTGCAGTCGGGCGCGGGCCCCGGCTTCATCGATCACATCGATGGCCTTATCCGGCAGCTGCCGTTCATTGATATGTCGCGCCGCCAGCTCCACCGCCGACTGCAAGGCCTCGTCCGTGTACTTAATGCCGTGATGGTCTTCAAAGCGCGACCGCAGTCCACGCAGAATCTCAACGGTCTCTGCTTCACTGGGCTCAACCACGTCGATTTTCTGGAAGCGCCGCGCCAGAGCGTGATCTTTTTCGAAGATGCCGCGGTATTCCTTGAATGTCGTTGAACCGATACAGCGCAGCTCACCGCTCTGCAGCACCGGTTTGATGAGATTCGACGCATCCAGAACGCCGCCGGACGCCGCGCCGGCACCGATCACCGTGTGAATCTCATCAATAAACAGAATGGCGCCCGGGTCCTTGCCCAGTTCCGCGATAACGCCCTTCAGGCGCTTTTCGAAATCGCCACGATACTTGGTGCCGGCCAGCAGCGAGCCCATGTCCAGGGCGTAAATGGTGCATTCGCTCAGCACCTCAGGCACCTTGCCCTCCACGATCATCTTGGCCAGACCTTCAGCCAGGGCGGTCTTGCCGACGCCGGCCTCGCCCACATACAGGGGGTTATTCTTGCGGCGGCGGCAAAGCACCTGAACCGTGCGCTCAACTTCTGCCTCCCGGCCGATGAGCGGATCAATGCCACCCTGTTCGGCGCGCAGATTCAGGTTGGAGGCAAAGCTGTCCAGCGGACTGCCGCCGCTTTCACCTTCGGCTGCTTCATTTTCGCTGCTGGTGCGGCCTTCGGCGGAGGCATCTCCGACCTTGCTCAAGCCGTGAGACATGAAATTCACAACATCCAGTCTCGACACATCGTGCAGGCTGAGCAGGTAAACGGCGTGGGATTGCTTCTCGCCGAAGATGGCAACCAGGACGTTCTCGCCCCGGACTTCTTTCTTGCCGCTGGACTGCACGTGGAAGACTGCCCGCTGCAGGACACGCTGAAAACCGAGGGTCGGTTTGACCTCCTCTTCGTCATCGCCGGGCAAACGGGGCGTGGACTCATCGATGAAGGCATTGAGATCCGCACGCAGGCGCGCCAGATCGGCCCCGCAGGATTTGAGGATTTCCTCCACCTGGGGAATATTCATCAAGGCGAGTAACAAGTGTTCAACCGTCATGTACTCATGACGCTCGGCACGCGCCTTGTTAAAGGCCTCGTTCAGGCAAAATTCAAGTTCACTGCTGAGCATGACGTCAAATTTCCTCCAGCGTGCACAGCAATGGATGCTGATGCTGTTCTGCGTAGGAACTCACTTGCGCAACCTTCGTCTCTGCTATTTCGTACGTAAACACGCCGCAGATGCCTTTTCCCTTGGTATGGACCTCCAGCATGACCCGGGTGGCCTTGGGCCGATCCATACTGAATATCAGTTCCAGCACCTCGACGACGAACTCCATGGGAGTGTAGTCGTCATTGAGCAATACAACCCGGAACAACGGCGGTTTTTTGAGTTTTGGCCGAGCCTCCTCTACCGCCAGCCCGCGGTCCTCGCCGGGGGGCATTTCAGGGGGCTCACCCTCACCACTCATGGCCTGCAGGCCGAAATTCCGTGTTGCGTCAAATACCATCAATACTAGCCCGGCACGCGTCCGGGTATCGTGACCCGCGCCTAATTCCTGAAATTGGGGACTTAAGGCCCCGGCGATTGGTTGGAACTGCGGAACCAGCCGCTGACATGACCTTGAGAATACGTCCAAATATATGGGCGATGCCAACACTTACAAGAGATATATGCCCTTGATCCTGCGCGCCGGGGCGAGGACACTATCCGCCAAGCGCCAATCTGCCTTATGTCTCGCAGGCCGGCCAGGCCACGGAGTTGCGGGTTTCCCATGAACGTACCAGACCTTCTCACCCGACTGCAGGATCGGTCGCCCGAGCAATGGCTCGGGCAGGCCAGCGATCGCCTGCCTGTCTGGGTATCGCTCGCGCTCATGGTACTCATAGCCTGGTACCTGGCCAGGCTGATCTGGCTGATTTATCCGCCGCCGGGTGACCTGGCCTGGGAACCGCCGCCGGCCGCGGTCGCAAACAGTGGCAGCAGCGCCGGAGGCCAGCGGGACTATAGCGAGCTGGTGGCCGCCCAGCTGTTCGGTAAAGCAGAAGCCGAGCCCGAACCGGATCCGGCCGCGCTGGCCGACCAGGATGTCCTGGATGCGCCGGATACCAGCCTGGACCTGAGCTTGCGGGCTACAGTGGCCTCGGCTGATGCAGGCGAAGCCCACGCCATCATTGCCGATGGTTCAGGCAAGGAACAGGTCTACTTCCTGCGCGACCCCATTCCCGGCGGGGCAACTCTGCAGCAGGTAAGGGTGGATCGGGTCATACTCAACCGGCGTGGAACCCTGGAAGCGCTGCGCCTGCCGCGGGAGTTTGAAGCCTCGCCCGCTGCCCAGAACCGCCGAACTGTGCGCCGCAGCACGGCAACGCCCACGGTCCAGCAGGTTGTACAGCAAAATGCGGCCAGCTTCACAGACGTGGTCCGGCCGCAGCCTTATATGCCTAATGGGCAACTTAAGGGTTACCGAATCTATCCCGGCCGGAATCGGCAGCAGTTCGCGGCCCTGGGTCTGCGGCCCGGGGACCTGGTTACGGCAATTAACGGCATGAGCCTGAACAATCCGACGCAAGGCATGCAACTTTTTCGGAGCCTGGGTGATGCCACGCAGGTTACGCTCACGGTAGAACGCAATGGCGAAGAGCAAACTATGACCCTGGATACCACGCAGATGACCAATGCCAGCGAGGGCACAAGATGATAAGCCGCTACTCGCGTCTGCTGAGTCTGTTGCTATGGGTGTCGCTGGCGTCGCCGGTCGGAGCTCAGCAGGCAACGATTACGCCAAACTATAAAGACGCGGATATTCGCCAGGTTATCGAAGCCGTCAGTGAGATCACTGGCCAGAACTTTGTACTCGACCCTCGCGTCAAGGCGCAGGTCACCATGCTGTCGTCGGTACCCATGACGCCGGAAGCCTTCTACGAGACCTTCCTGTCCATCCTGTCCGTCTATGGTTTTGTTGCCGTGCCGTCGGGCAATGTGATCAAGATTCTGCCGGACGCCAATGCCCGGCAGGTACCGGGCTCGGAGATGAGCAATCTGGCGAGCCAACGCGCTGACGACATCGTTACCCAGGTGATCCAGGTGCAGAATGTCGCCGCAGCCCAACTGGTTCCCATCCTGCGCCCCCTGATTCCCCAGTACGGGCACCTGGCCGCTTATCCGGCCTCCAACATGCTGATCATTTCCGACCGGGCTGCTAACGTGGAGCGCATGCTGCGAATTATTCGCCGCATCGATCAGGGCAGTGACGAAGAGGTTGAGGTAATTCGCCTGGAGCACGCCACCGCCAGCCAGGTCGTTCTGCTGATTAATACCCTGGCTCAGGGGGCACGTGCGGATAATGCAGCCGCACAAAAGGTCGCCACCGTGGTCGCTGACGACCGCACCAACAGCATTCTGATCAGCGGCGATAAATCAGAGCGGCTGCGCCTGCGCGCCCTGGTTGCGCATCTGGACACACCACTGGAAAGCGGCGGCGACACCCAGGTACGTTACCTGCGATATGCGGAAGCGCAGGACCTGGCTGAAAAACTGCAGACTCAGTACCAGAAAGTCGCCGAAGCCGAACAATCCGGCCCGGAACAGACAGAAATTAACGTCTGGGCCGATGAGTCCACCAATGCCCTGGTCGTCACTGCCCCCCCGAAGATCATGCGCTCCATGATGACGGTGGTTGATCGGCTGGATATTCGCCGGCTACAGGTCATGCTGGAAACAATCATTGTCGAGGTCATGGCCGAGCGAGCTGCTGACCTGGGCGTTACCTGGGCCATCGCCGACTCTGATCTGGAGAACATTGCCGGCGTCACCGATTTCTCTGATGTAGCCGGGATCGGGGCTCTTGCCGGGGCCATCAATGGTGATGACATAAACGTCGGCGATGTCATCACGCCGGGCGTTACCCTGGGCCTGGGCCGGGTATCCAGCTCGGGCTTGAGCTTCGTGGCATTAGTTGAAGCCCTGGAAGCCGATGTCGACTCCAACATCATGGGTACGCCGGTGCTGGTCACGCTGGATAACGAAGAGGCCGAGATCCAGGTCGGCTCGGAAGTGCCGTTCGTAACCGGCAGCTTCACCGACTCGGGCGGCGTGGGCTCGGTGAATCCCTTCCAGACCATTGAGCGTGAGCAAGTCGGCCTGACTTTAAAACTGACACCGCAAATCAACGAAGGCGACGCGGTTCGCCTGAAGATCGAACAAGAAATCTCCACGGTTTCGGACAGTACCCAGGCCGTCGATCTGATTACCAACAATCGTCGCGTGAATACCGCGGTGATCGTGGAAGACCTGGGCATCCTGGTGCTGGGCGGGCTGATTCAGGACGAGTTGCGCGAATCCGTCGAGCGAGTGCCGGTGCTGGGCAGTATCCCGCTGGTCGGCGCCCTGTTCCGTTCCACCAGCACCACGAAGGTGAAGACCAACCTGATGTTCTTCATCAAGCCAACGATTCTGCGCGACGATGTGCAGGCGGCCTTCGAGACGAACGCCAAGTACAACTTCATACGCCGCGTCCAGGCCGAACGCGAACCGGACATGGTCTTGCCCAGCTGGGAAGCCAAGCGCCCCGCTCCACCGGTGCTGCCCTGGTCCCCCAATGTTCTGCCTGAAGGAGCCGACGGCGCTGACCAGGTCCCCACCATTGATTTGCGTAATCTGAGTCCGAAACAGCAGGCCGAGGCCGACGCAGAAGCCGCGAACAAAGCGGCCATGGAGGAATAGCGATGGCAGCCACGATGCCGCCCACCCAGGATGCGCTGCGGGACGTTGCCGATTTACTGCCAGACAATGCAGAAGCCACCCACTCAGAGGACGGCAGCGAACGCCTGCTGCCCTTTTCTTTCGCCAAACGGCACGGACTGCTGGTACATAGCTATGACGACGGCCGGGCCCAGACGCTGGTACGCCAAGGTGCAGACCCTGTCAGCCTGAGCGAAGTGCGCCGTTTTATCGGTGCAGAGCTGGCCCTGGAGATCGTGACGCCGGAAGTCTTTGAAGACCGCTTGCAGCAGACCTACGAGCGCGAGTCGGACTCCACCATGCAAATGGTTGAAGGCTTTGGGGACGACAACGATCTGTTCCGCATGGCCCAGGAACTCCCGGAGCCGTCGGATCTGATGGAAAGCGATGACGATGCGCCCATCATTCGCCTGATCAACGCGGTCCTGACCTCAGCGATCAAAGAAAATGCCTCGGACGTTCATATCGAGCCGTTTGAGAATCGACTGGTGGTGCGCTTCCGCGTTGACGGCCTGTTGCGGGAAGTCCTGCAATCGCGCCGGGCGGTGGCGCCCTTGGTAGTCTCTCGTATCAAAGTCATGTCCAGACTGGATATCGCCGAGAAACGCCTGCCCCAGGACGGTCGCATCTCGCTACGCGTAGCCGGGCGAGCCGTTGATGTTCGTGTCTCCACCATGCCTTCGGGCCACGGTGAACGGGTCGTGTTGCGCTTGCTGGACAAGAATGCCGGGCGCCTGGACCTGAAGCACCTGGGAATGGAACCCAGCGTGATGCAGCAAGTGGATGAACTCATCCACAAACCCCACGGCATCATCCTGGTGACCGGACCAACAGGCTCTGGTAAGACCACAACCCTGTACGCAGCCCTGGAACGAATCAACGACGACACGCGCAATATCATGACCGTAGAAGATCCCATCGAGTACTACATCGATGGCATTGGCCAGTCGCAGGTTAACTCCAAGGTCGATATGACCTTTGCCCGCGGATTGCGAGCGATCCTGCGGCAGGATCCGGACGTTGTCATGGTGGGTGAGATTCGTGATCTGGAAACGGCGGAAATTGCTGTCCAGGCGAGCCTTACCGGTCACCTGGTGCTATCCACGCTGCATACTAATACAGCCGTGGGCGCGGTAACGCGCCTGCGCGACATGGGCGTGGAACCCTTTCTGCTTTCATCAAGCCTTATTGGTGTCGTCGCTCAACGCCTGGTGAGGGTGCTGGATAACGATGCGAAAGAAGCCTACCCCGCTCCCGGCTACGAGTGCCGCGCCCTGGGCATGGACGAATCCAATCCGCCAACTCTCTTCCGCCCACCCAAGGGCAGCAAAGGCGGCGAAGGCTTCCGTGGCCGAACCGGCATCTACGAACTGGTGTCAGTGGATGATCAGCTACGCACCATGATTCACGATGGTGCGGGCGAACATGAACTGGAACGCTATGCACGGCAGCACAGCCCGGGCATTCGCGAAGACGGCATCCGCCGGGTCATGGCAGGCGAGACAACCCTGGATGAAGTCCTGCGCGTTACCCGCGGCGACTGATGGGAGCCTTTGAATACACGGCCATTGACCCCGGTGGTAAACAACTCAAAGGGGTCGTAGAAGGCGACACCCCCAGACAGGTCCGCCAGTTACTCAGAGAACGCGAATTGCTGCCGCTGTCCGTGGCCGAAGTCGCCGAAAAAGAATCCACCCGGCAGCAAAGTTTTTCCCTGCGCCGTTCCATGTCGGCGGCCGACCTGTCCCTGATTACCCGGCAAATGGCGACGCTGGTGCAATCCTCCATGCCCCTGGAAGAGGCCCTGCTGGCCATCGGCGAACAAAGCGAATCGCCGCGGGTAAAAAGTATCGTTCTGGGCACCCGCTCCAAAGTGATGGAGGGCCATAGCCTGGCGGATGGACTAGCGGACTTCCCCAAAGCTTTTCCCGAGCTTTATCGCGCTACCGTAGCGGCAGGCGAGCAATCGGGGCATCTGGATGCCGTGCTAAACCGCTTGGCCGATTACACGGAGAGCCGCCAGGAACTCCGCCAGAAGGTTTCCAACGCCATGATTTATCCGGCGGTGCTGACGGTTCTGGCACTCGGTATCGTCAGTCTCATGCTGGTCTATGTGGTACCGAAAGTGGTCGGCGTCTTCAGCAACACCGGGCAGGACCTGCCGCAGCTAACCCAGTGGCTGATTCTCAGCAGCGATTTCCTGCGCAACAACTGGGGCATCCTGCTGATCCTTATCGGTGCGGCGATCTGGGGTGGCCGACGACTGCTCCGCCAAGCTGCTTACCGGCGCCGCTGGGACCAGGCGCTGCTAAAACTTCCCGTGGTGGGCAAGATCGTGCGCGGCTTCAACACAGCCCGCTTCACCCGCACGTTCAGCATTCTTAGCGGCAGCGGCGTGCCGGTGCTGGAAGCCTTGAGAATTTCTGGTGAGGTCATCACCAATGTCCCCATGCGCGAATCGGTTGAGACGGCTGCGGAGCGAATTCGTGAGGGAGGCGCCATCGGCAAGTCCCTGGGCGCCGGCGGCTACTTCCCGCCCCTGTGTGTCCACCTGATTTCCAGTGGCGAGGCCAGTGGCGAACTCGAAACCATGCTGGAACGGGCCGCTGTGAATCAGGAACGTGAAATGGACGGCCTGATCGCCGCCCTGCTCGGCATCCTGGAGCCTGCCCTGATCGTCGGTATGGGGGTCGTGGTACTCATCATCGTCATGGCCATCCTGCTGCCCATCTTCGAACTGAATCAACTGGTTCGCTGACACAGCCAGCACCTGCGCATAGGCGGGACTGGTTCACATTTTTCCAGGTTCGCCCTTGCAGGCCTCGGAGTTTCGTTTTAAAAAACCCCCTGAGTCGCATGTTTGACTTAAGCCTGTAAATACACCGTGGGGTCAGGGAGATGAGCGGAAAAAAGCAGCAGACCAGTAACCCGGAAGACGAGGGTCTTTTCGATGAAACGGCAACGGCCACCATTGATCCACCTTTATCAACAGACAATGTGGGTGACACTTCGGTGGAAATCAATGTCGATGACCTGATCTCCGAAGTGGAAGCAGCCGGGCTGCCGTCTGATCACTTCACGCACGAGAAAGCACGCAAACGACTGGAAGAAATCATGGAAGAGCGGCGTACGTCTGAGGACCTTTCAGACTTCGACGACTTCGACTTAGATACGGACTAGTCAGACGGGGCCGAGCGCGCCCGCTAGTGAAAGTCGCGACTGGGAATCTGCAGGTGGCCCAACAGGGCGCTGTAATCGTAAATTTCCTGCACCACCAGGTGCATCACCTCACCCTCGCGCTGCACCGCGGCCTTAACACCCATCAGCGTCGCCCCCAGCACAAGCTGTCGCTGCCGCTCAAGCACACGCTGCCAGACCACCAGGTTGAGATAACCAGTCTCATCCTCCAAAGTAATAAACATCACGCCCGCCGCACTGGCCGGCCGCTGTCGATTAATCACCAGCCCGGCCGCATAAACCAGTTCATCATCCGCACAGGCTTCCACCTGGGCAGCACTGAGCAAGCCGCGATCACCTAATGCCGGGCGCAACAGCGCCAGGGGATGACGCCGCAGGCTCAGGCCGGTGCGCTGGTAATCGGCGACTATCTCCTGCCCCTCCAGCGGCCGTTTAAGCAGCGGCGTAGCTTCAGCGGCGCTGGCACCCTGCAGCAGTGGCAATGGCCTCTCTACGCCGGCTACTTGCCAGCGGGCCCGATGACGATGGCCGGCAATACTCTGCAGGGCATCAGCCGCCGCCAGGGCACCAAGGTCACCCTGATCCAGAGCGGCCCGCTCGCCAAGAGCCTGCACATCATCAAATGCGCCCTCAGCGCGAGCCGCCAGCAGACGGCCTGCGCCGGCTGATGACAGGCCCTTGATCAGGCGCAAGCCAAGCCGTAATACCAAGCCTGCCCAGGGGTCCGTCTCCAGACTGCAGTCCCAGTCGCTATAGCGAACATCTGCCGGGCGCACCGTTACACCCTGTCGCCGGACACACTGCACGAGTTGAGCCGGCGCATAAAACCCCATCGGCTGACTGTTGAGCAGAGCACAAAAAAAAGCTGCCGGCTCATGGCACTTCAGCCAGGCCGAGACATAAACCAGCAAGGCAAAGCTGGCAGCATGCGACTCGGGAAAACCATATTCACCAAAACCCTGGATCTGGTTAAAGATCTGCCGGGCGAAATCAGCCGAGTAGCCGCGGGCCTGCATGCCATCGATCAGGCGGGTCTCAAAGGAGCCCAGATTGCCTTGCCGGCGCCATACCGCCATTGCCCGGCGCAACTCGTCAGCCTCTCCCGGGCTAAAACCAGCGGCCACGATGGCCAGTTGCATCACCTGCTCCTGAAATATGGGCACCCCCAGGGTTCGCTCCAGAACCCCGCGCACCTCCTCGCTGGGATAACTGACCGGCTCCTCACCATTACGACGCCGCAGATAAGGATGCACCATGTCTCCCTGGATCGGCCCCGGCCGAATGATGGCAACCTCGATCACCAGGTCGTAGTAAGACCGAGGGCGCAACCTCGGCAGCATTGCCATCTGGGCACGTGATTCAATCTGGAAAACGCCCATGGTATCGGCGCGGCAAATCATGTCGTAAACCAGCGGATCTTCCGCCGGCACGTTGGCCAGACTAAGCTCTCGCCGGCGATGTTGCCGGAGCAGGTCGAAGCACCGACGAATGGCGCTCAGCATTCCCAGGCCCAGCACATCAACCTTGAGCAGACCCAGGGCATCCAGGTCGTTTTTATCCCACTGAATGACTGTGCGGTCTGGCATCGCAGCGTTTTCCACCGGCACCAGTTGCGACAGCAACCCCCGGGAAATCACAAAACCACCCACATGCTGCGAGAGGTGGCGAGGAAAGCCGATAATCTCGCTGACCAGGCCCAGCAGACGTCGCAGCAAGGGCTTTTCAGGATCCAGGCCCGCTTCCCGGACACGCTCCGGCTGCACGCTCTTGCCATCCCACCACTGCATGGCGCGGGCCATACGATCAACCTGCAGATCATCCAGACCCAGGGCTTTACCCACATCACGAATCGCGCTGCGTGGACAATAGCTGATCACGGTTGCAGTCAGGGCGGCGCGATCACGGCCGTACTTGCCATAGAGATACTGAATCACCTCTTCACGGCGCTCGTGTTCAAAGTCCACATCGATATCAGGGGGCTCATCTCGTTCTTTGGAGATGAAACGTTCCACCAGTACCGACATGCGAGCCGGATCCACTTCGGTAATCCCCAGGCAGAAACAAACTGCTGAGTTAGCTGCAGACCCCCGACCCTGACACAAAATGCCCCGCGCCCTGGCGAAACGGACAATATCGTGGACGGTCAGAAAATAGGCCTCGTAATGCAGCTCCTCAATCAATTCCAGCTCATGCTCGAGAAGTGCCTGCACATGGCCGGGCGTTCCCTCAGGCCAGCGCTGACCGGCGCCTGCTGCAGTCAGGTGCCGTAAATAACTGGCGGCGGTTTCACCCGCCGGCACCAGTTCCTGCGGATATTCATAACGCAGTTCAGCAAGAGAAAAACTGATTCGCCCGGCCACATCCAGGGTTGCTGCCAGTAACTGTGCCGGATAAATACCTGCCAGCGACTCCCTGGGACGAAGATGTCGCTCACCATTGGGGAACAAGTGCCCGCAGGAGCCCTCAAGGGGCAGACGCAGGCGGATAGCCGTCAGCGCATCCTGCAAAGCACGACGCCCGCGCCGGTGCATATGCACATCGCCGGCAGCGACAGCCGGCAGACCCGCCAGCTCGGCCAGTTCACACAAGTGTTCCAGGCGCTCGGCATCGTCGGGCCCCGCCAGCAGTTCCACTCCCAGCCAGGCACGGCTTGGGAAAGTCTCTGCAAACCAGCAGGCATCAGCCAGCTGCGAAGAGTGATCGGGCAACCAGATCGCCAGGCAATGCTCAAGCTGCTGTTGCAAGTCCTGCCTGAGCAGGTGGTACTCACCTTTAGGCGCTGCACGACGCCCGCGGGTAATCAGCTCACATAATTGCGCATAGCCATGGCGATCAACGGGCAGTAACACGCAACGCAGTCCGTCGGCCAGGCGAAATTCACTACCGACGATTAACTGCAGCGGCAGTTCACGGGTAGCCATATGGGCCCGCACAACACCGGCCACGGAACACTCGTCAGTCAGGGCCAGGGCCCGGTAACCCAGTTCGGCTGCCCGCCGGCAAAGTTCTTCAGGATGCGAGGCGCCGCGCAGAAAACTAAAATTACTGAGGCAGTGCAGCTCGGCGTAGCCGGGCAAGTTCGCGGCACTCATCCGAAAATGCCATGCAGATACCAGTGTGTGGTGCGCAAGTCGCGATAAATCCACAAGCGCATACCGGAGGGGTTCAGGGCAACGTAGTAGTCGCGCCGAATATCGTCGCCATCCCACCAACCCGTTTCCAGGCGCTCCGGACCGCGAATCAGCTCAAGCGCGCCCTGAAAAACCGGACCACCCCCCGACTGTCTTAACTCCAGGGGCATGGGGCGCATCCATAGCGGGCGCCGCTGAGCCATCACCAGATTTATCTCTTCAGGAGGATCAGCTGTCAAACGTCGGGTCCCGCGGGAAGCGTACTCGGGGCGATGCTCGGCAATCATCTGTAACCCGTGCACTGCCTGTAAGCCAAGCCGCCCGCGCAGACGCTCGATGAAAGCCAGTGGCGCTTCGCTTGCCGGCTTGCCCGTGGTCAGTAAATCAGCACCCTGGGGGGTCAGCAATTCACCGATCGAGGCCTGCAGACCAACCGCCACCACCGTTGCCGGCAACACGAGTCCGGCCAGCTGCACAGCGCCCAGTTCCCGTAACCGTCCGGCATCTGCCGTGGCCTGCAGTAAGCCGATGCACAAGCGGGTATCCGGATGATCACGATGTTCACAGTGCACCCAGACCCGACGCACCATGCGCTGCAGGGATTGCAGGCACCTGGCTAGCTGCTCCAGCAGGACATCCAGCGCCGCCAGCAATTGCCCGGTGTCGGCGCTTTCCTGGACCAGTTCGAGCTTGCTGCTGAAATCCTGTGGTGGCTGATACCATTCCAGCACCTCTGGGCGACGGCCATAAGCCTCATCAAGCTCGCCAAGCAAATTGCGGCCAAGACGCCTGGCAAGTCCATCGCGCGGCAAGCGCACACAAGCAGACAGCGTGGTCACGCCCATTTCAGCCAGCGCCCGGCGCCACGAGGCAGGCCAGGGCAAGCAGGCCAGGGGTAAATCAGCCAGACAACCGGCCAGGCCGGCATGACTCATCACCGGCTCAGGATGATCAGTACGGGCCAGCCAGCCAGCAGCCCGGGCCGTGGGCGCAATGGCCACACTGATGGTATAGCCCTGCCTCCTGAACCTCTGCATCAGCTGTTCACACAAGGGGTCGATGCCGCCGAAAAGCCTCAGGCTGCCCCGGATCTCAAGCAGCAAGGCATCGGGCGAGGCCAGACTGACACAGGGAGTAAAATCCATAGCCAAACAAGCCAGCTGCTCCAGCAAGCGTTGTTCACCCTCAGGATCACGTTGCAACAGCTGCAAATCCGGCAACAAAGCCAGTGCGGCGTTGGCTGATAAACCAGGCCGCACCCCATGCCGACCAGCCGCTGCATCACAGACCAGCACCCGGCTTCGCCTGCCCTGCTGATCGATGACTGCCCGGGGCCCCGCCCCCTCCTGTGCGAAAACAGCCAGGGGCAACCGGGGCAGTCGCAAACACAGCCATAAGCGCGCTCGCTGGCTGCGCGAGGCACCCGTGACTGCGGGCAAGGTGCGCACCGGCACTGCTGCAGGGACAGGCAGCGCCTCGACAGTGAACAAACCCCGTTGCCTTGGTGAACGTTTCATCAGGCAGGCAACGCTCAGGCACGCATGATCAGATGCTGCGGACGCCTACCCCGGTATTTAAAAATCTCGATACTGATGGACTGGTCTTTGGCCGGACGTAGATACATCCGTAACGCAGCCGGCGAACGCTGGTGGCGAAAACGTGCGGGTCGAAACAGTACTGCCCAGCAGTCACTGCTCTGTGCTGCTAATTGCAAGCGACGCAGACAACGCGGATCAGCCCCCTCGCACCAGGCCAGTACCGCCGCACAATGCCCGGAATGCAGTGCCTGCTCCATCGCCCAGAAAACATCGGCTGACCGGGAACAGCGGGTGACAAGCAACCTGGGCAAAGCCACCCCGGCACCTGCCAGTGCGGGTGCATAAGGCAGGTAAGGCGGGTTAACCAGCATGATCCAGCGCCCGACATCACCCGGAGCTTGCCGGGTCAGGGCACTGATGGCTGGCATCAACAGGCGAAACTCACCAATACCCCAGGTCTCTACCAGCAACTCATTCAGGCTGGTCGCCGGCCACCCACCTGCCAGGGCACGGTCCAGGTCTTTGAAGCCGGTACCCAGGGACTGCCGGAACGCTCGCGGACCAGCCCCCGCACGCCAGATGCGGGGGTGGTCGAGCAGGGTTTGCAGACGATGTCTTGAGGACATTTCTTATGCTGAATTGACGGCAAGAATCAGTTCAGCATCGGCATCCCATTGCGCAGCAAGCCCACCACGACACCTTCTATCATCATGGTTTGCTCACGCAGATCGACCTTGATTGGCTCGAACTCTTCGTTCTCCGGTAACAGCCAGCAGACATAGCGGTCATCCTGGCGATAGCGCTTGACCGTCACTTCGTCCTCGAGACGAGCGACGATAATCTGCCCGTTCCGGACCTCGGGTGTGCGGTGTACCGCCACCAGGTCACCGTCAAGAATGCCGGCTTCACGCATGCTCATGCCCTGGACTCGCAGCAGGAAGTGAGGACGCGGATCGAACAGCGAAGTATCGATGCGGAAATGGCCTTCGATATGCTCCTGGGCAAGGATCGGTTCACCGGCGGCCACCCGCCCTACCAGGGGCAGGCCAAGCTGATCGCGGAGAAAATCCTTCAGCTGAATGCCCCGTGAGGTGCCGGGTATCAGCTCCAGCACCCCCTTGCGCTGCAGGGCCCGCAAGTGGTCTTCCGCCGCATTTGCAGACCGGAAACCCAGCTCCCGGGCAATTTCCGCTCTTGTAGGCGGCATACCGGTTTCATCGATAAAGTCTTGAATAAACGACAGTATTTCCGACTGCCTGGGGGTTAATTCGGCCATGATCACAACCTGTCTATAAAACCAGTACTGTGATCTTATACAGTTATCAATGGTTTTCAAGCCCTGCCGGTCAGCTCCCTTAAATTGCCGCCCCGGCTCCCACCTGGCCGGGCCTGGCCAGGGCTTTGGCTACCCGCCCGTATCCCACAGCCCTGAAAACAGCAATGGAAGCTGCTGTAATAATTGCGATTTAACAATGTTTACGCCATGATTGCGGCGTCTAGGGAGGACCGCTAATCAACGGCTCACTCTGATTAGGCGTAATTGAAACTTCAGGCGAGGAATTGTTGATGAACAAAACAGTAAACACTGTGGTCCGTGCGAGCGTTATCGCTCTTGCAGTAATGATGCTGAGTGGCTGCTACAGCGAGCTGCAGCGTCAGGTAGATGAACTTAATGCCAAGGTTGACCGCGTTTCTGCGACGGCCAGCCAGGCAAGCTCCACGGCCGACGCCGCTAGTGCAACAGCTCAGGAGGCTCGTCAGATGGCTTCCGGCTCACAGAGCACGGCGAACCAGGCTTTGAATGCTGCCAATCAGAGTCAGTCCTGCTGCGATGCGACCAACGAAAAGATGGATCGCATGTTCCAGCGCAGTCAGTCCAAGTAAGGACTGCTGGTTCAGAAAAAAGCCGCGGCAGTTGCCGCGGCTTTTTTTTGCCTGCCAGATACGCCGGCGAAGTCTCAGGGTGATCGCGCCGCCACGGTACTGACATCCTGCGACGGGGTCGCCTGGCCGATCACCACCGGGATGCCGCTATGCTCCGCATAAACTTTCTCAACCAGGGACCAGTCCACTACCGCCGGTCGCTTGTCGGTTAACTGCACATAGCGCTCAGTAATCGCCGTCAGACCTCGCTCCTGCCCGGTCGCATCATCCTCCAGGGGCGGATGAACCTCCAGCAGCAAAGCATCGCCGCTCCAGCCCAGCTTCACCGGCTGATTCAACAGGCGCACCGACGTCTTGACGTCTACCGCCGGAAACAGCCAGGCGATGTCTTCTGGAAACATGCGAATACAGCCATGGGTAACTCGCATCCCTACACCGGCCGGTCGGTTGGTGCCATGAATCAGATAGCCCGGCACACTTAAACGCAAGGCGAACTCGCCCAGCGGGTTATCCGGCCCTGCCGGGACCACGGGCGGCAGACTGCGCCCGTCGGCCGCGTATTCTTCTCGTATGGACTTGGGCGGGTACCAGGCGGGATTACTCGTCTTGGCCACAATCGAGGCCCGCCCCAGCGGCGAGTCCCAATCCATGCGGCCGATGCTGATGGGAAAAGTTGAGACCAGCTGCTCACCCTCCCCGCCATGAAAATAATACATCCGATACTCGGCGAGGTTGATCACAACGCCTCGGCGCGGCGTGTCGGGCAAGACATAGCGCGTGGGCAAGGTCACCGTCGTGCCTTCACCCGGCAGCCAGGCATCAACGTCCCGGTTTGCCAGAACAATTTCCTCATACCCCAGGCCATGCCGTCGCCCGATATCTGTCAGCGTGTCTTCATAAGTGGCGCTCACCTGATTCACGGCGCCTACGGCGCCGTCATTCGCAGGCAGAATAAAGACGTCGGCAAAAGCCAGGGAAGTTCCCAGTAACCCGGGAATCAAAATTTGGCAGGCACTGGCCAGGCGGCGGCTGAGCTTCATAGCTCTATCCTCAACAAAGGCTGAATCACAGCATAAGCCAGCAGCGTAATCAGGGCCACGCCCACTATGTTCAATCGCAGACCGGCCCGGCTCATTTGGGGCACGGTAATCAGGCCTGTGCCGAAAACAATGGCATTGGGCGGCGTGGCCACAGGCAGCATGAACGCGCAGCTGGCGGCAATAGCGGCCGGAACCACCAGCAAAATGGGGTTCAGATTCAGACCCACCGCAACGGCGTAGAGAACCGGAATCAAGGTAGCGGTAGTGGCCGTATTACTGGTCAATTCCGTGAGGAAGATCATCAAGGCCACGACCAGGCATACCAGCAGCGGCCCCGGCAGGCTCCCCAGGGCACCGACCTGGCTGCCGACGAAGGCGCTGAATCCCGTCCCGTCCACGGCGGCGGCCAGACTCAAGCCACCCCCGAATAGAATAAGCAGCCCCCACGGCAGGCGCACGGCTGTTTGCCAGTCCATCAGGAACAGTCCTTCGCGCAAGTTAGCCGGCGTGACGAACAGCGCCAGCGCGCTGAGCAGCGCGATGCCCGGATCGGTCAAGCCTGCCAAAGGCTGCCAGCCGCCAATACTCAGCTCATTAAGCAGGGGCCGGCTAATCCAGGCCAGGGCGGTGAAACAAAAAATGGTGACGGTCAGTTTGGCACCGCGATCCATGGGCTCCTGTTGAGCCTGCAGTTTCTGCAACTGCTCGCCCATACCAGCAAAACGACCCTGGGGCAGCGAATAAATCCTGCCGACCAACAGCCACCAGGCCAGGGGAACAAAAACCAGCACCAGGGGCACACCGATGGCCATCCAGCGCAGAAAACTGATTTCCATGCCCGTCTGCCGCTCGATAAAGGACACCACGAATAAATTGGGCGCCGTGCCGATGATGGTACCGATACCACCAATGGATGCTGCATAGGCAATACCGAGCAACAGGCACAGAGAAAAGCGATTGATGACCTCACTCTCGCCTTCCTCTGACCGGACCAGGGCCAGCACGCTGGTGGCCACGGGCAGCAGCATGATGATGGTGGCCGTATTCGTGACCCACATGCTGGTGAAAGCAGCAATACCCATAAAGGCTGCGATAACCACCGCAGGCTCGGTTCCCACTCGCCCCAGTACTGCCAGAGCCAGCCGCCGATGAACATTCCAGCGTTCCAGGGCCAGAGCGAGAATAAAGCCACCGAGAAACAGGTAAATCAGCGGGTGAGCATAGCCGTCAGCAGCCTCGGCGATGGGAGCCACGCCTGCCAGCGGAAAAATAATCAGGGGCAGCAAGGCTGTGGCATAGACAGGAATGGCCTGTGTCAGCCACCAGACAGCCATCCACAGGCCGACGGCGGCAGAGCCCTTGGCTGCCGTTGACAGCATAAGGACCGCGCCTTCGGGGCCGATGTAGCTATCCGGGAGGAACAGAAAAACGCACAGGGCAAGGACGGGCCCGGCCAGCAGAGTCAAGGCGCGAGACGCCCCCTTCATCAGTAACGAATCAGCGCTGATCCCCAGGTCAGGCCGCCACCAAAGGCCTCCAGCAACACCAGGTCCCCGCGTTGTATGCGGCCATCGCGCACCGCCGTATCCAGCGCCATAGGCACTGAGGCGGCCGAGGTATTGCCATGGTCGTGCAAGGTCAGGATCACCTTGTCCATGGGCATCTCCAGCCGCTTGGCCGTGGCCTGAATGATGCGAATATTTGCCTGGTGCGGCACCAGCCAGTCGATGGCACTGCGCGGCAGATCATTAGCCTGGAGGGTTTCGTCCACGATGCCTTCAAGAGTTTTTACCGCAACCTTGAAGACTTCATTACCCCGCATCTGAATAAACGGCTTATCCGTATCGTCCGGCTGCTGAATTTTCGATGTCCCGTAAGGGTGATAGAGCAGATCCTGGTAACGACCATCAGCGCCCAGGTGACAGGACATGATGCCCGGTTCGGTGGCTGGACCAATAACTGCGGCCCCGGCACCATCACCAAACAGAACGCAGGTCGTGCGATCGTTCCAGTCAGTCATGCGCGACAGGGTCTCGGCACCAATGACCAGGGCGCACCGGCTGGTGCCATTGGCAACGAAGCGATCGGCGATGCTCAGGGCATAGATAAAGCCACTACAGGCGGCTTCCAGACTGAAAGCAGGGCAACCATGAATCCCCAGCCGATCCTGTACCAGGCAGCCAACATTCGGAAACACCTGGTCGGGCGTGGTCGTCCCGACCACAATCAAATCGATATCGGCTGGTGTAACTCCCGCCGCTGTCATGGCTTGCCGGGCGGCGCCTTCGGCCAGATCGGCTGTGGTCTGTCCGTCCGCGGCAATATGTCGTTGCTTAATGCCGGTCCGTGCCTGAATCCACTCATCAGTGGTATCAACCATGCTCTCCAGTTCAGCATTGGTCAGCACACGCTCAGGCAAATAGCGCCCGGTGCCCAGAATCTTTGAGTAGGTATTCGCCATCTGTCAGTGCCCCTGCGCGGACATCTCTTCACGAATCTGGTCCGGCACCTTCTTCTCGACTTCCAGCATGGCGACCTTGATCGCCTGGGCCATGGCCAGCTCATCGGCGCCGCCATGACTCTTTACGACAATGCCGTTCAATCCAACCAGACTGGCACCGTTATAACGCCGCGGGTCCAGTCGCTTGCGCAAGGAGCGCAGGACGGGTAAAGCAAAAAATCCTGCCAGCCAGCCATAGGGCGTACCCCGAAATTCGCGCTTGAGAAAATGCGCAACCAGCTTGGCTGTGCCTTCCATTGTCTTGAGCGCCACATTACCGGAAAAGCCGTCGCAAACCACGACATCGGCCTTTTGATCGGGAATGGCATCACCTTCGATAAAGCCGACGTAGTTCAGGTTGCTCTCACCAATCAGGATGGCTGCGTTGCGGATCGTATCGTTACCCTTGATGTCTTCTTCACCGATATTCAGCAACCCCACCTTGGGCTCGCCCTCAATACCCTCGATCCCCCTGACCACAACGGCACCCATGACGGCAAACTGAAACAACTGCTCAGAGGTACATTCTGAATTAGCGCCCAGGTCCAACATGTAGCTGCGACCGATCTTGGTCGGCACGATAGCCATAATCGCGGGTCGATCAATACCAGGCAGCGTTTTAAGCACGAAACGACTGGTCGCCATCAGAGCACCGGTGTTACCGGCACTCACGCAGGCGTGCGCTCTGCCTTCCTTGACGAGGTTGATGGCAACCCGCATGGATGAATCCTTTTTCTTGCGCAGCGCATCAGCTGGCGGTTCATCCATGTCGACGACCTGGCTGGCATCCTGAATATGCAGCCGCTCATGGCTAACGCCGTTCAGGGCCTGATTAATCAACGCCTGCTGACCAACCAGCACGATCTCCAGGTGGTTTTTTTTCTTCAGCAGCCTGAGGGCAGCGGGCACGGCGACGCTGACGCCCTGGTCTCCGCCCATTGCGTCGACGGCAATAATTACCTTATTAGACAAGAATCCCCCAGTTGCCCCGATCCGCCCCGGGGGCGGCCAGAAGCAGAATTATCACGCCATACCTTGCCAGAAAACCAGCAATCAGGCGTGCCTGGCAGCTTGGGATAGACGGGAGTGCCCGTTATTCGATGTCGTCTACCGGGGTGTTCACGACCTTCTTGCCGCGATAAAAGCCGTCCGGGCTCACGTGATGACGCAAGTGAGTCTCACCGGTAGTCGGATCAACCGAAACCGCCGGCGTCTTCAGCGCATCATGTGACCGGCGCATGTCGCGCCGTGAGGGTGTCTTGCGACTCTTTTGTACTGCCATGTCGAGGTCTCCTCGCGAATCCTTATTCAGTCCGACCCGGTTCCGACGCCTTCATTATCTCGGCGAGCCCGGCAAAGGGTCGGCTCGTATCACTGCTCTGCGGGCCGCTATCGACCCGCGATGACTCTTTCAGATCGCTCCGACATGCGTCGTTGCCGATCTCATGCCGGGGCGCCATCGGTGCCGCGGCCAGTAATTCATCCTCGATAACCTGGTGCAATTCCAGCATGCCCTTTTCCGTCAGCACGCTCTCAAACGGGTCTTCGAGTAACTCAGCATCCTCTTCCGCATCCAGCACCACCAGCCGTGCTGACAGCCTGACAGGCCATGGCACCGGCCCCAGGCAACGCTGGCAAACCAGCTGCAAGTCGCCCTGAACCCGGACTCGAAGGGTCGCCAGACCCTCGTCAGCCGGCGCAAAGCTTACTGACAGATCGAGTAAGGGCAAGTTATCTTCGGCCAGCAAGCCTGCCAGCCGCGGCAACTGCTGCCGACCCAGGCTACCCGTCAGGACTTCCCCCCGGGCGGCCAGATCCGCTAGCTTTCCTGCCTCAATGCGCGGAACGAGCATAAGCGGTCAATTTTATGTCGCTGGATTTGTTGTGTCAAAATAATCAGTGACTTGAGTCGCTTAGACAGCCCCAGCCATGACTGATCCAGAACCCGGCGTCATTCTCGCTTCCACCTCACGGTACCGGCGCGCCCTGCTCCAGCGCCTGCTGCCGGACTTCAGGTGCCACAACCCGGACGTCGATGAGGTACCCCAGCCGGGGGAAGGCCCCCGCGAGCTGGCCATTCGCCTGGCCCAGGCTAAGGCAGCTACGGCGGCCGGGGGACCGGAAATCGCCATTGGCAGCGACCAGGTGGCGGCCCTGGGCAAGCAGATCCTCGGCAAACCCGGCAACCTGGAAACAGCGGTCACCCAGCTTAAGGCCTGCGCGGGCAAGTCCGTGGTGTTCTATACCGGGGTCTGTGTCATCGGTCCGTCCGGTGGCGCAGGTAGCAGCCATGTAGACCTCACCACAGTCCATTTTCGGCCGCTTACCGAGGTCGAGATTCGACGCTACCTGGCTCGCGAGGAGCCCTATGACTGCGCGGGCAGCTTCAAAGCCGAAGGCCTGGGGGTCGTTCTGATGGACCGGCTGGAAAGTCAGGACCCAACGGCAATCCAGGGATTGCCGTTGATCTGGCTGGCCGGCTGTCTGCGTCAGCTGGGACTGACCCTGCCCTGAAGACAGTTAACGCACCCGGCTTCGTGAGCGCAGGTTTTGCAGCACGGTTTCCAATTCTGGCGGTAAGGGGCTTTGCACGGTAATCGCGCGCTCGTCGCGTGGACTGTCGAAACTGAGACTGGCTGCATGCAGGAACAGCCTTTCCAGGCCGGCCCGCAACAAAGCCGGAGAGTCTGCCTCCCCATAACGCGAGTCCCCCGCGACAGGATGGCCGATATGCGCGGCATGGGCCCGGATCTGATGGGTACGACCGGTATCAATCACCACGTCGACCCAGGTCATTTTCCGCAACACCTCGCGCGGCCTAAAGCGACTGCGTGCCGCTTTGCCTGCCTCCGATACGGTGACGAAACGCTCACCGCCGCGGCGTTGATTGGTTAATAACGGCGCATCAACAAAACGCTCTGGACCCGGCAAAACGCCGTGGAGCAAGGCTTCATAGTGTTTGCGCATGGTGCCTTCACGCAGCTGTGCATGCAGATGTCGCAGGGCAGGCTTGCGTTTGGCAATTAACAGACAACCACTGGTGTCCCGGTCCAGTCGATGCGCCAGTTCCAGCTCAGTGGTGTCGCGGGCCTGCCGCAGCAGCTCAATAGCGCCATGGCTGATACCACTGCCACCATGGACGGCAAGACCGGCTGGCTTGTCCAGCACCAGCAGATCCCGATCTTCATAAAGCACCCGTTCAGCGAGCCAGTCCATCTGCTCACGACCGGCGCGGATTAGCGGCGGCGGCGCCAGACGCACCGGGGGCAGACGCAGATCATCTCCGGCCTCCAGGCGGCGGTCAGGCCGCGCCCGGCGCCCGTTAACCCGGACCTCGCCGCCCCGGATCATGCGATAAATGCGGCTGCGTGGCAGGCCTTTGAGCTGGCTTAGCAGAAAGTTGTCCAGCCGCCGGCCTGCATCATCTTCGCCGACGCTGACATGCCGGACGCCGCTGGTGGCGGGGCTGGTGCTCATGGGGTGGTTTCGTTCCTGCGTTGCTGCTGCTGCAAGTCGCTGTTATATTAACGTTTTGCTGCTGGCTGGATTCTATTTCCGACAGCAAATGAAGATTTTAGCGCGGCCGCCAGATGCGGCCGTCTCTCCACGGTCCTGTACTGCAGGCCGAAAATGGGCACCGGGTGATACCAGGCCATATGGCCAACGGAGCCTCGTAACTGGATTCTGCTGGATCAGCTGTATGTTAACGGCCGATCAATACGGTCAAAAGATCAAGAACACGCCATCTCGTTCTCCGCGAGATGCTCTCGTGTGCCAGTGCAGAACAACTGCCGGTCCGACGCACCGACTACTATCACCCAGGGCCCCCGAACCAAATATTGTAGGGGCTTATGAAAAGAATGCTTGTGAACGCAACTCAGTCAGAGGAGTTGCGCGTGGCCATGGTCGATGGCCAGAAACTATACGATCTCGATATCGAGACCGCGTCTCGCGCGCAGAAAAAAGCGAATATCTACAAGGGTAAAATCACCCGCGTAGAGCCAAGTCTGGATGCCGCTTTCGTCAACTATGGCGCTGACCGTCATGGCTTTCTGCCACTGAAAGAAATTTCGCGCGAGTATTTCCGCAAGGAACCCGAGCAAGGTCAGCGCGTCAATATCCGCGAGATGCTCAAGGAAGGCCAGGACATTGTCGTCCAGGTTGAAAAGGAAGAACGCGGCACCAAGGGTGCGGCGCTGACCACCTTTATCAGCCTGGCCGGGCGCTTCATCGTCCTGATGCCAAATAATCCCCGGGCGGGCGGCGTCTCGCGACGGATCACCGGCGAAGAGCGCGACCTGGTGCGCGATGCGCTGCAAAGCATTAATTTGCCCGAAGGCATGGGTGCCATTGTCCGCACTGCCGGTGTAGGCCGGTCCGAGGAAGAACTCCGCTGGGACATGGACTACCTGATGGGCATCTGGGACGCCATCAAAGAGGCGGCTGTCTCCAGTGAGTCCCCCTCCCTGATTTTCCAGGACAGTAACGCCATCATCCGGGCCCTGCGTGATCATCTGACCGCGGATATCGGCGAGATTCTGGTCGATGACTCCCAGACCTTTAAAGAAGCGCAGGAATTCATGCAGCGCGCCATGCCGCATAACCAGCGCAAACTGAATTACTACGATGACCCGGTGCCGTTGTTCACGCGCTTCCAGATCGAGAGCCAGATCGAATCGGCTTATGCGCACACGGTGCAGCTGCCCTCCGGCGGCAGCATCGTGATTGACCCCACGGAAGCGCTGGTGTCTATCGATATCAATTCCGCGCGCGCAACCAAGGGCGATGACATCGAGGCAACAGCCCTGGCCACCAATCTGGAAGCGGCCGACGAAGTGGCCCGGCAGTGCCGGCTGCGCGATCTGGGTGGCCTGCTGGTCATCGACTTCATCGATATGGGGCCTTCGCGCAATCAGCGAGAAGTGGAAAATCGTCTGCACCAGGCCGTGCGCGCTGACCGCGCCCGTGTCCAGCTGGGTAAAATTTCCCGTTTCGGGCTGCTGGAAATGTCCCGTCAAAGGCTGCGGCCATCCCTGGGAGAGTCTGCACACCAGATCTGCCCTCGCTGCAACGGCTCGGGTAACGTGCGCAGCGTCGAATCCCTGGCCCTGTCCATTCTCCGACTGGTGGCTGAAGAAGCCCGCAAAGAGCGGACCGACAAAGTTGTCGCACAGCTGCCCGTCAACGTTGCCACTTATCTGCTTAATGAGAAACGTGACTGGATCAGCCGCATCGAAGAGCGCGAAAAGCTGCAGGTCATCCTGGTGGCAAACCCGGAGCTTGAGACGCCCAACTACTCCATCCGGCGGGTCCGCGACGACCAGACGATACTCCCGGAAAACACCGGCGCCAGCTACGAGTTGCGCGATACTGAAGAAGAAAACGGCGAGTTGGATATCGCCCTGGCGCCCAAGCCAACGGTCGAGGTCCCGGCTGTGCAAGTTGTCGTGCCCGATACCCCGGCCCCGCCGCCGGAGCCCAAGCCTGTCGCGGCATCGGCGCCACGGCCCGACTTGCTGACCCGGATCTGGCGCTTCTTCGCCGGCGATCCGGCGCCTGAAGAAAAGCAAGACAAGCAACGTCGAAGCGGTCGCCAATCGGAAAGCCGCGGCGGTCGCGGTGGACGGCAAAGGCAGGCCAGTAGTGGTGGCCGAGGTCGAGGCCAGCAACAGCGACGTGGCGGACGCAGCGACAACCGCAGCGACAACCGCAGCGAGCGCGGCGGTCGGAACCGTCGCAACGATCGCAGCGGCGGCAGCGATGCGCGCAAGCCGAAGGCAGCCGAGGAAGATGCCAACCGAAAGGTTGAGAGTAAAGATAACGAACAGGAAGCTCGCAGCGGCGCCACTCGCTCACGACGCGGTCGCCGGCGTCGGCGTGGCGGGCGCCAGGGCGGCGCCAACCAGGAAGGCGGCGGCGCACAGGAGCAACAACAGTCGCGGGATAATGCCGCCCCGGAGCAATCCCAGGCTGCGGAAAGTGGAACCCGCAATAATCGCCCGGCGGAACGCCAGCCAGCAAACAAGCACGAGGCGCAGAAAGCCGCCGCTCCCCAGGACCCGGCGCCCGCTCGCCCGGCAGCTCAGGCACCAGAGCCGGCTAAACCAGCCGCCGAACGCTCCCCTGCCAAGGCCCCGGAAAAAGCGGATGTTGATCGCCTGTTGCCCTGGGAAGAGGCCATGCAAAGCAACAAGGCACCGTCGAAGACCTACACCGTCTGGTCCTCGGACGATGCAGGCTCAGACGACTCGTCGCGCGACGGGCAGAGCTAGGCTCAGGAAAACTATCGCTCGCCGGTCCTGCTGCCGGCGAGCTTTTCCAGCTCTGGCAGCAGGCCGTCCACAGCCTGCTCCACCAGATCAAGCACGCGCTCGAAGCCCGTATCCCCGCCGTAGTAAGGATCAGGGACATTGCTGGAACCCGCATTCGGCGCGAATTCCAGTAACAAGCGGAGTTTCTCAGTATGCGCACCGGAAGCCAGGGCGTGCAGATAGTCCAGGTTGTCGCGGTCCATCGCCAGGACCAGGTCAAAACGCTCTAAGTCCTCCACAACGACCTGGCGAGCACCCAGATGTCCAATATGAAAGCCCCGCCTGGCAGCGGCTGCCTGGGCCCGTGGATCCGGGGCGGAGCCGGCGTGATAACCGTGGGTGCCGGCAGAGTCCACCAGAATCCTGGGGCCTTGGGGCCGGTAGGTAAGCCGGTGACTTAACCAGCCCTCAGCCAGGGGTGAGCGACAGATATTGCCCATGCAGACCATCAGGACAGACAAATCACAATCCTGGGCAAGGATTTCGGGCTGCCCTCCCCTATTTGAAGAGCCTTTTTTGCCCCCTGATCTACCTTTGAAGAAATTTTTAACCATGTCGAAAATGCGTCTGAAGTATAGAAAAATCGTCCAGCGCTTGATTATTTTACGCAGAACCTCCCCCCTGAGGACATGCGCCGCTGGCACATCTGCATAAGAATCTCAGGGACCCGATTCTACGCCGGATCAAGCTCCCGGACTAAGAACACCAGACATACCGTTCCATCAGAACCTCTGGCTGACAGTCAGGCCCCCTCGACCACCCGGAGACCCTATCTGGTCTGTTACTGGCCAGAACCCACATGGCACGAAACAGAGCATTAAGAAACCCTTTCAGCAGGTTACTTACATCTGAGACAAGGCCTGCGAACCGCTACCCGACGTATCGGGCCATCGACGCCGAAGACCGTATTTTCCATAGGCAGGAAAAACTCAAACGAGAACAAATCTCGTAAACTAGAATACTGGTCATCCACTAAAGTTTAGGGGGGCAGTGCTCACTGAGCTAGCATGAAAGTACTTTACCTTGCGCCCCAAAGGGAAGCCCCCGAGAGTTTAACGGCCTATTCATTTATCGATGAGGAAATCCGAGGCATCGCAGCACGTGGCCTTGATGTTTACCTGCCGATCTACTCATTGCCCGAAAAACCAGGAGAGTCCGAACGAACCCGGATCCATCTGTTCCCTCTTCCATCGGGTCTAGCATTCAAAGAGCTGGTCGGTACCCTGCAGTTCTTGTGGCAGGTCAGGCGCTTGATCCCGGCAGTCAGCTGGCTCAGGCCTTTTAGGCTCTACCATAGCCTGCGCTGGGAGCATTTTACCGCTTTGCTAGCGCAGTCCAAGGGCATCGATGTAATTCATAGCAACTTTGGATTCCCTAATGGCTTCGGCGGCATTCTCGCCCGGGCTGTTTCGTCAAAACCCCTGGTGACCACCGTGCGCGGCATGGATGTACTGCTGGATCACGAGCTAGATTACGGTCTCCGACGAGATGCCGGCTATGATGCAGCGCTTCGGACGCTCCTGCGCAATGCCGACTATGTTACTGGTGTTAGTGAGTTCATTCGCCAACAAGCCATTGCTCTTGGTGCGCATGCAGCTTATTCCAGGGCCGTGCTTAAAGGTGTCGACTACGAAAACTTTAAGCCCAACGAAGAATTGCCGGCAACGCAAAAAGACCGCCCGATGATATTGACGGTCGGCGGGCTCATCACTCGTAAAGGAATTCACACGATCCTGGAGGCACTCGGCCAACTTATCAATTCTAATCAATTCGATTTCGTTGTTGTGGGCAAGGGAGCCGAACTTGCTAATTTAAAGGATCAATCTGAGCGTCTTGCCTTGCAGAAGGCCACACAATTTGAAGGATCCGTACCAAGGAGCAGAATTGCCGACTACTTTCGCCGCTGCGATATCTTTGTGCTTGGCTCCAAACTGGAGGGCGCAGGTAATGTTTTGTTAGAAGCAATGGCATCCGCGCGCCCTGTGATCTGCACAAACTCAGGTGGCCCACCTGAGTACGTCGTTGACGGCAACACGGGCTTTGTCGTGGGAACTTCTAACCCGCAAGAGATGGCCGACAGGATCAAGACGCTATTAGATGACCCAGCACTTCGTCTACGTTTCGGGAAAAATGGTCGCGAGCGCGCGATCGAACGATTTGGCTATGATCGAATGGTCAATGATATTTTAGACATATACCGAAGCGCCATTGCACGACGTGAACGTGACAGCAACTAGATTGTGTCTAACAATGGGCATCAGGGATGGGTGTCTGCACGATGACTAATTCATCAGCTCCCATATACCCCAATAAAACCAACTTTAGTTATTGTAATTAAAGGGTTAATCGGTGATCTTACAGCCGATAGAACTGCTCTTACCGGGCATGAGAAAAGCCTCGTTCAAGTGCTTTCAGATCGCATATGTCGCTCAGAGTAACGTCGGCTGACCAAGCGGTTCAGACGCCGCTCCAACGGACGCAGCAATCGCTCAGCTGCAAGCTTTAATTTCCATGATGGCAGGAAGTGCAGGACCCCTTTCGCCATCATTACGCCGCGCCGTCGCCAGCCCAAATTACGGTATTGGCGCGCGAAATATTCATCCTCCGCAAGATCCCACTTCTTAAGTAAGCGTCGCAAACTCGAAAGGGCCCACTCGTCACTCCAGCGCAACGCATAAAAGGGAACGTCGAAGAGCCTTAGCCTCTCCGTCTCCGGAGGCAGAAAAGTAACCCGTGATGCTGGTTCAAACTGGATCCTATAGCCAGCTTCTCGGGCTGTAATACAAAACTCAAGATGATCTTTTAGACTTAGCATCTGCTCATCGAAACCGCCGATCGCCCGAAGTACATCCGTTCGGATCAGAAAACAGTGAAATTCCGCGAGTTGGGTCTGAATACTTTCGGGTGGCGGCTCCTTGCAAATTTTTTCCGTAATGTGCCCTTGGATGCAACCGTCTACCTCCCTTCGGGAAATGCCTGACTCGCCACCAGCGAAGTGGACTATGGTATGCAGGGGGCGTCTTTCAAAGGTCAGCGGAGCAATGACTGCAGCTCCAGTTCTGTTCGCGCAATTCAACAATGAACTTAGCCATCCAGGCGCCACAACGACATCGTTATCAATAAACACTATGTATTGCGTATTTACGCCGTCGGTGCCGATATTTCGAGCATGGTTGGGCGAAAGGTAGTGGTCTTTCCTGATCAAGCGAAAGCCTGACTGTGCTGCCTTTTCTTTCAAATATCTCGCCACACGCTGTGGAGAGCCACCGTCGACATACACCAGAGAGAAGGGCGTATCAGAATTCGCGTAGATGCTATCTAGGGACTCAATCGAATCGCTGAAATGATCTCGTGGTACGACCACGATGGTAACGTCCGGATTGATCATATTTTTTTACTCTTGGCGCTTGCTACACAAAATAGTTTTTAATTTCTAGTTTTTTAAAAATCCTGACTGCAACCCAATGAGTCCTGCCCAGCAAGATACGCATACAGAGATGAATTCCTGCGCCCCTAGAATACTTCAGATTGGCAGGCCGTGAACATGGCATTGGTACAACATAATAAAAAAATCGTGCCCCGTCCTGGAATGCTGAGCCCGCAGTGAGCGGTGCGGCGATACTGCAGTTGATACAGCCAAGAGACCATGCCTAATGCTGCTCTTCATGCCTTACTGATCGCCGCGTTACTGCGCTCCGACAGCTCAATAATCAGGCGATAAACTACTGAACATCCCCATTAGTGCCCAAGGGCGATTTCTCTCAGTGAATTTGAAATACTTATGGCATAAAAGAGGACCCCATGATGATCTTGCCCGCACAAACAAACATTCAGCTCTACAACCAACTGGTTGAACTTGGTTACCCGGAATCTGATCTGGCACTCGTGCGACGTGCTTACGATCTCGCTATGCAAATTTTCAGCGGTCAGTATCGAGCCAATCATAAGCCTCAACTGGCACATGTCGTTGGGGTGGCAAGTATCCTGGCTGCGCTGGAGCAGCCAGTGACAGTGGTGGCGGCAGGTCTTCTGCACGCCGCCTACAGCCATGGCGACTGGGGGGACGCCACAAGAGGCCGTAATGCTGCTAAAGCTGATCAGCTTCGCGATAGCACGAGTCGGCAGACGGAAGAACTAGTGGCTCGCTATCTGCACATACCCTGGAGAAAGAAACCTGAAATACTCTTCGGGATGCTAGAGCGGAATGAGGAGCTGACAGCCGATGAACTTAGTGTCTTGACTATCAAGCTGGCGGACATCTATGAGGAATATGCGGATCTAAGCATCGGCTACTGCAAGTTTGAAAAGCTGCCCCTGGGCCCAGGCTATGAACGTAATCTCGTAGACGCATTGGCACGCGCCGCGCGAATGCTTGGCCTGGATACTCTAGCCAGAGATTTCGAGTCCGCGTTGCAGCGTTTTGAAGAATTTGTGGTAGCAACTCCCCTCTACTACGCGCAACAAGGGGGGCCGATTATCCCACCCTTATCTCACGAACTCAGTCTGAAGTTGAGGCTGAACCGCAAGGTCAAAAGAATCCTTCATCGCCTGGGCATACGCGGCTGAACTCTGCGCCCGGCAGGCTGGCCAAATTCCGGCTCCCGGGTAGATTACCGCCCGCTATAGCATGTGCATCCGAGGGTCAATATCAATCGACGCCCATGGAAAAGCGGAAAAGGCAGAGGACTGACCCGTTGGAAACCCTATTCGACCCTGCCCAAAACACGCTTAAGGCCTTCCTGCACCAAGCACCACCGTGAGCCCCCCCCGGGTGGATCTTCAATCCCGGAGATTGCCGGCGGCGAGATATTCCGCGGCCGCAGTCAGGTCTTCAGGCGTGTCCACGTCGGGTCCGTGAGCCTGTGGCGCGATGGCGACACGAATCTCCATCCCCAGCCATAGAGCCCTTAGTTGCTCCAGTTTTTCAACCTGCTCAAGATAACATGGTGGTGTTGTGGTCAGCCTTTGCAAGGCACCGACGCGATAGGCATATATGCCCAGGTGACGCCAGATTTCCGCCGGCAATTCGTCGGTACCGTGACCACTGGCCGGAATCGGGCTGCGGCTGAAATACAGGGCGCGCCCGCTGCTATCCATCACGACTTTCACCACGTTAGCGTCGTGATACTGATCGGCACCCGCCACCGGCACGCATAGAGTCGCCATATCGGCAGCCGCATGCTCCGCCAGCAAGCCGGCAACCAGATCAATGCTCGCGGCCGGAATGGTGGGCGCATCACCTTGCACATTCACAATCACATCACCCGCCTGCCAGCCGCGGGCTGCGGCCACTTCCGCGATACGATCCGTCCCTGACTGATGGGCCTGGCTGGTCATGGCCACCGTCGCTGAAAAAGTATCAGCCACATCAGCAATGCGCTGATCGTCGGTGGCAATCAGAACTTCCGCTGCTCCGCTCGCCATGGCCCGCTCATAGACATGCTGAATCATGGGTTTGCCGTGCAATTGCGCCACGGCTTTACCCGGAAAGCGGGTCGAGGCATAACGCGCCGGGATCACGACACGATAAACAGGGGCAATCTGAGTCATTCCTGGGCCCTGACCGTCGCGATAGATATCTCACCAAAGCCAAGACGACCAACTACGTCCATAGCCGTCACCACGGACTGATGACTGGCCTGGGCGTCGGCACTGATGGTTACCGAACCGGTCAGCTCCGGATCAGCCGCAAGCGTGCGGATCGCCGCGGCCAGAGTAGCAGGCCTGCTATCCACCAGGGCCCGACCGTTGACCCGGTAAGCGCCACCAGCGGTAACGGAAATTTCCAGGGGCGGTGTCATTTTCAGTTCTGACTGAACATCAGCTTCCGGCAAGCGAATGGCAATCTGCGATTCACGCACGAAACTGGTCGTCACCATAAAAAACACCAGCAGCAACAGCACCACGTCAATCAGGGACGTGAGGTTGATATCCGGTTCGTCTCGATCAACCGTTCGCAGCTTCACGACGTTGTTTTCCCATGGTATCGAAGGATTGCTTGCGGTGAAGTGCCTCCACCAGGGTAATGGCCTCTTTCTCCATCTGCACCACCAGTGCATTGACGCGGCCGCGCAAATAGCGGTAGCCGATCAGGGTCGGAATGGCCACGGACAGCCCGGCTGCCGTCGTAATCAGTGCTTCGGAGATACCGCCTGCCAGCACGCCAGGATCACCCACTCCCTGGGTCGTAATTGCAGCAAAAACTTTCACCATGCCAATGACCGTGCCCAGGAGACCAAGCAGCGGCGAAATGGCTGCTATGGTGCCCAGGGTATTCAGGTAGCGCTCCAGATCATGGATAACATGTCGCCCCGTATCCTCGATCCGCTCTTTCATCACTTCCCGGTCTCGTTGGCGGTTGGTCAGGCCAACCGACAGGATTTCGCCCAGGGGTGAGCCATCGCGAAGCGATTTGATGTGTTCCGGCGTCAGCTGATTCTTGCTCACCCACTCCCAGACCTGGCGGGTCAGATTCCTGGGCAGCACGCGGCGTTGCTGCAGGGTCCAAAGACGCTCCAGCATGATGGCTGCGGCCACAATCGAGCAGAGAATGATGGGCAGCATCAGCCAGCCGCCCGATTTCACGATCTCCAACATGCCGGGTATGCGCCTCGAAAGAAAAAACTATAACTGCGGCCTGCCGGAGATTACCGCGAACGGGGGTGACTTGTCGCACGCCTGAGGCTCAGCGCCGGCCAAGGTCCAGCCGCGAGCCCTATCCAGCCGATGTCGATACAGCAGATCCAGCTGACCGGCTACCGCGCCAAACACCAGAGCACCCTGCTCGGCCGTGTTAAGCAGGCAGGCTCCGCTCCGGCGCCAGCGCTCGGCGACGGCCGGATGCGGGAAGCCCCAGCGATTGCCCCAGCCCGTGCTGAAGACCACAAAACGGGGGCGAGTGGCTGCCACGAAGGCGCTGCTGGAGGATGTTTTGCTGCCGTGATGGGCCGCCACGATCAGATCAAAAGGCCCCTGCAGACCACCCCAGCGCAACAGGGCCTCGCCGCGTGTGCCGATATCGCCGGGCAGCAGCACGGATGCCCCAGGCGCCTGAATCAGCAACACACAGGAATTATCGTTCTCCGACCCCACCGTCCGGCCGGCCCGGGGGTGCAAAAAACGGAAGCTGACCTCACCCCAGGTCCAGGTCTGGCCGGCAACACAGTCAACAGCGGCTAAGGGTCCCGACTGCCCGGCCGGCGCGAACAGGGCCGCACCTGGATAGTCGCGCAGCACGCTTGCCGCGCCCCCGGCGTGATCCGCATCGCCGTGGGAGACCACCATGACGTCGAGGCTCCTGACCCCGGCCCGGCGCAGGGCCGGGATCACGACGCTACGCCCGGCATCGCCCGCTGCAAAGGCAGGCCCGGTGTCGTAGAGCAAGGTGCGACGACCCGCCTGGACCAACACCGCCAGGCCCTGACCTACATCCAGAACCGTAATGCGCAGCTCCCTGGCGTGTCGGCCGGGGGGGGATACCGTCAGCAGCAGGGCCAGAACCAGCGCGGCTGGCAGGCGCCCCGGCGTGGGTCGGGGCCATAACAAAATTGCCGCAGCCAATCCAAGGAGGGGCAGTGTCCAGCCCGGTGCGGATGCGGGCGACCAGGCACCCCGCGTGAACCACGGTAATACCCGGAGCAAGGCGGCCAGTAAATCGCCGGCAACAGTCAACACGGGCCAGCCAAGTCCCAGGACGGCCGATATCAGGCCACTGAACACCAGGGGCATGATGAAAAAAGCAAAAACCGGGACCGCCAGTGCATTGGCCAGGGGGGCCAGCAGGGCAAGCTGACCAAAGGCCAGCGTTGTAACTGGCAGCAAGCCGACAAATACCCGCCACTGCGCTTCAGCCAGCCTCTTGATCCAGTCCTGCACACCCGCCGACAGAGGTGCAGTGCGGCCACCCAGGCTGGCACACAACAGCACGGCCACCGCACCGAATGACAGCCAGAACCCCGCCGTCAAAATGGCAAGACCGTTCGTCACCAGTGCAATCCACAAGGCAATAGACAAGATGCTCCAGGCACCGAGGCTTCGCCGCAGCCCATGCAGAAAAAACAATACGCCGAGCATGGCCAGAGCCCGCTGGACAGGCAGGCCAAAGCCGGAAATAACGGCATAGGCAGACGCGCACACGACGGCCAGCCACCAACCCAGCGTGCGTGGCGCAACGAAGCAGCCCAGCCAGCAAAGCAGGCTGCCTGCTACTCGGCCAACCAACATCGCCGCCGCGGCAACCAGGCCGATATGCAAGCCGGAGATCGCCATCAAGTGCGCCGTACCGGAAAGTCGCAGCAGCTCCCAGTCAGCCTGGGTGAGACGATGGCGTGCGCCGACAGTCAGCGCCGTGAGATAGGGTGCGACGGGATGCTCACCCACGATGGCATCAACCTTCCCCAGCACCCAGCGCCGCAGCGGCGCTGTACGGCAGACTGTGCCCCGGGTGGACAGGCGACGATTATGCGCAGATGCGCGCACATAGCCGCGAGCCCCCAGCCGGCGAACAAAAGTGTTGCGTTCGCTGTCGGCAGCGCCCGGACTGGCAAAGCCCCGAGGTTCACGCAGGCGGACTTTTAGCAACCAGCTTTCCCCCGCCTGGGGCACCTGCTCCGTGTCGTACCAGCTAATGGACAGGCGCGAGGGCAAGCGCCCTCCTCCCTCAAGGGGCTCTATATACACAGGGAAGCGCAGCACCCGGCCCTGCTGGCGGGGAAAATCGCATATCTGGCCCCGGACCAGAAAATCCTGGCCGGTCAGGGATGGCGACAAGCGGTCAGCGAGGTGGTGCTCGGCCTGCAGCAGGGCGCAAACGATGGGCAAACAAACCAGCAAGGCCTGGCGACCCTGCAAAAGGCTAATCAGCAGCAGCAGGCCACCCAGCAACTCCGCTGGCAGGGGCTGTGGCCACCCCCCAGGCAACCAGAAGATGGCAGTGAGCGCCGTCAAACTCACCCAGGGTAGAAATGCCATGCTCCCTTCTCACGCCGGATGCGTGATAATCGCAGGTCGCTCGCCGGCTGCTGCCGGGCCCGGGCCAAACCACACAACAAAGCACAGCAAACTAAGGCATGCCGAGACGTTTTTTCAGACGTATTTCTAGTGGATATCTTCGGGATCGAGAATTCCCGTGGTACCTGCGGGCTTTTGAAATGCCGCTGAAGCACCCGGCTTTTTTTGCCGTGACCCGGCGCAGCGTGGTCGGCGCTATCTGGCTCGGTCTGTTTCTGGCGCTGCTGCCCCTGCCGGGACAAACCATTGTGGCAGTGCTCGCTGCCTGGCTATGCCGAGTCAACGTACCAATCACCCTGGTCGCCGTGATGCTGACGAACCCGCTCACCATGGTGCCGATTTTCTATTTCGAGTATCAGTTGGGCCTGCTGTTGCTCGAACTGCCGTCCCAGCCTTTCGATATTGAACTGTCCTTGCGCTGGCTGCGCGAAGACTTCATCACCTACTGGCGGCCCTTGCTACTGGGTTCGGCGGTCACAGCGACCCTCGTGTCCTCAACAGCCTATGTTGCTGTCAGTGTGACTTGGCGCCTGGTTATTTCAGCTCGGTATCGCAGTCGCGGCGGGGCCCGAAAAAAAACCTGATCATTCAGGTCGATACTCTGCAGTCACATCCTGCAGACGACCATCAATCAGTTGCAAAGCCCGACTCATCCGGGACGCGATGGCCGCATCGTGGGTAACCACAACAAGACTGGCGCCGCTCTCGCGATTGAGTTCCAGCATGAGCTGCAGCACTCGCTCACCGGTTGGTGTATCCAGGTTACCGGTGGGTTCATCGGCCAGCACCACCGCAGGATCTGTAATCAAGGCACGGGCAACCGCAACCCGCTGACGCTCCCCCCCTGATAACTCGCCGGGCCTGTGCTGCAAGCGTTCCGCAAGCCCAACCCGCTCGAGCAAGCTGGTCGCTCGAGCCCGCACTGTCGCCAGGGGCAGGCGGCGGAGCAGCAGCGGCATGGCAACATTCTCGACGGCGCTGAACTCAGGCAATAAATGATGAAACTGGTAAACAAAACCCAGGGCCCGGTTTCTCAATTCACCCCGCTGGGTTGAACCCAGCCCGGCCAGGTCTTCACCGCCGATGCAGACGCTGCCTGATGTCGGCCGATCCAGCCCGCCCAGAAGCTGCAGCAGAGTGGTCTTGCCGGACCCCGAGGCGCCGACGATGGCAAGGGTCTCCCCCGCCTGTACAGTAAGTTCAACGCCCTTGAGAACTTCCAGTACGGCCGGCCCTTCGGTAAAGCTCTTGTGCAGAGCGCGGCATACCAGGGGCGGTTGCGCGGCTTTCTCCGCGGGTGATTGTTCGGACATGCCAGTTCTCACTCGTGCCGCAAGGCTTGCGCAGGTTCGGTGCGAGCACCTCGCCAGGCGGGATAAAGCGTGGACAGCAATGCCAGAAGCAAGGCAATCCCGGAAACGCGTGCCACATCACTGAACTGGATCCGGCTTGGAAAATCACTGATGAAATAAACGTCCGGCGCCAGAAACTTCATATTAAACACGCCTTCGATAGCTGCCACGATTGAAGCCAGGTTGGCCGCCAGGATAAGACCAAGGACAACACCCAACACAGTGCCGGCAAGACCCACGAGGGCCCCCTGGGTGACAAAAATTTTCAATATACCCAGGGGTGCGGCACCCAGGGTACGCAAGATGGCAATGTCTGCCCGCTTCTCACGCACCACCATCACCAGGGTAGAAACAATATTGAATGCAGCCACTGCAACCACCAGCAGCAGAATTACGAAAATGATTGATTTGGTCAACTGGATGGAGCGAAAGAAATTCGCATGCTGCCGCGTCCAGTCAGTGATGAAGGCATCCTGTTCCAGGGAACGTGCAATCTCGCGAACAATCGTCGGCGCCTGCAGAGGATCAGTCACGGCAATACGAATGCCGGAGACGGCATCGCCAAGGCGCAACAGACGGGCTGCATCACGAACATGCATAAGGGCCAGACCACGGTCATACTCGTACATGCCGGCGTAGAAGATCCCCTGCACGGTGAAACGCCGCATTCGCGGCACCAGGCCTGCCGGTGTCGTGACGCCCTCCGCCACCATCAAAATTAGCTTGTCACCGATCTCAACGTCCAGCATGTCAGCCAGACTCCTGCCGATCACAATGCCGTAAGTACCGGGCTGCAGCGACTCCAGGCTACCCGCCTGCATCAGGGCCGGAAAATCCGACACCCCAACCTCCTGCTCCGGGTCAATACCACGCAGCTCCACCCCGCGAATACTCTCGCTGCCAACCAGCATCCCCTGCCCGGTGATAAAACGAGCCACCGCTTCAGTCTGCGGATGTGTTCCCGCCAGTTCACGCGCCCGCTCCCAGTCCTCCAGGCGCCCGTCCCAACCGGTAATAGCAGCGTGGGAAACCACACCCAGAATGCGGCTGCGAACTTCGTACTCGAAGCCGTTCATCACCGATAACACGATAATCAGAACGGCAACCGCCAGGGCAATACCCAGCACTGAGATCAATGAAATGAAGGATATAAATCCATTGCGCTTGCGCGAGCGCAGATAGCGCGTGCCGATGAGCATCTCATAAGGTGGAAAGGTTTTGGACATCCTGCCGTTACTCACTCATAGCGCAAGACTTCAGCAGGCGCCACACTGGCGGCCCGCAAGGCCGGATAAACTGTCGCCAGGGCGGTCATACCCAGAGCGATCACAGCAATCCAGCTGACATCACTGACCTGCAACTCTGCGGGCAGAGAGGTCAGGTAATAAACCTCCGCCGGCATGAACTCAAAGCCGAACAGGCGCTCCAGTCCCGGCGCCAGGGTATCGATATTGATAGTCAGGGCAATGCCCAGCCCTACGCCCAGGAGAACGCCGAGCCAACCCACCACCAGGCCCTGGACCAGAAATACGGTCATGATCATCTGACGCGAGTAACCCAAAGTTCGCAGGATTGCGATACCCGACCGCTTGTCCGTAACCACCATGACCAGGGTAGCGACGATATTGAAGGCGGCTACGGCCACGATCAGCGACAGCAACAGGGTCATCATGAGTTTCTCAATGCGTACCGCTCGAAAATAGGTCGCGTTGTCCTGGGTCCAGTCACGTACCTTCAGGGCCTCACCGCCCGCCTCGGACCAGGCTCGTGCCCAGGCGCGTACCGTTTCAGGGGCCCCAAAAACATTGTCGGTGCGCAGCCGAATCCCAGCACTGCCCGACTCATTACCGGCCAGTTGCCGAGCGTCCTCCAAATGCACCAGCGTCCGGACGCTGTCGTGATCCTTAAGACCCATTTCGAATACCCCGGCTACCCGGAACTCGCGCAGCGAGGTACGCAAACTGCCGTCAGCCCGGCGGCCGGGCACCAGTACCGTTACCGGATCACCCGGCTGCAGCCCCAGGCGAAATGCCAGCGCCCGACCCATGATCATGTCCCGGGAACCCGGCGCCAGATCCAGGGGACTCGCCCCGCTGTACTGGGCGGCCCGGCCCAGCGACTCACCTTCGGCAGCAGGATCCACGCCACTGATCACACCACCTGCCAGGCTGCCGCCCGAAGACAACATGGCCTCCAGATCAATAAAGGGTTCAGCACGCAGAACACCCGGCCAGGTGCGCAGATCCGCCAGCGCCTCGGGGTCGTCCGACTCCACGACGGCATGGCCGGCCATACTTAACAGTCGGTCGCGCAGCTCATTTTCGAAGCCGTTCATCACCGATAAAACCGTAATCAGGGCAGCCACACCCAGGGCCACACCAATCACCGAAGCGACAGTCACAAAAGAAGCAAAGCTGTTGCCACTGCGCTCGCGCAGATAGCGAATAGCCACGAACAGGGGCACCGGACGCATCATCGGGATCTGGCTGCCACCTGCATCACAGTGCGACCCGAACGGGTTGCTGCACGGTAATCTCCTCGGCCGTTACCCGAGCCCGATAAGCCAACACATCGACGCCGGCGGCCGCGGCGCTGCGCAATGCCTTCCCGTACAAAGGATCAATGTCATCGGCAGGCCGCACTTGCGTCACATCATCCCGCTGGACCATGAACAACATGCCGGCCCGATGACCGGATCGACACAGAGACTCCAGTTCCTGCGCGTGACGTGTGGCCCGCGCGCTGACCGCGTCCGGAAACAGCGCCCGCCCGTCACTCACCGCTGCCGTCACATTCTTGACCTCGAGAAAGTACTCTCCGTCAGCATCGCGCAGGACAAAATCCACCCGCGTGCGGCCGGTGGCGAGCCGGACTTCGCTCTGGATTTCCCCGAAGCTCGCCAAGGGCTCGATAAGCCCGTCTTCCAGGGCCTCCCGCACCAACTTGTTTGTGCGCTGTGTATTGATACCAACCAGCGTTCCGCTCCCAATTTCTACCAACTCCCACGTCAGCGGGTATTTTCGGCGCAGGTTAGTGGCCCGACTCAACCAGACCCGTGATCCCGGCTCCTGGCAGCCGAGCATCGCGCCCGTGTTCGGACAGTGCACGGTCTCAACCTGCCCGTCCGGCCACTCTACATCGGCCAGAAAACGCTGGTAACGTCTAATCAGCCGAGCCTGTGACAAAGGCTCGGAAAACCTCACAGCTGCCGGGCAGCGCAGGCCCCGCAGGAGCCCTGAGCTACACCATTCTGTCTACCGTGTCCATAGACCATTCTGTTTTTTGCGCCCTGCCCGGATGATATCCTGAGGGCAGTATAGCTTGGGGTTAATGCTATGTTTCGCCGTCTTCCGGTCTTGCTGCTCTTGGTCTCGGCCTTCGTGACTGCGCCTTCGGTGCTGGCCGAAACCCTCCTCGTCGAGGGGCTTGCGCAGGGCAGCGCATCAGCGACGCAAAGGCCCAACCGGGGCATGAGCATGGACAAAGTTGCCGCTACCTGGGGTCAGCCGGCAGCTAAAAATTCTGCAGTGGGTGACCCACCCATCGCACGCTGGGAATATTCCAACTTCGTTGTGTACTTCGAGTACTCGCGCGTTATTCACTCCGTCCAGAAGCGCTGAATCGCCCCTTCTGCCCCGGGGGCCGCGGCTGGCCTGCGGTATGAAATAATGTTCGTTTGATCGCTGGGGATATCCCTCCATGCCTGAGTCTGTGCTGCTGCAAGCACGACTGCCGCTGCCGACTGCTGCTGCCCCGACAATTCAATGGGCCTGCGTGCGCGGCTGCGCGGCTGCTTTAGGTATCAGCGAACTGGCGGCGTCCCGGAACGGGCTAACGCTGGTTATCACGGCCACCGTCAGCGAAGCGGAAGGTCTGGCGGCTGAACTGGATTTCTTTCGCCCTGCCGATCTGGAAGTTGCCCTGTTCCCCGACCTGGAGGTGCTGCCCTACGACAGTTTCAGCCCCCACCAGGATCTGGTTGCGGAGCGCCTGCGCATCCTGCGTCGTCTGGGTGAAGGCGAACGTCTGATCCTCCTGGCCGCTGCCCCGACCCTGCTCCCCAGGCTGCCACCCCCGGAGTACCTGAAAGCCCGTGGCGTGCAACTTCGCATCGGCCAGCAACTGGATCCAGGTGAGTTTCGACGTCAACTGGATGAGGCAGGCTACCAGCGGGTTACACAAGTCGCGACCCATGGCGAATATGCCGTCCGGGGCTCCCTGATCGATTTGTTTCCAACCGGCCACCCCAGGCCGGTGCGGGTTGATTTTCTTGATGACGAAGTGGAGTCCCTGCGAGAGTTTGATCCGGATTCCCAGGTCACTACCGGACGTATCGCTTCCCTGGACACGCTGCCGGCCCGTGAAATCCCGATTGATGCGGCTTCCGTCACCACCTTTCGCCAGCGTTACCGGGAACGTTTCGAAGGCAACCCGGCGCGCTCACTAATTTATCGGGAGGTTAGCGAACAGCGCCTGCCAGCCGGCGTTGAAAACTACCTGCCCCTGTTTTTTGATCGCACTGCCAGTATCTGGGATTACCTGGCGACGGACACGCTGGTCGGTTGCCTGGGCGATGTCGAGCCGGCCCTGACTGACGCCTGGCAGCAGGTCAGGGACAGGCACGAACAAGCCAGGCTGGATGCCGAGCAATCGGTCCTGGACCCCGGCGAGCTCTACATCGAACTGGATGCGCACCTGACCGAACTACAAATGCGCCCGGGACTGCAGTTTGATAAATCAGAGCTGCCTGCAGAGTTAACTACATCAACCCAGGTCAACCTGCCGATCCGGCCTGCGCCAGGTCTGCTGATCAACCGGCGGGAGGAAGACCCGAGCTTGAGGCTGCGCAGCTTCCTGGCCGAGCATCCTGGGCGCGTTCTGATCAGCGTTGAATCACCGGGCCGGCGGGAACTGTTGCTGGACACCCTCAGGCCGGCAGGCTGGACGGGCGCCGAATTCAGCAACTGGCATGACTTTCAACACAGCACCCTGCCCACGGGCCTGGTGGTTGCGCCTCTGCGTTACGGCTTCGTCCACGCTGACGGTGGCCTGGCCGTCCTGACGGAGGCGGAACTGTTCGGTGAGGCCCCCAAGCGCCGCCGACGCCGACGCCGGGTGCAGGATCCCGAGAGCCTGATCAACGATCTCACGGATCTTCGCGAAGGTGCGCCTGTCGTGCATGCAGAGCACGGCGTGGGCCGTTATATCGGCCTGAGTCGTCTGGATATCGACGCGGCGCAAGCCGAATTTGTCACCCTGGAATACGCGGGCGGCGACCGACTGCACGTGCCGGTGGGCTCCTTACATCTGATTGCCCGCTATACCGGTGCCGCACCGGAACATGCGCCCCTGCATCGTCTTGGCACCGATCAATGGGCCAAGGCCCGACGTAAGGCGGCAGAAAAAGTCCGTGACGCGGCCGCCGAGTTACTGGACATCTATGCCCAGCGTGCCGCCCGCGTCGGCCATGCAGCCCGTCTGGAAGCTCATGAATACGAAGCCTTTGCCGCGGCCTTTCCATTCGAGCCCACGGAGGACCAGGGGCGCGCCATCGAAGAAGTGATCGGCGATCTGACCCGCAGCGAACCCATGGATCGGCTGGTGTGCGGCGACGTGGGTTTTGGCAAGACGGAGGTCGCCCTGCGGGCAGCCTTTGCGGCCGTCAGCAGCGGTCAACAGGTTGCGATCCTGGTGCCCACTACCCTGCTTGCCCAGCAGCATTATCAGACCTTCGCTGATCGCTTTGCCGACTGGCCTGTCAATGTGGCTGGCCTGAGCCGCTTCCGCAATGCAAAGGAAAGCCGGGAGGTCATGGCGGGCCTGGCCAGCGGCAGTGTGGATATTGTGGTGGGGACGCACCGGCTGTTGCAGGCCGGCGTTGAGTTCAAAAATCTCGGCCTGGTGATCATCGACGAAGAACATCGCTTTGGCGTGCGCCATAAAGAACGCCTGAAGGCCCTGCGCACCGAGGCAGATTTTCTAACCCTGACGGCGACGCCTATTCCAAGGACCCTGAATATGGCCCTGGGAGGCCTGCGGGACTTGTCCCTGATTACGACGCCGCCGGAATCACGTCTGTCCATCAAAACCTTTGTGACCCAGTGGCAGGATCGGGTGATTCGTGAAGCCTGCCTGCGTGAACTCAAACGCGGCGGTCAGGTCTACTTCGTGCACAACCGCATCGAAGATATCCAGAAAGTTGCCAGTCAGCTGGCTGAACTGGTCCCTGAAGCGCGCATTGAAGTGGCTCACGGGCAAATGCGCGAGCGAGACCTGGAACGGATCATGCTGGACTTCTACCACCGACGTTTTCATGTCCTGGTGTGCACAGCGATTATCGAAAGCGGTCTGGATGTCCCCACGGCCAACACGATTTTGATCAACCGCGCGGACCGCTTCGGTCTGGCCCAGTTGCATCAGCTGCGAGGCCGCGTGGGACGCTCCCATCATCAGGCCTTCGCTTACCTGCTGGCCCCGGCGCGCGAGGCCATGACGGCCGATGCGACCAAGCGACTGGATGCCATTGAGTCCCTGGAAGATCTGGGCGCCGGCTTTGTGCTGGCCACCCATGACCTGGAGATTCGCGGGGCCGGCGAACTGCTTGGCGAAGAACAGAGCGGCCAGATTCAGGAAATTGGCTTTACGCTTTATAACGAGATGCTGGCGCGCACGGTGCAGGCCTTAAGGGACGGCCTGGAACCCAATCCGGAGGGCGCCGGCACGGACGCTGCAGAAATCAATCTGCATGTCCCTGCGTTGATACCCGAAGACTATATGCCAGATGTGCACCTGAGGCTGGTTCACTACAAGCGCATTGCCAGCGCCCCCGATGAACGCAGCCTGGAAGAACTGCAGGTTGAGCTGATTGATCGCTTTGGTCTGATCCCGCCGGCGACCCGCAACCTTTTTATATTGACGCGCCTGCGCAAACAGGCTGCTGATCTGGGCATACGCCGTCTTGATCTAAGCGCCGGCGGCGGTCGAGTCGAATTCGGACCGGCCACCACTGTCGACCCGGCGACCATTGTCGGCTTGATCCAACAGGACCCAAGTCAGTATCGTCTGGATAACCAACAGCGGCTAAAACTGACGGCAGACCTGGAAGAGCAACAGGATCGCTTCACTTATGCCGAACGCTTGCTGGAAGAACTGGCTTTAAGCCCGCCAGCCCTGGATCGAACTGCAGGTGGGAAAACCCGATGAACTTGTTAAAAACTGGCTGGCTGCTCTTTGCCGGCATCATGGCCAGCCTGGCTCAGGCGCAAACTGAGCCAGCGCAGCCCCGCTACGCGGTGGAAGTCATCATTTTCGAGCACGTGGATCAATCCCAGTCCACGCAAGAGCTCCCCGTCCCGCCCGCCCAGCTGCTGCCGGGAGACGCCGCAAGCCCGCTGCCGGCGACCCCGGCCGGCAACCCCCGCCCGCCCCTGAGTTTCTTGTTGCTGGATCCTCGCCTGGGGCAGCCGGACTTTCTGGCCCTGGCGCCGGGAGAAAAAGTCCTGAACCGCGCCTATCGCCGTCTCGAACAACTGGATGCCTATCGGCCCCTGGTGCACCTGGCCTGGAGTCAGCGAGCCTGGCCCCGGAATGCGGCGCAGGCCCTGGATCTGGCGGACAGCCGCTTAGCGCCAGCGGGGCTCAGCGGTCAGCTGACCTTATATAAGGAGCGCTATGTGCATCTGGCCCTGGATCTGACCCTGGTAAACAGGCAAGCGGCGCCTGCAGGCGGCATGAATGCGACGGCGACCCCGTCGTCTGCGGCTGGAGCGGCCCGCATCATAGAATCCAGGCGACTGCGTGGTGAGGCGGCTCAATACTTTGATAATCCGCGTTTCGGCGCCATCGCACAGGTGTGGGAACTTAGGGCCCCGGAAGAAGAATCCACCGACGTGGCAGAACCGACGGGCTAGTTCAGGCCCCCGCCCGGGATGCGCCCGGGGTCACTTTCAGGCCGGCTTCCAGGGCTGCTATTGCTTCTTCCAGTAAGTCCTCTGCGCCCTGAGCCTGTCCCGGCACCAGGGAGGCGGCGCCAGCTGATACGGTTACAAAGCGGGCAACGGGCGAGCGCGGGTGATGGATAGCCAGTTGCCGCACCCGTTCAGCAATATCAGCCGCGAAGGCTTCTACCTGCGGCAAGCTTGAACTGCCGGCCAGGACAGCAAAGCGATCCGCATCCAGTCGTGCAGCCAGGTCGCCGGCACGATGCAGAGCCCCATGGATCGCATGGGCCACCTTCGTCAAACAGGCCTCTTCAGAATGTCGGCCGAACACCTCACGGTAACTTGCAAAGGCATCAATCTGGAACACCATCAGGGCCATCGGGCGAGCTTCGCGCCTGGCGATACCCCAGTCCCGGCTCAGTGCCTCGTCGAAGTTCCGGCGATTGGCCAGCCCCGTCTGGGGATCAGTGCGCACAGGCTCGCCCCGGCGACGGTCTTCAGAGCTGCCCGAAGCTGCCCCAGCGTGACTCAGCAGCAAGAAATCCGGCAGGCCAGGGCGTTGATACAGAGGCGCCAGGCGAAGCTCCAGAGTCCGCGGGCCGGAACCCCGGCAGCGCCACTGCTGCTGCACCTGGCTGGCGTCTATGCCAGGCAGGTCGCCACTGACGATAAAGTCCTTTAAAGAGCGGCCGGTCAGCTCACCAGGATCCCATCCGGTCAGGTCTGTGAAGGCAGAATTGGCGTAAACAATAGTCTGCGCCCCCCGGCGGATATCCACCAAGAGGGTGCCTGATGCACCGTGATCCAGAGCCTGAATCAGGCATTTTTTCGTTAGGTTAATCATTAAGTTAAATGATATTCATACAATTGATTCTTAGCTTTCGGTTAGCGGGTTGACCCGGAATCCGGCAGCGAAAGGCACTATAGGGAATCCCCGGGGCCGGGGTCTGTGATGCGGGTCACCGCCCGCCGAGCAAGTTGTCCAAAAGTTGCTCAACGCGGGCCATACCCGCCGCGATGCTCTGCTCAATCTGGGCATGGATATCCGCATTCTCGGGATGTCGCCCGGCCGCGTAATTGACGACCACCGCGCAAACCGCATAGTCCAGCTGCAATTCCCTGGCGAGCCCGGCCTCAGGCATGCCCGTCATACCCACGACATCGCAACCGTCGCGCTCCAGGCGATCGATCTCGGCAGCGGTTTCCAGGCGAGGCCCCTGGGTGGCCCCATAACAGCCTGCACACAATCGGCTAATGTCGGCCCGCTCAACTGCCTGCACCAGCTGCGTTCTGAAGGGACCGTCAAAAGGCCGGGTGAACTCCACATGCCGCACCGGCCGTCCGGAGCCGGCCTCGAAGCTGTGCTCCCGGCCCCAGGTGTAGTCGATCAGCTGATCGGGCAGCAGCAACTCGCCCGGCGCGGCCGCCGGATGAATCCCGCCAACCGCATTGATTCCCAGCACCGCATCGGGTGCCAGTTCGTGAACGGCCCAGATATTCGCCCGGTAGTTAACCCGGTGCGGCGGAATAGATGCCTCCAGGCCATGCCTGGCCAGAAAATACAGTTCGTGTTCGCCATGACGCCAGTGGAGAAAGGGTGCGGAAGGGGATCCGTAGGGTGTCTGCGAGCTATCGCCGGTGCGACTGCCGGCAGGCACCAGGACCAGGGCGCCGGTGCCACCAATAATGACCAGCCGCATGGCTCAGGATTCCTCGACCAGGGCGTAGATTGCGGGCAGATGCCGCCAGCGATGCCCCAGGTCCATGCCGCAGCCAAAAACATATCGATCCGGTACCTCAAGGCCCAGGATATCCGGGCGGCGGCCGACGGTGGCTCGCGGGTGCCGTTTACTGGTCAGGGCCGCGGTCACCACCCGGCCAGCGCCCTGTTCCAGGCAAGCCTGCTCCACAAACTGCAGGGTCAGGCCTTCATCGTAGATGTCGTCCACCACCAGCACGGTGCGGCCGCTCAGGTCTGCGCGAGGCCGCTGCAGCCATTGAGGCTTGCCACCTCGCTGCTGCCCCCGGTAGCGGGTGACATGACAGTAGTCGAACAAAAAATCGCCGGTCAGGCGGCTGGCAATTCGCGCCGCTGGAATCAGGCCGCCCAGCATTACGGCCAGGAGTACGCAATCCTGAGTATCGATCTCAGCCTGCACTGCCCTGGCCATCGTATCTATCGCAGCGTCGACAGCAGCCGCTGAGAACAGTTCCTCCGCCCCCGGGGGCAAGTCAGCCATCAAGGGACAGCACTGGCCGGGCCAGCGCTTCAGACAACTTGGCAACGCCGTCGACCCAATGTCTGGTGGCCTGCAATTGGCCGGGCCGCCATGGCAGAACGGAGGGACGCATGGCAGCCAGGCGCGCATGGCTGGTCGGGCTGGTATCGCCGCTTAGCTGCGCGATGGTCTGCGCCGACGCCTCAGGATCATTACAGATCAAAGCCATGTCTGCGCCTGCCGCGAGTGTCTGCCGGGCACGCTCGGGCACGGAGCCGGCTTCGGCCAGGGCACCCATGGTCAGGTCATCAGAAAAAACAGCGCCAGCAAAGCGCAGGTTCTCACGCAGCTCCGTTTGCAGCCAGAACGGCGACAGGCTGGCAATGCGCCGGTCGATAGCCGGGTAACGCACATGCGCCACCATCAAGCCCGGAATACCATGCTCAATCAAACGCTGAAAAGGCGCAATGTCGTCAGCCACGTCAGCGTACTGGCGCTGATCCACGGGTAACTCCAGGTGGGAATCGGCCAGGACTCCGCCATGGCCGGGGAAATGTTTGCCCACCGCCGCCATACCGGCATCGCGCATGCCATGAATCCAGGCATCCGCCAGGTCCACTACACTGTCGATATCGTGATGAAAGGCCCGATCGCCGATCACTTCACTCAGACCGCGATCCAGATCCAGCACTGGCGAAAAACTGATATCCACGCCGGCATCCCGCAATTCCGCGGCCATCAACCAGCCGGCCAGTCGGGCGAGGCGGCGCCCCTGCGCCGGATCAGCATCGTACTGGTGACCAAACCAGCGCGCAGGCGGCAGACCGCTGAAGCCCTCACGAAAACGCTGCACACGCCCGCCTTCCTGATCCACTGCAATGAGTACCGGCGGTTTGCGCAAACTGCGAATTTCCCGGGTCAGTTCAGCCAGTTGTCCGGGCTCCCGGTAATTCCGGGTGAACAGAATGACCCCACCCACCAGGGGAGAAATCAGGCTCGCCCGCTCTTCAGCAAGCAGGGTCTCACCCACGATATCGATCATCAGCGGCCCGAGCGTCACGATCCTTTTGCCTCTTTAACTGACTATATCAACCAAGGTACCGATGCCGACCTGGTCAAACAATTCCAGGACATCAGTATTGCGCATGCGAATGCAGCCATGGGACTGCGGCACGCCCATCACTTCCTGATCCGGCGTACCGTGAATGTAGATAAAACGCTGCATGGAGTCGACTTTGCCAAAGCGATTGCGGCCCGGCTCGCAACCGCACAGCCACAGTATCCGGGTCAGAATCCAGTCCCGAGCCGGCAAACGACTGGCCAGCTCAGGTGTACAGACTTCACCGGTTGGTCGACGACCAACCAGAACTGAGCCCGGCGCCAGCCCGGCCCCGATGCAGGCCCGGATACGATGCAGGCCTCGGGGCGTACACTGGCTGTCCATTTTTTCGCCCGGCCCATAACGTGAGGTCGATACCAGGTAACGCGCCTGGCAGCTATCGCCAGCGAAGAGCAACAATTCCTGGCGCGCCAGGCTGACCACGATATGTCGATCGCCGGCAGTCACAATGACATCACCTCCGGGTAAACAGCGCCATGGCTTCAACATGCGCGGTCTGGGGAAACATGTCGATCACGCCGGCGGCGCTCAACTGATAACCCAGCTCCGCGCACAAGCGCTGGGCGTCGCGGGACAGGGTTCCCGGATGGCAGGACACGTAAAGGATGCGCGCCGGCTTCAGTGCTGCAATGGCATCCAGGACCGCGGCCGCGCCGGCCCGGGGCGGATCCAGTAACACGCTGTCAAAGCTTTGCTCACCCAGCACGGCCAGGGGCTCAGGCCCGGCCAGGTCAGCGACTGCAAAACTCGCCTTGCCAATACCGTTGCGCGCGGCATTAGCCGCAGCTCGCTCGACCATAGCTGCGCTGCCCTCCAGACCCACAACGGTGGCGCCGGCTTGGGCCAGGGACAGGGAAAAATTTCCCAGCCCGCAAAACAGATCCAGCAGGCGCATTTCCGGCGTCGGCTCCAGTAGTTCAATAGCGCGGGCCACCATTTGCTGATTCACAGCCTGATTCACCTGCACGAAGTCCGTCGGCTGAAACTCCAGCTCCAGGCCTTCTGGACCGGGGCTGTAACGAAGCGTCTCCGGGACGGGGCCGCCCGGCAAAGGCGCTACCGTATCCGGGCCACCCGTTTGCAGGTAGCAGTAAAATCCGGTGTCGGCGGCAAACTGCCGCAGCAAGTCCAGGTCCTTTTGCGTCGGCGCATCCAGTACCCGAAATACCAAGGCCAGCCCATTATCGCCGATCGCGACTTCTACCTGGGGGATCCGGGCCTGCAGACTGAGTTGCTGAATCAGCTCAGCCAGTTCCGGCAGCCGGCGCCCGATAGCTGGGTCCAGGGTTTCACAGGCTGGCGTGTCGGTGACATAGGGGGCATGACGCTCCCTGAAACCCACCAGCACCCGTCCCTTCTTGGCCACGTACTTGACGCCCAGCCGTGCCTTGCGCCGGTAACCCCAGTGAGGACCAATGATGGGTGGCAGGACCTGGTCAGGTTCCAGCCCGCCAATGCGCTGCAAATTATCGAACAGCACAGACTCTTTCAGACGCAGCTGGGCCCCGGCTTCGACATGCTGCAAGGCGCAGCCGCCGCACACACCGAATACGGAGCAGCGAGCGGCCACACGCTCTGGTGACGGCTCCAGCACCTCCACGAGCTCAGCTTCATCATAGTTACGCTTGCGCTTGCGAACCCGGTAGCGAACTGTCTCGCCCCCGATAGCGCCATCCAGAAAAATTGTTTTACCGGTGCCGGTAATCACGCCGCGACCATCCGCTGTGGTATCAGCAACCTGGCCCGTCAAGGCTTCCTGTGCCGTGGCCGCCACTCGCTTAGCCTGATGCGGCTTGCCAGGCGGCAAGAAACTCAGTGAAGTGGCTGGCCTGGCTGGCAGCAAGCAGATCTTTCACCCGCGTCAGCTCTGCCTGCAACTGAGCATCATCCAACTGGCCGCGCATGTGTTCGAAGCGCAGGTAAACAAGGTACGTGTTGAGCACATCGGTTTCGCAGTACTCACGAATTCGCTCGATGCCACCTTCAAGGTAGACCGACCAGACCTGGTCACCCTGCAAACCCAGCTTGCCCGGATAACCCAGCATCACGGCGATCTCATCCAGCTTGGCACGCGCCCGGGGCTGAAACCCCGACAGCACGTCCATCAGATCAACATGGCGCCAGTGAAAACGGCTCAAGTAGTTATTGAAGCGAAACTCGCGATCGTTATCCCCCATCTCCCAATACTGGGGCGCTGCAACACCGTTTTTCAACGCCCGGTAGTGCAGTACCGGCAAGTCAAAGCCGCCGCCGTTCCAGGAAACCAGCACTGGCACATAACGCTCCAGGCCCTCGTAAAAGCGCCTGATCAATTCAGCCTCATCGCTATCTGCGCTACCCAGGCTCCAGACCTGCAGCTGATCGCCGCTGCGCATGGCGGCAGAAATCGCCACCACACGATGCTGATGCAGGGGCAGGAACTCCGTGTCCGCCTGCTGCAGACGATTAAAGGCCATGGCCTTGGCCACATCCTCATCTGACAGCTCGTCATCGATATGGAGCAGGCGCCGCCCGAGTTCCGTATCCGGCACCGTTTCAATATCGAAGACCAGACAATCCATGCTTTAACCCTGCTCTGCTTTTAATAAGACAGCCACGGCCACGACCAGCCCGGCTTCATCCGTGAGGCTAAGGTGGCCAGGCCCGATACCCAGGGCATCGCATTTAGCCTGCCCCCGCGGAGAGAAAATAATCTCCGGCCGACCAAAGCGGTCGGGCAGAACCCCTGCATCACGGATCCACATGCCGTTGGCAAAGCCGGTGCCCATGGCCTTCACAACAGCTTCCTTGGCGGCAAAGCGCATCGCAAGAAAGCGTTCCGGACGCTTTTGTCTTGGAAACAAGGCCAATTCTTCGGGCATCAGCAAACGCTCGACGAAACGCTGGCCGAAACGTGCATAGGCCTTGTCCACACGCTCGGCCTGAAGAATGTCTATACCGATGCCGAAAATCACTAGGCGCGTGCCGCCAGCATCAGACGCTTCATATCGGCCACCGCCCGATCCATTCCGTCGATAACAGCACGGGCAATAATGGCATGGCCGATGTTCAACTCAATGATCTGGGAAATGGCTGCTATCGCCTGAACGTTGTGGTAATGCAGGCCGTGACCAGCGTGCACCGTCAGGCCGATGCGATCAGCATGGCGCGCCGCCTGGATAACCCGCTCTAGCTCCCGGGCCTGTTCAGCACTATCGGTCGCATCGGCATACACGCCCGTATGTAACTCAACGACGGGGGCACCCGCTTCCGCCGCTGCATCCAGCTGCGCAGGATCAGGATCGACAAACAAGGACGCGCGAATACCGTGCCTGGCAAGTTCCGTACAGGCTGTTTTCAACTGGGGTAGCGCGCCAACTACATCAAGCCCACCCTCTGTTGTCAGCTCCTGGCGTTTTTCGGGCACCAGGCAGCAATCAGCTGGTCGATATTGATCAGCGAACCCCAGCATCTCATCAGTAACGGCCATCTCAAGATTAATGCGGGTCTGCAGTGTGTCGGTCATGACCCGAAGATCCCGCTCCTGAATATGGCGGCGATCCTCGCGCAGGTGGATGGTGATGGAGTCAGCGCCACTACGCTCGGCCAGACAGGCCGCCTCAACGGGATCAGGGTAACGGGTGCCGCGCGCCTGCCGCAGCGTGGCGACGTGATCGACGTTAACGCCGAGCAGAATCCTTTGGCCTTGAGTTGTCACCGACGACTATTCCGGAACGCGCAAAGCTCGCGCGGGGGCGGATGTTCGCACTTTCCCGCCTGCCGCCGCAATGCGAAGGCCCGGGCTAGCGACGCATCTGCGCCAGCACGCGCCGGGTCTGCAGCTGCCGGTCGCCCAGGTGATGATCCACCAGCAGACGCAAGACGCGCTTGGCCGCCCGCAAATCCTCCGGATTCCTGAAGTCCCCGGCCGCAATAGCCTGCAAGCTGGCCCCGCTGACAGCGAAACCCGTATGTTCACCATGGACGGCGACTGCCCCGCGCTCGGGCTGATAGCTATAGAGCTGCCGGGAATCCAGCGGGGCCCCATGCACGGCGTCGCGCTGAGTATCCAGGCCGTAACCCGCCTCAGCCAGCAGGGCAACCTCGAAGCGCCGTAGCGGCACCTCAGCGTTATCCGCCTCCATCAGCCCCGTCAGGGCTGCTGTGTAGTGAGCAAATAGATCCGGATGGGGGTCACCCCGGGTTGTGAAAGCCAGCAGCAGCTCATTCAGGTAATAAGCGGACATCAGCCGCGTACCGGTGAAGCGCGCCGGCGCTGCGGCCGGCTCGGCGCCCCGCAAGGTGCACAGGGTGCCGCGGCCGCTCCAGGACAAATGCAAGGGCCGGAAAGGCTCCAGGACCGCTCGCCAGCGCGCCTTGGGCCCGCGGGCTCCGCGGGCCACCAGGCCAAGGCGGCCCTCATGACGCGTCAGCACTTCCAGTAACTGACTGGTTTCCCGATACGGCCGCGCATGCAGAACATAGGCAGCCTGAAGGTCGATGCGGTCAGATTTCAACGCGGCTCCTCGTACCCCAGCTGTCGCATGGCGGCCGCACTGTCGCTCCAGTTCTCCTTAACCTTCACGCGTGTTTCCAGGTGAACACGATGGCCAAATATACGTTCAAGGTCTTCCCGGGCCGCGCTACCGACTTTTTTCAGCACCTGTCCACCCCGCCCTATCACCATGCCCTGGTGAGAAGCGCGGTCCGCCCAGATAATGACATCGGCCAACAGCAAATCATCACGTCGCTCCATAGCCTGAACCGCGACAGCCAGCCCATAGGGGACCTCCTGACGCAGCGCGAGCAGGAGTTTTTCGCGGATCACTTCGGCGATCCTGAATTCGGCCCCCCGGTCTGTCTTCACGTCAACGGGAAACAGGGGTGGCCCTTCGGGAAGCCGGGCCCGAATCAGGGTCAGTAGCTGGAGCAGGTTATCTCCGGTGAGAGCCGAAACGGGCACGATTTCCATGCCTTCGCAACGGGCCGCGCATTGCTCGAGAAATGGCAACACCGCCTCTCGCGGCCGGATGGTATCCAGTTTGTTAACGACCAGCAGGGCCGGCACGCCGCTATCCTTGAGGCGCTCCAGTACAAAGTCATCACCGCGGCGCCAGCCCGTTCCTTCCACCACAAACAGGGCCATATCAGCCCCGATCAGCGAGGCACCTGCTGACTTGACCATTGTCCGGTTGATCAATTTCTTGCCGGCTTCATGCATACCCGGGGTATCGACAAAGACAATCTGGCTGTCGTCACACGACAGGATGCCAAGGATGCTGTGCCGGGTAGTCTGCGGCTTGGGCGAGACGATGCTGATTTTTTCGGCAACCAGCGCATTGACCAGCGTGGATTTACCGACATTAGGACGACCTACAACGGCGACAAAGCCCGAACGATACCCGTCAGCCGTCATCCCCTAACTGCTCCATGACCAGTGCGGCTGCCCGTTGCTCGGCCTGCCGACGGCTGTTCCCGGACCCCGTTGCCTCGAGTTGCAGATCAGGCAGTCGGCAACAGCAACTGAAGGTGCGTGCGTGGGCCGCACCCGTTGCCTGGAGCAAGTGGTACTCCGGCGGCGGCAGGCCGCGGGCCTGCAGCCGCTCCTGCAAGGCGGTCTTGGCGTCCACCAGGTCAGCCTCGAGAGGCAGTGAATCAAGCAAGTCATGAAAGATATTCTGCACGACCTCGGCAACAGCGGGGAAACCGCCGTCAAGAAGGATAGCTCCAAGGAGGGCCTCGAGGGCATCTGCCAGCACGGAATCCCGCTGGTGGCCACCTGTGCGGTGTTCCCCGGAGCCCATTTGCAGGTATTGGCCCAAATCCAGGTTCCGGGCCAGCTGGGCCAGGGTCTCGCGGCGCACCAGCCTTGCCCGGTAACGACTCAGCGCGCCTTCCCGGGCCTCGGTTTTCAAATCATAAAGGGCCCGGGCGATGACCATACCCAGCACGGCATCGCCAAGAAACTCCAGGCGCTCGTTATTATCAGGGCCCGCGCTGCGATGAGTCAGCGCCTGCCTAAGAAGATGCTCGTCGGCAAACCGGTAACCCAGACGACTGGACGACCAGTCCGCCGGATTCGTCAACGGCGAATCTCGACTGCTCTGTTAAAGCGCACCAGCAAGTAGACGTCACCAAAATACGGTGCCTCACTGTCATACTGCGCGCGAACCGAATAGCCCATCTCAGATTTCTTGATTACGAAATCCTGCTTCTTCAGGGCAGTGACCATCTCCACGTTCAATCGCTTGCCAATGGCTGACCGAATCAACGCAACACTGGCGTTCTGTCCGTCCAGGTCAGTCTTGATATCTTCAAGCACGCTCACAATTTTCATGTGCTCCAGATAAATCGGGGTCAACCTCAAAGCGCCGAACCCGACTACAGACACCATGGCTGCAATAACCAGAAAGCCAATGGCGGTCATACCAAGTTGCTTGCTGCGCATATCCCTACTCCCGCCGCTGCACACTACTGAATGGAGCTTCCTATCCTCTGCCACTTGGGCATTTTTGGAATTTCCCAGTTCATCCAGATACGCACGGCTTTGCCAACAATATTTCCAGCCGGAACCAAGCCGACACCGCGATAACGGCTGTCCCGACTATTGTCCCGGTTATCCCCCATCATGAAAAAATAACCCTGCGGGATCACGAAGGTCCCCTCAAGGCTGCGCTGCCCCTCGGTCAGCAGAACTGAGTGCTCTGTCTCGCCCAGGGTTTCGCGCGCCAGCAGGGTCGTCCGCGACTGTCCCGCAGCCTGATAGGGCCCGAGAACCTCAAAATCCACTGGCTGGTCATTAATGTAAAGGCGCTTGTTCACATATTTGACAGTATCCCCGGGCAGACCCACCAGACGCTTGATGTAATTCGTGCTGGGATCAGAGGGGAGCCGGAATACCACCACATCCCCGCGGGACGGATCGCCCACGCTGACAATCTTGGTATGCAAGACCGGCAGCCGCAGACCATAGGTGTACTTGTTCACAAATATGAAATCGCCGATGAGCAGGGTCGGCATCATGGAACTGGAAGGTATCCGGAAAGGCTCGAACAGAAACGAGCGGATAACCAGCACCAGCAACAAAATCGGGAAGAAGGAACGGGCGTACTCAACGGCCACGGGCAGCTGCGGATCCTCACCCGTGGCAGCCAGAGGCCGGCTACGCGCAAACAGCAACGCGTCAATAGCCCAGATCAGGCCGCACAGGCCTGTTGCCAGGACCAGCACCAGAGAAAAATCAAGGTTCATGAAGACCCGTCAGACAATGCGCAACCGGGGCCCCGTGCCCCGACGTTGCGCAACATAGCATGGACAGCCGCCATGGCACAGATGCCCGGCCCTGTCATTCACGCCCCACCTTGAGCACCGCCAGGAAGGCCTCCTGGGGAATTTCGACGGATCCCAGCTGCTTCATGCGCTTCTTGCCGGCTTTCTGCTTTTCCAGCAACTTGCGCTTCCGACTCACGTCCCCGCCATATAGCTTGGCTGTGACATCCTTGCGCAAAGCTTTCACGTTCGCCCGGGAAATAATTTGCGAACCGATGGCCGCCTGAATGGCAACTTCGAACATTTGCCGGGGTATGATCTCTCGCAGCTTCTCTACCAGCTCGCGGCCTCGCCGACGAGCGGCGTCGCGGTGAACGATCACGGACAGCGCGTCAACTTTCTCACGATTGATCATGATGTCGAGTTTCACCAGATTGCCGGGCACGAAACGGGAAAATTCATAATCGAAAGATGCATGGCCACGGCTGACTGACTTCAGCTTGTCGAAGAAATCCAGCACGATCTCGATCATGGGCAATTCGTATTCAAGCGCAACCTGACTGCCGACATAGGCCATGCGTTTCTGCACGCCGCGACGCCCAACACACAGTTGCATGACCGACCCCACATGCTCAGGGGGCACCAGCAGGCTGGCGCGAATATAGGGCTCGCGAATCTCGTCGCACTCACTGGGATCGGGCAAGGCGGCGGGATTATCAATCAGTATCTGCTCGCCCTTGGTCGTAAGTACCTCGAAGACCACCGTTGGCGCCGTCGTAATCAGCCCCAGACCATGTTCACGCTCCAGGCGCTCCTGCACGATTTCCATATGCAGCATGCCCAGGAAACCGCATCGAAAGCCGAAGCCCAGGGCGGCGGAGGTTTCCACTTCATAATGCAGTGACGCATCATTCAAACGCAGCTTGCGCAAGGCTTCGCGGCACTCCTCGAACTCCTCAGAGTTAACCGGAAACAGTCCCGCGAATACCCGGGGCTTGATTGCCTTGAAGCCGGGTAACTGGGTATCCGACGGCCGGGCATCGATGGTAATCGTGTCGCCCACGGGTGCGCCGTCAATTTCCTTGATGCCGGCGATGAGATAGCCCACCTCGCCGGTCAGCAGGGCCTTGCGCTTGGTCATCTTCGGGGTGAAGGCCCCCAGTTCCGTTACCGGATAACTGCGTCCGGTGGACAAAACGCGAATCTTTGTCCCTGAGGGCAACTCACCGTTGACCACGCGCACCAGGGAAACCACGCCCACGTAGCTGTCAAACCAGGAATCGATTATCAGCGCCTGCAGGGGAGCCCGGGGGTCACCGACCGGCGGCGGCACCTTGCGCACCAGCAGCTCCAGTAGTTCGTCGATACCTTCGCCCGTCTTGGCGCTGACCATGACGGCTTCCTCGGTATCGATGCCAATGATTTCCTCGATATCCTTGAGAACCCGCTCAGGCTCTGCCGAGGGCAGGTCGATCTTGTTAAGAACGGGAATAATTTCCAGGCCCTGCTCCACCGCCGTGTAGCAATTGGCAATGCTCTGGGCCTCGACGCTCTGGGCCGCGTCGACGATCAGCAAGGCGCCTTCGCAGGCCGCCAGGGAACGAGAAACTTCGTAGGAAAAATCCACGTGCCCGGGCGTATCAATAAAATTCAGTTGATAGGTTTCCCCATCCTGCGCCACATAGTCCAGGGATACGCTCTGGGCCTTGATGGTGATGCCGCGCTCACGCTCCAGGTCCATGGAGTCCAGCACCTGGGCCGCCATTTCACGCGCCTGGAGCCCACCACAGCGTTCGATCAGACGATCGGCCAAAGTGGATTTCCCATGGTCTACGTGGGCAATGATTGAAAAATTACGAATGCGTTCCATGGGCAGGCCGCGGGCGAAGGGACGGATTATAGAACGGGAGCGGGTCGCAGCGGTCAGGAATGATCAGACTCGGACCTGGACTGTGCTGCAAGCCAGGCAAGCACCGCCGGGCGGTCCAGGTGATAGTGACAAAGCTCCTGTTCGTCAGCGCAGACCACGGGCACGAGCACGCCATAACGCTCGCGCAGGGACGCATCGGTATCCACATCGACCACCGAAAGGCGGGCTCGCTGGCGCAGTAATGGCTCCAGTTCCCCCAACAAGTCTTCACACAAATGACAGCCGCGCCGGCTGTAGACGGTCAGGGTCGGCTGAGCTGTCACGCCGGCTGCTCGAGGACAGCACTCAGGGATCGCAGCTGCGGCCCATCGCGCCAGGCTCGGCCCAGGAAGCGGGCCCCCAGCAACCCGGCAAAGATCCCCGCCCCCATGCCCAGGGCCGCCCCCAGATCCGGGTTAGCGGGCCAGGCTGCGGCGCCCGACAACGCACCACCCAGCAGGCCGGCCAGCGCCGGCCCGTAGGCCAGGCAGGCAGCCCCCAGCATGCGCGGGGCAGCCAGGCGCAGACTCACCCGCTCGCCGGGTGCAAAAACCGAGTTCGCGGCCACGGGGATTGCGTAGATTTCAGGTCCGGAGCGCAAGGCGACCAGCAGAGGACCAATGCCGCACCCACCCTGGGTGGCGCAAGCAGCGCAGCGGGCAGCTCGATCAAGCCGCACCTGGACATGACCCTCGGCGAGGGCAACCACCGTGCCGCGTCGCTCCATCATCACAGGTCAGGGACTGGCCGGGGCCGTCGACCGGGCGATCAGCTCGACGGTGCCCACGGGCACCTCGCCCACGGCGGTAATCAGGTGGCCGTCCCGGCTTGTCGTATAGGCATTAGCGGCGCCCATGGTGGACAGCCCCCCGGCCGGATCTTCGGCCACACCCGCTTCGATAAAGACTGACACCCAGGCCAGGCCATCGGAATAGACCAGATGCTCTGTCGGCATATCTGCGCCGGGCGAGTATTTTGACTTGACCGTCAGCAGGGCGAAGCCGGATGGAACTTTTGCCGCGCGCCAGGCCGCGGTGGGCATTTCTTTGCCGTTCTCTACAGCCATGCCGCGCACCTGCTTAAAGCCGGTGGTATCCAGGGATGGTTGCAAGTCTTTGTCGGCTATCCGGGCCGGCATGCTGATTTCAGTGAACAGCAGCTGCTCAAGCACGCCGCCGCTCACCTCTCGCAGTTGCGTCTTCAGAGGCATACCCGTGGTGTCGTCAAGCCAGAGCCGATAGCCATAGCGATAAGCATCCATGGGCTGCACGATCAGGATCCTGGCGGCACGCCCGGCGACAGACTCAGACCCCGCCAGAGACAGGGTATAGAGGCCTTCGTCCAGGGTCTCAATGCTCGGCAGACGTCCCTGCAGGGGGCTCTGGCTACGATCGCGATCGTCGCGGGGTTCTGTATGCACGGCCATCTGATCCGGGAGAATGCAGGTGACTTCGTCATCATTGCGAATAATTTCCCGCCCCGCTCCGTCCATCGCGGTGATGCGTTCAGTCACCCGGCCATCCTGCACCCGATGCACAATACGCAGAATATCCGCCTCGCCGCCGTGCATATGCACCAGTGTGCCGTCGTACTTCAGGCCTTCAACGGAATCTGCCATGCGCATGAGCCAGTCACGCGGCGCATCGGCACAAACCGGCAAAGCAAACAGAAACAGGGCGAGCAACAGAGCCGGACCGGAGCAACGGCCCAACCGACAGGCATCACTCATCAAATACGCCTCCGCGGGCGTTGGCCAGAATAAAATCCGGGCTGCGATTCACCACATGAGAGCTGGCAACCTGCCGAGACAGCCCCCCGGCGTAGTCTCCATGGGCAACCAGGTAACCTGTCAGGCGCGCAGCACCCAGGGGCGCTGGGCCAGCGCGCTGCAGATCGGCTGTCTGCACCACCGGCTGAATGACCTGGTCAAGCTGCGGCCCATCAACGCTAACCGAGCCAAGGCTCAGCAAACCCGTCAGCACAACGACACCAGCGGCGGCGGCCACGCCGGCGACAGCCAGTCCACCCCAAGACCGGGATGGACCGGAATGGGTTGCTTCCGCCGACAGCGCGGCGCTGATGCGCTCGCTCAGTTCGACTGTATTGACTGCGGGTCCGTGGCCACGCATCACCTGGCCAATGGCCGCGAAGCGGGCCAGCCGCTGCCGATGTCCGCCATCGCGATCCAGCCGCCGCAGCAGCAATTCCTCTTCGCCGGCCGATAGTTCGCCGTCGAGAAAAGCCGAAAGTTGTTGGTTAACACCCGCTGTCATGCTCATCCGTCCCCTAGCGCTCCCGCTGCCCATCCAGCAGCGGCTTCATATCTCGGTCAATAGCTTCGCGCGCACGAAAAATTCGTGAGCGCACCGTCCCCACCGGGCATTCCATGGCCTGTGAAATCTCTTCATAGCTCAAGCCATCAATTTCCCGCAGCGTAATCGCTGTTCGTAACTCTTCCGGGAGACCTGCGATAGTTGCCTCAACGGTCTCGCGCAGCTCCTCACGCATCAGGATCGCCTCCGGCGAATCGTCGTCGCGCAGCTTATTGCTGATCGCATGCTGCTCCGGGTCCTGCAAATCAAGATCGTATTCCAGCGGCCGGCGTCCCATGGACACCAGGTGATTCTTCGCTGTATTGATCGCGATCCGATAAAGCCACGTATAAAACGCGCTGTCGCCGCGAAACCTTGGTATGGCCCGGTAAGCCTTGATAAAGGCCTCCTGAGTCACATCCATGGCTTCGCTCGGATCTCGCAAATAACGCATCACCAGGTTCACGATCTTGTGCTGATATTTCAGCACCAGCAGATCAAACGCCTTCTTGTCGCCTTGCTTTACCCGCTCGACGAGTATCTGGTCGCTTGTCCTCGCTGACATGTCGCCCCACCCGGCTGGCCCGACGCGACGACCGCCCGCCCTGTCATTGACTGCGGTCTGCGCGAAAAGTTCGCCCGGATTAAACTTAACCGTGCGCGTTGTCACACTGGCTGATGCAGCGCAGCGCCCATTTATTCTAATTCATGATCTGGGCAGGCGCAGGATGACCCGCAAGCGCCGCCAGCCGCACTTGTCCTGCCGAGATGCCCGGATCAGCGCGTAATGTCGTGAGCCGTCTTGTGCCCGCCAGGCCAGACCAGCCAGGTCCCCGGCCAGCCAGGCTTGCCGAAGCTCCGCCCGGACCCAGGCGCCTGTCAGCAGCTGCAGTCTCCAGCCCGGCGGCCCCACTCGCGCCCGGCGCACGCTATAACGCCAGCCAAGCCGGCTACAGCTCAGCTCCAGGACGCCCGAGAAGCCGTTGAACCAGTTCATGCAGACCTGGATCTTCAGCCCGCACCCGCTCCGTTAACAAGGAGAGAATCTCGGGGTCCTGCAAACTTAACAGGTCTTCAAAAGCCTGCTGTTGGGCCGGGCTGGATGCTTCAAAGGCTGTTTCCATGTACGCCATGAGCAACTCGTCCAGCTCACGCATGCCGCGGCGGCACCGCCAGCGCAGGCGGCGCAGCTCAACGGGGTCGCGGACCATCCGCTCAGAGACGGCGCAGCGCGATCATTTGCTTGATCTCGCCGATGGCGCGCGCCGGGTTCAGGTCTTTGGGACAGGCATTGGTGCAATTCATGATCGTATGGCAACGATACAACCGGAACGGGTCTTCCAGTTCATCCAGTCGCTCGCCCGTCGCTTCATCCCGCGTATCCACCAGCCAGCGATAGGAAGCCAGCAGGGCGGCCGGCCCCAGGTAACGATCGCTGTTCCACCAGTAACTCGGGCAACTCGTCGAACAGCAGGCACACAAAATGCACGCCGAGGGGGAATCAATCAGTTCTTGATCATCTTTAGACTGCAGCCGCTCGCTGTCAGGCGGAGCCGGCGTGCGCGTCTGCAGCCAGGGCTTGATGGAGGCGTACTGCGCGTAGAAGTTGGTGAGGTCGGGCACCAAATCTTTGATCACGGGCATGTGCGGCAGCGGATAAATCTTGATATCCCCGCCAATGTCCTCGATGGCCTGGGTGCAGGCCAGCGTATTGCCGCCATCGATATTCATGGCACAGGAACCGCAAATACCTTCCCGACAGGAACGCCGGAATGTCAGGGTCGAATCAATCTCATTCTTGATCTTGATCAGGGCATCCAGAACCATCGGACCACATTGATCCAGGTCAACTTCATAAGTATCCACGCGGGGATTATTGCCGGAGTCCGGGTCATAACGGTAAACCGCAAAGCGGCGCACGTTGACCGCACTCGCAGGTGCCTTATGCGTTTTGCCCTGTTGAACCCGGGAGTTACTGGGTAAGCGAAATTCAGCCATGAGTCTCTCTATAAGTCTGGGGGCGTATGCCTGAAACCTAGTAAACGCGAGCCTTCGGGGGGACGGTCTCAACGTCGTCCGTCAGGGTATCGAGATTGACGGGGCGGTAGTTCAACTGGATCTGCCAGTCCGCCTGTAAACGGGACAGGCTGTGCTTCATCCAGTGCACGTCATCGCGATCCGGATAGTCTTCCCGGGCCTGCGCACCGCGGCTTTCCTTGCGGGCCACCGCCGATTCAATGGTGGCCATGGCCTGACCCAGGAGATTATCCAGTTCCAGGGTCTCGATCAGGTCCGTGTTCCAGATCAGACTGCGATCAGCGACCCGCACGTCGGCGAAGCTATTGGCAGTCTGCCGTAGCTTTTCGATGCCTTCCTGCAGGGTCTCCCCGGTGCGAAACACAGCGGCATGGTTCTGCATGATCTTCTGCATTTCCAGACGAATTTCCGCCGTCGTTCGACTACCGTCGGCATGCCGTAACTTGTCCAGCCTGGAAATCGCGTAGTCACCGGCATCAGCCGGCAAGGCCCGCTGACGGGACCCCCCCTTTAACTGATCGGCGCAGCGATGAGCGGCAGCACGCCCGAAGACCACCAAATCCAGAAGTGAGTTAGAACCCAGACGATTGGCGCCGTGCACGGATACACAAGCCGCCTCTCCCACGGCCATCAGTCCGGGCACCGGCACACTCGTATCGTCGCCCCTGGAGGTCAGCACTTCGCCATGCACATTGGTCGGAATACCGCCCATGTTGTAGTGCACCGTGGGCAGCACGGGGATCGGCTGCTTGGTTACATCAACGCCGGAGAAAATTCTGGCCGTTTCGGCAATACCCGGCAGCCGTTCATCAATGACATCCGGACCCAGGTGCTCCAGGTGCAGGAAAATATGGTCCTTTTCCTGGCCAACACCGCGGCCTTCACGAATCTCGACGGTCATGGAGCGACTGACGACATCGCGGGATGCCAGATCCTTCGCGTTGGGCGCATAACGCTCCATGAAGCGCTCGCCGTCGCTGTTGGTGAGATACCCGCCCTCGCCGCGGGCACCTTCGGTAATCAGGCAACCCGAACCATAAATACCCGTCGGGTGAAACTGCACGAACTCCATATCCTGCAATGGCAGGCCGGCGCGCTGCACCATGGCGTTGCCGTCGCCTGTGCAGGTATGCGCGGAGGTACAGGAGAAGAAAGCACGTCCGTAACCACCCGTGGCCAGAATGACCCGCTGCGCGCGGAAACGATGCAGGGTTCCCTCGGCCATATCCATGGCAATCACGCCACGACATTCGCCGTCTTCCATGATCAGGTCGATGGCGAAATATTCAATATAGAAAGTTGCATCGTGCTTCAGGGATTGCTGGTACAGGGTGTGCAGCATGGCGTGCCCGGTGCGGTCCGCGGCGGCACAGGTTCTCTGGGCCGTGCCTTCACCAAAATTGGTGGTCATGCCGCCAAAGGGTCGCTGATAGATCCGCCCGTCTTCCGTGCGGGAGAACGGCACACCATAGTGCTCCAGTTCGATGATTGCGTCCGGCGCTTCCTTACACATGTACTCGATGGCGTCCTGGTCACCGAGCCAGTCGGAACCCTTCACCGTGTCGTACATATGCCAGCGCCAGTCGTCCTGGCCCATATTACCCAGGGCCGCACTGATGCCACCCTGAGCGGCCACGGTGTGACTGCGCGTCGGAAATACTTTGCTGATACAGGCCGTGCTCAGACCGGCTTCAGCCAGGCCGAAGGTGGCTCGCAGGCCGGCACCGCCGGCGCCCACCACGACAACGTCGTAGCTATGATCGATGAACTTATAAGCGCTCATGTGCCGGCTCCCACAGACACGACGATGATGGCGTAGATGCTGCTGACTGCCACCAGCACATGGGCGAACTGCACACTAATCAGGGTCGCAACCTTGGTAGCGCCGTGCACATAGTCCTCGATCACCACCTGCAGACCCAGGCAAGAGTGATAAAGCAGAGCCAGGATCAGCAACAGCAACAAAATGGCGTGGGCCGGATCAGCAATCCAGGCGCGGACCAATTCATACTGACCGTGGTCAAGACCCAGCACGGAAAAAACGAACCACAAACCCAGGGGCACCAGGGCGATGGCGGTCAGGCGCTGGGCCCACCAGTGGCCGGCACCCTCTTTGGCGGAGCCCAGCCCCATGACACGACGTAAAGGTGATTGGAGACTCATGCTTTAGCTCCCCTGGCTGCCGAAGGCCACAACCCAGAACCCAAGGGTCAGGACCACGGACACAGCTACCGTCAACCAGCCCGTGCGCCGGGCCCGCTCTTTTTCAAAGCCCAGGCCAATGTCCCAGCCCAGGTGACGAACGCCGTTACACAGGTGGTAAAAAAAACAGAAGGTCCAGCCCAGTAACAACAGGGCGCCGAATGGCCCCATCAGCCATTCGTTCACACGCGCATAGGCCTGATAACCGGAAGCCACGGAAATCAGCCAGCCGGCGAGGACCAGCGCACCGATGGACAGGAACACGCCCGTCGCGCGGTGCAAAATCGACAGGGTGTTGGCCACCTGCCAGCGATAAATCCCCACGTGGGGAGACAGCGGTCGGTCCGCGCGTGCCATGCCTGAAACTCCGTCAGCGGTTATTGAGTTTGCCGCAGCCAGTCTTAAGTCCCGGTGACCGAAGTCATCGGACGTGCGCATCACTCAATGGAAAATTCTCAGCGTCGACCCGGCATCAAAAATCGATGCATCGGCCGCCGCGCTCCCAGTCACCGTAACGAGTCGGTTCAGGCCCCTTGGGTCCGTCGACTTCGCGAGGCTGTTTGGCCTCCGGACTGGCCGCCGTGTCCGGCCCTTTCTTGGCCTGGTCGACCTGCTCGAGCCCTTGCCCGGCATCGGTCTTGGCGGTTTGATCGCGCGGTGCTGACATCCGTTCAATTGTGCCAGAATGGCCCACCTGTTTCACCCGCACCCAGGCCGCAACCTGAATGAAAGCTATGCACCTGCCCCGTCTGGGCGTCCTGCGTCTGACCGGGGCCGATCGGCTCGATTTTCTCCAGGGGCAGCTGACCCAGGACGTGATGGCAGCCGGTGCAGCTCGCAGCCTGCTCTGGGGCTGGAACAACCCCAAAGGCCGTCTGCTCGCCCTCGGGCAGCTGATGAACCAGGGTGAGGCGACCCTGCTGGTCCTGCCACAGGCTTTGCTTGAACAGACGATGAACCGGCTGCGGATGTTTGTACTCAGGGCCCGGGTCAGTATCGAACCGGCCGGGCTGACTGTTGGCGGACTGGTCACAGACCAGGCAGCCGCAGAAATCCCTGAACTGATCCTGGGGCCGGAACACCAGGCCTGCGCCCATGACGCGGACCGGGTCCTTATGCGACTGGCCGGCGACCCCAGCCGGGCGCTGGTGTTAACGCAGCCAACGGAACTGCTTGAAGACCCGGCCGGCGTGAGTGCCTGGGAACTCGCCGACATTCGGGCCGGGCTGCCTGACATCCGGGCCGCAACAACTGAGGCCTTCGTGCCCCAGATGGTGAATCTTGATGTCCTGGGAGGTATCAGCTTCAACAAAGGCTGTTACGTCGGCCAGGAAGTGGTGGCGCGAACCCAGAATCTTGGGCGGATCAAGCGACGCATGCTGCGCTTTGCCAGCCCGACCAGCGCCGACCCGGGTGATGCCTTAACGGACCCCGATGCAGCGGTTGCCGGCAAGGTGGTGCGCAGCGCGCCAAGCGAAGACGGCCATGAGTTACTGGCGGTGGTCCAACTGGCCGCCGCCGGGCCGCTGATGCTGGCGGGCCAGGTGCTGGAGCCGCTGCCCCTGCCCTATACGCTGCCGGACTAGTTCTCCTTTAGCGGACGCTCACCGGCGCTGTCGCGCAGATGAGGAAAGAGCAGCACATCCCGGATAGACGGGGAATCTGTCAGGAACATGACCAGTCGGTCAATACCAATCCCCAGGCCGGCCGTCGGCGGCAGCCCGTATTCCAGAGCCGTGATGTAGTCAGCGTCATAGAACATGGCTTCATGATCGCCGGCCTCCTTCTGGGACACCTGGGCCAGAAAACGCTCGGCCTGATCTTCAGGATCGTTCAGCTCGGAAAAGCCATTGGCGATCTCACGCCCCGCCAGGAAAAACTCGAAACGATCTGTCATCCAGGGATCGCCGTCCGTGCGCCGCGCCAGGGGCGACACCTCGGCCGGATAGCCGGTAATAAACGTGGGCTCCAGCAGCTTCCCCTCCACGGTTTTCTCGAAAATCTCTATTAACAACTTGCCGGAACCATATGATTTTTCTACAGTTATCTCCAGCTTCTGGCAGAGCTCCTGCAGATAGTCAGCGTCACGCAGACGGCTTGGGTCCAGGTCCGGGTTGTACAGGGCAACAGAGTCTTCAACGCTCAGGCGACGGCAAGGCTGGCTCAGATCGTAGTCATGGCCCTGGTAGTGAATCTGCGCACTGTCCCCCAACTCGGCCGCCAGGCCTGCAATCATCTGCTCCAGCAAATCCATCAGCTCGTGGTAATCGGCATAGGCCATATAAAGCTCGAGCATGGTGAACTCGGGATTGTGCTGGGTGGATACGCCCTCATTCCGAAAACTGCGGTTGATCTCATACACCCGCTCGAAGCCCCCGACCACCAGGCGCTTCAGATAGAGCTCCGGGGCAATGCGCAGGTACAGCTCCCGATCCAGGGCATTGTGATGAGTAATGAAGGGCCGGGCCGCTGCGCCGCCGGGAATAGGCTGCATCATGGGGGTTTCGACCTCCATGAAGCCTTCGGCGTCGAGGCGAGCCCGCAAAGACTGCACAACCTGAGTCCGCGTCTGAAACACCTGCCGGGATTCGGGACTCATGATCAGGTCCACGTAGCGCTGCCGATAGCGCATCTCCTGGTCCGTCAAACCATGATATTTTTCCGGCAGGGGCTGCAGTGACTTGGTGAGCAGAGCGATTTCGGCGGCCTTGACTGTCAACTCATCGGTCTTGGTCCGGAACAGGGTGCCCCGTACCCAGGCGATATCGCCCAGATCCCAGGTCTTGAAGGCCTGGTAATCCTCAGTCCCGATCACGTCCCGCTGCACAAATATCTGGATCTGGCCGCTGCGATCCTGGAGCTTCAGAAAACTGGCCTTACCCATGACTCGCTTGGCCATGACCCGGCCGGCCACACAAACCTCGACAGCCTCAGCTTCCAGCATCTCGCTGGTGTGCTGGTCGTAGTCGATAAGCAGGTTGCTCGCCAGCGCCGTGCGGCGGCGATCATTGGGGTAGTTAAAACCCGCTGCGCGCAGTTCGTCCAGCTTGCGCCGGCGCTCGGCGATCAGTCGATGCTCGGCCTGGACCCCGGATGATTTTTTGTCAGTCATAGCCAGTCCTTCAGACGCCCTGCTTCAGGCTCGCCTCAATAAATTTGTTTAAATCGCCGTTCAGAATCGCATCAGGGTTTCCCGACTCCACGCTGGTTCGCAGATCCTTCACCCGGGACTGGTCCAATACGTAGGAACGGATCTGGCTACCCCAGCCGATATCTGACTTGGTGTCCTCAGTCGCCTGCGCTTCGGCCCGCCGCTTTTGTTCTTCCAGCTCGTAAAGTTTCGCTCGTAACTGCTTCATTGCAGTAGCTTTATTCTTATGCTGGGAACGGTCATTCTGGCACTGAACCACGGTGCCGGTCGGGTTATGCGTGATCCGCACTGCCGACTCTGTGCGGTTGACGTGCTGTCCACCGGCCCCGCTGGCGCGGTACACATCGATGCGCAGGTCGCTGGGGTCGATCTCTATATCCATGTCGTCTTCGATTTCCGGCGAGACGAAGACTGCCGCGAAGGAAGTGTGGCGTCGATTGCCGCTGTCGAAAGGAGACTTGCGAACCAGGCGGTGCACCCCCGTCTCGGTGCGCAACCAGCCGTAGGCATGGTCGCCGACGATCCGCAGCGTGGCACTCTTGATACCCGCGACCTCGCCGGCCGAGGCTTCGATTAACTCCGCCTGGAAGTTATTGGTCTCGCACCATTTCAGATACATACGCAGCAGCATCTCAGCCCAGTCCTGAGCTTCGGTGCCGCCGGATCCCGCCTGAATGTCCATGAAAGCATTTGAGGCATCGGCGCTGCGGTTGAACATGCGCCGGAACTCGAGTCGCTCCACCACAGCCTCAAATCGAGCCACGTCGGCTTCAATCTCCGCCACGGTATCGTCATCGTCTTCTGCGGCTGCCATTTCCAGCAGCTCACCCGCATCCACCAGCCCGCTGTCTAGCTTGAGCAGCTCCCCGACAATACCGTCCAGGCGCGCGCGCTCCCGACCGAGGGCCTCGGCCTGCTTCGGGTCATTCCACACATCGGGGTTTTCGAGGGCACGGCTGACCTCTTCCAGGCGGCGCTGAGATCCCTCGAAGTCAAAGATACCCCCTTAGGGCCAGACAGCGCTGCTGCAGATCCTTGATCGTGGTTTTAAGGGGGCTGATTTCCATGGGCTCTTCCAGACATACCGGCTGCGCGAAAGCGCGTAATGCTAGTCAGATCGGCCGGCCGAGGGAAGGGGCAGCTAAGACCGCTGCGCCTTATCCAGCCTTGCAAGCAATTTAGCGCGCCCTGGCAACAACCGTGTCGGAACGGGAGCCCCCTGCCAGCCTGGAACCTGTCGCAGGCAGATTCCTGCCCGGACGCCGCATGGACCGCAACTTGCTGTTTGCCGGCAACACACAGCGGCCCGACTGGGTGAAATAGAAGCCACTGCGTTCGCACCGATAGCGCGCAAAACGATTCGGTCGCCCTTTAGCGGCCCGGGTGGACCGCAACACGACAGACCTTGCCGGCGGACTAGCGCTCTCGGAAGACAGGCCCACAATGACAACCGACGATGTAGCCTCTGGCGTAGCAATCGCCTCCACAACAGGAGTGTCGCGAACCGATCTGCCTGCCTCATCGATTGTATAAAAGGCTGCCAGCGTTGGTCCGATGAGTGTCACGTGCTCCGCCGACAATGAACCCGCAGCCACTGGTAGCGGCGATAAGGTCAACGGCAAACACAACAAGGCCCTCAGGTTCAATCAAACTGCCTCTGTTGAAGAGCGAAAATCAATAATCGTGGCAGGTGCGATTGATGGTCCGATTATTATTGGAAGAACAGCAATACTCCGCCCGCATCCTGCCCCACTGCTGCAAGCCAGCCCCCGATCAGCGCGCCTGCTGCGAACATCAATAGCACCAGGTAACTATAGCCCCGCGCTATGACCCGCATGATTCTTCTGGCCAAAATATGCCCTTTAGTTGAGGCCCAAACTCTCCGACACGATCCAGCAACAGTCCTGCTCGATCACTGCAAAGCAGCGTCTCGACTCTTGATACGCAGACGGGTGAAATGGGTCAATAGCCCATCTTATGGAAAATAGACTTACCATAAGAAACAGTCATTTAGGGCGTCTATCTAACGTTTTAATGCAAGTACTAAGGCAAACAACGCGCAACCCGCCTGCAATCTGCAAAGAGCCTGGCAGCGCAAGTGAAGCGCGTCTTTTATCAAGTCCGGCACGTAAGCAAGTCAAGGCAGGCAGTTGCAGCGCCAGACTCACTCTCTTGCGCTGAGCCCCATTGGCGGCTAGTGACTGTAAGTGCGAGACCCACCCGCTTTAGATGCATCCCGGTGCCAGATCTGCCGGGGCCCGAAACCGTCCTTACGAAGCCACTGCTCGGTGTAGACAACCCGCTCCGGATCGATTCTGACCAACTGAACCTGCGGGGCCTCGTCCAGAGGCTTGCCCAACTGAACCGCTGAGGACTCCCACCGGTAGATACCCATCGCATGAACGTGCTCGGGCGTGCCCGGCTCAATAAGCCTGGCCTCGCCGAATAGCTGGGCGCCGCGAACACTGGCCCAGCCGGAATTCTCGGCATGAATAGCAAAACAGACCCGGGGGTCGCGCTGCAGCGCCTGTAACTTGGGGCTGCCGGGCTGAGGCAGGATATAGACGGCCATGCCTTCAGCGTAATACTCCACCGGGCTGCCGATGGGGCCGTTCTTGCCCACGGTGCACAGCACGCCCATCCAGTGAGTTGCCAGCATGTGCTCGATCCGCTTGGCCATTTCATCCCTTGGCAGCTGTTTGGTTGGCCAGGGAGTTTGGTGCAGCCAGGGGTTTGCGGTCATTTTTCTACTCTCAGGAATCCGAAGACGTAAATTCTGGCACGCCATCGACAAAGCGCCTACCCGGCACCCCACAGACGTCCACTTTCTCCTTGCCTATCAATCTATGGCTGTCGCGTCCGGCACTATGCGTCCACCTGCATGTGCTCCACGACCAGCTGAGGCTGCTCCAGGCCGCGATAGCGATTCACCTCTAACCGATACACAAAGCGCAGCTTATCCCCGGGGGGGAGTTCGGGCTGATTGAACGCAATGGCGTCGATGGGTGCACCGCCTTCCAGGTGGCGGACGGTCATTTTCAGATGCTTCTCCTTCAGCACCCGTGACTCGACCACCTCCAGGGCGCTATCAAACTGCGGCTCAGGAAACCCCTGGCCCCACGGACCAGCAGCGGCCAGATCACGGGCCAGGTCCAGGCCCCAGTCGGATTCAGCCAGCTCACCGTCGCTCCAGATCACGTTGGGCTGCTCCAGTACGTCGCGGTGGGCGGCCAGCTCGGCGCGCAAGGCATCGCGGAAGCGATCCAGATCGGCTTCGCGCAGGGTCAGGCCCGCGGCCATCGCATGGCCGCCAAAGCGCACCACCAGGCCCGGTTCGCGGGCGGCGACCGCGTCAATGGCATCCCTGATATGCACACCCGACACCGAACGGGCCGAACCCTTCAGAAAGCCCGGCTCATCGGATTGTGCGAAAGCCACCACGGGACGATTGGCCTGGTCCTTGATGCGATTGGCTACCAGGCCCACGACGCCCTCATGCCAGGCCGGATCGAACAGACAATAGGCATCGGCATGCTCACGCGCGACCTGTGCCTGGGCAGCAGCCAGGTGCGCACGCGCTTCGCCCTCCATCCTGACCTGCAGGTCGCGACGCTCCTGGTTGAGCTGATCCAGCTGCACGGCTAATGGCTGGGCTGCCGACAAACTGTCAGCCAGCAGGCAGTTGATGCCGACGGACATATCATCCAGGCGGCCCGCAGCATTCAGACGCGGCGCGATACCAAAACCCAGATCAGCACTGCGGGCCTGCAGGGGATCTCGGGCGGCGGCCCGGAACAGGGCCTGCAGCCCCGGCCGACAACGCCCAGCCCGAATACGTCGCAGCCCTTCAGCCACGAGAACGCGGTTGTTGTAATCCAGGGGAACCAGATCAGCCACCGTCCCCAGGGCGACCAGGTCCAGCCCAGACGCGACCAGTTTGTTGGCGGCACCGGCATCGACCATGCCCCGCTGGCCCAGCTCTCTGGCCAGGGCAGCCATGACATAGAACACGACGCCAACGCCGGCCAGACATTTGGACGGGAAATCATCCTCAGGCAAATTCGGGTTAACCATGACGTCCGCGGCAGGTCTCTCGCGACCGGGCAGGTGATGATCCGTGACGATGACCCGCATGCCCAGTTCGTTGGCCCGGGCCACACCCTCGATACTGGAGACGCCATTGTCCACGGTCATGAGCAAATCCGGTGCCAGACTTGCGGCCTGCTCGGCGATGGCGGGCGACAGTCCGTAGCCGAAAAGAAATCGATCCGGCACCAGAAATTCCACCTGTTCAAAACCCAGCCCGCGCAGGGTACTCACCGCCAGTGCACTGGCCGTTGCACCATCGGCATCAAAGTCGCCAATGACAACAATCCGCTCACCCTTTTCACGCGCTGTTACCAGCCTTTGTGCCGCGATCTGAGCCGCGCTAAAGCGGCTAATGGGAATGAGCTTCGACAGACTGGGGTCAATTTCCGCTGCCGTGACTTCACGCGCCGCGTAGACGCGCCTAAGGATCGGATGCAGTTGGTCCGGCAGTTGCTCAACGCTGCCGCCTGGTATATCTCTGTGCCTGATGGAGCGACTCATAAGCCCAGAACCGCAACCAGGGCTGCGCGGGTGCACAAGCTCAGGCTAGACTGCGTCAAAGAGATTCTCCCCATGCAATTAGATCGCGACCCAACACCCGGCCTGGTCATCCGGTCTTTCCGACCGGGCCTGCTGCGCGTGGGCGACCGGGACATAGAAACGTCCGTCATCCTGAGTACGCCGGACCTGATTAGCCCCTGGTCGCCGCCAGACCTGAGTCAACTGAGCATAGACCATTTGGTGACGGCGCTGGACCAGCAGCCGGAGCTGATTTTGCTGGGCACGGGCATCAGTCATCGCTTTCCCGCACCGGAACTGAGCATGCACATCATGCGACAGGGCGTTGGTCTTGAAGTCATGGACACCGCTGCCGCCTGTCGGACCTTTAATGTCCTGAACGCAGAGGGCCGGCGCGTCGCCGCAGCGTTATTCCTGGAATGACACACCGTCCTTAGCGCTTTGGCAGATAGCTCAGCGGATTGACCGGCTGACCATTGCGACGGATCTCGAAATGCAGCATGGAACGACGACCGGGCCCCTGGCCCATGCGCGCGATCTGCTGCCCGCGTTGCACGCTATCACCTTCCTTGACCAGCAAGGCCTCGTTGTAGCCATAGGCACTGAGGAAGGTGGCATTGTGTTTGATGATCACGAGTTGCCCATAGCTTTTCAGCCCGCTGCCGGCATACACGACCTGCCCGGCTGAAGCAGCCTGTACCGACTGCCCTCGCTGACCGCCAAGCTGGATGCCGCTCTGCGTTTTTTGCGAACTGTTAAACCCTGCAATCACCTGGCCGCTGGTGGGCCAGCGCCAGTCGGAAACCGGAATCGTCGGGGCTCGGGGGGCAGGTGCCTTTTTAGTACTGCGCGAAGCCTGCCCCGAGCTGCTGACAGCCGGACCCGTCAGTTTCAGCCGCTGCCCAGGATAGATCAGACGTCCGCTGCCGAGCCCATTCCATGCCGCCAGCTGACGCTGATCCAGGCCATAACGAAAAGCGATGGAATAAAGGGTCTCGCCCTGGCGGACTGTGTGGTAATCCGGCTCCCAGCGCAGCGCATTGCTGCAACCGGCCAGAACCAGCAGAGCAGTCAGCCCCGCAGCAAGAAGTAGCCGACGACCAACAGTGCGACGAGGGCCCATCCGATAATGTCCAGGTAGCGTTTCAGGCTGGCTTCGACCCGCGGGCCGCCCCAGGCCACGAGGAAAGCCACCAGGTAGAAGCGTGATCCGCGGCCGACCAGGGAGGCCAGTGCGAAAACCGGCAGGTTCATTGCCAGCGCGCCGGCAGAAATTGTGAAAACCTTATAGGGAATCGGCGAGAACCCCGCCGCAAGGACCGCCCAGAAACCCCAGGCATCGAACCATTCACTGGCCCGCTGAAACTCATCCATATAACCGAAGCGTTCCAGCCACGGCGTAACGGCATCAATGCCGAACACGCCGATAGCAAATCCGGCCAGGCCGCCCAGCACAGATGTAATCGTGGTCAATCCTGCCAGCCAGGACGCCCGCGTCGGTCGCGCCAGCACCATGGGCGCGAGCATGACATCCGGCGGAACCGGAAAAAAGGAGGACTCGGCGAAACTCAAAGCACCGAGATAAGCCGGTGCATGTCGATGCTCGGACCAGGCCATGACCCGCTCATACAGGTGCGAAAAAACCCGCATCAGCCTTTGCCCTGCACCAGCGGAACGAAGGAAACGTCACACAAAGCCTCGCGCTCAAAGCCCGAGTCGGTGCGTGTCACTCGCAACAAAGTCTGTCGTCCGGCAGGACCCACAGGAATTACCAGCCGGCCACCCACGGCCAGTTGCGCAAGCAGATTTTCGGGCACCTGCGCCGGTGCCGCGGCTACCAGGATCCCGTCGAAGGGCGCCTGCCCCGGCCAGCCCTCCATGCCGTCACCGTGGCGAAAGCGAACGTTAGCGATGCCCAGCTCGGCGACCCGTCGCTTGGCCAGCCGCATCAAGGCTCCGACCCGCTCGATGGTATAGAGCTGACTGCAAAGGGGTGCCAGCACCGCCGTTTGATAGCCACAGCCCGTACCCACCTCGAGCACTTTCGGCAGGGGCTCTGTGCCTGGGCGATCCGCGGTAATCGCCTGGGTCATCAGGGCCACGATAAAGGGCTGGGAAATAGTCTGGCCATGGCCGATGGGTAGCGCGCTGTCCTCATAAGCCCGCGAGGCCAGCGCCTCGTCCACGAACAGATGACGGGGGACGGCCCGGACACGCTCAAGGACGGGCACCGAATCAATCCCATGCTGGGCCAGGCGCTGCACTAGCCGCTCCCGCGTGCGGGCCGAGGTCATGCCGATACCCCGGGTATCTCGGCCTTCCTGGATCATGACCTCATCACCTCAACTGCTCTCCGGCAGCCAGTTGGCCAGGGTTTCGATGGCCTCGTGTCGAGTCAGATCGATTTGCAGGGGGGTCACAGAGACAAAGCCATGCTCGATGGCATGAAAATCCGTCCCAGGCCCGGCATCCTGGCCCTGCCCTGCTGCGCCGACCCAGTAAACCGTTTCGCCTTTGGGATCCTTCGCCGGAATAACAGGTTCGGCCCTGTGCCGGTAACCGAGCCGCGTCGCCTTAAAACCACGAATCTCGCCATAGGGGATGTCAGGCACATTGATATTAAGAATCGTATCCGATGGCAAAGGCTCAGCGACCAGCTGATTAAACAAGGATCGTACTGCCTGGCCGGCCGTATCAAAATGCCGGGGCTCATGACCCACCAGGGAGACGGCAATTGCCGGCAAACCAAGAAAGCGGCCTTCGACTGCGGCGGCAACGGTGCCGGAATACAGCACATCATCACCCAGATTAGCCCCGTGATTGATCCCGGCGATTACCATGTCGGGCTCCTCCGCTAACATCCCGGTTATAGCCAGGTGCACACAATCTGTCGGCGTCCCGTTGACGAAATAAATATCGTCCCGGGTCCGGCTGACGCGCAGCGGCGTGGTCAGGGTGAGGGAGTGGCTGGCGCCACTTTGATTACGATCCGGCGCCACAATCACGATTTCGGCCAGGTCCGACAGGGACAAGGCCAGGGTCGCCAGACCTTCGGCCTGGTAGCCGTCGTCGTTGCTCAGCAGTATTCTCAAGGATGTTGCTTCCGCTACCAACCACCATGCGCCGCTTTATTGCCACGAGCACAGCGAGAGATATGACCAAGGAAAGCCGCAAAGATAGCAACTCGGCCGGGGACGCGCTATTCCGGGAGGCCATGCGGGGGGTAAAACCCCTTGATAAAACCCGGCCGGCACCGGCGAAACCCGCACCCAAGGCGCGCGCCATGTCCCGGCGACAGGATGAGCAGGCCGCCCTGCGTGAATCTCTGGCAACACCGCCGGAAGACTCAGACATCGAAACGGGCGAGGAAATGTCCTTCCGCCGGCCCAGCCTGCCCGAGCGGGATTTTCGCAAACTGCGTCGCGGCCAGTTCTCCATGCGCGAAGAACTGGACCTGCATGGCCTCACATCCGATGAAGCCCTGGACGCCATGCGCGAATTTATTGTCGAAGCTCGGGCTGAAGGGGCACGTTGTGTACGCATCGTACACGGCAAAGGCCTGGGCTCCGGACCGAAGGGGCCGGTGCTGAAAAATCTCGTCAATAAATGGTTAAGACGCTGGGATCCGGTGCTGGCCTTCTGCACCGCTCAACCGAGGCATGGGGGTACCGGCGCTGTCTACGTCCTGCTGCGTCGCTAAGTTGACCGTGCTGGGTCAACTCAGACGTTCAACCAGCTTGTGCATTTCGCGCTGGGTTTCTTCACTGAACCAGTAATTAGTCACCACCTCAGGATCGTCGGCGGTCGAGAGTCGCTGCATCAACTCGGCTTTCGCCTGCCGGCGGGTTTCTGCCAGGGCGATTCGCGGCAGCCGGACCATAGACTCACCCCACTCAAGAGCGCGTGGTATCACCTCTTCGGGCGATACCAGTTCATCCACCAGGCCAATGGCATGGGCCTCATCCGGGCTAATCAGCAAGCCGCTGGTGGCCAGACGCCGGGCCTGGCGCATCCCAACCAGATCGGCAAGGGTGATCAAAATGGTTGACGGCACCGGCAAGCCCACCCTTACCTCGTTGAAACCGATCTTGAATTCCCCCGCGGCGGCCACCCGATAATCACAATGGGTCGCAATCACGGCGCCGCCGGCCGGACTGTGACCGGTAATTGCAGCGGCCACCGGCACCGGGCTGCCGGCGACGGTGCGCATCAAAGCAAAAAACAGTTCCCAGAATTCACGGATCGCACTGCGTGGCAGAGGCAGCAATTCCGGAACGTCCAGACCGCCGCTGAACATTCCCGACTTACCGGAAATGACAATCGCCTCGGCTCCGTCCCTGACCGCCTGCCGCAAGCCGTCCGTCAGATCCATCACCAGGGCGGGGTTCAGCGCATTGGCCGGCTCCCGGTTGAGACGCAACTCGGCCACGGGGCCGTGTTCAAGCAGCTTAAGAATCAAGCTTTTGCTCCGTTGGCGCAGGCCGCGCCGATGCATCACGGAAATCACCGAGTTCACGCAACAGGGAAGTGGCAAAAGTCCCGCGCGGCAGCCGAAAGCTGATAGTTAGTCTGCCCTCGCCGAACTCCCACTCAAGCGCTGTTGGTAATAAGGTCAGGGACCGGCGCATCATGCGCACGCGCTGAGCCTCCAGCAGTTGCCGGGCATCGGGAAAGAGGCTGAACCAGGCTTGCTCCAGCTCCAGGGAACGGCCGGTAGACCGGCTCTGGCCGGTACCCCAAAGCAATCCGGTCCCACCCCCTTGGGAACCGGGAGTCTCGCCCTCCAGCGCGGCGTCCCAGCTATGTTGCATCACCCGCATCGCCAGGTAGCCGTTAAAGAGCCCCGCCCGCAATGCCGACAAGCCAAAACCCCGGGCCTCGCGACCCAGGCGACCCGGGCGGGTGAGCAACTCCAGGTTGGCCGCATCACGACCAAATCGCTGGGGACCAAAGTAGTTTGGCGCACCGCGAGTGGGCAACACCGCCAGTCGCTGTTCCAGTTCGGTCCGGTCTGTTTCAAGCTCGCGGATCACCAGGCGAAAACAGTTACTGGCCACAGCGCCTGTGCGCAGTTTCGCGTTATGGCGCACCTTTTCCAGTATCTCCACGCCCTCCAGCTCAGGTAATTCCGGATCCGGCAGACCTGGAAGATGCACACTGAACCACTGCTCCGTCACGGCGTAGCGGTCCTTCATGCCGGCGAAACCGACAGCACCGTAAGCAACCTCCACGGCCTCGGCAATGCGCTTGGCAACCCACCGGGTATTTTGCCCGGTCTTGCGAATATGCAGGTAAAGATGTTCACCCTCTCCGCTCGGCTCGAAGGGCAAATCTTCACTCACGTGAAAATCGCTGAGTTCGCTTCTGATGGCGCCCTGGGCGAGGGCTGGCCCCAAACCCCGCGGCAGGACCGAAAAATCCGCAGCGTAACGCAGTCGACCTAACTCGACGTCGGACAGCAAGACTGTCAGGGCGAATCGCCGGTCGGCGCGTCGCCAATGAGGTAAAAGGTTTCGTTGGGCGCAATCAGACCCAGATCGGCCCGGGCACGTTCCTCCAGGGCAGAAAAGCCACTCTTCAGATCGCGCACTTCGGCATGCAGGCGCTGGTTTCTTTCTGCCAGTTCCTGATTCTCGGCCAGCTGCAGGGCCACACGGTCCTCGAGGCGACGAACCCCGATAAAGCCATCCTCAGCGACCCACAAGCGGGCTTGCAGGACGATCAGCATAACCCCCAGGGCCACCAGGGTAATGCGCAGCAGCGCAGGCCGTCGGGCGTCAGTCATGACAATTCAATGGGAAAAGCCTCTTTTCCGGCATAGCGTGCAGCGGCCCCCAGGTCCTCTTCAATGCGAAGGAGTTGATTGTACTTGGCCATGCGGTCCGAGCGACACAAAGATCCTGTTTTGATCTGGGTGGCCCGGGTACCGACGGCGATATCAGCAATGGTGGCATCTTCTGTTTCGCCGGAACGATGCGAGACCACCGCGGCATAGTTGGCGTCTACCGCCATATTGATGGCCGCGAGGGTCTCGGTCAGCGTGCCAATCTGGTTGGGTTTGATCAGGATGGAATTGGCAATACCCCGGTCAATGCCCTGCTGCAGGATGGCGGTATTGGTGACAAACAGGTCGTCACCCACCAGCTGAATTCGATTGCCCAGGATCTGGGTCAGCGCGGCCCAGCCGTCCCAGTCACTCTCGTCCATGCCATCTTCGATGGTCACAATGGGGTAGGCATCAACCAGGCCCGACAGATATTCGGCAAAGGCCGGCGCATCGAAATCCCGGTTCTCAGAACCAAGGCGATAGGTGCCGTTATTGAAAAATTCCGAGCTGGCCACATCCAGGCCCAGCAGCACGTCTCGACCGGCTTGAAAACCCGCCTTGTCGATGGCCGTCATGATGGTATCCAGGGCAGCTGCATTGGAGGCAAGATTCGGCGCGAAGCCGCCTTCATCACCCACGGCTGTATTAAGCCCCTGGGCATGCAAAACAGACTTCAGGGCATGGAAGATTTCCACCCCGTGACGCAGGGCCTCACTGAAACTCGACGCCCCCACGGGCAAGACCATGAACTCCTGAATATCAACATTGTTGTCGGCATGAGCCCCGCCGTTGATGATATTCATCATGGGTACCGGCATGAGGCCAGGCTCCGGCGACAAGGTCCGATACAGCGGCAATTCGCGCTCGGCAGCCGCCGCATGGGCGGCAGCCAGTGACACAGCCAGGGTTGCATTGGCGCCCAGCCGGGATTTGTTATCGGTGCCGTCGAGCTTGATCAGCAAATGATCCAGGCTGGATTGATCGGTGCCGTCCTGCTGCAACAGCGCGGCACGAATCTCACCGTTGATATTACCCACTGCCTGACTGACACCCTTGCCCAGATAGCGACTTTTGTCGCCGTCGCGCAGCTCAACAGCCTCCCGCGACCCCGTTGATGCACCCGACGGCACAGCGGCGCGCCCCTTGGCTCCGCTTTGCAAGCAGATATCGGCTTCGACGGTCGGATTGCCGCGCGAGTCAATGATTTCGCGGCCCTGAATCCGGACAATTTCACTCATCTTGATTTTATCTCCCGCAGGCACGTGCCCACCCTTACTCAGTGCCCCAGCTGCGACTCCTCCAGGGGTCTGGATTTTACGGTGCGGTCCAGCTCCACCAGCGACTCCAGCAGGGCCGGCATCCGGTCCAGGGGCCAGGCGTTAGGCCCGTCGCTAAGGGCTGAAGCCGGGTCAGGATGGGTTTCCATAAACACACCGGCCACGCCGGCCGCTACTGCAGCGCGCGCCAGTACGGGCACGAACTCGCGCTGACCGCCCGATGCTTCACCCTGCCCGCCCGGCAATTGCACCGAGTGAGTGGCATCAAAAACCACCGGACAATCCGTCTCGCGCAGAATCGCCAGGGAACGCATGTCCGATATCAGGTTGTTGTAACCAAAACTGAAGCCGCGCTCGCAAACCATGATGCTGTCGTTGCCGGCGCTGCGCGCCTTGTTAACGACATTCCCCATTTCCCACGGCGACAGGAACTGCCCCTTCTTGATATTGACCGGCTTGCCAGTGCGCGCCACGTTAACAATGAAATTGGTTTGCCGACACAGGAATGCGGGCGTTTGCAGTACATCGACGACTTCAGACACTTCATTCAGGGGGGTATCTTCGTGCACATCAGTCAGAACCGGCAGACCCAGCTGCTGACGCACCTCACCGAGAATCCTGAGCCCGTCTTCAATCCCCGGTCCCCGGAAGCTTTTGACAGATGATCGGTTGGCCTTATCAAAAGACGCCTTGAAAATGAGCGGCACGCCCAGCCCACTGGCAATCTCCTTCAGACGTCCGGCAATCTCCAAAACCAGGCCTTCACTTTCGATCACACAGGGGCCGGCAATAAGAAAGAGCGGGTGATCAATACCCGCATCAAAGTTGAGAAGCTTCATGCGCCGGCCGCCGCCTTCAATTCACCTTCACCAAATTGCCGGGCGGCAGAGATGAAACCCGTAAACAACGGATGTCCGTCGCGAGGATTAGATGTGAACTCCGGATGAAACTGACAGGCCACGAACCAGGGATGATCGGGCAACTCCACCACCTCCACCAGGCCATCGGCGGACAGACCGGCAAAGCTCATACCGGCCTCCTTGAGCTGGTCCATGTAACCATTGTTGAATTCGTAGCGATGCCGATGGCGCTCACGCACGGTTTCGGCACCGTACAAACCACCGGAAATACTGTCCGGGGCCAAGCGGCAATCCTGCGCCCCCAGGCGCATGGTGCCGCCCAGGTCCGAGTCTTCGTCGCGCGATTGCACCGTGCCGGAAAACTTGTCTTGCCATTCGGTAATCAGGGCAATAACCGGATGGGGCGCTTCCCGCTCAAATTCAGTGCTATTAGCGTCCGCCAGGCCGGCGACGTTGCGCGCGAACTCCACAACGGCGGCCTGCAGACCCAGGCAGATACCCAGATAAGGAATGCCGTGCTCCCGGGCATAGCGTACGGCTTCAATTTTACCTTCGAAGCCGCGATCACCGAAGCCGCCAGGCACCAGGATTGCATCAGCATCCTGCAGCGCATCCATGCCGTCTCGCTCGAGCTGCTCTGATTCCAGATAGCGGATATTGACGCGGGTGTGGGTTTGCACGCCGGCATGAATCAGGGATTCGGTCAGGGAGATGTATGCGTCGCGCAAGTCCATATACTTGCCCACCATGCACACGGTGACTTCCGTATCAGGTGAACGCTTTGCCTCTACAACAGCTTCCCACTCCCCCAGGTTTGCCGTCGGCACATCAAGCCGCAGGTGTTCGCAGACAATTTCATCGAAGCCCTGGTCACGAAAGACCATAGGCAGTCGGTAAATATCATCCACATCCATGGCGGAAATAACCGCCCGCTCGGCTACATTGGTGAACAAAGCGATCTTGGCGCGCTGCTCATCGGGAACAGCCTGCTCCGAGCGACACACCAGGATGTCTGGTTGAATACCGATGGATCGCAGTTCCTTGACGGAGTGCTGGGTAGGCTTGGTTTTGATCTCAGCCGAAGTCGCGATATACGGCACCAGGGTCAGGTGCACGTAAACCACCTGGTCCCGGCCGCGGTCCACGCCGATCTGGCGGATTGCTTCCATGAACGGCAGGGATTCGATATCACCCACGGTGCCGCCGATCTCGACGATACAGACATCGGCATCCCCTGCCCCCAGGTAAACGCTGCGTTTGATCTCATCCGTGATGTGCGGGATGACCTGGACCGTGGCGCCGAGATAATCACCGCGTCGTTCCTTGGCGATCACGCTGCCGTAAATCCTGCCGGTCGTGAAATTGCTGTGTCGCCCCGTGATGGTGCGCACGAAGCGTTCGTAGTGACCCAGATCGAGGTCTGTCTCGGTGCCATCTTCCGTCACGAAGACTTCACCATGCTGAAAGGGGCTCATAGTCCCCGGATCCACGTTGAGATAGGGATCCAGCTTGATCATGCTGACTTTGAGGCCACGCGCCTCGAGGATGGCACCGAGGGACGCAGAGGTTATGCCCTTCCCGAGAGAGGACACCACGCCGCCGGTGACAAATACGAATTTTGGCATTGCGTCAGCTCACCACCCGCACCCAACGCTAAACACCAACGCCGGACGCAAAAATACGTTGGCCGGAGAGGCTTCAATCCCATCGCCCTGCTGGCAGTGTGGATGGGGAAGCACGCTCCGGCCTATTGCAGACTCCGTTTTAGAGGCTGATTTACAGCTTAAGAACGTTACCAGAACGGCACCGGCGGCTCAATGAAAAAGGCTTAGCGTAAGGCTTCGCGGGGGGCCCAGCGCAGCTTCGCGCCAGCTGCCCACGCCTGATGCGCCCATTGGTCCGAGTACCACAGGTCACCCACCGTCAGTAGCTCCTCGCCCGCATAGAGCAAAGGCACATGCGGTCGCATCCACGGCACGATGCCGGCTTCCTGGAACAGGTTCTTCAGCCGGACGTGGCAACCGTGCTTGCGCAGACGTTCACCGCCGCTGCGAAAGCGAACCGTCAGGTCTGCCGGCCCGTGGCCGAGAGCACCGGGCGCAGCCTGCCAGTCCAGGCTGCCCGCCAGGGGTCCCAGATCGAGGGGCCGGCGGGTATCCCAGGTTAGCGAGGCGGGCGGGGCCACAGCATCCGGGTGGCTGCGCAACAGGTAAAGCCGCTCGCGATAGCGGCGCAACTCGCCGCCGGGCCATGCCAGGCGCGGTGCGCTATCAGCCCGGGCCTGCAGCAGCTGCGCCAGTCCCTCGTGCAGGGCCGCTTCCCCGGGCACTGCCAGGCCCTGCTGGCGCAGAAAGCTGCGCAGCAAGTTCCGCTGACGACTGCCGGACAGCTGGCGCAGACCGGCCAGTTCCAGCGCATCGCCCTGCACGATGCCCACGGCGTCCTGTACGGCAAGCTCGTCGAGCAGTTCGGCAGCTTCCTCGCCAAGCCGGGCCGCGCGAGCAGCCACCTGGGCCGCCGCGGGCCAGCGGCGGCTAAGTCCGGGAATAACTTCGTGCCGCAGGTAATTGCGGTCATAGCCGGCATCCGCATTGGACGGGTCCTCAAGCCAGGCCAGACCGTGCTTCGCCCCATAGCGGGCAATGTCCGCGCCGCTGAGCTCGAGCAAGGGGCGCAGCAGATAGCCCGGGGCGAATGGAATCAGGGTCCTGATACCGGCAATGCCAACAGGACCGCTGCCTCGCATCAGCCGAAGCAAAACCGTTTCCAGCTGATCGTCGCGATGATGGGCGGTCAATAAATACTCGCCGGGCTTCAGCGCCACCCGCAAGGCCTCATAGCGCGCCTCCCGGGCAGCCGCCTCGGGCCCGCTGGTGCCGATCGCGACCTTGACCCGGACAACCTGCAGGGGCACCTGCAACTGCCGGGCAAGCTGACGACAATGCTCAGCCCAGCCCTCTGAGTCCCGGTGCAAAGCGTGATCAATATGCATAGCCCGCAGAGGCGCGCCGAGCTGCAGTTGCGCAAGGCTGTGCAGAAGGACGGTGGAATCCCGGCCACCGCTAAAAGCCACGCACAAAGCCGCCGAGGTAGCACCGCATTCTTTGAGTGCGGCCTGGAGGCTTTCAGTCACCTTGCCCATGGACGCTCGCGGCGGAAAAACTCAGCCTTCTTTGTAACGACCAAAACTGTTCAGCCGCGCCTGTCGCTGCCGCAGCAATTCCGGCGGATCCAGAACCTCAAGCTCGCGCAGGTGGCTGACCAGTGCATTCTGCAGGGACTGCGCCATGGCCTCCGGGTCCCGGTGAGCCCCGCCAAGGGGCTCGGGCAGGACTTCGTCAACGAGTTCCAGCTCCGCCAGGCGCTTGGCGGTGATACCCATGGCTTCTGCCGCCTCCGCAGCGAACTCTGCACTCTTCCACAGAATACTGGCGCAGCCCTCGGGAGAAATCACCGCGTAAACACTGTACTCAAGCATCAGCAGCCGATCGGCCACGCCGATGGCCAGGGCTCCGCCAGAACCGCCCTCGCCAATCACAGCGCTGATGATGGGCGTATTGAGCTTAGCCATGGCAAACAAGTTTTGCGCAATTGCCTCACTTTGACCACGCTCCTCCGCACCAACGCCCGGATAGGCGCCCGGCGTGTCGATCAGGGTAATCACGGGCAGGCGGAACTTCTCCGCCATCTGCATCAGCCGCAAGGCCTTGCGATAGCCCTCCGGCTTGGGCATGCCGTAGTTCCGCCAGACCCGTTCTTTGGTATCCCGGCCCTTCTGCTGGCCGATGAACATTACGGGCCGGCCATCCAGGCGCCCGGGGCCGCCGACCAGTGCCGGATCGTCCCCGTACATGCGATCCCCGTGCAGCTCCTGAAAATCCGGACTGATTGCCTTGATGTAGTCCAGCACATAGGGTCGCGACGGGTGGCGCGCCAGCTGGGCGACCTGCCAGGAATTCAGGTCGGAGAAAATGCTGCGTGTGAGTGACTCACTCTTGCTCTTGAGCCGCTCGATTTCGTCGCTGATATTGACTTCCGAGTCGTCACCCACGAATCGCAACTCGTCGATCTTCGCCTCCAGCTCGGCGATGGGCTGCTCAAAATCAAGAAACTTTTGTTCCATGAGCCGAACGTTAGCCGGAGATGCACAGCCAGACAAGCATGGCTAGGGCGATGACGACTCATAGAGAAAACGAAATCCCTCGGCCCCGACCAGGGCAGACAGCTGTTCCCGAAGTTCACGACTGGGCCGAACCGACCAGCCCTCGCCGAAACGAACCTGGGCCTGCGCATCTGCCCGCTCATAATGCAGGCGAACATCGCAGCGTCCGGGACGGTAAGGCTCCAGGGCCGCTCGCAGGCGGCTTGCATCCGGAGCATGATCCTCCATCCCGCGCCAGCGAATGATCAGCCCGGAGGCCCGGTCCTCGACCAGACGATCAATATCCAGAACTTCACGGGCCGTCAGGCGCCAGCCCCCGATGAAGTCATCGAAACGCAGCTTGCCGGTTATAACCACAATGGAATGACTGACCAGCAGGTGCCGAAACCGGTCAAAGACCTCCTGAAAGGTCTGCACTTCGATGCGCTCGCGACCATCGTCCAGGTCAAAAGTGATCCGGCCGCCCCGCCGCCGAATGCCTGAAACCAGGCCGGCCACGGAGACTTCCCGGCCCCCGCCCCACTTGTCACCCTCACCCTTGGGCGGCGGCGCACTGGTGAGAGCAGCGATGGTCCCGGACGACAGAAAAGGGCAGTCGCTGCGATACTGATCGAAAGGATGCCCGCTGAAATAAAGTCCAAGGCTTTCGCGCTCGGCCTCCAGGCGCGCTGCCAGACCCCAGTCCGGTAGTTTTGCCACGGGAGCAGGCTCCTGCGGGGCCGCACTGGCTTCGCCAAACATATCTTCCTGGCCGGAATCCCGGTTATGGGCGGCCTGCTCGGCCCCGGCTACGGCAGCCGGCGCAGCAGCCAGCAAGGAGGGTCGATTAGGGCCGATAGCATCCAGCGCACCGGCCTTGATCAGGGCTTCGATACCGCGGCGCCCGACCCGCTGGGCATCGATCCGCTGACAGAAATCATTCAGATCCTTGAACGCGCCCTCTTCGCGCGCGGCCACAATGGACTCCACCGCGCTGCGACCCAGACCCTTGATGGCCCCCAGCCCATAGCGAATGGCGGTCTCGCCGCGCACTTCGAAAGCGTAGCCGGAATCATTCACATCCGGTTGCAATAAGGTCAGAGACTCATCTTCACAGTCGCGACGCAACACCGTCAGCTTGTCGGTGTCGTCGATTTCAGACGTCAAGACCGCGGCCATGAACGCGGCCGTGTGATGCGCCTTCAGCCAGGCCGTTTGATAGGACAGTACGGCATAAGCCGCCGAGTGAGACTTGTTGAAGCCATAGCCGGCGAACTTTTCCATCAGATCAAAAATGCGCCCGGCAGCGGACGAATCCACATCGCGCTGCTTCGCGCCGGCCATGAAGATTGAGCGCTGCTTGGCCATTTCCTCGGGCTTTTTCTTGCCCATGGCGCGTCGAAGCAGGTCAGCCTCGCCCAGGGAGTAGCCGGCCAGCTGCTGCGCGATCTGCATTACCTGTTCCTGGTAAAGAATCACGCCATAAGTCGGGGTTAGCACCGATTCCAGTTCAGGATGCAGATAATCGATAGTCTGGTCGCTACTGCCGTGCTTGCGGTCGACGAAATCATCCACCATTCCCGACTGCAGGGGACCGGGTCGATATAGAGCCACCAAGGCCACAATGTCATCAAACTGATCAGGCTGGAGTCGCTTGACCAGGTCTCGCATTCCGCGGGACTCCAGCTGAAACACGGCCGTGGTGCGACAGTCACGCAGCAGCTTGTAGGCCGCCGGGTCATCCATGGGCAAGGCGGCCAGATCGATGGGTGGCTGCTGAGTGCGCGCGCGTTCCGCATTCACTGTTTTCAGCGCCCAGTCAATAATGGTCAGGGTACGCAGACCCAGGAAATCGAACTTCACCAGGCCCGCTGCCTCGACATCATCTTTGTCGAACTGGGTCACGGTGCCTTTCTCGCCTTCGACCTGATACAGGGGTGAGAAGTGCGTGATTTCCTGGGGCGCGATTACCACCCCGCCGGCGTGCTTGCCGGCGTTACGCACCAGGCCTTCCAATTGTCTGGCCAGATCCAGGATGCTGCGCACGTCTTCATCAGTCTTGTACAGACCCCGCAACTCAGGCTCGGCGCTCAGAGCCTTGTCCAGGGTCATACCCAGATCGAGGGGTATCAGTTTTGCCACCCGGTCCACAAAGGTATAGGAGTGCCCCAGAACACGGCCCACATCGCGCACCACGGCCTTGGCTGCCATGCGTCCGTAGGTAATGATCTGGGAGACCCGGCTGCGGCCATAGTGATCCGCCACATAATCGATAACCTGGTCGCGACCCTCCATGCAAAAATCGATATCGAAATCCGGCATGGAAACGCGCTCGGGGTTAAGGAATCGCTCGAAGAGCAGATCGTGCTCCAGCGGATCGATATCGGTAATCCCCAGTCCATAGGCCACCAAAGAACCGGCGCCTGACCCACGACCTGGTCCCACAGGAATGCCGTGCTCACGGGCCCAACGAATAAAGTCAGCCACGATCAGGAAGTAACCCGGGAAGCCCATACCGGCGATGACTTTCAGCTCATGATCCAAGCGATCGCGGTAGATCTCCGGCAAGTCGGTTGCAGCCTTGTCAGCCTCAACGCCCAAACGACCAGCGACTCCATGCCAGGCCTCCCTCACCAGGAAACTTTCAATGTTGTAACCCTTAGGGACACCGAAGGCCGGCAGATGGGTCTCGCCCAGTTCAAGCACCAGGTTGCAGCGACGAGCAATTTCCACGGTATTGACCAGGGCTTCAGGCAGATCTGCGAACAACTCGGCCATTTCTTCGGGGCTGCGAAGATACTGCTCGGCCGTGTAGTCCCTGGGCCGACTGTTGTCGGCCAGCACCCGGCCCTGATCGATACAGACGCGGGCCTCGTGGGCGCCGAAATCCTCAGGCCGCAGAAAACGCACATCATTGGTCGCCACAACCGGGCAGGCGGCCTCGGCGGCCAGGCGCACGGCTGCCTGATTGTAGGTATCTTCGTTTGGCCGGCCCGTGCGTTGCAGTTCGAGATAGTAGTCGCCGCCGAACAGGGCAGTGAATTCATCAACCAGACGCCTGGCATCATCCTCGCGGCCGGCAAGCAAGGCGCGCCCCGGCGCCCCATGCAGGCCACCCGACAGAGCCAGCAACTCCTGACTGGCCACATCACGCAGCCAGGCCGCTGAAAGCACCTGGATTCCGCCCTGCTGACCTTCCAGGTAGGAACGGGTCAGTAACTCGGACAAAGCCCGATATCCCGCCACAGATTTACACAGCAGGACCAGGGGTGTGGCGTCAGCCTCGTCGTTCACCCCGGTAATCAGAACCTCAGCACCGATAATGGGCTTCAGGCCCTGGGCCAGAGCAGTCCGATAAAACTTGACCATGGCGAAGAGATTCGACCGATCGGTCATGGCCACCGCCGGCATGCCCGCCGCCGCCGTGGCCTGGAGCAGATCCTTGACGCGCACGATGCTGTCACCAATGGAGTACTCGGTGTGCAGATGCAGGTGCACGAAGCTGCTAGTCATCCCCCTTGCCGCTCCTGCAGGCTCGCCATCGCCAAACGCACGGGCCTGAAGCTGCGGCGATGCTCATCACAGGGCCCCAACTGCGCCAGGGCCTCACGATGGGCCGCCGTCGGGTAACCCTTGTGCCGGGCAAAGCCATAGCCGGGATAGCGTTCATGCAAGGCACACATTTCAGCGTCCCGGGCGACTTTGGCGAGGATTGAGGCCGCCCCAATGGCAATGCACAGGCGGTCGCCGCCAACCAGGGTTTCCACTGCACCGGCATACTGCCCAAGCTCCGGCGCCCGATTGCCGTCAATCCGCAAGCGCCCGGGTACCTGCCTGAGAGCCTCGATGGCCCGACGCATGGCCAGGAGGGAGGCATTGAGAATATTCAGCTCGTCGATTTCCGCGCAGCTGCAGCGACCAAGGGACCAGTCCAGGGCCTGAGCGCGGATCTGCAGGGAGAGTTGCTCCCGTCGGCGCGGCGTCAGTTGCTTTGAGTCTTTAACACCCTGGATTGTCTGGCCGGGCGCCAGCACCACCACCGCGGCGACCACCGGCCCGGCCAAAGGGCCTCGCCCGACCTCATCCACACCGCCCACGGCCTGCAGCAGCTGCTGGGGAATCTGGTTTATGGACGATGAGGGCGGCATGGCCCGGATTATACGGAGCGCGCTGTCTTGGCCGAAGGCGACACCACGCTTGTCCGGCGTCTAGCCAGACCAAGCCTCGGCACGGGGCCGGCCGCTCAGTTAGCGGCGGTGCCAGACTTCAGGCGATCCAGCACCTTGGCCGTGATATCTACAGCCGAGCTTGCATAAAAAACACCCTCGCCCAGTACCAGGTCATAGCCATCCTCCCGAGCAAAGGCGGCCACTTCCCGCAAAATCTCGCGCTGTAGTTTGGCGAGTTCTTCATTGCGGCGCAGATTGGCATCTTCATTGAGCTCTTCCAGGCTGCGAGCAAGCGCTCGCTCCTCTTTGCGCAAGTCCCGTTCGGCATTGCGACGCTCGTCGGGGCCCATCACCTCCAGGTCGCGCTGCATCTGATCAGAACGCTCCTTGAATGCCGCCTGCAGCGAAACCAGTTCGCGCTGCCGAGGGGCGAATTCTTCCTGCAGCGCCGCCATGGCGTCCGTGGCCTGAGGCGCTTCGCTCACCACGCGCGCCACGTTGACGAAGCCAATCTTCAGTTGCTGGGCACTGGCCAGACCAGGTAAGGCAACCAGGCAAATAATCAGCAACACGCTGCAACGATTCCACAAATTCATACTCACGCCATTTTTTCCTTAAAAAGCACCGCCGATGGAGAACTGAAAATTCTCTTCCTCATCGCCGTAAATTCTACTGTTCTCATCTTCCGCATTCAGTGGCCAGCCATAACTGAAGCGAAACAGACCGAGGGGAGCAAGCCACTGCGCCGCTAAGCCAGCTGAGTACTTGAGCCCACTGTCCTGAAGATCATAACTGATCTCCGAGACCCCATCCTTCTCGAAGAAGGTGACCCCGCCCGTATCGTAAACATTACCGCCGTCGAAAAAGGCCGTAACGCGCGCCCGGGAGGACCAGGATGCAGGAATGGGCAATATCAGTTCCGCCTGACCGGTCACGGACAAATTACCGCCGTAGGGATTACCAAAACTATCCACCGGCCCGAGACTGTTCTCCGTGTAGCCGCGGACCGAGTCGGGGCCGCCGGCAAAGAAACGACGATAGGGCGGTATGGAGGTCGTTCCTTTAATTGAATCGCCGTAAGCCACTTCACCGTTGAGTGACAAGGTAAAGTAGCGCGTTAACGGTATGTACTTGCGCCCAGAGTAGGACAGAGTATAGAACTCCACATCACTGCCTGGACTGGTGCTGCTCAGCGTCAGCCGCTGCCGACTACCCCGATTGGCAAACAAGGCCCGATTACGGCTATCGTAAATCCAGCCGGCATTCAATTCAAAGTTATTGAAGTCCGTGCCCACGGTATTTGAACTGGCTCTGAAGGGATTGCCGTTATTGAGCACCCACTCCTGAGCCTGAAAAGTACTGTTGGTGCTGGCGAGCAACTCGGCGTTATTGTACGTGACGCCAAATACCAGACGCTGAAACTCGGTGAGCGGGTAGCCCAATTCGACGCCCAGTGAATAGGTCTCCGTATTGAAGTCCGAGGCATCGGAAGTGAACTGGGTAATATCCCGGTAGGAGGCCCGGAAGGTCCGGCTGACCTCGTTGATCGTCCAATAGGGATCTGTATAGGCCAGGCTGTAGATTGTTCTGTAGCGCCCCGTATTGACGTCGGCGGATACGCGATTGCCCGTACCCAGAAAGTTGGTATGAACGAAGTTACCGTTCAGGATTACGCCCTGGGATTCAGAGAAACCCAGACCGCCACCGAACTGCCCGGGCAAGCCTTCGGTGATATCGAAATCCACGTCCACAACATCAGGCGTGCCCGGTACCGGCGTGGTCTCGGAACTCACGCTCTCTACGTAGGGCAGGCGCTGGAGCCGGACTTTGGACCGCTCCAGCTTGCTGTTAGACAAATAGGCGCCTTCAAACTGCCGCATTTCGCGGCGGAAGACTTCATCATTGACCGAGTCAGCGCCATTGAAGTTAATCCGGCGCACATAAACCCGATTCTGCGGCTCCACGTACAAAGTGACACTGACCGTCTTGGCTTCACGATCCAGTTCAGGCACAGGCTCCACGGCAGCAAAGGCGTAGCCCTCTTCGCCCAGGCGCAGGCGGATCAGATCGGCGCTCTGGGAAATAGTCCGTTGCGAATAAGTCTGGCCCGGTTTCATCAACACATAGGGATTGAGATTCTCCTCCGGCAAAACCAGGTCGCCTGCCAGGCGAATATCATCAACGACGTAGCGCTCACCCTCTTCGATATTGACGGTAATGAAGATATCTTTCTTGTCAGGCGAAATGGCTACCTGAGTCGAGCCAATACGAAAATCCGCGAAGCCCCGGTCCATGTAAAAGGAACGCAGAGATTCCAGATCGCCTGACAAGGCCTCCCGGGAGTAGCGGTCATCCTGACGAATAAATGACAGTAAATTCGGCGTCTGCAAGGTAAATGCTTCAAGAAGCTTCTTATCTTCGAAACTGTAATTGCCAACGATATTGATCTGCCGTATCCGCGCCCGATCGCCCTCGGTAATTTTGATTGCGACTGCCACCTTGTTGTCAGGCAGTTCCTCAACTTCCGCATCGACGGTCGCACCGTATTTACCCTGACTGAAATACTGGTCCGTCAGGGACTGCTCAATTTCATCCAGTACCGACTGGTTGAAAATACGCCCGGACTTCAGACCAATATTGGCCAGGGGCTCCTCAAGATCCTCCGTCTTGATGTCCTTGTTACCGGTAATGGTCAGAGATTCGATGGAGGGGCGCTCGGACACGGCAATGATCAGTGTGCCATCGTCCCAACGCATCTCTACATCGCGGAAAAATTCGGTGCGGTAGATAGCCCGGAGCGCTTCCTGGACCCGCTGCTGATCCAGTTGATCACCAATATTCACAGGCAGATAGTTAAAAACAGTACCTTCAGAGATGCGCTGCAAACCCTCGACGCGAATATCTCGAACCACCAGCCCGCCCTGCTGCGCCTGTGCCGTCCCCAGCATGAAGATCAACAGGCTGGCGACCACCCATGAGCAAGGGGCGTTCCGCGAAAACCGGCAACGGGATAATAAGGCCATGAATGTGTTAGCCGAACAGGCGCGAGAGATCGTTATAGAAAGCAAAGCTCATCAGGATGAGCAGGAACAAAATGCCCACCTGCTGACCGACAGCCTGGGCCTGATCCGATAAAGGACTGCCTTTTATGGCTTCTGCCAGCTGATACACAATCTGACCACCGTCGAGCATGGGGACCGGCAAAAGGTTGAGAATGCCGAGGCTGACGCTGACAATCGCCAGGAACCCAAGAAATGTCGACAGGCCGCCACTGGCGCTATAGCCGGCGAACTGCGCAATATTAATGGGCCCGCTGATGTTCTTGACAGACACGTCGCCCGTCACCATCCGCACAATCATGCGCACGGTCAGCGCCGACATATCCCAGGTTTTCTGCAAACCCGCTGCCGCCGCGGCGCCGAATGCATAGCGCTGGTTGGCACGATAACCCTCGTACAAGTCCGCCGGCACCTGCACCGAGGCACCGATGCGCCCAATGCGCTGCTCGTCTTCGATCGCGGAGCCAATGGTCAGGGGCAGGCTAAGCCGGCCGCCATCCCGCTCGATGACCAACTCCACCTGGACACCGGGACGTTCACGCACGTACTCGACCCAGCTGCCCCAGTCAGCAAAAGCCTGCTCGTCGGCTGACACAATGCGATCGTCGGTTCGCAGATCGGCAGCGGCGGCCGCCCCGTCGGGAGAAATCTCGTCCAGTACCGGTTCCAGAATGGGCCGCCAGGGTTCCAGCCCGATGACCGCATACAACTGACCCGGCTGGGTCAACTCTGCCACGCGGCCGGCCGTTGCCAGACTCAGATCACGGGGCCCACCTGCCCCTTCGACGCGCAGCGCAATATCACCGGCAGTCAGCAATTCGTCGAGCATGGCAATGACTGTGCCTTCCCAGGTCGCCACGGGCTGATCACCGACGGCCAGAATCAGGTCGCCGGATGCAACCCCTGCCTGGGCGGCCAGGGAGCCCGGCTCCACCTCGCCGATCACGGGTTTGAGACCGGGAACACCTGCCACAAACATGACCCAGTAAGCGAGCACGGCAAAGATGAAATTCATGGCCGGACCCGCGAACAGGATGGCAACCCTGGCGGTCACGGACTGTCGATTGAAGGTGCGACCCAGTTCAGCAGCCGGTACCGTGCCGTCCCGCTCATCCAGCAAGCGCACGTAACCGCCAATGGGAATGGCGGAAATGCAGTATTCCGTTTGATCGGGACCCCAGCGTCGCAGCCACAAGGGCTTGCCGAAGCCAATTGAGAAGCGCAGGACTTTGACCCCTGACAGGCGAGCCACAATGTAGTGCCCCCATTCATGGACAGCCACCAGCAAGGCAATGGCCACCAGGAATGACAACAGTGAGGTTAGAAATCCAGGCATCAGCAGTTAATCAACAACCCAAAAGCTCGATGCTGGCCCACAGCAAAGGTGGGCTCGCACTCGATTGATAATGAATGATCGCAACGGGGCGACCTTCCTTGCAACAGTTGTTGCCTCATCCGGCCAACAAACCGGCCTGGCGGGCGAGCAAGGCGAAAATCGGCATTGCAGCAGCGACGCTGTCGATTCGATCCAGCACACCCCCGTGCCCGGGAAACAGGCTGCCGCTATCCTTCAGACCTGCCAGTCGTTTAAAAACGCTCACGGTCAGGTCCCCGACAACGGAAATCCCGGCGGCAATCAGGGCGATACCAACCAGCAGCAGCACCGGTAGTTGCAGCACCCAGGCGCCCGCTGCGGCCACCATGGCCGTAGCGACAAGACCGCCGCCGACGCCTTCCCAGGTCTTGCCCGGGCTGACGCGCGGTGCCAGACGATGCCGGCCAATGCGCCGACCTGCCGCATAGGCGCCGATATCAGCGGCCCAGATCACGGCCAGGGCCAGCAGCAATAACTGCGGGCCACCCTGCGGGCTGCGCAATAGCACCAGCATGCCAACCCAGGCCGGCAGCAGCACCAGCAGGCCGCAGGGCAGGCGCCACAACGGGGCAATAGCGATAGGAAAGCGCAGCACCAGCACCGTCGCCATCGCCCACCAGGCCAGACCAATACCCAGGGCCAGGTCCGTTTGCCAGCCGCCCGGAACAAACCGGGTCAGGCCGGCAATGCTCAAAGCGATAACCAGCGCAAAGACCACGCGCAGGAGGGGGCCCGGCCGGCCCTGGAAGCCGCCCCATTCCCAGGCAGCGGCCACCACGAATACGCCGAGCAGGCCAACGGCCGCGGTATCCGGAAAACGAAAGAACACGACTAACAAGATCGCCACCAGAACGATAGCCGTGGCAATGCGGGTCAGGAGCTTGTTCATAGGTTACCGCTGAGAGGCGGGCCAAGGCAGCGTATTGCGTTGGGCATGCGACGGGTCAGTCGCCGATCACTTCGAGTTGCGCCGCGGTCCGACCAAAGCGACGCTGGCGACTGACAAAAAACCGCACAGCCTCTTCCAGCTGCTCGGGCCCGAACTCCGGCCAGAGAGTCTCGCAAAAATGGATTTCAGAGTAAGTCAGATCCCAGAGGAGAAAATTGCTGACGCGGTACTCGCCGCCGGTGCGAATCAGCAAGTCCGGGGGCGGGAGCCCCGCCAGGCTCATATGCCGGGACAAAACGGCTTCGTCCAACTCTGCCGGTTGCAGCTCGCCGGCCTCGATTTTCTGAGCGATTCGCCGCACGGCCTGCAAAACATCCCAGCGGCCCCCGTAGGCAATGGCTACAACCAGGGTCATACGGCTGTTCCCGGCCGTACGTGCTTCGGCATCGGCCATGCGCTTTTGCAGGATGGTGGGCAATTGATCCCGGGCGCCGATGAAGCGCAACTGGATGCCGTTGTCGTGCAAGGCATCGACCTCACGCTGCAGTACTTCGACAAACAGCCGCATCAGGCTGTTGACCTCGTCCGTCGGACGACTCCAGTTTTCGCTGCTGAAGGCGAAGAGCGTCAGCACCTCAATGCCTGCCTCGGCCGCAGCTTCAACAACGGCCCGGGCGGATCGAACGCCAGCCCGATGCCCGGCGTGCCGGGCCTTGCCGTGGGCTGAAGCCCATCGGCCGTTCCCATCCATAATGATGGCCACGTGCTTGGGCAGATGTTCCTTGGGCTTGTCCACGTCTTGTCCGTTAATTAGATATCACAGGAGATTTAACCTAGAACTCCATGATTTCCTTCTGTTTTGTCTCAGAAACACCATCGATCTCGGCAACATATTTGTCGGTTATTTCCTGCATTAACTGCTGGCCCCGACGCTCATCATCCTCGCCGATTTCCTTTTCCTTAAGCAGTTCCTTGAGGTCCTGCAGCGCGTCGCGACGAATGTTGCGGACGGCAATGCGCGCATTCTCAGCTTCCTGCTTCACCAGTCGCGCCAGATCCTTGCGACGCTCCTCGGTCAAAGCCGGCAGGGGCACCCGAATCACGGTGCCCGCGCTATTCGGGGTCAGGCCCAGATCAGAATTCATAATGGCCTTCTCAATGGCGGCCACCATTTTCTGCTCCCACGGGGTCACCGTCAGGGTCCGCGAATCCTCAACTGCGATGTTCGCGGCCTGAGTCAGGGGTACCTCGGTCCCGTAATAGTCCACGGTGAGGTGCTCCAGGACACTGGGCTGCGCCCGACCAGTGCGCAATTTCCGCATGGCGCCGCCCAGGGACTCGACACTCTTGGCCATACGCTGCGCTGCATCTTTCTTGATATCGTCAATCACGCTTCGGATCTCCCCACCCGTTCAGTCTGCCGCCACCAGGGTGCCTACATCCGCACCTCGCATCAGGCGCATAAGGGCGCCCTCTTCCGTGAGATTAAAGATTCGAATCGGCAAATCATTATCCCGGCACATCACGATCGCGGTGGTATCCATGACATTCAGCTTGTCCGTGATGACCTTGTCAAAAGACAGCAAATCGTAACGCTTGGCATCAGGATTCGTCACCGGATCAGCGCTGTAGACACCATCTACCTTGGTCGCCTTCACCAGCACATCGGCGCCTATTTCAATGGCACGCAAAGCAGCAGCGGTATCTGTCGTAAAGAAGGGGTTGCCCGTGCCGGCCGCAAATACGGCCACGCGGCCTTTTTCCAGGTGACGGACGGCGCGACGACGGATGTAGTCCTCGCAAATCTCATTGATCTGCAAGGCTGACATGACTCGCGCATAGATGCCCAGTCGCTCTAAAGCATCCTGCAGAGCCAGAGAATTGATCACTGTGGCCAGCATGCCCATCTGGTCGCCGGTCACCCTGTCCATGCCCCCCTGGGCCAGGCCGGCACCCCGGAAGATATTGCCACCGCCGATAACGACGCCAACCTGCACGCCCAGGGCCAGGACATCCTTGATCTCCCGGGCAATCCGGGCCAGGACCGCGGGATCAATGCCGTAGTCCTCCTGCCCCAGCAAGGCCTCACCGCTGAGCTTGAGCAGAATCCGGCGATAGGGCAATGGCTGACTGTTCACTTGCTTGCTACTCCACAAGACTTAAAAATAACCCCGCCGTGGCGGGGTTTTCTGCAAGTCTACCGCCTGCAGGGTCTGCAGCGCCAAGCACTCGCTCAGCCCCCCGAGGCTTCCACCTGAGCCTGCACTTCAGCAGCAAAATCCTCGCTCCGTTTCTCAATGCCCTCACCCACCTCGAGCCGCACGAAACTGCGGACCTTGGCGCCCTGTTGCTGTAGCAACTTGGCAACACTGATGTCCGGATCCTTGACGAAAGGCTGGCCGGTCAGGGTAATTTCATTGAGATACTTGCGCAGCCTGCCCTCGACCATCTTCTCGACGATTTCCGGGGGCTTGCCTTCCTGGGCAGCCTGCTCGGAGAGAATTCTGCGCTCGTTATCAACTTCTTCCGCAGGCAAGTCATCAGGCGCTACGCAACGGGGGTTAGTGGCTGCAATATGCATGGCCAGATCCCGGCGCAGGGCCTCATCGCCCCCTTCAACATCCACGAGTACACCAATCCGGGTTCCGTGCAGGTAGGCGCCCAACTCACCCTCCGGGCTAATGGCAGCAAACCGGCGAACATCGATTTTTTCACCAATTTTGGCAACCAGAGCCAGCCGTGTGTCTTCCAGAGTGCCTGCGTCGGTAGACTGAGCCATCAGGCTGGGAACATCAGCTGCGCCACTGGCCAGCGCGACCTCGGCCGCCTGCCTGGCGAAAGACAGGAAGTTGTCATCCTTGGCAACAAAATCCGTCTCGCAGTTAACCTCCATCAGCACTGCTTTGCCGGCAGCCGTTGCCAGCTCCAGAAGCCCTTCGGCAGCTATCCGCCCGGCCTTCTTTTCGGCCTTGGCCTGACCCTTCTTGCGCAGACTCTCCTGCGCTGCTGCTACGTCACCGTTGGTTTCGACGAGAGCCTTCTTGCACTCCATCATGCCCGCGCCCGTCAGTTCGCGAAGCTCCTTAACCAGACTCGCTGTAATCGCCATGATCTGCTTGCCTCTACCTGTCCCTGCTTAGTCAGCCTTGGCTGACGAGTCATCCGCTGGCTCTGCGGCCTTCACAACCTCGGCAGACGCGGCCGCTTCCTCAGGTGCGGCTGCCTCGGTCGCCGGCTCGGCAGCAGGCGCCGGAGTCTCAGCAGCTTGCACAGCCGGCTCCGCATCAGCCGCCGGTTTGGCCGCAGGTTTGGCTGCAGGCCGCTTCTTGCGCGTTGCCTTGCGCTTGTTTGCAGGCTTGGCGGCCCGCTCACGCGGCTTGCCTTCGGCGTCCAGTTCGACGAACTCGTCTTCACCGACCGGAACCGCCGGGATGGATTCCTTGCCGGCCAGGACAGCATCAGCGATGCCCTGGGCATAAAGCTGGGCAGCCCGCATCGCGTCATCATTGCCGGGCACAACGTAGGCCACTTCGTCGGGCGAACAATTGGTATCCACGACACCAACCACGGGAATCCCGAGGACCTTGGCTTCGTGAACCGCAATCTTTTCGTGACCGACATCAATAACAAAAATCGCATCTGGCAAGGACTTCATCTCCTTGATACCGCCCAGACTGCGTTCAAGCTTCTCCTGCTCGCGGTGCAGCATCAGCACTTCCTTCTTTGTCATTGACTCAAAAGTGCCGTTGGCCTCCATCTCCTCGATTTCCTCGAGACGTTTGATGGATTTACGAATCGTCTTAAAGTTGGTGAGCATTCCGCCCAGCCAGCGATAACCCACGAAGGGCATACCGCAGCGTCGAGCTTCAGTTTGTACAGCTTCTCGCGCCGAACGCTTGGTGCCCACGAACAGCACTTTGCCGCCGTCAGCCACAATGTTCTTCACGAAACCACAGGCGCTCGTATACAGCGGCACTGTCTGCTCTAGATTAATAATATGGATGTTATTCCTGGAACCAAAGATGAACGGAGCCATCTTGGGATTCCAGTAACGGGTCTGATGCCCAAAGTGCACGCCAGCCTCAAGCATCTGGCGCATGCTAATTTCAGTCACATTTTTCTCCTGGGTTGAGCCTCCATGTGCCCCATGCAGCAACCCCAGCAAGCTGAGGCACCCGGCCGCATGTGTCGACACATGTGTGGTTTAATTGCCCGAAAGGCGCGCGCTTTATACCATACCGACCGATGGGCAACAACGCGCCCGGGCCACCTCGACAAGGAAGGCTGGTCTGGACGGCGCGGGCCAACCGCCCCAGAGGCTCCACCCACTTATCAGCAGGCCGCCGCGGCAACCACCGGCGGCCCGGGACTCGTCATAATCAGCCCATGAACATCACCGTCAAAACCCCCGAGGAACAGGAGCTGATGCGCGTGGCCGGCCGGCTGACTGCCGACGTGCTGGACATGATCGAGGACCATATCCAGCCAGGCGTCACCACGGACCAACTGGATGCCATCTGTCACGATTTCATCGTTAACAAGCAGCAGGCCATTCCGGCACCCTTGAATTACCGGGGCTTCCCCAAGTCGATCTGCACCTCAGTCAACCAGGTTGTGTGCCACGGCATACCCGCCGACAAGCTTCTGCGTAGCGGCGACATCATTAATGTAGACATTACCGTGATCAAAGACGGCTTCCATGGCGACAGCAGCCGGATGTTCCCGGTGGGCAAGACCACCCCGCCCAACCAACGGCTCATGGAAGTGGCCTTCCAGGGCATGTGGCAGGGAATCCAGCAGCTGCGCCCCGGCGCCCACCTGGGTGATGTTGGCCATGCTATCCAGCAGTTTGTAGAAGCCCAGCACTGCAGCATTGTCCGGGAATACTGCGGCCACGGCATCGGCCGGCAATTCCATGAAGACCCCCAGGTCCTGCACTACGGTCGGCCCGGCACGGGCGTGGAACTGACCGAAGGCATGTGCCTCACGGTTGAGCCCATGGTGAATGCCGGTCGTCGCCATGTGCGACTGAAGCAGGATGGCTGGACCGTGGTTACTCGCGACGGTCGACCGTCCGCGCAATGGGAGCACACGGTACTCATCACCGGCACGGGCCATGAGGTACTGACCCTCGGTGCGGCAGCGCGCGAGTGAAGCCGGCCATACAGGTACCTGACGAACCCGGTCAGGCGCCCGGACTTAGCCCCGACAGCGGTCATCTTGCCACTGAATTTCTCAGCCCCGACCGCAGAAGCCTCAACTGGGAGCTGATCCGCAGCACGCTGGACACGGGCAAGGCCTCCCTGGGATCACTGCAAAAAGTCCTGGCCGGCGCCGACGCAGCCCTTAGCCAGCGCTTTCTGCGCGACGAGCCCACCGGAGAATTGCTCCGCGAACGCGCACGCGTGATGGATGAAATCATTCTTAGCGCCTGGTCAGGCACGGCCGGCACCCAATTGCCCGAGACGGCCCTGGTTGCTGTCGGCGGTTACGGAAGGGGGGAACTGCATCCCCATTCCGATGTTGACCTGCTGGTGCTGCTGGATGGCACCCCGCATGAACAGGCCAAGGAACCCCTGTCCTCCTTCCTGACCTTACTCTGGGACCTGGGTCTGGACCTGGGGCACAGCACTCGTACCGTGGCGGAATGCGCCGACGAATGCCGCAATGATCTGGGGATTGTGACCACCCTGATGGAATCACGTCTGCTAAGCGGACCAGACACACTATTCAACGCGATGCAGGCTGCCGTGCACCCCGATGCACTGTGGCCCTCGGCAGACTTTCTGACTGCGAAACTGGAAGAGCAGCGCAATCGCCACCTGCAATACGACGACACCCCCTACAAGCTAGAACCTAACGTCAAAAACGGCCCGGGCTGTCTGCGCGATATCCAGACGATTGTCTGGGTGGGCCGGCGACATTTTCAAGCTCCCGATCTGAAAAGCCTTCAGCGGGAAGGCCTCCTGACATCGACCCAGCTGCGCTTGCTGCAGGATGGGCGCGAGTTCCTGTGGCGGGTCCGCTTTGCCTTGCATGCCCTGACGGGCCGACGGGAAGATCGATTGCTATTCGATCACCAGGCACGGATCGCCGCCATTTTTGGCTATGAAGATGCCTCCTACATGCTGGCGGTGGAGCAGCTGATGCAGCGCTTCTACCGGACCGTGATGGAACTCAGTCGCCTGAACGAAATGATATTGCAGACCTTTCAGGAAACCATCCTGATGGATCCGGCCGCCGCCGCCAAACCCCTTAATGAACGGTTCGCAACCAAAAACGGTTTCCTGCAGGCGAGGAATGAACGGGTCTTCAGAAACCACCCCTCTGCCTTGCTGGAGACTTTCCTGCTGCTGCAGGCTCACCCGGAAATTCGGGGCGTAAGCGCAGCCACAATCACTATGATTCGCCGTGACCTGGATCTGATCAACGATGAGTTCCGCCAGGACCCCAGAAATCACCGGCTCTTCCTGGACATTATCCGGGCACCCCATGGTGTGACCCATGAGCTGCGCCGAATGAATCTCTACGGCGTGCTCGGCAAGTATATTCCGGCCTTCGGCCGAATCGTCGGACGCATGCAGTACGACTTGTTCCACACCTACACGGTGGATGCACACACGCTATTTGTCGTCAGTAACCTGCGACGCTTTGCCTTGGCGAAATATGACCACGAACTGCCGCGATGCTCGGAGATCATGCAGACTTTGCCAAGCCCTGAGCTGGCTTACCTGGCCGGTCTGTTTCATGACATCGCCAAGGGCCGCGGGGGCGACCACTCTGAACTGGGCGCCGTCGAAGCGGAAACCTTCTGTCTTGAGCACGGTCTGAGCCGGTATGACGCGCGCCTGGTTGCCTGGCTGGTCGGCCACCACCTGCTGCTGTCCCTGACCGCACAGAAAAAGGATCTTAGCGATTCGGAAGTCATCCGCGAGTTCGCGCAAACGGTGGGTGATGAAACTCACCTGAACTACCTCTATGTGCTGACTGTTGCCGATGTGCGTGGCACCAACCCCAGCCTGTGGAACTCCTGGCGAGCACAACTTTTCTCTGAACTCCATGCCCTGACCCGCCAGGCCTTGCGTCGGGGGCTGGAAAATCCAGTCGACAAAGAAGAACTGCTGTATGCACGCCAGGACACGGCACGAGCCCGGCTGCGGGCAACGGGCATGGATGACGCCGTCATCGACGAGACCTGGGCAGCCTTTAGTGAGGACTATTTCCTGCGCTGTGACCCGGAGGAGATTGAAGCCCATACGCAACTGCTGGCCGACCCGGTGACTGCGGGCCGCCAGCTGCTCGTAAACATCAGGCCCCAGCGAACCGGCGGGGGCAATGCGGTCTTTCTGTTCACCCCCCAGGAGACGTATACCTTCGCGATTGCCACGGCTGCTTTTGACGAACTGGGCATGAACGTCACGGATGCCCGAATCATCCCCTTGCCCCATGACCAGAGCCTGTCCACCTTCGTCATCCTGGAGAGCGATGGCGGGCCCATCAGCGACCTGGACCGGATCGGCCAGCTACGCAGCCGCCTGGAGACAGATCTGGCCGCCCAGCCCGACACTTCGCCGAGCGTGCGCCGGCGGGCACCCCGGCAGATTCGCATGTTTCCGACCCAGCCCATGGCCAGCTTCAGCACCGATGAACGCAACGGCCGCACAGTCATGGAACTGGTTGCCGGCGATCACCCGGGCCTGTTGTGTAACGTCGGTAACGTCCTGCGTGATCAGGCGGTTAAGATTGAGACCGCCAAGATAATGACCGTCGGCGAGCGGGCCGAGGACGTGTTTTACATCACTGACGAGAACCACCAACCCTTGAGCGCGGCCCGAACTGAGCAATTGCACAATGCATTGATCAGCGCCCTGGCCGCCCATGACTAGACAGCCGAATGACCTGAGAGCCCAATGAAAGACCTGCAAGACATCATAGAAACTGCTTTTGAAGAACGTGACAACCTGGATCTGAGTTCCGCCCCGGCAGAACTGCGCGAGGCTGTGCAAGCCGCCCTTGAGCTGCTCGACCGCGGTGAGGTGCGCGTTGCTGAACCCCAGGGCAACGACTGGACCGTCAATCAGTGGCTTAAGAAAGCCGTGCTGCTGTCATTTGCGATGGAGCCCAACAAGACTATCGAGGGTGGCTTCACCAATTTCTATGACAAGGTTCCGCTAAAGTACGCCGGCATGGGCGATGCGGAGTTTGCCGCAGCCGGCGCGCGCGTCGTGCCCCACGCGCTAGTCCGCAAGGGCGCGTTTATTGGTCGGGGCGTGGTCCTGATGCCCTCCTATGTAAATATCGGGGCCTATGTGGACTCCGGCACCCTGGTAGACACCTGGGCCACGGTGGGTAGCTGTGCGCAGATCGGCCGCAACGTCCACCTGTCCGGTGGCGCAGGTATCGGTGGTGTGCTCGAACCCCTGCAGGCCAACCCCACCATCATCGAAGACAATTGCTTTATCGGTGCGCGCTCGGAAATCGTCGAGGGCGTCATTGTCGAACGCGGCGCCGTCATTTCCATGGGCGTCTTTATCGGCCAGAGTACGCGGATCTATGACCGCGAGCGTGATGAAGTCCTCTACGGCCGAGTGCCGGCCGGCGCCGTGGTCGTGCCCGGCTCCCTGCCCTCGGGAAAGGGAAACTGCAACTTGTATTGCGCTGTCATTGTCAAACGGGTGGATGACAAGACCCGGGCGAAAGTTGGCATCAACGAACTGCTACGCATGGACTAATTGAGCCAGGCGCCCATCTGGAGAGGCTTAAGCCCCACATGTCCGACACAATCGAATTCACTCAGGAACTGATTCGCCGGCCGTCGGTGACGCCGGAGGATGCGGGCTGTCAGCAGCTCCTGACGGAACGGCTGGTGGCGGCCGGCTTCCACATCGAAAATCTGCCTTTCGGCGAGGTCAGTAATTTCTATGCCCGCCGCGGTACCGACGGGCCGGTGCTGTGTTTCGCCGGGCATACGGATGTCGTCCCCCCCGGCCCCCTGGATGAGTGGCAACACGACCCCTTCGCGGCCGAGATCGATGGCGAGATTCTCCACGGACGTGGCGCAGCGGACATGAAAGCCAGTCTCGCGGCGATGACCAATGCGGTCACCGAGTTTATCGCTGCCCACCCCGACCACCGTGGATCCATTGCCTTTTTGATCACCAGTGATGAAGAAGGTCGGGCCCGGGACGGCACGCTGCGGGTCATGGAAGCCCTGCATGAGCGGGGCGAGAAAATTGACTGGTGCGTGATCGGCGAGCCCTCTTGTGACCAGGAGCTGGGAGACACCCTGCGCATCGGTCGGCGGGGCTCACTCAGCGGCATGCTCACGGTCCATGGCACCCAAGGTCATGTGGCCTATCCACAGCTGGCCAGCAATCCCATTCAGAGTTTCGCGCCGATCCTGACGGAGATGTTCGGCCATAACCTGGATGACGGTAATGATTTTTTTCCGCCCTCCAGTTTTCAGGTGGTGCAGATCGAAGCCGGGGCCGGTGCGCCGAACGTCATCCCGGGCACCCTGACGGCGCGTTTTAATTTCCGCTATTCGACGGTCTGGGACCATCACAAGTTACAGGCCTGGGTGCATGATTTGTTCGATGCGCGCGGCCTGGACTACAGCCTGAAATGGCACCTGTCGGGCAAACCCTTCCTGACGCCGGTGGCCGACCTGGTGAATACCGTCGCCTCTGCTGTGCAGGAAGTCACGGGGGTGGCGCCGGATCTATCAACGGGCGGCGGCACGTCCGATGGGCGCTTTATCGCCCCCTACGGTACCCATGTGGTGGAGTTTGGACCGGTGAATGCGACCATTCACAAGGTCAATGAACAGATCGCAGTAGCGGATATCGATCGACTGCGCCAGGTGTACCGGAAAATTCTCGACGCGATGCTGCTCTAGCCCGCCACCGCCGGCCGCCGCCAGTTGACCCAGGCGGCAAAGATCCCCAGCGACACGCACCACAACAGCACCCACAGAGGCATGCTCAGGCCGAGAAAGCTCCAGGCGACCTCGGCACATTCACCCGAGCCGGACAGCACCATGCGCAGGGCCTCTCCCAGCCCAAAGGTGTCCAGCATGAAGTCCAGACCAGGGCCGCAAGCCGGCACCTGGTCGGGAGGCAGACTCTGCAGCCACGCATGACGACCCGCGACCCCCGCCCCGCCGGCAGCCGCCAGGACCGCGAGCAACCCATAGACAATGCGACCTGCCCCGCGGGGCCCGTGCAGGGCAGCCAGGGCAAATACCACGCCCAGAGCAATGACCGCGACGCGCTGAAATACGCACAGGGGGCAAGGCTCAAGGCCCAGACCATGCTGGGCATACAGGGCAAAACCCATGAGGCCGGCGCAGGTGAGTGCACCCAGGAGATTGGCCTTGCGGGGCTTAAGTAACCAGTCCATAGCGTAAATTCTACCGGGGCAAAGCAGGCATGCGAAGCATAGCGCGTGACAAATTGTCAGCCTGTGACCCGGTCCCGCAAATACTGCGGCAGCACAGTTGCCGCTGCCTGGGTCTCACCAGACTCGAATAAGGGATGCGCCATTAGCAGTAGATCAGCGGCTGCCGGATACGCGTCGCCATGAACTGACAGCACGCGCGGGGCGAATTGTTTCGCCATGGCCGGGTAGGCAGCCCAGCCGGGACCGGCGGCTATAAAGCTTTCCGTGCCCGGCAGATCCAGGCGCTCAGGTGCAATCACCTGGTCCGGCATCAGGGGACCGACCCCTGTTTCTCCGAGTTCGTAGTACCCGGCATAGACCTCGCCCATCCGCGCATCGAAAGCGGCGGCGACCCGCCTGACCCCGGCCCGGCGGCCGGCGCCGAAGGCGATAATGGCCAGGCTCGACAGCCGGCACACGGGCAAGTCGGCGCCGAAGGCCAGGGACTGGGCTGCCGCTACACCGACCCGCAAGCCTGTAAAACTGCCCGGACCGCAGCCGATAGCAATGCAGTCGAGATCCCCCAGCTCCTGGTCCGTCTCAGTCAGCACATGCCGGACATGGGTGAAAATCTGCTCCGTCTCACGCGCTCCGCCAAATTGTCTTGTCGCGATTTTCTCGCCCTGACAGGCAGCGACACTGGGCTGCTCTGTGGACGTATCAATGGCCAGACAGCGAAAGCTGTTCATGTCATGGCCTCCTGCTCTTCCAGAAACGCCACCACGGCGGCCGGCTCGCGGAGCACCGGCATAGGCGGCAAACTCTTGAGAAACACTCGGCCATAGGACTTGGTCTGCAGTCGCGGATCGCAAATCATAACCACACCGTAATCGCTGTAGTCACGGATCAGGCGGCCGGCACCTTGCTTGAGGCTCAGCACGGCCTGGGGCAGCTGAAAATCACGAAAGGGATTCCCCCCGTGCTCACGAATTGCCTGCAGTCGCGCCGCCAGCAAGGGGTCACCGGGGGAGGCGAAGGGCAGCCGGTCGATCACCACCAGCACCAGCCCGTGCCCGCGAATATCCACCCCTTCCCAGAATGTTGCCGTCCCCAGCAGCACCCCATCCTTGAGTTGCGAGAATCGATCCAGCAAGCGGGAGCGCGACGACTCCCCCTGCACCAGCAGCGGAAAGTCGAAGTTGGCATCCTCGCGCAGTATTTCAGCCGCACGTCGCAGGGCCCGATGACTGGTGAATAAAAGAAATGCCCGGCCACGACTGGCATCGAGAATGGGGCGGGCGGCCGCGATCATCTGCTCGGTAAAATTCGGTGCCGAAGGCTCCGGGAGATTGGTCGGCAAATACAGACGGGCGATCCGGCCAAAGTCAAAAGGACTGGGCACCTGCCGGGTCTGCATATCCGGCAGGCCGAGCCGGTCTGTGAAGTGGGCAAAATCTTCACCCACAGCCAGGGTTGCCGATGTGAATACCCAATTAGCAGCCTGCGACTGCAGCAGGGCCTGGATCTGGGTTGAGGTATCCAGCGGCGTGAGGTTGGCAACAAATCCCCGCGGCGTTACGCGAACCCAGCGCAAGGCTTCGTCACCGGGCGTGCCCAGCAAATCGTCGGCCAGGCCAGCCACGCTGCTGGCCCGCTCGCGACAGCGACCCAGACCGGTACTGAGATCCTGAATCTCCTCCAGTTCGTCATTCAGCGCAAACAGGCTATCGCCGAGATCGCGAAACCTGGCCTCGAAATCCGCGCCGGCTGCCCCCCATTCAAGATGCTGCTCGCTATCGCTCAGGCTAAGTCGAACCTGCCGTATAACCGTCTGCAGACGGGTCACCGCGGCATCCAGATCAGTGCTCCAGCCGCCGCCCTCCAGCGCCTCGGTGCGGATATCAGCGGCGAGATCGACGAGCTGTCCCGATGCCAGGGACACATTCAGGAAATTCTGGGCGACCTCGGGGAAATTATGGGCCTCATCAACGATGACCGTCTCGGCACCCGGGAGTAACTGACCAAAGCCCTCCTCCCGCATGGTCAGGTCAGCCATCAACAGGTGATGGTTAACCACGACAATATCGGCCTCGCGGGCTGCCTGGCGCGCCCGGGCCACATGACAGTCCGACAGAAAAGCGCACTCGGCCCCCAGGCAGTTTTCTGCAGTTGACGTAATCTGGCTCACGACAGGCGTGAGCTCACCGATGCCCTGGAGCTCGGTCAGGTCGCCGGAGCTTGTCGCCTGAGCCCAGCGCTTGATCTCCTGCAACTCAGACCCTGCCACCCCGGCCGGCAGCTGGCCGGCATTCGCCAGCTGATCGAGACGATACAGACACAGATAGTTAGCGCGCCCCTTAAGCAAACGCACCCGCGCCGGTCTGCCCAGGGCAGCACACAACATAGGCAAGTCACGGTGGAACAGCTGATCCTGCAGCGTCCGCGTGCCCGTGGATACCACGCCTCGCTGCCCCGCCAGCAGCAGCGGTACCAGGTAGGCCAGGGTCTTGCCCGTGCCGGTGCCCGCCTCCACGACCAGGTGATCCGAATCCCGAATGGACGCGGCCACCGCCTCGGCCATCGCTAACTGCTCGGGCCGGGGGGCGAAATTATCGAGGCTGGCCGCCAGGGGCCCCGCCGGGCCAAACAGCGACGCCAGGTCGTCGGCCGCGTGAGCCACTGGGCCGGGCACACTGCTACTCACTTAACGCCGTACTGCAAAATCATCACTCTCGACATCCTGAAGGCCCACAGCCGACCGCCACACCATCGGGCTGACCCGCCCCGCTCCATCTGTATAATACGCGCTCCCCGACGGGCGATCTCTTGATGATCAACGCCCGCAGCGGTTCTCTCCAATTAGAATTAATCAGACAGGTCAGCCGAGGATCCCCATGACGACGAGTAACCAGGCGCTCCAGCAATGGATCGATGAAGTGGTCAAACTTACCCGCCCCGAGCGCGTCCACTGGTGTGATGGCAGTGACTCCGAGTACCAGAGTCTGATCGAGCAAATGCTGGAGACGGGCGACCTGATTTCATTGAACCAGGAGACTCATCCGAACTGCTATCTGCATCGCTCCAGTCCGAGCGATGTGGCGCGGGTTGAGCACCTGACTTTCGTCTGCACCCAAAATGCTGAAGACACCGGCCCGAACAATAACTGGATGAAGCCGGCCGAGGCACATACCCAGATGAAGGCTTTGTTCGACGGCTGTATGGAAGGACGCACCATGTACGTCATTCCTTACTGCATGGGCCCCATTGATTCTCCCTACGCTCGTTGCGGCGTTGAATTGAGTGATAGCCCATATGTCGCCATCAACATGAAGCTGATGACCCGCATGGGACAGGCCGCCCTGGCAAGAATCGAAACAGAAGGGCGTTTCGTGCGCGGCCTGCACTCCACCGGCGACCTGAACCCGGATCAGCGTTTCATCATGCATTTCCCCGATGAACTGCTGATTCAGAGTTACGGCTCCGGCTACGGCGGTAACGCCCTGCTGGGCAAGAAATGTCATGCCTTGCGCATCGCGAGCTGGCAGGCTTCCCAGGAAGGCTGGCTGGCAGAGCACATGCTGATTGTGGAACTGGAGAGTCCAGAGGGCGAGAAACACTACATTGCGGCCGCTTTCCCCTCCGCCTGCGGCAAGACCAACCTGGCCATGCTCATTCCGCCAGAATCACAGGAAGGCTGGAAAGTACGCACCCTGGGTGATGACATCGCCTGGCTGCATGTGGACGAGACCGGCCAGCTGCGCGCCATCAATCCCGAATCCGGCTACTTTGGTGTGGTCCCGGGGACCAACAAAAAGACCAATCGCAACGCCTTTGACATGATCAAGCACGATGCGATTTATACCAACGTTGCTATCACTGACGACAATGAACCCTGGTGGGAAGATAAGGAACAGGGCGAGCCCACCACCGACTGGCAAGGGCGCCCCATTAATGGCGGCAATGGCCCGGCCGCGCATCCTAATTCACGCTTTACCGTCGGCGCCAAACAGAACCCCTGTTACTCGCCCCTGGCAGACGATCCGGCAGGTGTGCCGATCAGCGCCATCATCTTCGGCGGCCGCCGCCGGGAACTGGCGCCCCTCGTCTACGAAGCCAAAGACTGGAATCACGGCGTTCTGATTGGGGCCAGTGTGGCCTCAGAAACCACCGCGGCGGCAACGGGCAAAGTGGGCGTGACCCGCCGTGACCCCATGGCGATGAAGCCCTTTTGCGGCTACAACTTCGCCGATTACTGGGGCCATTGGTTGAGCTTCAGCGCGCGCGCAGACAAATTACCGAAGATTTTCCATGTCAACTGGTTCCGGCAGAATGCTGACGGCAAGTTCCTTTGGCCCGGCTTTGGTGAAAACCTGCGCGTGCTCCGCTGGATAATTGACCGCTGCGAGGACCGCGTGTCCGCCCAGGACACCCCCATCGGTTACCTGCCCCACGCGGACGACATCGATATCGAAGGCCTGGGAGTCGATGCAGAAACCCTGGCCCAGCTTTTATCTGTCGATAAGGATGCCTGGCGCAAGGAAATGCAGGATGTGGCCGAGTACTTCGAGGAATTCGACCGCCGGATTCCCGAACTGCTGGCCGCCGAACATGAAAAAGTGGTGGCGTCCCTCAAGTAGGGCTCGAATAGAAGCGGGCCTCAGGCTTCGAGACTGTACTCTATGGCCAGGGGTGCACCGCGGGGGGCCACCCGGCCCAGGCTGATGATCCCGGAACCACTAAGCTCTGTGCTGTCCCGGCGAACATAGATCTCTTCGCCGTCATCACGCTGGATAAAAGTGCCGTTGGTGCTCTCGTCGACCAGCATGTAACGGTTCTTGACCACTGCCACCCGGGCATGCACACGGGAGATCAGGTTGCCCTTGATGACCAGGTCATTCTCATCGGCCCGACCCATGGTGACATCGGTCGCCGTACTCTGATCGACCAGCACCTCAGAATCCTGGTAGCAAAGCCGCAGACGCTGGGCGGTTGGCCTTAGCTTCGCAGCCACATTGACAGCCGGCAGCATGCTGGTGGCTTCTTCAGGCTGCCAGAGCACTTCGAAGACAGCCAGTTCATCCGCGCGACCCCGCACGGCCGCCACATCGATCTGGCGCACCAACCCCTGCCACTCACCACTTAGCTGCTCTACGGTGGCCGCTGTAATCAGGATCTGCCCTGCCTTGGCCTGGGATGTCATTTTATTGGCGGTATGCACGGCCAGACCGGAGATGTCGCGATTCTCCGTCACCACCGGACCGTAGTGGGAACCAATGCGAATAGCCACATTGGTGCCGAGGTCCCCGATGCCCGGATTATTGGTAATCCTCTGATGCATCTGGGCCGAGGCGTTCATGGCGTCATCGGAGGAAATAAAGGTCGACATGACCTCGTCCCCCATGGTCTTGATGACATTGCCACCGAACTGCTCCGTGGCCTCCTTCATCACCTCCAGACAGCGCTGGACGGTCTCCCGGGCCCGATCGTCGCCCATAGCCTCATAGAGATGAGTGCTGCCAACGACGTCAGCAAATACGATCGCAAGCTCCTGATCTTCGCTCACAAGATCAGCTCAATTGCCATGGAATATGTAAAACCATGAAAGGATTATACGGCAGTCTGGCGGGCCGCAAAGCCCGAACTGGCCGGCAACTATTGCTCTGCGACGATATAGACGATCCAGCCGGCGTCGGCTTCGCCCTTCTCATCCGGAGTAAAGACGCCGTCACCCTCGCCGTCCGAGTCTGTACCTTCCCAGTAAACGGTGACTTTGCGGAAGCCGGCCTCTAACAGGACCTCCTGGATTTCCGGCAGGGTCCACAGGCGCCAGTCATAGCTGAAAGCCTTCTTCATTTTCGACCCGTCGGGGAACTTGAAGTGGATGTGACACAGCATTTCGCCCGTGATGGGATAGAACTTTTCCTGCTCCCAGATATAGGTGAAGTGATCGTACTTGGTCTTCTCCTTCATCTCCTCGGAGGCCTCGTGGCCGCCGAAAGCATCCAGAATAAACAGGCCATTTGCCGTGAGACCGGTGCGGACGGACTCGAAGTACGCCCGCAGCTGATCGCGCTGCTTGAACAGGAAGTAGCTGAAGTTGAATGCGCCGACGACATCCACAGGCTCTGCTGTCACATGGAGCACATTCTCGTGGTGCAGCTGCAGGCGCGCTTGCTGGCCCGGTTGCATCTTTTCCACGTGATGGCTGCGCCCCCAGCTAAGCACTTCCGCATCGATATCAACGCCAATGGCGGTTTGGGCAGGTCCCTGGCGAATCCACTCGCAAGCGGCGGCAGCCGTGCCGCAGAAATCTTCACGAAAGCTCAAGGGCGCCCGACCGCGCAAGGCTTTGAATGTATCGACAATAAATTCCACTTCCGACTCAACGTTCTGGACCGACTGCTCGTAAAGCGAGTGGCGATCCGCCTGCTCGGCCATGGTCGGGCCACGGGTTGACGGGGTGCGGGCAATATCTTCTTTTCTGGCGGCCAAGGTACTGGACTCCTGTTGCATCAGTGTGTGAACACCCGCCCCTACAGAGGTGCTTGTAACGACGCTTAGCGCAGTTTGGCGGCAGGTCGGTGAAGTGTGGCTTATGGGCGCCACTGACATCAAGCGGCGGCGTCGAAAATCTCCAGTGAACGCAGCAGGACCTCCGGACCCGCGTCCCGGCGACCGGCAAACTCGGACAGAAAGCGCCGCCAGCGAGCCGCTCCAGGACGACCGGCGTAAAGCCCGTGCATATGACGGGTGATCTGATGCAGACGAGCGCCAAGGGCCAGCTGGCCGACCGCATAGCTGGCCATCTCGCGCACCACCGCGGCCCGGTCAACACCGGGCATAGCCGCACCACCTAATAACTCCCGGTCCAGGTCTGCCAGCAAACAGGGGTCGGCGTAGGCCTTGCGACCCAGCATCACCCCGTCGACATGGTCCAGCTGCTCGCTGGCGACCGCCACACTGTCCAACCCGCCATTAATGACAACCGTCAGTTCAGGAAAATCGCGCTTGAGCTGATGAACGACCTCATAGCGCAAGGGCGGAATGCTCCGGTTTTGCTTCGGCGACAGGCCGCTGAGTATCGCCTTGCGCGCATGCACGACAAACAGCCCGCAGCCGGCAGCAGCAACCGTCGCACAAAAGTTGCTCAGAAATTCGTAACTGTCCAGATCATCGATGCCGATACGACACTTCACCGTCACCGCCCCGCCCCAGCTTTCACGCAGGGCCCGGACACAGTCGGCCACGCGCTCGGGCTCGGCCATCAGGCAGGCACCAAAGCGCCCGGACTGAACCCTGTCGCTGGGGCAACCGACATTCAGGTTGAGCTCATCATAGGGATGCCCGTCACGCACGATAGCGGCCGCCTTGTAAAGCAGGTCGGGGTCGCTGCCGCCCAGTTGCAGGGCAACGGGATGTTCGACCTGTGCAAACCCCAGCAGATGCTGCGAGTCGCCGTGCACGATGGCGTGGGCCGTCACCATCTCGGTATACAAACCCACGCCGCTACTGAGCAGGCGATGGAAATAGCGGCAATGCCGGTCCGTGCAGTCCATCATGGGAGCCACGCAGACTCGATGTTGCATGCTGCCGGTCTTGGGGAGAGACGAATCGACCATCGGGCGCTATTGCAGGCCGGCTGCCGTTTCCTCGATCAGGAAATCAACCACTTCTCGGAGCGCCTCCTGTTCGCTGGCGCCGGCCTGACGAGCACGCTCATAGGCCTGGACCTGCCGGTGAGCACTGGTACCCCGGGTCAGAATTTCCCGCGCATGCGCCACCTCGGCAGTACAGTCCAGCGCCTGAGCATCCTCGGCAATCAATTCAAGAATTTCTTCTATTAACTCCGGCACCGGGACCAGGGCGCCCTTGGCTAGATCGAGCAGGCCTTCATCCTTGCCATAACGCATGGCGCGCCAGCGATTCTCATTCAGCAGCATGGGACTGTAGATGCGCCAGCGCTGGTTGGCCTGGCGGAGTCGATACAGCCGTCTTAACAGGCAAACTGTGATCGCAGCCAGGCAGACGGCATCGTCAATGGAAGTGCAAACATCGAAAATCCTGGTTTCCAGGGTCGGGTAGCGCGCGCTGGGTCGTAAGTCCCACCAGATCTTCGTGGCATCCTCCAGCAAGCCCGCATCGATCAGGGCGTCCACATGCCGACGGTACTCAGCGTAGCTCTCAAAATGCTCGGGCAGGCCGGTGCGCGGCAAGGTATCCAGAATAGTCAGCCGATAGGAACGCAAGCCTGTATCCATCCCCTCCCAGAAGGGCGAGGAGGTACTCAGACTCAGCAAATGCGGCAGGAAGTAACGCATCTGACTGAGCAGGTCTATGCGCAACTCATCGTCCTCCACGCCCACGTGCACATGCATGCCGCAAATCAACAGGCGCCGGGCTGCAGTCTGCAATTCCTCGGACAAATTACTGTAGCGCTGAATAGGACTCGTCTGCTGCTCGGTCCACAAGGCAAAGGGATGGGTTGATGCCGCAATGGGGGCCAGCCCCTCCTCGCCTGCCACATCGGCGACGACTCGTCGCAGGCGGGCCAGGTCCGAGCGCGCCTCGGCGATGGAACGACAGACTTTAGTCCCCACCTCGATCTGGGAACGCAGAAATTCCGGGGACACCTGCTTGCTGGTGAGGCGCTGACACTCGGCAAGAATCTTGGCCGGGGGATCACTGACCAGGTCCAGGGTGGACCGGTCAACGAGGAGATACTCCTCCTCAATGCCCAGGGTCAGGGTTGGCTCGCGCACACCCATTCGTCAGCCGCTCCAGTGACAGTAAAGCTGCGGGTCATCGAGCAAAGGCGCAAGACTTTCCGCCAGCAGCCCGGACCAGCGGTCGATTCCTGCCTGGGTCGTGATTAGATCCTGGCGAATCTCAATGGAAACATGGGGCAAACCCTCGGCCTCAGCATGGTGATCCACGGTAAAGTCGGCAGGATGCTTGCCCGAATAGGGTTCGTTATCACCCACTTGAATATCACCCCGGGCGCGCAGACGATCCATTAAAGCCACCGGAATCCGCGGATCCTTGTCCCACAGTATGCCAATTTCCCAGGGTCGCGCCAGACCGTTCATGGACGGGGTAAAGCTGTGCACGGCGATCAGCGCCGGGGCCGCACCCAGACTTTCCAGGGAAGTGAGCTGATCGCGAACCTGGTGGTGATAGGGCCAATAGAGGGCTTCCGACCGCGCTGCGCGATGCCCGTCGTCCAGGCCCGTATTACCGGGTATTGCGACGCCGTCACTACTAGGCGGAAAGGCCGTGGGGTCATCAAGCCGTCGATTGCAGTCCACCACCAGCCGGGAATAGGCCGTGAGGACTGCAGGCAGGCCAAGCTGCTCACTCAATGCCCGGGTCATGGCCGCCGCCCCGATATCCAGGGCAATGTGGTCAGCAAGGCTGGCCGGGCGCAGACCGAGGGTACCAAGGGATGCAGGAATCCTGGCGGCGGCGTGATCGCAGACAATCAGGGCCGGCCGTTGGGGCGGGACCGCGATCAGCTCGAAAGGCGCGGGCTCGCTGGCGCCGCACAGGCTGCCGTTAACGTCGGTGCCCTGGTTGTCAAAATCCGTCATGAGCTCCCCATCCAGAACGTTGATGTTCATGGCCTGAGGGATTGGCGTCAAGACTGCTTCTGTGCCGTATTTCATGGCTAGCCATCCGCCAGATGAGTTATCTTCCGGGCCTGAAAGCAGGAAGCGAAAGCTCATGAGCAAAGGCAAAATCCTCGTCACCGGCGGCGCCGGCTATATCGGCAGTCATGTCGTGCGACAGCTGGGTGAAGCCGGTGAAGACGTGATAATTCTGGACAACCTTTGCACCGGATTTCGCTCTGCGGTTCTGCACGGCGAGTTGATTGTCGGCGACACCGGTGATCAGGAGTTAGTTGCTCGACTGCTAGGCGAGCATCAGATCGAAACCATCATGCATTTTGCGGCCCATACCATCGTGCCGGAATCCGTCGCCGATCCGCTCAAGTACTACCGCAACAACACCTGTGCCAGCAGAAATCTCCTGCAGTGCGCCCTGGAGCACAAGGTCAAGCATGTGGTGTTCTCCTCGACAGCTGCGGTCTACGGCATTCCCACAGGTGACCGCGCCGCAGAAGATTCGCCGACTCAGCCGATCAATGCCTATGGCACCTCCAAACTGATGACTGAGTGGATGTTGCGGGACGTGGCGGCGGTCAATGAGCTGAGTTACGTCGCCCTGCGCTATTTCAACGTCGCCGGCTGTGATCCCGAGGGCCGCATCGGCCAGTCAACACCCAAGGCGACCCTGCTGACCAAAGTGGCCTGCGAGGCCGCCCTGGGTAAACGCGACAAGATCTATATTTTCGGCACCGACTACGACACACCCGACGGGACCGGCATCCGTGACTTTATCCATGTCGAGGACCTGGCCCGGGCGCACCTGGATTCTCTGAACTATTTACGGGCCGGCGGCGATTCCCAGGTGATGAATTGCGGCTATGGCCAGGGCTATAGCGTGCGAGAAGTTCTGACGGCCGTGGAACGAGCCACCGGCAAGGCCTTGCCTATCGAAGAGGCACCGCGTCGCCCGGGCGACCCGCCAATCCTGATTGCCACGGCGGACAAGATCCGCGAGGTGCTGGGCTGGAAACCACAGCACAACGACCTGGACCATATTGTGGCCACTGCCTTGCAGTGGGAACGCAAGCTGCTGGATGAGCCCGCCCGTTAAAGAAACGCTCAGCGCTCCGTGCTAATGCCGTATTTCTCGATCAGATCGTAGAGAGTTGGGCGGGTAATGCCGAGCAGTTTGGCCGCCTGAGAGATATTCCCGGAGGAATACACCAGCGCACGACTCACGGCCCGGGTCTCGGCATCCTTGCGCACCTCACGCAGGTTGAGGTTCGGCCCGTCCGTATCCTCATCGCCCAGACCCAGGTCGACGGCATTGACCTGCTTACCCTCCGCCATGATGACGGCACCTTTGATCTTGTTTTCCAGTTCCCGGACGTTGCCCGGCCAGGCATAGCCCTGGATAGCCGCCTGGGCATCCTTGGTGTAGCCCTTGAGGGGGCGGCCATGCTGGGCCGCATACTTGGTCAGCAGGGTGCGGGCCAGAATCAGCCTGCCACCTTCCCGTTCCCGCAAAGGCGGGATCTGGATAGTGATTTCGCTGATCCGGTAATAAAGATCTTCGCGGAAGCGTCCTTGCTGAATTTCCGTCTGCAGGTCTTTGTTGGTCGCACAAACCACGCGCACATCGACCGGGATCTCCTCGCGCCCCCCGACCCGCTCCACCACCCGCTCCTGCAGGAAACGCAGTAGCTTGGCCTGCAAAGACATGGGCATATCGCCGATCTCATCCAGGAACAAAGTCCCTTGATCAGCCATCTCAACCTTACCGGGTGTTTGCTTCAAGGCACCGGTGAAGGCACCGCGTTCGTAGCCGAATAATTCGCTCTCCAGCAGATTCTCCGGAATTGCGGCGCAATTAATCGCCACAAAACCTTCGCCGGCACGAGGACTAAGAGAATGCAGCGCACGGGCCAGCAATTCCTTGCCCGTGCCACTTTCACCCAGCAGCAGAGTCGTGGCACTGGTAGGCGCGACTTTCTCGATAATGCGGCAGACGCTGAGCATTTTTTCACTGGCCGCGACTATGCCATCCAGCGGCGATGCGCTCTGCTGACGTAACAAGCGCTGGTTTTCCTGCTCAAGCTCATAGATCTGGTAAGCACGATCCACCAGCAGCTGCAGGGTATCGGTGTCGACGGGCTTCTGATAAAAATCGTAGGCACCCAGCCCCACCGCCCGCACGGCATTCTCCTGGTCACCATGACCGGTGACCACAATCACTTTGGTCGCGGGGGCCAGGGCCAGCACTTCCTCAAGGGTCATCAAGCCCTCGGACACGCCTTCGGGATCGGGCGGCAAGCCCAGGTCCTGGAGCACGACGGGCGGCTCATGACGACGCAGTTGCGCCAGGGCCGACGCGCGGTCCTCTGCCACCAGCACCTCGTACTCCGAGAAGCACCAGCGTAACTGGCTCTGCAGTCCCGGGTCGTCTTCGACCACCAGAAGTTTTGGTTGCTGTTCCGTCACCGCGCTGATGATCTCCCTGTTCGGCCACGGGCGATCATACTGCCTCGGCAGCACGCTGTGGCGACCCGTCTATTGTTCGGCAAGCGGCTCATGCTGGCTTGCTCCATCGGTCGGTTCCGCGAGGGGCAGTCGAATCGTGAAGCGCGTGCCGACGCCAGGCTGTGACCAGACTTCCAGATCGCCCCCGGCGTCCACGGCAAAGGTGCGCGCCTGATAGGCGCCGATTCCCATCCCCTGGCTGCCCTTGGTGCTGTCAAACGGCCGGAACAGGCGGGTACGTACGAATTCCGGATCCATCCCTGAACCATCATCTTCAACAGTGATCACGACCTCGCCATGGTCGGCCTGCAGCGCTACTGTCACCTGACCCTCCGGACTGGTGGCTTCCTGGGCATTACGAACCAGATGACCCAGCACAGTCACGAAACGCTCCCGATCCAGATCACTCATGGCATCAGCCGCTTCGTCGGAGAACTCGGGCAATGGCAACCGTCCGGCTGTCCGTTCGATCACTTGATTTAATGCCTCGCTCAGCCGCACCCGCTGCAGCGGCCCGACGGAATCCCCGCTTTGCAGCTGCTTGAGCAGACGATTCATCCGGGCCACGGAGTTATCGATGGTCGCGATGGCATCTTCCACAAAGGCGGGATTGTCCTTGTGTTTGCTGGCGTTCTTCACCACCAGGGATTGCTGGGCAATGAGATTTTTCAGATCATGCATGACGAAAGCGGTCAGTCGATTGAAGGCTTCGAACTGTTGTGACTCCGCCAACTGCTGATCGGCCAGATACTGGGCCAGATAGGCCGCCACCTGCCGTCCCGAGGTGCGCAGCAGATCGATTTCCTCGTAGGTCAGACGAAAGGCAGAACTGGACTGAAACAGGACGATGAAGCCGATCATCCAGTCACGACTGATTAGCGGAACGACCAGCAGAGCATCGGGTAATGCAGACAGCCATTCAGGCCGGCGCAGGCCTTCGTATAGAGCCGGGTCCCGATTAAGCTCAGCCGTATCCAGGATCCACTGGCGCTCGCACATGAAGGTCAGGACCGGGTCGTCAGCCGCCACCGTCATGTCCGGCCAGATGCGCGTATTCCAGTGGGCCGCGCAGCTAAAGGGCTCGTCTTCCTGCTGGCGTAACCACAGGATGCCGGCCGGACTGCCGACAATCTGCGCCAACGCCTTGATGGTACGTTCGGGCAAAGGCCGCCGCTGCACCGGGGCAGCGAGGGTCTCGATTAGTCGCAACCACTCTTCGCGGTAGTCATAGCGAAAGGGCAGGAAATGCTTGCTGATGAACACCCGCAAGCGGGCGCCCAGACTCTCGGAGAACAGCAGGGCAAACAGCGGCAGGCCAAGCCCAAGCGTGGATGCAAACGCCAGCAAGCGGGCCACTTCAGGGGGCAGCGCCCGCAACACGGGAATCTGGCCGAGCAACAGTAACAGCAGTCCAAGCGACCCCAGAAAACGGGGCGCATAGGCCCGCGCCTGGGGGGAAACAAAAACAGCCAGGGACCATTGGGGCCTGATTTGCGTGGCGCGCATGAGCAGCAGTCCCGCCAGACCCACCGGCAGGGTGCGAAAGATGCTCCAGGACTCCGGCAGGCTCCCACTCAGACTGATCAGAGAAAAGTAAATGGCCTGGGGCGCTGCCAGCAGGACACCTGCGGCCACGAACGCACGCATGGCGGCGCGATCTTCCACGGGCGAATCACGATGTAACTGGGTCACCATGGCCAGGCAGGCCAGGGCGGCCGCCAGTAGCATCGCCGCCAGAATGGTAGCGCCCAGGTTACTGATACCGCTCAGCCAGAGCCCGACAACACTGGCCAGGGCAATCAGCCCCCAGAACAGATACAGGCCTCGCCGGACGGTTTCGGGCATGGACTGCTTGTAGGGCCCGCGCAGCAGCCTCGAAAGCAGGGCAAACCAGGCCAGCAGCAGGCCAAAGTCCAGACTGAATGCCAGGTCACTGGCTAGCACCGGGTCCAGGCCGGTTAAGCGGTCAGCCAGGCCAAAGTACAGGGCCCAGGCCAGCCCGGCTGCGGCCAGCAACAGGCGCTGCATGCGCAGCAGGCTGCCCATACCCGGCATGAAGACCTGGATACCCAGCCCGGCATACACCACAGCGGCGACGCCGTACCAGGTGATCGGATCAGCAATCACCTGCAGCACGGCCCAAGCCTTCGCGAGCCTGTTACATAAGGCAACACGGATACGACAACCTGCCCAACTACCCTGCCCTGATCATAAACCATTCGCAAACAGTTAGTTAGGGCATTAACCTGAGACAGATCGTATTCCGCATGCTGCTGGCGACAGCAGCTTGCTTAGTCCGGGCCTGGCTCCCTGGGAACCAGTCCGCCCTCCCGGTGACCCCGGGGGCGACACTCTGCCTCCTGGGGCCTCGCGCTGGCAGGCTTTAAATTGTCGCGGCCCCGTGATCCTTCCAATTTTGCCCGAGGGCCCGGCTCAAGTGACCACTGGCTGCCGAGCCTTGAGCGCAGAATGGCACTGCAGAAAAGAAGCGGCTAAAAAAAGACCCGCCATTGGCGGGTCTTAAAGTATGGCGTCCCCAAGGGGGTTCGAACCCCTGTTGCCGCCGTGAAAGGGCGGAGTCCTAACCACTAGACGATGGGGACAATCAGGTTGTTGATCCTGGTGGAGCTAGGCGGGATCGAACCGCCGACCTCTTGCATGCCATGCAAGCGCTCTCCCAGCTGAGCTATAGCCCCACAACAGGCGCGGGACTCTACGCGAGGCCCCGCGGAGGTGTCAAGAATAGCCCTTAACCTGCTGCCGCTGCCCTTTTAGCAATGATGGCCAGCGCCCTATCCAGGCGCGCCAGGCCACGATCCCGGCCGACCAACTCAGCGGTGATATCGATGGGAGGCGATACGGAACCGCCCGCCAGCGCTACCCGCAGGGGCTGACCCAGTTTCCCGAAGGCCAGTTCAAACTCGCCAGCCGTTGCGTCGATCGCGCCATGCACAGCCCCGCGATCCCAGTGGCTCAGCTCGGCCAGTCGCTCACGCAATGCCTGCAAAGGCTTGGCGACGACCGGACGCAGGTGCTTCTTCGCCGCAGCGGCATCAGGCGCGTCGAAATCCCGGAACAGATACCAGGCACTTTCGGCCAGCTCCCGGAGCGTCACCGCGCGCTCCCGGTAAGCCTCCACCACCGCGGCCAGGGGCGGTCCAGCGGCCGGCTCCAGCCCCTGTTTTTCCAGCTGCGTTGCCAGCACCGGTACCAGCGCTTCGGCCGGCTCCTGCATGATGTATTGCTGACTCACCCAAGCCAGCTTGTCAGCATCAAAACGAGCAGCCGAACGGTTAACGCTATCGAGCTGAAACAATTCAATGAGCTCCTGCCGCGAGAACAGCTCCTGGTCGCCATGGGACCAGCCGAGCCTGGCGAGGTAATTCAGCAGGGCCTCAGGCAAATAACCCTCTTCCCGATACTCCAGCACGTTCACGGCGCCGTGCCGCTTCGACAAGCGCGCGCCATCTGCACCCAGGATCATGGGCAAATGAGCATACACAGGGCGCTCATAGCCCAGGGCATCAACAATATTCAGCTGTCGCGGTGTGTTTTTCAGATGATCGTCGCCCCGGATGACATGGCTAATCCCCATATCGGCGTCATCAACAACAACACTGAAGTGATAGGTAGGATGGCCGTCACTTCGGACAATGATCAGATCATCGAGATCGGCGTTATTGAAGACCACGTCGCCATGGACCAGGTCCTTGACCAGCACCTCGCCTGCGTCCGGAGTCCGGAAACGCACCACCGGATCAACGCCCTCACGGGGCTCAGTGCGATTTCGGCAGCGACCGTCATAGCGGGGATTTTCACCGCCTGCTATCTGCGCGGCCCGCATGGCCTCGACCTCTTCAGGCGTGCAGTAGCAGTGGTAGGCATGGCCGTTGGCCAGCAACTCCTCTTTGGCGGCGTTGTAAAGATCGTAACGCTGCGTCTGGTAAAACGGTCCCTCGTCCCAGTCCAGACCAACCCACTGCATCCCGTCGAGAATCGCGTCGACGGATTCCTGGGTGGATCGTTCACGGTCCGTATCCTCAATGCGGAGCACGAAAACGCCATCATGCTGGCGCGCATACAGCCAGCAGAAAAGTGCCGTGCGCACGCCGCCAATGTGCAGAAAGCCCGTGGGACTGGGAGCGAAGCGGGTTTTGACAGTCATAGCTTGCCGGTCTGCGGTTCTGGGCGGCGAATTCTAGCAGGCAGCCGTGGTCCCGGTGCAGCCCAGGTGGCAGACT
>CAKZWQ010000002.1 GCA_937921935.1 uncultured Gammaproteobacteria bacterium | reverse complement strand
CTCCTGGGCAAAACCGTGCCACCCGGCGAAGCTGCCCGCCTGACCTGGTCCGCCAGCGAAGTTTTTGAAGGCATCACCACAGCAACACCGGTGCTGGTGGTCAATGGCAAGCGAGAAGGCCCGGTCCTTTGTCTCACGGCGGCCATTCATGGCGACGAGCTTAATGGCATCGAAATGGTTCGGCGCATCCTGCATGAACTGGAACCCGAAGAACTTAGCGGCGCGGTGATCGGCGTCCCTATCGTCAATCTGCAGGGCTTCAGGCGCGGCTCACGCTATCTGCCGGACCGACGAGATCTGAATCGTTACTTTCCTGGTAACCCCGAGGGCAGTTCAGCCGCCCGAATTGCTTATTCCCTGTTTGAGGAAATCATTCGCCGCTGCGATGTCCTGGTGGATCTGCACACGGGGTCTTTCTATCGGACCAATCTGCCGCAGTTACGCGCTGACCTGCGTTACCGGCGCGTGCGGGAGATGACCGAGGGCTTCGGTGGCATGGTGGTGCTACATAATGAAGGCGCGCCCGGCACCCTCCGCCGGGCCGCGACGGACGCGGGCATTCCGGCCGTTACCCTGGAAGCCGGCGAACCCCTGCGACTGCAGTCCAGCAAGGTCAGCGAGGGCGTCGACGGCGTGTTTGCACTCCTGAGTGCCACAGACATGATTCGCCGCGTCCAGTTACTGCGGCAACCCGAGCCCGTGTTCTACGAATCCACCTGGGTACGGGCCGACTATGGCGGCATTCTGTTTTCCGTGGTTCGGCTGGGTCAGCTGGTGGATTCCGGTGACGTACTGGGCACCGTCACGGATCCGATTACCAATGACCAGAACCTGATCTATGCGAGTAATCGCGGACGTGTTCTGGGCATGGCGCTGAACCAGGTGGTGATGCCTGGCTTTGCGGCTTTCCGCATTGGCATCGAAACCGATGGCCAGCCGGATCCCCTGGTAGCCACCGCCGAGTGGGGACAGACGGAAATGGGCGAAGAACGGGTGCTAGAAGAAGAGGCCGAAAACGATGACGTCGGACCGGCCGAAGATCCCGACCTCGAAGAGAGCTCCTGACAAGCGGGCGATCAGGCGGCGTTGGGCAGAGCCGCGCTGCGCTCTTCCAAGGGTGGATGGGACATGAACAGGCGTTTCAATCCGCCGGCATCAGCGCGAAAACCACATCACGACGGCCACATTGGTGGCCAGAAACAGGGTGACACGCCTCATGAGGTCGTGCTTCCGGAATAGATCAGCTGAATATCTGGCGCGGCCCGGTTTTTTCAAGCAGCGCCTCTGGCCTGGCCTGCAAGCTTCAGTCGCCTTTGCCCTGCAGCTGGAATTCTGCACCACAATAGGGGCATTTAGCCGAGCCTGTCTTTTCAATAGGCAGGTAGACCCGGGGATGAGAGTTCCAGACCGTCATGCCGGGCATGGGGCAAGAAAGCGGCAGATCGGACGGCCCGACCTGGTAAAGGTTTTCGGCGTTGGGCGGCACCGAAGCCGGTTTTTGGGAGGTGTCAGCGGACATGGGCCTGATCTGGTTTCTGCTAAGACGGGGTCAGAGTATAGATTGAGGCGCGTGGGTTCGCCTCGGTAGCGTGAACCACCACTTTTGGACAGAAGCGGAAATCCAGGGAAGCTTCACAGCGGGCCGAAAATCGACAAAGATTCCAGATCTTTCCAATCCATATCAACCCAAAGCGAAAGCCATCATGAACAGCGAATTATTCTGGTACGTGGGGCAGTTAGGCCTGTTGCTCGAAATTGTCGGTGCCCTGTACATTGCGTTGGCGTCTATTTCTATACACCAGAAGATCAGCAATCTGTTCTTTGATATTTGGGGCTTTCGGGAAGTTCCAAAGCTTGTTGCAACCATGCGGAACCAGGCCCGCACGGATATAACGGGTTTCCTCATGCTCGCGAGTGGACTGGTGCTGCAATTCATCGGTAATTTCGCCTAACCTAGCCGAAGCGGGAGACATTAGTGGAAACTACCTATAACGCCGCTATTTGACATCGGCATACTGATAAATATTGGACCACAAGGGTAGATTCGGTGCCTGACCTCTATTACGCAATTAAGTGGCTGCATGTGCTGGGTGCATGCATCGGCTTCGGATCGAACATGACGCACCTGTTCTGGATTTTTTCCGCGAACGGGGATCCTGCTAACCGCGCAAACCTCCTGCGCCTGGTGAAAAAGATCGATGATTTTCTGGCTATCCCGGCCTACGTCGTCGCGGTGACCGCAGGTGTGACAATGTGGCTATGGCAGTGGCCGCTCGACACGCCCTGGGTCATTACCAGCCTGGTGCTCACCATCTTGCTGACGGTAATGGGCATCGCTTTCGGCCCATTCATGAAACGCTGGATTCGGCTCGCCAGGGATGAACCGGAGAGCCCGCGACTTGCGGTACTGGCACGGCGACTCACGATCTGGTGGGCCGGCATCAGTCTCAGCGTTTTTGTGATCATCTACTTCATGGTGGTCAAACCGCCACTCTGGCAGTAAGCGGCAACAGCTTACAGGCTTTATCAGCAGGCCATATTTGAATGAGCGGCCGACCGGCAGGCTCAGATCGTCGGCAAGCTGATCCTGGCTTCTGGTTTCCCGAACACGCGCTGCCAGATCATCACGACACGATCGGCCTGCTCAGCCACCTCGGTACGCGGCGCGAGGCTCTGATCACCCCCCAGTGCACGACGATGCGTGCGCTTGCGGTAATCACGATAAGCATCCGCCAGTAATTTTTCATCGGCCTTGTCCAGCAGGCCATGGCGGGCTAAGGCCTCTAGCTGGCGGATATTGTCGGAGAACTCCAGCAGGTCGGGGCAATCTGCCGCGTGCTGTAACACCAGGTACTGGACCAGGAACTCGATGTCGGCGATGCCGCCTTCGTCCTGCTTCAGATCGAAAAGCTGCGCGTCTCCCCGGGACAGCTCTGCTCGCATCTTCGCGCGCATGTCGGTGACTTCCTCGCGCAAGCTGTCGCGTTTCACATACTGAGTCAGCGCCAGGCGACGCAAATCCTCGAAGGCCGCACAAACGGCCGGGTCACCGGCTACGGGGCGACTTCTTAATAAGGCCTGGTGTTCCCAGGTCCAGGCATCTTCGCGTTGATAGCGATCAAAGGCCGTCAGGCTGGACACCAGCATGCCGGACCGGCCCGACGGCCGAAGCCGGGTATCCACCTCATAGAGCTGGCCCGAGGTGGTGGATAAGGTCAGCATACTGATGATGCGTCGAGTCAGCCGGGCAAAGAACACGGCATTGTCCAGTGGCCGTTCGCCATTGGTCTGCTCGGCCTTCCCGGCCGAGTCATGCAGAAAAACCACATCCAGGTCAGAGCCATAACCGAGCTCAAGCCCGCCCAGCTTGCCATAGGCGACAATGGCAAAACGCGCCGGGCGTAACTGCCCGGCCACCTCACAATGAGGCTCACCGTGTTTTGCCACTAGCTCGCTCCAGGCAATGTCCAGCGCTGCGCCCAGGACCAGCTCGGCAATATCGGTGAGGCGATCGCTCACCTTCATCAAAGGCAGCGCCCCACTCAGATCAGCCACGGCAACCCGGAAGGTTGCCGCCTGCTGGAAGTTCACCAGGGCGTAGTAGCGTCGCTCATCATCAGTACCCGCCGCCTGCAGGCGGGATTGCAGGTCATCAACCAGCTCAGCGCGCGCCGGCGGATCGTTGAACACCCGTTGATCCAGCAATTCGTCCAGTAGTAGCGGATGGGCAGCAAGTTGTCCCACCAGAAAATCGCCCAGCCCGCACAACTTGGTCAACCGCTGAAGAGCTGAAGGATTTTCGTTCAACAAGGCAAAATAGGCCGATCGCCGTCCAATGGCCTCAACGACCTGTAAGGCACCGGCCAGGGCACGATCCGGTTTTGCCTGCCGACCTGCTGCTTGCATCAGCTTGGGCATCAGGGCATCCATCCGCTGTCGCCCGCTTTCATCCATCCGCCGGTACAGGCCACTGTCGCGCAGCGCCTGCACGGACCGTCGCACTGCCTCGCCGTCATCAAAGCCAGCGTTCTGAAGGCTTGCTGTCTGGCCGGCCTCATCCGCCGCGCCTGACCAGACTCCGGCCAGGGCGACTATTTCAGGCTCGCTGTCAGCCTGGTCCCCGGTTCTGAAAACGATATTGCGAAAATGTCCGGCCACGCAAGCTCGCTGCGCCGTGCAACTGGCCAGGAAAGTCTCCCAGTCCGGCGCATCCATGGCGAAAGCCAGACGGGTGCGGTCCAGTTCGTTCGCAGGTAAATCGTGGGTCTGACGATCCTCAATGGCTTGCAGGAAATTCTCAGCCCGGCGCAGGAAACGGTAGGCCGTCGTCAGTTCATCCGCCACCTCGGCCGGCAAACACTGGTGACGAACGAGCTTGGGCAACACCCGTTGCAACTGCCGATCGCGCAGCTCGGTCACCGGACCACCGCGCACGAGCTGCAGAGACTGGGCAATGAATTCGATCTCGCGAATGCCACCAGGCCCAAGCTTCAGATTGGCGCTGTATTCACGCCGCTGTCCCTCCGCTTCAATCATGCCTTTCATCTCGCGCAAAGACGCGAACACGCCATAGTCGAGATAGCGACGATAGACGAAGGGACGGAGAATCTGTTCCTCCAGTTCGGCTGTCGCGCTACACGGGTTGATCACACGCGCCTTGACGTAGGCATAGCGTTCCCAGTCCCGGCCATGAGTCAGCAGGTATGACTCGAAGGCCGGCAAACTGACGGCCAGCGGACCACTTTCGCCGAACGGCCGCAGGCGGACATCCACCCGGTAAACGAAACCATCCGGAGTCTGCCTGGACAACAGGTTAATCAGGCTCTGCGCCAGGCTACGAAAATACTGCTCGTTACTGACCTGGCGCCGTCCGTCCGTTTCGCCTTTATCGGTATAAAGAAAGACCAGGTCCACGTCCGAGGAGAAGTTCAGTTCCCGCCCGCCGAGCTTGCCCATACCCAGAATCATAAATTCCGCTGCTGCACCATTTTCCAGCCGAGGCGTGCCGTAGGTTTGAGCAAGGGAAGATTGCGACCAGGCCAGTGCGCTGCAGATAGCCGCATCAGCGAGCGCGGACAAATCCGCCAGAGTTTCAGGGACGTCGGCCAAACCATTGATGTCACGCCAGACGATGCGCAGCAGTTCCCGGTGGCGCAGATAACGCAAGTGCTGCGCGCACTGCACTTCCGTCAGTCCGGCAGAAATCCGGGCGTCGAAGACATGGCCCAGTTCCCCCGGGTCCAAAGATCTCTCCAGCCGCCCGTCCCTTCGTAACTCGCTCAGCGCATCGGGATAGCGCGCGAGGATATCGCCCAGGTAACTGCTGCAGGCAAGGACCCTGCGCAGAGACCTCAGGTACTGCGCATCGCCGACCAGGCATTCCTTGCCGGCATTGTCGCGGGACCAGTCATCGACCAGTTGCTTCAACGCAGGGGGCAGCTCCTGCCGGATAACTTCCAGGTTCATATCGACATAATCCTTCAGGCCATGTCGAAAGAGAAGAGCCTGAAGACAGGAAACCAAACACTATCCCCTCAAATTGGCCGCAAAGCAGAGCCCCTTTGGCATTCACCTTAATGCCTACACCTGCAGACCTGCGCGTTATGTTGATGAAATGGTTTCGGGAAGCCCGTCACCGTTCCGTCAATCGGCAAGCCTGACAATAACAACACTGCTTATGCACTCAAACATGAAGGCGCGTGGCAAAGCGCCGCTAAGTGCGCCATGCGAAGAGTTCCGCATCCCTCGGGGTGCATTGCGCCGGCGGGAGAAACCGATTGAACACCATTTCCACAACCAGGCTTCGGCTTATTACGGCGACCCTGCTGGCAATTAGCCTTGGCGGCGCCGGCAGCGCCTGGTCAGACTGCCTTAACAGTGGCTTTGGGGACACAAACTGCGGTGCGCCCCTCTTCGCCGCCAATGATGCTGATCTGCGCTTCGATCTGGAACTGGCAACCCGACCCGGAAGCCAGCTCGCTGCCCTCCCCGACAGCGTTCTGGCCTTCGATGATTTGCGCTTCCGGTTCCCAGAACACCCGGCCAGCTTCCAGGCCAGCAAAGCCGGTCAGACCGGAGCCGAGGCCACACAGGACCCCTGGGATGGCCCGGCTAATGAGGGTTTTGCCTTGTTCATCGGCAAGGTCGCCCGGCTGAAGAGTGACGGCTCGGTGTCTGTGGGTAGTGGTCGACCGGAAAATGAGCTACCTCAATCCACCTGGGCCGCCGGCGGCAGCCGTGATATGGATGTCGACCTGGGCCTGAGCTATGAAGGCACCGGAGGCTTCAGCAGTTCTTTTGGCTTAGCCGAAAAAGTCGGCAACTACGATGCCGACCCCGGGGTCGTGGGCCAGTTCCGCTATCGATTCTGACGGCGGCCAAGGCTTGCGGCGACAAGGCCACTAGCCAGTCGAGTAAAAAAAAAGCCCCGCACAAGGCGGGGCTTTCTTCGACTAGATGTCGCAGGCACTTACATCATGCCTTCCATACCGCCGCCAGGCATCGGCATCGGTGCGTCTTCTTTAGGCGTCTCGCTGATCATTGCCTCGGTGGTCAGCAACAGACCGGCAACGGAAGCCGCGTTCTGCAGCGCCGCACGCGAGACCTTGGTCGGATCGATAATTCCGAACTCAACCAGATCACCGTATTCGCCGTTGGCTGCGTTGTATCCAAAGTTGCCCTTACCTTCGAGCACCTTGTTGAGTACAACCGAACCATCGGCACCAGCGTTGATGACAATCTGCCGCAGGGGCTCTTCCAGAGCACGACGCAGGATACGAACACCCACCAACTGCTCATCATTGTCGACCTTGATGCTATCCAGCGCTTTTTCAGCACGGACCAGAGCAACGCCGCCACCAGGCACAACACCTTCCTCGACGGCAGCACGCGTGGCATGCAATGCATCTTCAACGCGAGCCTTCTTCTCTTTCATTTCGACTTCGGTCGCAGCACCAACCTTGATCACGGCAACACCGCCGGAGAGCTTGGCAACACGCTCCTGCAGCTTTTCACGATCGTAGTCAGAACTTGAGTCTGCGATTTCACGCTCGACCTGCTCGACGCGGGACTTGATGTCCGCAGCCTTGCCGGCACCATCGATCACCGTCGTGTTCTCTTTGGTAATCTGGATTTTCTTGGCTTCGCCCAGATCTTCAAGCGTCGTCTTTTCCAGACTCAGGCCCACTTCTTCGGACACGACCTGGCCACCGGTCAGGACAGCGATGTCCTGCAGCATGGCCTTGCGGCGATCGCCAAAGCCAGGCGCCTTAACGGCTGCGACTTTCACGATGCCCCGGATGTTGTTGACTACCAGGGTAGCCAGGGCTTCGCCCTCAACATCCTCGGCAATAATCAACAACGGCCGGCCGGCCTTGGCAACATTTTCGAGAACTGGCAACAGCTCGCGAATGTTGGAGACTTTCTTGTCGTGCAAAAGAATCAGCGGATTATCGAGTTCCACACTCTGGCTCTCGGCCGAGTTAATGAAATAAGGCGACAGATACCCGCGATCGAACTGCATACCCTCGACGACGTCCAGCTCGTTTTCGAGACCTGAACCTTCTTCAACGGTAATGACACCCTGTTTGCCAACCTTACCCATCGCCTGGGCAATGATCTCGCCAATGGCGCTATCGGAGTTAGCGGAAATGGTGCCGACCTGGGCAATTGCCTTGTCATCTTCACAGGGCTTGGACAGCTTGCTCAGCTGCTCGACAACAGCAATTGTGCCTTTGTCGATACCACGCTTGAGATCCATCGGGTTCATGCCTGCGGCAACCGATTTCAGACCTTCGCGCAGAATTGCCTGCGCCAGGACCGTCGCCGTGGTGGTGCCGTCACCGGCGACGTCGGAAGTCTGCGAGGCGACTTCCTTCACCATCTGGGCACCCATGTTCTCGAACTTGTCTTCCAGTTCGATTTCTTTCGCCACCGAGACACCATCCTTGGTGACCGTGGGAGCGCCAAAGCTCTTGTCGAGTACGACGTTACGGCCCTTGGGGCCCAGCGTCACCTTGACCGCATTGGCGAGAATATTTACACCGGCAATCATGCGCTGACGCGCATCATCACCGAACCTTACGTCCTTCGCTGCCATTGAACTATTCCTCTGTACTTTTAGTCAGTTAAAGGCATCAGCCTTCGATAACGGCCATCACGTCGTCTTCTTTCATGACGAGAAGCTCTTCGCCTTCGACCTTTACCTCGGTGCCGCTGTACTTGCCAAACAGCACCTTGTCGCCAGCCTTGATGTCCAGTGCACGGATTTCGCCGTTTTCCATCAAACGACCATTACCCACGGCCACGACTTCGCCTTTGATGGGCTTTTCGGTGGCGCTGTCCGGAATCACGATTCCACCAGGTGATGTGCGCTCTTCTTCAACGCGCCGGATGATCACGCGATCATGAAGCGGACGGAGTTTCATATGGATAACCTCCTGATTTATGGGGTTTTTTCTTTCAATTCGCCGATATGCTGTTAGCACTCGGCGCCAAGGAGTGCCAATCATAGGGCCGGCTCAAGGATTTTCAAGGCTGAAATGAAAGCTGTGCACCAATGCCATGACAGGACCCAGGCGCAGGGCTATCCTCTCGTCCGGCGTGGCGTGGACGGGCCCGGGACGCAGATGGACGCAGAATTTCTGTTGGTGTTATGTACATGTCCGGACGACGGCAGCGCCGCGGCGCTGTCCACAGCCCTGGTCGAAGAGCGGCTGGCGGCCTGCGTCAACCGAATTTCCGGGGTCCGGTCTCGCTATCGCTGGCAGGGCCAGGCGGAATCGGCTGACGAGGTGCTGTTGCTGATCAAGACACGGGCGGAGCGCTTTGCTGCTCTGCAAGAGACCATCTGCAAGCTGCACCCGCACGAAAACCCGGAGATTGTTGGTATTGATATCGCCGCCGGAGCGAGCGCCTATCTGGACTGGATAAGGAGTTCCGTCAAGTGAAGCAGCAGGGGCATTTGCGCAGCGCGGCCATGGCCGCCGGCCTTGGGCTGAGCCTGTTAATCCCGGCCGGCGCCTTTGCTGCTGAAGACATTCTCAAACCTGAGGAAGCCTTCCGGTACGAAGCCCAGGCCGAGAACAATATCGTCCAGTTCCGCTGGGACATCACCCCGGACCACTACCTCTATAAAGAGCGCATGAGCTTTGCCAGCGCCACTGAAGGTGTCGTACTGGGTGAGGCTGATATGCCGGCCGGCAAAGCCTACGACGACGAGTTTTTCGGGCCCATGGAAATCTACCGGGGCCAGATCCTGATCCGTCTGCCCATTGCGCAGCAGCCACCGGACGCGCGCGAGTTCGAGCTGGAAATCCGCTCCCAGGGCTGCGCCGACATCGGCCTGTGTTATCCGCCGCAGAAATGGCTGACAACTGTCGCCCTGCCCGAGACCCCGTCCGTGGCGGCGGCTGGCCCCCTGTCACGCATGGTGGACAAGATCGGTCCGGCTGCGGCGGACGCACCCCTGGCCCCGGAGCAAGCCTTCCAGCCGGCGGTGGAGTTGCTGGATCCGTTTCGAATCGCCGTCACCTGGACGGTGGCGCCGGGCTATTACCTGTATCGCGACAGCCTGAAAGTCGCCGGCGATGGGCCGGTGGCCCAGCCAGGTCCGCCGACCATTCCGCCCGGTGAACCGAAGTGGGATGAGCATTTCGGCGACGTAAAAGTCTTCTACGACAGCGTGCGCATGGAAGTTCCTCTGGCCCGCGCCAATCCCCGGGCCGGGACCGCTGAGCTGCAACTCGCCTTCCAGGGCTGCAAGGAAAACAGTATCTGTTACCCGCCCGGCGAGATTGCCGTGCTGGTGGACCTGCCGCCGGCCACCGCCGTTAGCGGACTGACCCGGGCCGGCGATGACGGTAGACCCATGGCGGAGCAGGACCGGCTATCGCAGCTCATTGCCACCGGCAACCTGGGTCTGGTGCTGATCACCTTTCTCGGTCTGGGCCTGCTGCTGGCCTTCACGCCCTGTGTTTTGCCCATGGTGCCGATCCTGTCGGGCATCATTGCCGGGGAAGGCGCCGCCTGCACCACCCGGCGCGCGTTCATCCTGTCGCTGACTTACGTTCTGGGCATGGCCCTGACCTACACCATCGCCGGCGCAGCCTTCGCCGCCGCCGGCTCCCAGGTGCAGGCGGTACTGATGAAGCCATGGATCATTATTTCCGTGGCCGGCCTGTTCGTGGCCCTTGCCCTGTCCATGTTTGGTCTCTACGAACTACAGATGCCGGCCTTTATCCAAAATCGCCTGACCCAGATGGGTAACCAGCAAAAACGCGGCACGATCATGGGCACCGCTGTCATGGGTGTCCTGTCCGCCCTGGTCGTCACCACCTGCGTAGCACCGCCCCTGGTTGCCTCTCTCACCGTCATTGGCCAGACCGGCGATGTGATGCGTGGGGCGCTGTCACTGTTCGCGCTGAGCATGGGCATGGGCTTGCCCTTGCTGGTCATCGGCACCTCGGCGGGGCGCCTGCTGCCCAAAGCCGGTGGCTGGATGGACAAAGTGAAAGGCTTCTTCGGTTTCATGATGCTCGGCCTGGCCGTGTGGATGCTGGAGCGCCTGTTGCCGGGGCCCATGACCCTCGCCCTGTGGGGCGCGCTGCTGTTCACAGCGGCCGTGTTCATGGGTGCCTTCAGCAGCTTGCTGCCGGATGCCCCCGTCAGCCAGAAACTGGGTAAGGCCGGCGGCCTGGTTGCCTCGCTCTATGCCGCCGCCCTGCTGGTCGGCGCCCTGGGCGGAGCCAGCGACCCGTTGCAGCCGCTGCGCTTTGCCGGCTCGCCCATGAGCGACGGCGGCAGTGAGCATCTGGAGTTTCAGCGCATCAAATCCGTCGCGGATCTGGAGACAGCCCTGGCCCAGGCAAAGGCCAGCAACCGCACAGTGATGGTGGACTTCTATGCTGACTGGTGCGTGTCATGCAAAGAAATGGAGCGCTATACCTTTACCGACGAGCGCGTGCATGCAGCCCTGGACGGAACCCTGTTGCTGCAGGCCGACGTCACCGCCAACGATGAGCGCGACCAGGCCCTGCTGCAATACTTCGGCATCTTCGGCCCACCGACAATCGTCTTTTATAGCGGCGACGGCAATGAACGCGAAGCCTATCGGATCGTGGGCTACATGCCGGCAGAAGATTTTGCTGCCCACGCCAGCTCCGCGCTGGGCTCGACCGGATGAAACCACGCCTGCTGCGGATTATTCGCAGGACTGCCTTCTTTGGTTGCTGCGCCCTCGGGGGCTTCTACGCGGGCCAGTGGTTCTGGAGTGAAACACCGCCCGCCGAACCCGTCGCAGCAACCCGACCGCTTGTCGAAGAGCTACCCGACTTCACCCTGACTGATCTGGACGGCCAGGAGCGGAATATTCGCGAATGGTCCGGCCAGCCCCTGCTGCTGAATTTCTGGGCCACCTGGTGTGCCCCCTGTCTGCGCGAGATGCCCTTGCTGCAAACCCTGCACCAGGAAAGTCCGGGCGGGCTGCAGGTCATAGGCATTGCAGTCGACCGGGCGCCGGCAGTAGAAAGCTTTATTGGCGAAGCCGGCGTTACTTATCCCATCCTGATCGGACAGCAGCAGGCCATTGCCGCGGCTGAAAGCTTCGGCCCGGAATTCATTGCCCTGCCCTTTTCCATCCTGATCGCCGCCGACGGGGCCGTCATCGGGATGGAGGCTGGCGAACTGGAAGCCGAAGAACTGCGCAGCCTGGCCGGGCTGATCACCGAACTCAGTGCCGGGCGCCTGACGGCTGAAGCGGCCAGAGAGAAATTTCCCGGTAGCTAATTGTCTGGATTTAGCAGCTAAATTCATTAAACTGGCCGCCATCTTGCTGCGGAAGAAATTCCACCCATGGCGCGCCTGTTACTACTTAATGGCCCGAATCTGAACCTGCTGGGGACCCGGGAACCCGCAGTCTATGGCGCCGGCACCCTGGCAGATATCGAAACCCGGCTTAGCAACGAGGCCACCCGCCTCGGTCACCAGCTGGACTGCCTGCAAAGCAACGCCGAATCTGAGCTGGTCGACCGGGTCCAGGCCGCTGCCGGCAATACCGCGTTCATCCTGATCAATCCCGGTGCGCTGACGCATACCAGCGTGGCCCTGCGCGACGCCTTGCTTGCGGTTGCCATACCTTTTATCGAAATTCACATTAGTAACGTGCACGCGCGCGAGTCCTTTCGCCGCGAGTCCTATTTTTCAGACATTGCTGTGGGCACCATTAGCGGGCTCGGTGCGCTGGGTTATGAACTCGCGCTGCGGGCCGCCCACGAGCATGTTCAGCAGTCGCCGCAAGCCTGAGTCGAGGAACCAAAGATGGACATCCGCAAGGTCAAGAAGCTGATCGAGTTGCTGGACGAATCCGGCATCGCGGAAATTGAAATTACCGAAGGTGAAGAAAGTGTGCGCATCAGCCGGTATCCGGCCGGCGGCGTGCAGTTAGCCGCACCTGCCGTCGCGGCCGCTCCGCTGCCCGCGGCCGCCGCCGCACCAGCGGCAGCCGCGCCGGAAGCTGCCAGCCCTGCCCCCGAACGCATTCAGGGAACCGAAGTGCTGGCACCGATGGTGGGAACTTACTACGCCGCCGCCTCGCCCGATGCCCAGCCCTATGTGCACGTCGGCGACGAAGTCACGGTTGGCGATACCTTGTGCATCATTGAGGCCATGAAAATGATGAACAATATCGAGGCCGAGACCTCGGGACGCATCGTTGCCATCCAGGTCGAGAACGGACAGCCCGTGGAATACGGACAAGTCCTGTTCATCATCGACTAAGCCCGGCGAAGCCTGCATGCTTGAAAAAATCCTGATCGCCAATCGCGGCGAAATCGCGCTGCGGATTCTGCGCGCCTGTCACGAACTGGGCATCAAGACGGTCGCTGTGCATTCCACGGTGGATGAGAGCCTGAAACATGTCCTGCTGGCTGATGAATCTGTCTGTATCGGCCCGGCCCCGTCCACCGAGAGCTACCTGAATATGCCGGCCATTATTTCGGCCGCAGAAGTCACGGATGCCCAGGCTATTCATCCGGGTTATGGCTTCCTGTCAGAGAATGCCGACTTCGCAGAGCGGGTCGGCGATAGCGGCTTTGTGTTTATCGGGCCGACCCCGGAAGTAATACGGATTATGGGCGACAAGGTAGCCGCGATCCGCTCCATGAAGGCGGCCGGGGTCCCCTGCGTCCCCGGCTCGGACGGACCCCTGGGCGACGACGCCGAAGAGAATCTGCGGCTGGCACGGAAGATCGGTTACCCCGTCATCATCAAGGCCTCGGGCGGCGGTGGCGGACGCGGTATGCGGGTGGTGCGAACCGAAGCGTCCCTGATTAACTCCATCACCCTGACCCGTTCTGAAGCCCGCGTCGCCTTTAACAATGACGTGGTCTACATGGAAAAATTCCTGGAGCGACCGCGTCATATTGAGATCCAGGTACTGGCAGACGGCCAGGGCAACGCCATTCATCTTTTCGAACGTGACTGCTCCATGCAGCGCCGGCATCAGAAAGTGCTGGAAGAAGCCCCGGCGCCAGGGATAACGCCGGAGCAAAGGGCAGCGATCGGCAAACGCTGTGTGGACGCCTGCGTGAATCTTGGCTATCGCGGCGCAGGGACTTTTGAATTCCTTTATCAGGATGACGAGTTCTATTTCATCGAGATGAACACACGCCTGCAGGTAGAGCATCCGGTGACAGAAATGATTACCGGCGTGGACCTGGTGCAGGCTCAGCTGCGAATTGCTGCCGGTGAGCCTCTGGGCATAAACCAGGAAGACCTGACGCTTCGCGGGCATGCCATTGAATGTCGTATCAATGCCGAACATCCCAAGACTTTCGTGCCGTCGCCTGGCCGGGTCAATCTCTGGCATCCGCCGGGCGGGCCCGGCGTGCGCGTAGACAGCCACCTTTACAGCGGCTATGAAGTGCCACCGAACTACGACTCCATGATCGCCAAACTGATTACCTACGGCGACACCCGGGAGTCGGCCATCGCCCGCATGCGCGTGGCCCTGTCGGAAATGGTGATCGAGGGGATCACCACCAATATTCCCCTGCACCAGGAAATTTGCCAGCACGCTGCGTTCCAGGCCGGCGGCACGGACATTCACTATCTGGAAAAACGGCTCGGCATCTAGCCTGGCTACTCACGACGGTGGACTGGCTGCAGGTTCGGATAGAACTGGGGCGACTGGACCCCGCTCCGGTGGAAACCGCCCTGCTGCAGCTGGGCGCTGCCGCGATTGAGTATCGCGATGCCGGCGATGAACCCATCCTGGAACCTGCACCGGGTGCAACGCCGATGTGGCAGCAGGTGCGCCTGAGCGCCTTGCTCGATCCGACCACGTCGCCGGAGCAGATTCGCCAGTTCGTTAGCCTGGCCGTGGCCCCGGCACCCGCCCCACCCATGGAATTCACCCCCCTGGCCGACCGCGACTGGGTCAGTGACTTTCGGGCCGCCCTCACACCCATGTGCTTCGGCAAGGGCTTGTGGCTGCTGCCAAGCGATGCCGGCACGCCACCAGACGCCCTGGCTATCGTTCGCCTGGAACCGGGCCTGGCCTTTGGCAGCGGACGCCACCCCACCACCGCCTTGTGCCTGGAATGGCTTGCCCGGCTCAACTGCACCGGCCAGGTCCTGGATTTTGGCTGCGGCTCGGGCGTGCTGGCGGTAGCCGCCCTTGCCCTGGGTGCCCGGGAAGCCTGGGCCGTGGACATCGACCCCCAGGCGCGGGAGGCCTGCGCCCGGAATGCAGCCGCCAACGAGCTTGCCGAACACCTGATGGTTGTGGCTCCAGACGAACTGGCGCCCGATCTGAGGGTGGATGCCCTGGTGGCCAACATTCTAAGCGGCACCCTGATCGAACTCGCACCGGTCCTGTGCAAAAGATTAAGGACTGGTGCCGCGATCGCTCTGAGCGGTATTCTGCCCTCACAGGCGGACGCGGTCCGCCAGGGCTTCGCGCCGTGGGTCGAGTTTGAAGCACAGCAACAACAGGGCGACTGGGTCCTGTTAGCCGGCCGCGCCCGCGCGCCACGACCACCAGACTAGGTTCTGCCATGTTCACACGCTGCCCCGAGTGCGGCACCGTTTTCAGGGTTACCGCGAATCAGCTGCGCGTCGCGCAAGGCGATGTTCGGTGCGGTAATTGCGCGCACGTTTTTAACGCGATGGAGTTCCTGACGGATGAGCTGCCCGAGTACGAGGCAGCCGCTGATGCTGAGCAGAATCCGACCGAAGATCCGGCAATGCCCGATATCCAGGTAACGGGCCAGGACCTCGAGTCCCTGGAGTTCGACGCGCCCGAGCAAACCTGGTCTGAATTTTTCATCGAGGCGCGCGCCGCCGCCGGCGACATCGCCCTGGATGGCGAACTGGAGGCCATCACCGCAAACCCGGAAGAGTGGCAGTCCATGCTGGCGGAGATCGGCATGGATGAAAAAATTGTCCCTGGCTATATCGAACCTGATAACTCACCGATAGCGGCGAACGAATCCCCGGTCAAGCAGACAGACCCGGAATCGCCCGACCTGGACGCAGATGCAGATGCAGACGTAGACGTAGACGCAGACGTAGACGACGATGGCCCCACCGGCGAATATCCTGAGCCGGTTTATGTGGTGGAATCATGGAAACTTGCTGCGGCCAACGATCCACCCGGTGATGCGCAAGCTGAAGATCAGCAGCAAACGCAGACCAGCGAGCTTGACGCCAGCGAGCTTGACGAAGTTGCTGAAGTGATCGAGATGTCTGCCTTTATCCAGGAGCCCTCCCCGGGTCCGGACCTGCCGCCGTGGACAAGCCTGGAGGCAGAAGCAGAAGATGAACAAGCGCAGACACCCAGCCATCGGCTGCGATGGGCCGGCGCTGCCCTGATCTTGTGCGCCGCCCTGGGCGCCCAGCTGATGCACTATTCGCGCGACGCCCTGGCCGCTCACCCTCGCTACGGCGAGATGGTGCGCGACTTTTACGCGCGGCTGGATGAACGCCTTTACCCGACATGGGCCTTGTCTGCCTTCTCGGTGCGACGCAGTGAAGCGCTGGCGGGCGGCACGGCGCCCAATGCGCTGGACATCAAGGCCGCGGTCGAAGTGGGCGGCGCCTATCCTGTCGGCCTGCCCCTGCTGCGGGTCACCCTGCGCGACCAGTGGGCCAATACCGTGGGCAGCCGAATTTTTGTGCCGGCCGAATACCTGGCCGCGGAGTTGCCACCCATTGTGCCGCCGGGCACGCGGATTCCGGTGACCCTGAGCCTGGCGGATCCAGGCACCGCCGCACGCGGCTACGAGGTAGACCTGTGCCTGCCCAGACGCCAGAACGGACTTGAATGTCAGCTGGCCCAGCGTCCCTTGAGGCCATGAGCACAGCCGCGCACATCGGGCCGGTAGCCTTGCCCGGGCGGGCACTGCTGGCCCCCATGGCAGGCATTACGGATGCGCCGTTTCGGACCCTGTGCCGGACCTGGGGCGCCAGCCTGGCTGCCAGTGAAATGACCACCGCGGACGTGCGGCTGTGGCAAACGGAAAAAAGTCGGCGGCGCCTGGATTTCGGTACCGAGCCTGCGCCCCACGTGGTGCAGATTGCCGGCAGTGAACCGGCGATGATGGCCGAAGCAGCGCGCCGCGCAGCTGAGCACGGCGCCGCCATCATCGACATTAACCTGGGCTGTCCGGCAAAAAAAGTTTGTCGACGGCTGGCCGGCTCAGCCCTGATGCAGGACCCGGAACTGGTAGCCAGAATTCTTGCCGCGGTCACCGCAGCTGTCAGTATTCCCGTCACTTTGAAGATGCGCACGGGCTGGGATACCGCTAACCGCAATGGCGTGGCGATTGCCCGCCTTGCGGAACAGGCAGGTATCGCGGCTCTGGCCGTGCACGGTCGCACGCGCGCTTGCGCGTATCGAGGTGAAGCGGAGTACGCGACGATCGCCGCGATTAAATCTGCTGTTGCAATTCCCTTGTTCGCCAACGGCGACATTAATGATCCGAAGAAAGCCGCGCAGGTTCTTGAACATACAGGCGCAGACGGTGTGATGATCGGTCGCGGTGCACGCGGCAAGCCTTGGCTGTTTGAACAAGTCAATACTTACCTTGAGAAAAAAATTCTTTTACCTGCACCCTCGGTGCAGGAAAGAAGTGATATAGTCCTCGGCCACCTTGATGCCATGTATCGTTTTTACGGTAAAGAATCTGGCTTAAGGGTGGCAAGAAAGCATCTTGCCTGGTATGTCGCGGACATCGCTTGCGGAGAAAATTTTCGCAAACGCGTAGTCAGGGCCACGACCGCCGAAGAACAGATGCAAATCACAAGAAAGTTTTTTGCCGGCTGCGAACATTGGGGGGACGCGCCGTCGGTGCTGGACTCCCCCCGGTGCTTGTTTAGTGGCGACGACCAATTCCAACAAAACTTCGGGCACTAAGACCCCACGTAAAACTTCCCGACAGTTAGCCAGTCATCGCAAGCGCCCGTTGCGTGAATTTACGGGTGAAGTGATTGATCGCTACTTCAAGGATCTCAATGGCCACAAGCCGGCGGAACTCTACGGACTGGTGCTGAGTGAAGTAGAACCACCCCTGTTCAACGCGGTGATGGGCTACACCGAGGGCAATCAGACCCGTGCAGCGGAGATTCTCGGCATCAGCCGGGCAACCCTGCGCAAGAAACTCAAGCAGTATCATCTCCGGGGTTGAGCCGATACGGCATCCGGACATCGTTCCTATGCGTCAAATTCAACGGGCCCTGTTAAGCGTCTCCAATAAGGATGGCCTGGTGCCCCTGGCCCAGGCTCTGGCAGACCAGGGCGTGGAAATCCTCTCGACGGGGGGCACGGCTCGCGCCCTGTCCGAAGCCGGCATCGCGGTCACGCCGGTCAGTGAGGTCACGGGCTTCCCGGAAATCATGGATGGTCGTGTAAAGACCCTGCACCCGCGCATTCACGGCGGCCTGCTCGGGCGACGCGACCAGGATGACGCCGTCATGAGCGAGCACGGCATTCCCGCCATCGACCTGCTGGTGGTGAACCTCTATCCCTTCGAGGCCACGGTAGCGCAGCCCGGCTGCACCGATGCGCAAGCCATTGAAAATATCGACATCGGCGGTCCGGCGATGATTCGGGCCGCAGCCAAGAATCACGCCTTCGTGACGGTGGCCGTTGATCCGGGCGACTACCAGGTACTCATCAGCGAACTGACCGCGAACAAGGGCGCATTGTCGGCGAAAACCCGCCGGCGCCTGGCCACCAAGGCCTACGCGCACACCTCGGTATACGACGCCGCCATCTGGAATTATCTGCAGCAGGATCAGGCAGACGCCGATCTCCCGCAAGAACTGCCCATCGGCCTGCGGCGGGACTCTGTGCTGCGTTACGGGGAAAACCCGCACCAGCAGGCAGGCCTCTACCGTCTCCCCCAGGCAGCACCAGGCTCCCTGATCAGCGCGCAGCAACACCAGGGCAAACCCCTGTCATTCAATAACCTGGCTGATGCAGATGCGGCCCTGGAGTGCGTCAAGGCGCTCGCCGGCACCGCCTGCGTTATTGTTAAGCACGCCAACCCCTGTGGGGTCGGGCTCGGCCAGACGCTGCGTGAAGCCTACGACAAAGCCTATGCCACGGATCCGACCTCCGCCTTCGGCGGCATCATCGCCGTCAATGAACCGCTGAACGGCGAGCTGGCGACTGAGATCGTAGCCCGGCAGTTCCTGGAGGTCATCGTCGCGCCGAGCTTCGAGGCGGCCGCCCTGGCAGCCTTCGCCAAGAAACCCAACATCCGGGTGCTGGCCACGGGACCCTTATCCCTGACACCGGCTGGCTGGCGCCTGCAACAGATTGAGGGCGGAATCCTGGTCCAGGACAAGGACACGGCCCCGGTGGATAGCGACGCACTACGAGTCGTCACGCAGCGACAACCCAGCCCCGGCGAAATGGAAGATGCCCTGCTGGCCTGGCAAATCGCGCGCTTCGTAAAATCCAATGCCATCGTCTATTGCCACGATGGCGCGACCCTGGGGGTTGGCGCCGGACAGATGAGCCGGGTGGTCAGCACCCGCATCGCCGCCATGAAAGCTGCCGATGCCGGGCTTCAGGTCAAGGGGGCCGCGATGGCCTCCGACGCTTTCTTTCCGTTCCGGGACGGCCTCGATACGGCGGCCGAGTACGGCATCGGTGTGGTGATCCAGCCCGGCGGTTCCATGCGGGACCAGGAAGTAATCGACGCGGCCAATGAACATGGCATGGCCATGATCTTTACCGGCACGCGCCATTTCCGCCACTGACGAGGAGTCGCACGTGAAGGTGATGGTTGTGGGTGGCGGTGGCCGGGAACATGCCCTGGCCTGGAAGCTGGCGCAATCGCCGCGGGTCACAGAGGTTCTCGTTGCCCCGGGCAATGCCGGCACGGCCCTGGAACCCGGAGTACGCAACCTGGACGTCGCTGCCGAAGATCCGGCTGCTTTGCTGGCCGCGGCCGAGGCAGAAAACGTCGACCTGACGGTAATCGGTCCGGAAGCCCCTTTGGTCGCCGGTGTGGTGGACCTGTTTCAAGGCGCCGGGCGCCGGTGTTTCGGTCCCAGCGCGGGTGCCGCGCAGCTGGAAGGCTCCAAAGCCTTCACCAAGGAATTTCTGTTCCGGCACAAGATCCCGACGGGCGCGTCCGCAACCTTCAGCGGCACGGCAGCGGCACTGACCTACCTGCATCGCTGCGGCACCCCCATCGTGATCAAGGCCGATGGCCTGGCGGCCGGTAAAGGCGTCATCGTCGCCCACGACCTGGAAACCGCCGAAGCCGCCATTCGCAGCATGCTCGATGAGGGCAAGTTCGGCGACGCCGGCGCACAAGTCGTCATCGAAGAGTTTCTCGATGGCGAGGAAGCAAGCTTCATTGCCGTGGTGGACGGCAAAAATATTCTGCCCCTGGCCACGTCTCAGGATCACAAGGCTCGCGATGACGGTGACACCGGCCCCAACACCGGGGGTATGGGCGCCTATTCACCCGCGCCGGTGGTCACACCCGAGATTGAAGCGCGCATCATGCGCGAGGTCATGGAGCCGGCCGTGGCCGGCATGGCCGCCGACGGTTATCCCTACGTAGGTTTTCTCTATGCCGGCATCATGGTGATGGCCGATAGCACACCCAAGGTGCTGGAATTCAATTGCCGCTTCGGTGATCCGGAAACCCAGCCCATCCTGTTCCGTCTGCGCTCGGACCTGGTGGATCTGATCGACGCGGCCCTTGACGGCCAACTCGACGGCGTCACGGCGCAATGGGACGAACGCGTTTCCCTCGGCGTGGTCATGGCAGCCGGCGGTTATCCGGATGCCTACAGAAAAGGTGATGAAATTCACGGTCTGCCGGAGAGCCCGCCTGAACACCTCAAAGTATTCCACGCCGGCACGCGGCTGGAGAATGGCCGGGTGCTGACCAACGGCGGACGGGTCCTGTGTGCCGTCGCCCTGGGCCAGGACACGGCACAGGCGCAGCAAGAAGCCTATGGACTGGTTCGTGAGATCCAGTGGCAGGATGCCTACCACCGAGATGATATCGGTTATCGCGCCGTCGCTCGCGAAACCTCCGCCAGGCAGTAAGCAGCGCCTGCCCCTAAGGGCCAGGCGCTGACCGAACTCAGCGTTTCATGGACTCGAAGAACAATGAATTGGTCTTGGTGTCCTGCATCTTGCCGAGCAGAAATTCCACTGCAGCGAGCTCGTCCATCGGGTGTAGCACTTTGCGCAACACCCACATCTTCTGGAGTTCGTCTTCCGCAGTGAGCAGATCCTCGCGCCGGGTGCCGGAACGATTGATGTTGATGGCCGGGTAGACACGCTTTTCGGCAATCCGGCGATCCAGGTGAATCTCCGCGTTGCCCGTGCCCTTGAATTCTTCGTAGATGACATCGTCCATCTTCGAGCCGGTATCTATCAGCGCCGTGGCAAGAATCGTCAGACTGCCACCTTCTTCGATATTACGCGCGGCGCCGAAAAAGCGTTTGGGCCGATGCAGGGCATTGGCATCCACACCACCCGTCAGCACCTTGCCGGATGACGGCACGACAGTGTTGTAAGCGCGCGCCAGGCGGGTAATAGAGTCCAGCAGGATCACCACGTCGAGCTTGTGCTCAGCCAGACGCTTGGCTTTTTCAATTACCATTTCGGCCACCTGCACGTGACGGCTGGCCGGCTCGTCAAAGGTACTGGAGACTACTTCACCCCGCACCGTGCGCTGCATCTCCGTGACTTCCTCAGGCCGCTCGTCGATGAGCAAGACAATCATGTAAGTCTCGGGATGATTCGCCGTGATCGACAGGGCGATGTTCTGCAGCAGCATGGTCTTACCAGCCTTGGGCGGCGAGACGATCAAACCGCGCTGGCCCTTGCCGATGGGCGCCACCAGGTCGATGATCCGGGCCGTCAGGTCCTCCGTACTGCCATTGCCCTGCTCAAGTTGAAGGCGCTCTTTCGGGAACAGGGGTGTCAGATTCTCGAACAGCACCTTGCTGCGTGCGTTCTCAGGCTGATCCAGGTTGATCTCGCTGACCTTCAGCAGAGCAAAGTACCGCTCGCCCTCCTTGGGTGGGCGAATCAGACCGGACACCGTGTCACCGGTGCGCAGATTGAAGCGCCGGATCTGGCTAGGCGAGACGTAAATATCGTCCGGGCCGGCCAGGTAAGACCCGTCTGCGGAGCGCAGGAAACCGAAACCATCCTGCAGGATCTCCAGCACACCGTCACCGTAGATATCATTGCCGCCTGCGGCATGTGCCTTCAGGACTGAAAAGATGATGTCCTGCTTGCGCGACCGGGCCATGCTTTCAAGGCCCAGTGTCTCGGCGAGCTTGACCAGTTCTGACACGGGCTGAGTCTTCAGCTCCGTCAGATTCATCAGGTTCTCGGCTTTCTCGAGCTCCTCGCGGCGAATGACCTCATCTTCACTGAAGGTCACGTGTTCGTCATGGTCATTACGACGGCGGCGTGATTTTTTCTTCATGCCTCCGTCACCCCTGTTGCCCCGCGAATTTGGTTTCGCGCGGCCGCGTGCTGAATTACCCAAGTATCCCCTCACAATTTTTCATCCAGCAGCTGGCTCAGCTGCTCTTTCGACAACATGCCGACGTGCTGCGCTTGCACCACGCCGTCCTTGAACAGCATCAATGTCGGGATGCTGCGAATTCCGTATTTCATGGCCGTACTCTGCGCGGCCTCCACGTCCAGCTTGGCTATCTCCAAGCGACCTTCATACTCCCCGGCGAGCTGCTCCAGGATGGGCGCGATCATCTTGCAGGGACCACACCATTCAGCCCAGAAGTCCACCAGGACGGGTTTGTCGGCCTGGATTACATTTGTCTCAAAGGTGTCATCGCTGACGTGAACTATGCTCATCTTGGTATTTCCAACGGGTGTACTTATTCGGGGTCAGGTTCTGATTATTGCCGCATGACTGGCGCAGGAGCGTCTACTGATGTCATCATGTCGCCCCGCCCCCAGTGCGCGGGCAACTGAATGCATTACGCAGAAGCTTTCTTGAAGCTTCCTTCTGACATGATCAGTGCGGGTAGTGATCTAGGCGCGGACGGTAGCCACCGCAGCGAGTAAGGCCATTTTGGACCCGACTCGCCGCGTTTTGCAAGTATTCCGCCAGCGCCGGATCCCCCCTGAGGCACCCTAATCCATGACGACAGAATCCGAGGTCCTTTTCACCAGCCTGAATCTGCCTGCCGAATTGCAGGCAGGCGTTGCGGCTGCTGGATTCACGGCCTGCACACCCATCCAGGCAGCCACCCTGCCGCGCGCCCTTGAAGGTGGCGATATTGCCGGCCAGGCTCAGACAGGCACGGGCAAAACCGCGGCCTTCCTGCTGGCCACTTTTAACCATCTGCTCAAGCATCCCCTGGAGTCGGAACCGAAAATCAGCAGCCCGCGAGCCGTCATCATGGCTCCCACCCGGGAACTGGCCGTGCAGATTCACGCCGATGCCGTGACCCTGGGCGGCAGCACCGGGCTGCGGCTCGGGCTGGTCTATGGCGGCTCCGATTACGACAAGCAGCGGGACGATGTGGCGGCCGGTATTGATGTCCTCATCGGCACGCCCGGACGGCTCATTGATTACTTCAAACAGCGGGTCTTTAGCCTGAATCTCGTCCAGGTTGTTGTCCTGGACGAAGCCGACCGAATGTTTGACCTGGGCTTTATCACAGACATTCGCTATGTCCTGCGCCGGCTGCCGCCGCCGGATCAGCGTCTCAACCTGCTCTACTCGGCCACCCTGAGCCAGCGGGTGCTGGAACTGGCCTACGAGCACATGAACGAGCCCGAACTGATTCGCATCGAGCCCGAGAAGATGACCGTGGACCGGGTCACCCAGGTGGTTTATTTCCCGGCGAACGAAGACAAGGCGCCCCTGCTGCTGCACTTGCTCGAGAACATGGAAGCCAAGCGCACCATGATCTTTGTCAATATGAAACGGGATGCGGAGTACGTGGCGCGCCTGCTGCAGGCCAATGGCGTCTCGGCGGAAGCCATCTCCGGTGATGTGCCCCAGAAGAAACGCCTGCGCATGCTGCGCGACTTCCAGTCCGGCGAGCTGCCGGTGCTGGTTGCCACGGACGTGGCCTCGCGCGGTCTGCATGTGCCCGATGTCAGTCACGTCGTGAATTACGATCTGCCCCACGAGGCCGAGGACTACGTGCACCGGATCGGCCGCACAGCCCGGGCCGGCGCTTCGGGCGACTCTGTCAGCTTTGCCTGCGAAACCTACGCCTTCACCCTGCCGGAAATCGAGAAATACATCGCTCACCGGATCCCGGTGGGCAGCTATGCCCCGGGTGAGCTGCCAACGATCACCCGGCCGCCACCGGCCCCCCGGCGCCGTCCGGGCGGCGGTCGCGGAGGCCCGCGGCGCGGCGGCCCCGGCGGAGGTGGCGACAAACGCGGCCGGCGCCGGCGCAACTGACCGGGAGTCAGAAGCTCAATCCTTAGCGGCTAAGCCGGCCTGCAGTTCGCCGATGCCGTGCACGGTGGTATGTCCGTCCAGCGCGGCCGGTGGCTGACGGGTATCCGGGCGGCGCACGCCCACCACATGTGCAATGCCAAAGGTCGCTGCCGCGGCCAGCACAGGCAGACTGTCATCAACGAACAGCGTGGCAGCCGGATCGAAATCCAGGTGACTGTGCAGCTGGGGCCAGAACTCTGCGTGCTCTTTCGCATGCCCGAACTCGTGGGAGGAAACACAACGTTCAAAAAAGCGGTCCAGACCCGCCACACCACGCTTGATCTGCAGGGTTTCGCCGTGAGCATTGGTGACCAGGACCAGACGTCTGCCGCTGCCCGCCAGTGCGTGCAGAAACTCACGGGCACCGGGCAACCAGCGAATGCGCTGACTGCTGGCAGCCTTCAGGGCCCGCAGGTCCAGCTCCAGGGCCTCGGTCCAGTAATCCAGGCAATACCAGTCCAGGGTGCCCTGCTTGCCTGCATACAGGGCGAACAGCTCATCCCGCGCCCGCTCGTGACCATGGCCGTGGCGGCGCGCAAGACAACGCGGCACCAGCTCCCGCCAGAAATAATTATCGAAGGACAAGTCCAGAATGGTCCCGTCCATATCCAGTAAAACGGTGTCGCACTTGTCCCAATTCAGGACGGGGTCGGTCTGTAGGTTTCCCGGCATAGCTCACCTATACTGCGCCACCCGCCCACGGCGCAACAGGCGCCCAAACGAGTAAGGACTCGCCATGGCACTGGAACTCAACAAACTGCTGGACCCCGTCCTCGCCATCGCCCGCGCTGCAGGCCAGGAAATCATGACCATCTACGAATCGGATTTCGAGGTGGAAACCAAGTCAGATCATTCGCCCCTGACGGCCGCTGACAAGGCCTCCCATGAATTGATCTGCCGGGAACTGGCCAGGCTCACACCCGGAATTCCCATCTGGTCGGAAGAATCAGCAGATATTGACTTCGCCGATCGTGCCGACTGGGATGAGTTCTGGCTGGTGGACCCGTTGGACGGGACCAAAGAATTCATCAAGAAGAACGGCGAGTTCACCGTCAATATCGCGCTGATTCAGGGCCACGACACGGTCCTGGGCGTGGTCCATGTGCCTGCCCGGGACGAGGACTACTATGCCTGCCGCGGCGCCGGCGCCTTTATGTGCACGGCCAATGGAAAAACCCGGGCCATTACAGCCCAGCAACCCGCCGCCAAGCCGGTACGCGTTGTGGGTAGTCGTTCCCATCGAGGCGCCTCCCTGGAGCTGTTCCTGGAGCGGCTGGGCCCGCATGAGATGGTGCCCATGGGAAGTTCACTGAAAATTTGTCTGGTGGCCAGCGGCGCTGCCGACATTTACCCCCGACTGGGCCTGACCTCGGAGTGGGATACCGCCGCCGCCCAGGCCGTCGTGGAATGCGCCGGCGGACAGGTCGTTGACCTGGAGGGCCAGCCGATTCGCTACAACACCCGCGCCGAGGTCCTTAACCCCTATTTCCTCGTGTTTGCAGACACCAGCTACGACTGGGTCGGCTTTGCCGCTGCGCCGTAAAGACGGGAATAGCCTTTGCTGTTAACATGGCTTTATGCGCCAGGCTTCTGGAATGACCGCAAACGTAGACAATAATATTTTCGGTAACCGCGCCCGCCTGAAAGAACTCCGCGTCGAACATCGGGATCTCGACTTCGCCATCACGGAGCTCTCCAGGAATGCCACCGCTGATCAACTCAGGGTCCGCCGGCTGAAGAAGCAAAAGCTTCGCCTGCGTGACCAGATTACGCGGCTGGAAAGCCAGCTGATCCCGGACCTCAACGCCTGAGGTCAGCCCTCAGGGCCGGGCGGTTACGCAGGGCTTGAAAGCCCAATAGACGGGGCGGAATTCAACGCCACGCCATTTGTTCGTCCTGCTTTTTCACGGTGTCGGCACGGCTTACAGAGTGCCGCAATCCACAAGTATCTGTTTTAAAAGACATATTCTAGCAAAGCGTGACGCGCTGCTCACGGCGGGAAGCGATGAACTGTCGCCTTTTTTAACAAAGCCACCGTTTCCTTCGCCCGGCGTCCATCGGCGCGCGCGATGCTAAGGCGTCAGCGTCGGACTTTTCTTGTGACGCCGCTCACACTGGCAGCGTGACCCCACGTCTTTTGTTAAAGCACGGGCCCAGCGCGCCCGGACTGGCACGATAGCTGCAACTTATTCCCTGAGACTCAACACGGAAGTGTTTCTCCCTTAAGACGACAACAACAGCCCAATAACTCGCTCAAAGCCTGGATAAAAAAACCAACAAGTCAGGCACAACAAAAATAACCAGAGCGAATCCGCGCCCATCCCGCCGCCCCCGCCCAGGGGCGGCTTTTTTTTGCGTTGCAATCCAAGAGCCGCGGGTTATCGTTGCCCCATGCTGCCAACTCCTCCCGCCTGCGCTGAGCAACCCCTCGCCCTGTTTCTGGACTTCGATGGGACCCTCGTCGAACTGGCCCAACAACCCGATCACGTGCAGCTAAGCGAGACCTTGCGGGCCAGGCTGAGCGAGCTTGCCGACCAGCTGCAGGGCGCCCTGGCCGTGGTTTCAGGCCGCCGGCTCGCTAATCTGCTGGAGCACCTTGCACCCCTGGACCTGCCGGCAGCCGGTAACCACGGCCTGGAGATGCAGCTGCGCCCGGGCATGGCCCCAAGCTTGGATTCGGCCAGCTTCCCGCCGGCCGCGCGCCATGCTATCGAGGCGTTCGTCGCGGAGCACCGGGGGCTGCTGGCCGAGGTCAAGGGCCAGAGCATGGCCCTGCACTTTCGTCGCGCCCCCCAGCTGGCTGACATAGTTCGGGCACGAATCACACAAATCCGTGATCAACATGCGGCAGACTTCGTCCTGCAAGCGGGCAAGATGGTCTGGGAACTGCGACCCGCCGGCGCCAACAAGGGGACTGCCATAGAGGCTTTCATGCAAAACGAACCGTTTAAAGACCGCTTGCCGGTTTTCATCGGTGACGACCTGACCGACGAGTTCGGCTTTGACACCGTGAACGAACTGGGCGGCTGGTCCATTCATGTGGGCAACGAAACCCAGACAACCTCAGCCCGAATGGGCCTGGCCGATGTCGCCGCCGTCGGCGACTGGCTGGCAGCCTTGCAAGCCGGTTTAGCGGGCCAGACACATGAATAACCTTGAACTCGCCGTCATTGGCAATTGCCAGGTCAGCGCCCTGCTGGATGGCCGCGGTCGGGTGGTGTGGTGCTGCCTGCCCCGACCGGATGGCAACCCGGCCTTTTGTGCTTTGCTGGAGCCGCGGCAGAACGAAGGCCTGGGTGTTTACGAAGTCGAACTGATGGATTTCGACCACGCCGAGCAGGAATACATTCGCAACACGCCCATCGTGCAAACCACCTTGTATGACACCCAGGGTAATGCCATTCGCATTACGGATTTCGCGCCCCGATTTAATCTCTATGGTCGGACCTATCATCCCGTCATGCTGATTCGCACCATCAGCCCCGTAAATGGTTGGCCCCGTGTGCGCGTGCGGGTGCGCCCCGCCAGTGACTACGGCAGTGCAGCCGCCCATGTCACCCATGGCAGCAATCATATTCGCTATGTGCAGCCCGACATGGTGATCCGGCTGACGACGGACGTGCCCCTGACGGCGATCATGGAGGAGCAAGCCTTTGTCCTGACGCGCCCCCATCACCTGGTCATCGGCAACGATGAAAGCATCCCTCACGCGACGGAAGAAATCGCCCGCGATCACTACGGCCAGACACGCAGCTACTGGGAAGCCTGGGTCAGGGGACTGGCCATTCCCTTTGACTGGCAGAAAGCCGTAATTCGCGCGGCCATAACCCTCAAGCTGTGCACCTTCGAAGACACCGGCGCGGTCATGGCCGCCATGACTACGTCCCTGCCCGAATCTGCCGACAGCGGCCGCAACTGGGATTACCGCTACTGCTGGCTGCGCGACAGCTACTTCGTGGTCAAAGCCCTTAATAGCCTGGGCGCCACTCGCACCATGGAGGCTTACCTGGAATACATTCTCAACGTGTCTTTTGAGGACGGCGGCTCGCTGCAACCTGTCTACAGCATTACCGGACAGGCAGATCTCTCCGAGCGTAGCGTTGACAGCCTGTCCGGTTACCGGGGCATGGGTCCCGTGCGCGTCGGCAACCAGGCTTATGAACAGATCCAGAACGATGTCTACGGCGCTGTCATCCTGTCGGCCACGCAGTTTTTCTTTGACAGCCGACTGTCGCGACCAGGTAACAATGCCAGCCTGGAACGCCTGGAAATTCTCGGCGAACGAGCCTTTGCACTGCATGATCAGCCGGATGCAGGTATCTGGGAGTATCGCGGCCGCAAACGCGTCCATACATTTTCCAGCCTGATGTGCTGGGCCGCCTGCGACCGGCTGGCCGTCATCGCCTCGCGACTGAATAATGAGGAACGCAGCCAGTACTGGCGGGCCAAGGCGGACCATATTCGCGGCGTCATCTTCGACAAGGCCTGGGACGAGAAACAACAAGCCTTTACCGATGCCTTCGAGCGGCCGGAACTGGACGCCAGCCTGTTGCTGATGCCCAGCCTGGGCTTTATATCGGGCACCGACCCGCGCTTTCTGGGCACGCTGTCAGCCATTGAAAAACAACTGCGTCGCGGTAATCACCTGATGCGTTATCACGCCGAAGACGATTTCGGCGAACCCGAAAACGCGTTCAACATTTGCACCTTCTGGTACATCGATGCCCTGGCAGCTGCAGGCCGGAAAGATGAAGCGCGGGAGCTGTTTGAATCCATGCTGGACTGTCGGAACAACATGGGCCTGCTGTCTGAAGATCTGGATCCTGAGACGGGTGAGCTATGGGGTAACTTCCCGCAGACATACAGCATGGTCGGTATCATCAATGCGGCCCGGCGCCTGAGCCGCAACTGGGAGGACGAGCTGTGACCCGCCTGGTCAATGTATCCAATCGCGTTGCCCTGCCAAGCGGCAGCAGCAATGCGGCCGGCGGCCTGGCCGTGGGTGTGCTGGCCGCCCTGCGTGAGCACGGCGGTATCTGGTTTGGCTGGAACGGTCGCACGGTAAAAGGCGAACCCGCGGGGCCACAGCTGACACAGGATGGCAACATCACTTACGCCACCATTGAGCTCAGTGAACGCTCCCACGAGCTGTACTACAACGGCTTCGCTAATACGTCCCTGTGGCCGGTCTGCCACTACCTGCTGGGCTATTTTCGCTATGAACGCCGCGAGTTCGACGAGTACCGTCGCGTCAACTCCTTATTCGCCCGCAAGCTGATCCCGCTGCTGCGGCCCGACGATCTGATCTGGGTGCATGACTACCACCTTATTCCCCTGGCATCGGAGCTGCGCCGCGCCGGGATAAACAACCCCATCGGGTTCTTCCTGCATGTCCCCTTCCCGGCCCTGGAAATGCTGCGTGTCTTGCCGGTTTATCAACAGTTGTTGCGCGCGCTGTGCGCCTACGACGTGGTGGGTTTTCATACGCCACGCGACTTGCGCTGCTTCCGCGATGCTCTGGACAGCCAGGGCCTGGGCGACGGCGCAGGCGCCGATCGCCGCAACCACGCTAATGGCGCCCGGATGCACGCGGATGTTTTCCCCATCGGCATCGATGTGGACGAATGCCAGCAGCTGGCCATGCAGACCGGCGAACATGATCATGTGAAGCGCATGGTTAAACATCTCCACGGCCGCCAGCTGCTGATAGGTGTTGATCGGCTCGATTACAGCAAAGGGCTGGAAGAACGTTTCCAGGCCTTTACCCGCTTGCTGGAAAATTACCCGGCCAACCGCAACCAGGTGTCATACATCCAGGTGGCCCCCAAAACCCGCACCGGGGTTCGCGCCTATGACGACATACGCGAGGCGCTGGAGCAAACAGCCGGGCAAATTAACGGTCGCTTCGCGGACATCGACTGGGTACCTGTCCGCTACCTCAATCGGGCCTTCGACCGCGCCACACTGATGGGTTTTTTCCGGGAATCGAGTGTCGGCCTGGTTACCCCCGTGCGCGATGGTATGAACCTGGTGGTAAAGGAATTTATCGCCTCTCAGCCCCTGTATGACCCGGGGATGCCCGTGCTGTCGAGCCTCGCCGGTGCTGCTCACGAGTTATCCGATGCCATCCTGGTTAACCCCTATGACGTGGATGGCGTCGCCGACGCGATGCATCGTGCCCTGAACATGAGTGAGGGCGAACGGCGCGAGCGACATAGCTCCATGCTCGCAGTGCTCCGGCGAAACGACATCACAGCCTGGCGGACGCGATTCGTTGAAGCGCTCTTACAGGCCCAGGGGCAGAATCAGACGGCCGACCCGTGAGTACGCTGATCGCGGACATCGGCGGCACCAATACCCGCTGCGCCCTGGCCGGCCCCGACGGGCCGATGCAGCTGCAGCACTTTAATAATCAGGAATTCTCCGACGCCGCCGCCCTGCTCCAGCACTACCTGGGCAACCTGTCAGCCGCCGACCAGCCTCAGGCTGCCGCCCTGGCGGTGGCAGCGCCGGTTCGCAACGACACGGTGCAGATGACCAATCTGCACTGGACCATTGAGGCGACGGACTTGCGCCAATCCCTGGGCTTTCAGGCATTGACGCTGCTCAACGATTTCGAAGCGCTCGCCTGCGCGCTGCCCGTGCTAACTGACACACAAGTGCGCCAGATCGGCGCCGGCCAGCCCGATCCGGCCGGCACTAAAGTCGTGATCGGCCCGGGTACAGGTCTGGGCATGAGCGCCCTGGTGCCTAACCCTGACGGCTGGCGCGCCCTGCCGGGCGAAGGCGGCCATGCCAGCCTGGCGGCGAACAATGCGCAGGAGGCGGCCATCATCAGCCAGGCGCGCGAACGCTACGGCCACTGTTCCGCAGAGCGACTGATTTCCGGGCCGGGTCTGAGCCTGATTCACGAGCTGCTCCACGGAGGCAGTCCCATCCCGACGGAGCAACTGGGCGCGCTGATCACGGCCGAAGATCCTGCCGCCTGTGCCAGCTTTGCCTTGTTCTGCGACTTACTGGGTACAGCAGCAGCCGATGCCGCCCTGATGCTCGGCGCCTTCGGCGGGGTTTATATCGGCGGCGGCATTGCAACGCGTTACACGGAACGATTCTGCGCGTCGGGCTTTCGCCAACGCTTTACGGCCAAGGGCCGCTACGCTGACTACCTCAACGCCATTCCCACCTATCTGATTCTGGCTGACGATCCGACCCTGATCGGTCTTTGCACCCTGGCAGCTGCCTAATTCGCAGACCCGCCACCAGTATCACCCAGTTCGGCCAGGAACTGGTCGAAGGCCGCACCCACCACATCAATCTGGGCCGTCAGCCGATGATCACCGTCCAGCAGTAAAAGGCGCGACCGGGTGGACTGGGCGAAACGCTGACTCCCTGCGCAGGGCACCACATCATCGCCCCAGCCGTGCACGATAAACACCGGACAGGTCGGCGGCGTCGCCGGCAGATGCTCTTCATAGCCGGGTAGAAACAGCGCGGGCGCCAGCAGGAACAAACCACGGACTGGCATCTGCGCAGCCACGTGCAGGGCGACGAAGCCCCCCATGCTGCTGCCTACCAGCACCGGCGGCTGATCCAGCTGCTGACAGTAAGCCGCCAGTTTCGCGGCCCGCGCCACCGGATCAGCCATGCCCTGATAGTCCAGGGACTCAACCGCCCAGTCCCGGGCCGTGGCCAGATCGGCCAGGTGCCGGATCTTTGTGCCCCATGGCCCGCTTTCCTGGCCATGGGAGAAACAGACCTTGCCGATGCTCATGGGAATCCTGTCTTTGGCGACGCAGGCCCATGCTACATTAGCGATGATGACCGCAGCAGGTTGGCAGTTCTGGATCGACCGCGGCGGTACCTTCACGGACATCATCGGCCGCGCGCCCGACGGCACTCTGCATACGCGCAAGTTTCTGTCTGATAACCCGGAGCATTACCCGGATGCGGCCGTCGCCGGCCTCGTTGAGGTACTCGCTGCCCAGGACCCGGGCGCACCCGTTGATGCAATAAAGATGGGCACTACGGTGGCGACCAATGCCTTGCTGGAGCGAAGCGGTGCTGACACGGCCTTCGTGGTTACTGCCGGTTTCGGTGACGCCCTGCGAATCGCCTACCAGGATCGGCCGGACTTGTTCGCCCTGCACATTCAGCTTCGCAAGCCGCTCCACGCGGCCGTGCTGGAAGTTGAAGAACGCCTGAGTGCCAGCGGCGAAATCCTGCAGCCACTGAACGAGGAAACATTGCGCACGGGCCTGATCGGCTTGCGTGAAGCCGGCGTGGACGGCCTGGCGGTGTGCCTCATGCATGGCTATCGCTTTCCCCGGCACGAGCAACGAGTCGGCGAAATTGCCCGGGAACTGGGCTTTGGCCAGGTATCCCTGTCGCACCAAACCACGCCCCTGCCCAAACTCGTCAGCCGCGGAGACACCACCGTCGCCGACGCTTACCTGTCGCCCCTGCTTAGTCATTACCTCACAGGTTTTCGCGCAGCTCTGGCGGAGGCCGGCATCAAGGCGACCCGGATTCAGTTCATGCAAAGCAACGGCGGCCTGGTGGCGGGGGAACTGTTCCGCGGCAAGGACAGCGTTTTGTCGGGGCCCGCCGGCGGCGTGGTAGGCATGGTGGCCACCTGTCGCGAAGCCGGCGGCACGCAACTGATCGGCTTTGATATGGGCGGCACCTCCACCGACGTCACCCTGTATGACGGTGACTTTGAACTGGTGAATGACAACATCGTGGCCGGCGTGCGCCTGCAGGCCCCCATGCTGCGCATTCACACGGTCGCTGCGGGCGGCGGCTCCGTGCTGAGATTCGCCCAGGGGCGCTTTCAGGCCGGACCGGAATCGGCCGGCGCAGCACCCGGACCGGCCAGCTATGGTCGGGGCGGACCCCTGGCCGTGACGGATGCGAACCTGGTTCTTGGGCGTCTGCTGCCCGAACGTTTTCCCCGGGTATTCGGTCCTGACGGCGACGCGCCCCTTGACCGGGACGCCGCCGCAGCGACTCTGGAAAGCATCGCCGAGGAAGTCAACCTGACCACAGGCAACAGCCTGTCGGCAGAGGCCGTAGCGGAGGGCTTCGTGCAGGTGGCCGTGGACAACATGGCCAACGCGATCAAAACCGTATCGACCCAGCGCGGCCGGGACCCGGCCGACTTCACCCTGTGTTGCTTCGGGGGTGCCGGTGGCCAGCACGCCTGCGAGGTCGCCAATGCATTGGGTATTCGACGAATCCTGGTGCATCCCCTGGCCGGTTTGCTGTCCGCCCTGGGCATGGGCGCTGCGCCCACACGCGCCTACCGCCAGGCAACTGCCGATCGCCCTCTGGATGCGTCCGTCTTAGCGTGGCTCGACGCGCAGCTGCAGACCCTTGGGCAGGCCTGCCGGGAAGAACTGCGGCAACAGGACATAGATCCGCAGAGCCTTGTGCAGGTCGCCACCCTGCAACTGCGCGTGGCAGGTTCAGATACCACGCTGCCCGTCACCTGGTCGGGTGACCTGGCAGCCGGCAACGCCGCCTTCAGGCAGCTGCATCGACAACGCTTCGGCTTCAACAGCGGCACTGATGCGCCGTGGATCGAATCCTTACAGGTTGCCGTGACCGGTCAGGGCGCCGATCCCAATACCGCCAGCATGACTGCTGCCGAAACAGCATCAGCCCGGGCTGCGACCAGCGATTTTTATTTTGCCGGCAACTGGCACGCTGCCCAGGTCTGGGAGCGATCTGCCCTTGCTGACGGCCAGCGTGTGTCGGGCCCGGCGCTCATTACTGAAACGCACAGCACCACCGTCGTGATCCCGGGCTGGACGCTCACGGCACAGCCGGGGGGCATGCTGATGCTCAGCCACGATCACGCGGTGCGGTCAGAGCGACACGCAGGACCGCACCCCAATCCGATCATGCTCGAGCTGTTCAACAATCACTGCATGAACATCGCCGAGCAAATGGGCGCCGTGCTGGAAAACACGGCCCACTCCGTGAACATCAAAGAGCGGCGAGATTTTTCCTGTGCACTGTTCGATGCGCGCGGCCAGCTGGTCGCTAATGCACCCCACATTCCGGTGCACCTGGGCTCCATGAGCGAAAGCGTTCAGGCTCTGCTCGCCAGTCAGACCCTGCGACCCGGCGACAGCTGGATGGTGAATGACCCTTACCAGGGCGGCACCCATCTGCCCGACATCACAGTAGTCACGTCCTTTCATGTCGAGCCGGATGAGCCCCCCCTGTTCGTGCTCGCCTGCCGGGCTCATCACGCAGACGTCGGCGGCATTACCCCGGGCTCCATGCCGGCCCACAGCCGGGACATCCGCGAAGAGGGCCAGCGTTTCGCCGGCTTCCCGCTGGTGCAGGCGGGAGAACTCAAGCGCCGGGAACTGCTGGCCGCCCTGGCAGACGGTCCGCATCCGGCCCGCAACCCCGCGCAGAACCTGGCCGACCTGCGCGCTCAGCTGGCTGCCAATGAAAAAGGCCTGGCAGGGCTGCGGCAGATGCTCGGCCACTTCGGTCGGCCGCTGGTGTCAGCCTATCTGGACTATGTGCAGGACAACGCCGAAACGGCAGTGCGCGCGGCGATTCGCGAACTGGGCAGCGGAGCGGGCACTGCTGCCCTGGATGACGGCGCGGTAATTCGTGTGCAGATAGACACGGATCCGGACAGCGGTGCGGCGCGCGTGGACTTCAGTGGCACCTCCGGGCCCTCGGCCGGCAATCTCAATGCCCCGCGCGCTATCGCCCGGGCAGCCGTGCTCTATGCGTTTCGTTGCCTGGTCACCAGCCAGATTCCGCTGAATGAGGGCTGCCTGCGGCCCGTCGAAATTCATATACCCGACGACACCCTGCTGTCACCCGAGTTTCCCGCCGCCGTGGCCGCCGGCAATGTAGAAACCTCCCAGTGCATTGCCAATGCCTTGTTCCAGGCTTTGGGTGTACTGGCAGCCAGCCAGGGCACCATGAATAACCTGAGCTTCGGCGACGCACGCTACCAGTACTATGAAACCCTCGGCGGCGGTGCCGGCGCCGGCAGGGACTTTCCGGGCGCCAGTGCCGTTCACACCCACATGACCAACTCGCGTATTACCGACCCGGAAATCCTGGAAGCGCGTTACCCGGTTTTGCTCAGGGAATTTGCCATCCGTCGCGACAGCGGCGGGGCGGGCGCGCAGCCCGGCGGCGACGGTCTGCTGCGGGCCATCGAATTCCTCCACCCCATGCACATCGCCATCGTGGCCAATCATCGTCGTCAGGGACCGCCGGGCCTGACCGGCGGGGCACCGGGCAAAGCCGGCATTAATATGGTGGTGCGTGCCGACGAACAGATCGAGTATCTGCCGGGCATTGCCGAGACGGATCTGGCCGCCGGCGACATGCTGATCATCGCCACCCCCGGTGGTGGCGGCTTCGGCCGACCGACCTCACAGACCCGCTAAACAAAACTGGTTATCCTCACCGCTCGTGAATATTGAGATCGCACTGGTACTGATCATCCTCGGGGTGGCCCTGATCCTGTTCATCACCGAGGTGATCAGAATGGACCTGGTGGCCCTGCTGGTGCTCGGCGCCCTGGCCCTGACCAGCCTGGTGTCACCCAGCGAAGCCCTGTCGGGCTTTAGCAATGCCGCCGTCGTGACCGTGTGGGCCATGTTCATTCTCAGCGAAGGACTGACCCGCACCGGCATTGCCGGCGTTATCGGCAAGCAAGTCATGCGGGTTGCGGGCCGCAGTGAAGTACCGCTGGTCATCGTGATCATGATCTGCGCCGGCAGCTTGTCTTTCTTCATGAACAATATTGGTGTCGCTGCCCTGATGCTGCCGGTGGCTATGGAAATTTGCCGACGCACCGATACCCCGCCGTCGCGGGTCCTCATGCCCATGGCCTTCGGTACCCTGCTCGGCGGTCTCACGACCCTGGTCGGTACCCCGCCAAACCTGCTCATCAGCGGCGCCCTGGCCCAGGCGGGCGAGCGCCCCTTCGCCCTGTTTGATTACTTCAGCGTCGGCCTTGGGGCGATGGTTGCGGGCATTGTCTTTATCGCTCTGTTTGGTCGCCTGATGCTGCCCCGCACAGACCCCTCAGCCTCGTCCCAGCGCAGCCAGCGAAATCTGCGGGCGCAATACGGTTTGCAGGAAAGCACTTTCGCCGTCACGGTCCCCGCCAGTTCAGTACTCGTAGGCAAGACCCTGGCTGAAAGTCGTATCGGCTCGGCGGCCGGTCTGCTGGTCATGGCCCGCGAGCGGGCCGGAAAAGTTGAAACCCTGCCGTCGCGAACCACAGATTTGCATGCCGGCGACACCTTGCTGGTGCAGGGCCGCCTGGGTCGCTTCGAGGAAATTCGCAGCTGGAGCGATTTGGTCATCGAACGCGAAGCGCCCCTGATGGACGAACTGATGAGCGGGCGTATCCAGCTCGTTGAAGCCACCGTCGCCGAAGACTCAAACCTGGTCAAAGAACTCCTGCACCACTCTGACTTCCGCCGGCGCTTCGATGCCAGCGTGGTCGCCATTCGCCGCAACGATTTGGTGCGCCGGGTAAACCTGGCCTTCGTGCCCCTGCGCGCCGGCGATCAGCTGCTACTGCAGGGCGGCGATGACATTGTCGCCAGCCTGAAGAAAAGCGGTGAGTTCGCCGAGATCCGCGTCACCACGGAAGCCGACCTGAAAGACACCTATCGACTGCAGGAAAGAATTTTTGTGGTCCGCATTCCGAAAGACTCGGCCCTGGGCGGCTCGACCCTGGCCAAGAGCCGCATCGGTGATGCATTCGACTTTCGTTTGCTGGCCCTGTTTCGGGAGGGCCAGCTGCAGGTCATGCCCGATCCGGACGAGACCTTGCTGGGTGGTGACCTGTTGCTCATCCAGGGACGCCCGGAAGATCTCGACGTACTGCGCGGTTTGCAGGAACTGGAAATTGGCAGCGGCGTACCCCGCACGCTGAATGTCTTCGACTCCGATCGCCTGGCTTCCGTGGAAGTGACCCTGGCGCCCCAGTCACCCATGGCGGGCATGCGGGTGGCAGATGTGAATTTCCGCGACAAGTTCGGGCTGGAGCTGTCAGCCATCCTGCGCTCCGGCGAAGCGATCCGTTCCGAGCTGGATAAACTGGAACTGCAGTTCGGGGACGCCTTGCTGCTCGTCGGACCCCGGCAAAAACTCCTGCTGCTGAATGACGACCCGGGACTGCTCGTACTGACGCCCTTGAGCGGAACAATCACCGACACGCGACGTGGCCCGCTCGCTGCCCTGATCATGACTGCGGTGGTGATATCTGTGCTGGTCGGCTGGTTACCCATTTCCATCGCCGCCGTCGTCGGCGCCAGCCTGATGGTGCTGAGCAAATGCCTGACCATGGAACAGGCTTATCGGGCCATTGACTGGCGCGCGGTATTTCTCATCGCCGGCATGCTGCCCCTGGGTATCGCCATGCAGGAGACAGGCACCGCAGAACTGCTCGCGCGGGGTGTGATGGACAGCCTCGGAGACCTGGGTCCGTGGCCGGTGATCATGGGTCTGTATGGCGTGACCGCCCTGGCGACCATGATCGTGCCGACGGCTGCGCTGGTGGTGCTCATGGCGCCTATCGTGCTGTCTGCCTGTGCCGAGATGGGCGTGATGCCACAAACCGCGATGATGGCAGTGGCCATGGCCGCGTCAGCGAGCTTTACCAGCCCCATCTCCCATCCGGCCAACATCCTGGTCATGGGCCCGGGTGGATATCGCTTCAAGGACTACATCAAGGTCGGGGCGCCCCTGACGCTGGTGGTGTTTATCGCGGTCATGCTGCTGCTGCCCGTTTTCTGGCCTTTGGTTCCTGTAGAAACCGCAGCCGCCGCGGGCGCTATCCCGGCGCCCTGAACAAGCCTGGTCCCTCAGGGCAACAGCAAGCTTGAACCCGTGGTGCGGCGCGCCTCAAGGTCCTGGTGGGCACGCGCGGCTTCAGCCAAGGGATAAGTCTGATTAACCGTGACCCTGATGGCACCCGCTTGCAGGGCGGCGAACAGCGCACCGGTGGCCGCTTCCAGCTCTTCACGGGTACGGATAAAGTCGAACACCGCGGGGCGGGTCAGAAACAGCGAACCGCGACGCGCCAGCTCCATGGGCGAGAAGGGCTCCACCGCACCGGATGCATTGCCGAAACTGACCATGGTGCCGTGGGTGCGCAGGCAATCGAGAGACTGAAAGAAAGTGTCTTTACCCACCGAGTCATAGACGGCCGCCACGCCTTCTCCATGCGTCAATTCGCGAACGCGGGCAACGAATTCGGTTTCATCAGCGGCAACGACCTCACTGCAGCCACTGGCGCGGGCCAGGGCAGCTTTCTCAGCCGTGCTGGCCACGCCAATCACGCGCACTCCCAGGCTGGCGGCCCATTGGGCCGTCAACAGGCCGACGCCACCGGCGGCGGCATAGAGCAGCACCGTGTCGCCGGCCTGCACACGATAACTTCGGTGCAACAGATACCAGGCGGTCAGGCCTTTTAACAGACTGGCGGCGGCGGTCTGGTCCGTAACATCCGCAGGCAACTTGACCAGGCGGTCGGCCGCATACAGCCGTTCCTCGGCGTAAGCGCCGGGGGGCAAGCCAAGCCAGCCGACGCGATCCCCGACCTGCAGCCCCTGCACCCGGGAGCCCATGGCCAGCACCTCACCGGCGGCCTCCGTGCCCAGCCCCGCGGGAAACTCCAGGGGGTAAAGGCCTGACCGGTGATAAGTATCGATGAAATTCAGGCCCACAGCCGTGTGCCGGACCAGGACTTCACCCGGACCGGGCGGGGCGATTTCGACTTCGCGCCATTCAAGGACCTCGGGACCACCGAAGCGGTCTATCTGTATGGCCTTGCCCATCAATCGGCTCCTTGGTGCTGTCAGCTTCCGGCGCGTGAGTATAATCTCGTGCCCGGCGCCGCGTCGCCGTTCTCTCCTGCCTGCAGACCGAGTAAGTTGAACCGATGACTGACACCATCGTGATTGCCGGCGCCGGCCATGCTGCCGGCCAGACTGCCATCTCTCTGCGTCAGGGTGGCTTTGATGGACGCATTGTCATGGTCGGGGATGAGCCCTATCCGCCCTACCAGCGCCCGCCCCTGTCGAAAAAATTTCTCGCCGGCGAGCTGCCCCTGGAACGCCTGTTCCTGCGCCCCGAGCAGTTCTACGCCAAACACGACATTGAATTGCAACTTGGTACGCGGGTCAGCCTGATCCACAGGGGACAGCATGAAGCTGAACTGGATGACGGCAGCCGATTGAGCTACTCCAAGCTGGTGATTGCCACGGGCAGTCGCGTCCGCCGCCTGGAGTTCCCGGGCAGTGACCTGCCTGGTGTGCATTACCTGCGCAGCATAGATGATGTGCTCGCCATGCAAACCCACTTCAAAGCCGGCGCACGACTCATTGTGATGGGCGCCGGTTACATCGGTCTGGAAGTTGCCGCTGTGGCCGTGCAGGCAGGACTGGATGTGATGGTGCGCGAAATTGCTGACCGGGTGATGGCGCGCGTGGTCTCTCCGGAAGTTTCATCCTTCTACGATCAGGTGCATCGTGACGCCGGAGTTCACCTGATACTGAACTCGCCGGCCAACTCCACCATTCACGGTGATGGTCGTGTGGAATCCGTTCGTGATCATGAAGGCCAGGCGTGGCCCGCCGATTTCGTGGTCATTGGTGTGGGCGTATTGCCCAATGTCGAACTCGCCGAACAGGCCGGACTGGCCTGCGACAACGGCATCGTGGTCGACGATTGCTGTCGCACCGAGGATGCGGACATCCTGGCAATCGGTGACTGCACCAGTCATCCCAACAGCATTCTGGGCAGGCAGCTGCGACTTGAATCCGTCCACAATGCCCAGGAGCAGGCCAAGACGGCGGCGGCTACGATCCTGGGCAATCCCCAGGCCTATGCGCAGGTGCCGTGGTTCTGGTCCGATCAATATGACCTGAAACTGCAGATAGTGGGCCTGGCAACACCTGACTGTCAGCGCATCGTGCGGGGAGATCCGGCGCAAAGATCCTTCGCGGTGCTGCATCTTTTGGACAATCGCCTGCAGGCGGTAGAAGCCGTGAACAGTGCGCGTGAATTCATGCTGGGCAAGAAACTGATAGCAGCGGGCGTGCCCCTGGATCCGCAAGCCCTGGCTGACAACAGCCGCAACTTCAAGGACATTGCGACGGCAGCCCTGGGCTGAACTTAGTTATTCCCCAGGCCCAGTTCCAGTTTGCCGGCCCCCGGCGGCGAAACGTATTCCCGATAAATCCCTTCAGCGGCTAACAGCCGGCCCCCGGCTCCAAGCAGGCGCGCTTTCTCGGACAGCGGGTGAGGACGCTCGGAAAGCTTAAAGCCGTCACCATTGACCAGGTTCCAGGAAAGATTTGCCAGCAGGGGAAGATGATTATCCCGGCCAGTCAGAAAGACGCTGCCATGCCCGGGCCACGCCATGTTCCAGGTGCTCTGCATATAGAGGCGGCCATTGAGCAGACTGTTGTCAGTGGCCGGCGCAGAAATTTTTATCGCCAGGGCCGAGGCCCCTGCTTCGGCGCTGTCCAGACGGACGATGCCGATCCGCGCGTGCCGCAGGCCGGGGTCGGAAAAGCCGCCACCCTGAGAGGCAGCAAGACCCAACAGGGCAGCAGGGTGTTCAGCGATACCGCGACTGATCACCTGGTCAACCAGCAGCTCACTGGGCTCGTCGACGGCCAGGCCAATCCGGGCCTGCAACAGGCCCGGCCCGCCCGCAAGCAGGAAGGCCGAGCTTGCCAGGCAGCCACAAACCAAGCCCACAACGGCGATGATCAGGCGCATCAGCGGGCCCTCGTCGTTAGCGTAGACAACCTGATCAGGCCTTCACTCCGCTGATCAGTCCCTAATTCTTCCAGCTCCCAGACTTCAGAGTAATCGCCGCTAAGCCCGGCAAACTCACCCGAACCGTCGATCACGCGGCCCCGTCCACCGGGCGCGGGACCGGCACTGATGCGATAGCGGCTGCCCGTGGCCCAGAAACCCGGCGCATCGGCCGCTGCGACCCAGCTTCCCCCGCGGTTGACAGGGCCCATATCTGCGCCGTTTTCCTGGGTCAGCAGCAAGCTGCCGCGGCTGGGAATAGCCAGGGTCCAGTTGGAAACGGACTGCATGCCGCCCCGGCGGCCTGGCATCGGTGCCGTCAGGCGACTGGCCAGACCGATGACGTTGCCCTGCACGTCACGCAAGCGAAACAATTCCACCGCAGCCGGACCGGACACATCGCCCGGCATCACGACCAGGCCAGCCGTTTCGCCCATTTGGGTACGGGTCGAATCCGAGTCCAGACCCAGCCGATCCTGGGGCCAGCGAATCTGAAACTCTTCGCCGCGCCCACCGTTGGTCAAAGATTCAATTTGCGAAACAAAACGCTCGTGACGCGGCAAGGGGAACAGCGCCGCGACTGCAACCGTCAACGCGATGCCGGCGAGAAAACTAAAAAGAAAGGTGCGCTTCAAACGACCTGCCAACCTGAATACTTCTGCATACTAAACACGAGTGGTCGTGGCTCACAACCGGGTCGCAGAACTTACTGAAAATAGCGCTCCAGATAAGCCTCAAAATCGAGGTCGTCCCCGGCCTCAATCGCGCGCTGCCTGGCCATTGAGTCGCTGCTCTCCTGCTTGAACTGCGCCAGTTGTGGGCTCAAATCAGGCGCCAGTGACTGGAAATAGCCGTGATAATCACTGGCCAGATCCATGGCATAACGAAACAGGGGTTTTCCGGTGGTGCGTAAATCGGCCAGCAAACGGGCCGATGGGGTGGCTTCTGGATCATCTAGCCCCGCCATCAGCTCCTGGACCGCGGCCGCATAGTCACACTCGCCATCAGGATCAAAAACCTCGCACACGGCCAGCATTTGCGTACGCAGTTCCAGGCCCCACTCCACCAGGCCGGTTGGCGAGCCGGCCCGCTGCAGTTGCAGCCCGGGCTCACGGCCACGCCGGGCAGTCAGCGACTGATTCTCGACATTAGCCCGGTGCTCCGCATCATCAATGGGCGGACTGTCCAGCAACAAGCAGGTCAACAGGAAGACCTCAAGAAATTTGGCCTGGCGCTGGTTAATGCCGACGGGATCAAAAGGACTGACATCCAGGGCACGCAGTTCCACATATTCAATGCCACCTCGTTGCAGGGCCGCCGTGGGTCGCTCGCCACTCTCGGCCACACGCTTGGGACGAATGGTGCTGTAAAACTCATTCTCAATCTGCAGCTGGTTGGCGTTTAGCTGCTGGCGTTGGCCATCGGCAAAAATGCCCAGCTCTTGCCAACGCTCGCTAGGGCTGCGAATCGCGCCATCAAGATCTGCGACATATTCATCCAGGCTGTTGGCCGAGACTCGCAGGCTGGCCTGCTGGGTGTTGTGATAGCCCAGATCGCTCATACGCAGGGAGGTCGCATGGGGCCCGAATAATGTCCCCTTGTCCAGACTCTCCAGGTCTGACTCGCGGCCGGCGAGAAAACTTTTGCAGACGGCCGGCGACGCACCGAGCAAGTAGAGCAACAGCCAGTCCAGCCGACGCACATTGCGCACCAGTTCCAGATACGCCGTCGAACGAAAGTCCTGCATTGAACCGCCGTCACCCCGCAGACCCTGGTAGAGGGGCCAGAAATCTTCCGGCACGGAAAAATTGTAATGAATGCCTGAAATAGCCTGCATGTAACGTCCGTATCGCACCGCCAGGCCGCGACGATAAACGGTCTTCATGCGGCCGACATTGGAAGATCCGTAATTCGCGATGGGAATATCCGCGTCGGATCGAATCATGCACGGCATGCTCATGGGCCAGAGCAACTCGTCATCCAGGTTCATGCCGACAAACTGGTGCAGATCACAAAGAAACTGCACCGCGCCCCAGCAATCTGTCAGGGGTGGCGTAATGAATTCGAGCAGCGCTTCGGAGAAGTCGGTGGTGATGTGCTTGTTGGTCAGCGCCGAGCCCAGGGCCGGCGGATGCGGCTGCGCAGAGATATAGCCGTCGCGGGTCACCCGCAGGCTCTCTTTCTCGATGCCCCGGCGCGCGCCGTTCAGCAAGCCGGGGTGCCCGGCCAGGGCCGCCAGCCGATTGTCGAAGCTAGCGCTCAAGACCGGGCCCCGGGACTGCGGTCCACGGCCAGACATAATGGCAGGACGGGAGGACAAACACTGATGGGCATGGCATCCCGGGCTGGAGGACGGGCACCGGGGAACACCGGGGTGTAGACTGAGGTCAAAATAACGATCCGTCTGGCGGCCAATTGCCGCCGGCAACGGAGGATAAAACAATGCACGTTGGCCGTCTGCTTTTCCTGCTGTTGGTGTTTTTTGCCGCCGACCCGGCACTGGCGCTTCGCTGTGGCAACAAACTGGTCAGCGAAGGCGATCCCATGGCCAAGGTCCTCAATTTCTGCGGAGACCCGGTGTCGGTGCAGCAACGCACCATCATCAAGCAGGGTGTACCCAGATCACGTATCAGGAATCGGGATCTAAACCCCTTCGATGACGAACTGCTGATTAACACCCGTTCGTATGTCGAAGTCCTGGTAGAAGAATGGACCTATAACTTTGGCCCGCGAAAATTCATGCGGGTAATTCGTTTCGAGAATGGCCTGGTCGCCGATGTCAAGGAGCTGCGCTCCGGCTATCGCGAGTAATAACAAAACTATCCAGCAAGTACTCATCAGCCAGACTCCGAAGGCGGTAGTCTTTCAAAAAAGCACAATGACCTCCGAATTGAGCACAATCAACGTGCAGCGCAGCCGGACGTGCCAATCGCTGCAAGCCGACGATGGGGATCACCGGATCATCTTCGGCCAGCAGCATGCGCGAGGGCACTTGCAGATCGGCCAGGCAGTCATCAGTGAGCGCGTAGCCGCGCAAGTAAGTGTGCAGATCGTCGAAACCGGCGTACTCGCGCACAAAGAAATCCGTCATGGCGGCGAGGCTTCGGAAGCGACGCAAATCACCAAAGGCGTAGTCGTCGGGAAAGGCTTTAGCCTTGCGCAACAAAGAAGCCCGCCACTTGGCCAGAAAGTAATGCCGGTAAAGCTGCCAGCCACCATCCAGGGCATGCATGGTCTCTGCGGGGTCCAGCACCGGACAAATAGCGGCAACCTGCCGGATACGCAGCCCGGCCGCCGGCGCTTTGGCCGCCACCCGCAAGGCGAAGTTGCCGCCCAGGGAAAAGCCGCCCAGGACCAGGGAATCGTCGGGAAAACGCTGCTGCACCCAGCGCACGGCACCGACCACCTCGTCGAGCCGACAGGAATGAAACAACGCCCGGTTCAGGTGGTGAGAGGCGCCGTGGTCGCGCAGATTAAGGCGCACGACCCGATAACCCGCCGCACGCAGGCGGCTGCCCGCCGACAGCAGATAGGTGGCATCGCCACTGCCTTCCCAACCATGAATGAGCACCGCCACGCCGGCCGCAGGCCCATCGGCCGGGGGTGGTGCGTGGTGCAGCAGCAGCCGCACTCCTTGGCCGCAATCAGCGATCTCATCGCGGGATGCCGCCAGCAGGGCCGCAGCTCGGCGCCTCACCAGCAGCCGGCGCGCGCCACTGCTGCCCAGGGTCGACTGCAGATGGCGACTGCGAAGCAGGATGGGCGGCTTGAAACTCTGCATGGAAAACCAGTGCGGGAGGCGAACCGGATAGTAACTGCAGCCGGGCGGAAATTGCGCCGGCAGAATCGGGCTTCTCCCGCCCGCCCGGGAGTCGCGCAGCCATGAAGTCCATTCGACTACTCCCCAAGTACCTGTTGATTGGGGTTGTGCTGGCCACACTCAGCGCCGGAGCCACGACCACCATTCTCTACCTGGTCTATCGCGACGCCCTGTTCCGGGTCGTCAATGTCGCTGTGGACACCAATCGAGGGGTTCTGACGGATCAGGTCGGCGGCAGCGAAACCGACGTGATGGGCAGGCTCGCCGCCCAGCTGGCTTCCGCTGTCGCGCAGGACAACGAGACTGAAATTCAGAAACTGCTGAAAAATGCGCTCCGCGACTCAGGGGCCGGCCTGATCCTGGTGCGCGGCGCGGATGGACAGGTCTTGCAACATGTGGGTGATCTGGGCCTGGAAGCCGGCGTCGGCGGTGGCGCCCAGCGCGGCGGTGAGCGTCTGACCATGACCGCGCCGCTGGTTCACGACACCAAGGCGGTCGGCACCCTGCTGCAGGTCTTTGATGCCGGCGGACTGCTGGCCACGAATGCCGAGCTGGGACGACGCCTGGCAGTCATTCGCGAGGAAGCACAGCGCACCGGCGTGCTTCGGCTGCTCGGCTTTGGCGCCATTGCAATGCTGGCCATCGGCCTGCTCGCCGCCTTCATGGCCTGGCGACAGGCCCGCGTCATCCGGGCCCTGGTAACGGGCGCCGAAAAATTGTCCGAGGGTGACTACGCCGTTCAGCTGCCCACCGAACGCAGCGACGAACTGGGACAACTGGCGCGATCATTTGAAAGTATGCGTGACCGACTGCAGACCACCACAGTCTCGCGCAATTACCTCGACCAGGTGATCGGCAACATGGCCGACGCTATCATCCTGACCTCGGCCGATGAACGCATCATCCGGACCAACGCGGCGGTGCAAGCGTTGCTCGGCTACACCGAATCGGAACTGATCGGGCGGTCGGTGCGCGATGTACTGGCGCCGGGCGAGCGCGCCAGCCTGAAAATCAGGGGCAGTGCGCAACGTGATCAGGAAATTCTGCTCCTGACCAAAGACGAACAGCCGGTACCCGTCGCCCTGAGCGCTTCCGCCCTGCCTGGCAGCGCCGGCCAAGCATCGGGCTTTGTGGTATCGGCACGGAATATTTCCGAAAGAAAGGCCGCCGAGCAACGCATTCGCTATTTGGCACGCACTGACTCTCTCACCAAAGTGCCCAATCGCATGCAGTTCCAGCACTTGCTGCAGCGAGCCATCGCGCGCAGTCGTCGCTCCAAACAACGCCTGGCACTGCTATACCTGGACGTGGATCGCTTCAAAGACGTCAACGATACCTTTGGGCATGCGGCCGGCGACTTCAGCCTGGAAAGCCTGACCCATCGCGTGCTGAAGCTGTTGCCTGAAACCGGCTTCATCGGCCGGCTGGCCGGCGATGAATTCGGCGTGGTCCTGCAGGTCGAAGGACCCCGGGCCGGTGAACGCGCGTGGCTGCAATCCACCGCGCGTCGCCTCCTGCGGGAAATTGCGAACGTGCTGATCGTGCAGGGACAGGAAATTTATATCACTGCCAGTATGGGCATCGCCTGTTTCCCTGATGACGCTGACAATGTGCCGGACCTGATCAGGAACGCCGATGCCGCGCTTTATCATGCCAAGCGCGGTGACGGTAACCGCCTTGAATTCTATGACCCGGACATGAATGCAGCAGCCGTCGAGCGACTCATGATCAAGAGCAAGCTGCGTCGGTCTTATGAACTGGACGAACTGTTCCTTGCCTATCAGCCCAAGGTCGATGTGCGCACGGGCCTGGTATCCGGGGCAGAAGCCCTGGTGCGCTGGGAACTATCGGAACACGGCCTGGTCCTGCCCTCGGAATTTATTCCCCTGGCCGAGGAAACCGGCCTGATTCTGGAAATCGGCGAGTGGGTACTCAATCGCGCGTGTGCCGACTATGCCCGGTGGAACAAACGAGTGCCTGATCTGGGCCGCATCTCAGTCAATCTTTCCCTGAAGCAACTCAGCCAACCCAACTTTGCCAGGCGTCTGAATCGTATTCTTCGCCGGCACGACATCACGCCGGACTGCCTGGAACTTGAGATCACGGAAAGCACCCTGATGGAGAATCCCGAACGCGCCGTGCGGATCTTGCGCGAGCTGGAACAGATGGGCCTGCACCTGGTTATAGATGACTTTGGCACCGGCTACTCTTCCCTGAGCGCCCTGCAGCAGTTCCCCATCAATACCCTGAAGATCGATCGGTCATTCGTCACGAACGCCGTGACTAAACCGGACGACGCCACGATGTGCGCCACCATTATCGAGATGGCCCACAACCTGAATATGGAAGTCGTGGCTGAAGGCGTGGAATCCGGTGACCAACTCGATTTGCTCAAGAGTCTGAACTGCGACTATGTGCAGGGCCTGCTCTTTGGCTCACCCATGGACGGCGAAGACTATCTGCGTCTGCTGAACGAATCTCGCAGCGGGGCGGCGACCTACGGCAAGCTATTTGCCGAAGGCGGCTGATAACCCGTGAGCTCCATGTAGCCGCGCCCCAGGCGCTCCTGGCCGCCGGGCGCAAACACGTCCACCGACCCTTCCCAGTAACGCACGCTCAGGTCCTGCTCCTGATCGCTCACGGTCGGGCGAACTTCCAGCTCCATGGCCTCCTGCGGCAGGCGCAGCCGCCAGACCAGGGGCCAGCTGACTCCGGTGGCCGGGCTGCGCCATGACTGCACAGGCTGCAGTTCAAAATCATTCAGGCTCAACAGCCTGCTATTCCCATTGCGCGCCACCAGGCTGCCGGCGGACTGGGGCGCGGACTGACCATCGACCTGGCGCAGGGAATAGATCATCAAATCGCGGCCATCATCCAGCTGCAGACTGAACCAGTCCCAGCCCTGGACGCCGGCATCCAGACTGCTGGTGCTCCATTCTCGATCCAGCCAGGCAAAACCTGAGACCGCATGCTGCTCGCCGCCCACCTGCAGACTGCCGGCTGCCGGCAGGCGCGTGTAGCTGTAGTACCAGGAAGCATTGCCGGATCCGGCGCCCTTCTGGCTGAGCCCGTCCTGACCCTGGCGCACGGGCTCCTTGCCCGGCGACAGTTCCAGCACCAGTTCCATGCCACTGGCAGCATCCCGGGCAGACAGCTGCAAGGGCAGAAACTCAACGCCGGTGCTTTGTGCGACCCAGTCGTCGAGCCAGACTTCAAAGGGCTCGAGCCGGGCGCCGGCAAGCCCGGCACTGCCGCGCGCCAGGCGCTCCACCACGCGATGTTCGTCCCGCGATGCATCGGTCAGGGCAAAGTGCGCCATGTAGATCTGGTCGCTGGCCCAAGACGAAGAACGGGCCGATGGACTCGCCGGCGCAGTTGGCGCCAGCGCAAAGCGAAAGAAGGTCAGTTGAAAACCGAACTCGCGGCCGGATTCTCCGCTCAGGTTACCGGTGAAATACCACCACTCGCTGCGATAGTCGGGATGGGGTCCATGATCCCTTGGCAGGCGAATTTCACCGGGTGCTTCAGCGCGCCGGAAGCCCGCCTCGTCACCCGGTCCGAGCAGGCTGCGAACACTGGCCCGTACCTGAACGGATTGCGTATCGCTGCCCTCGCGCAAAGCCAGCACCCCGACAAGCAGGCCGGTCAGGGCCAGGCTAAAAATCAACAGGACGCGACGCATCAGTCCGCGCGCAGGGCGACGGCCGGCGACTCGCGCAGGCTGCGTCGATTGGGCAGCCAGCCGGCCAGCAGGCCGGCGACCGCGGCCAGCAGCACACCCTGACTAACCAGCCACCAGTCGATGACAAAAACCATGCTCCAGCCAAAGGCGATGCGATTGACCACGACGATGAGCAGCCAGGCCATCAGAATGCCGACGGGCACAGCAAGCACGCCCGCCCCAGTACCCAGCAGCAAGCTTTGCATTTCCCCCAGGCGCAGCACCTGCCCGGGAGAAAAGCCCAGCGCCCGCAAGGTCGCGATTTCGCGCCGGCTGTCCAGCCGCTGCGCCTGCAGCGCGTTGATCACTGCGATAACAGCAACGAGCCCGGCGATTAATCGCAGAACCTGGGTAATGGTGAAGGTCCGATCGAAAACCAGCAGGCTCAGCTGCCGCAAAAAGGCGCTGGTGGTCACGCGCAGATCACCCCGCCGATCTGCCAGATCTTCTACCTGAGCGAGCACCGTCGCCGTCTGGCCGGTCGCGGTGAACACGCCAATGGTGTCCAGTTGCTGATCACCGAACAGCTGCCGGTAACGACCCAGCTCCATAGCCACCAGGCCAAGATCTGTGGAGTAATCCACGAACGTTGCCGCAATGCTAAATTCGCGCTCGCCAGCTGGTGTCAGCAGGGACAAAGCATCACCCTCAGCCACGTCGCGTTTGCGGGCGAAAGGTTCAGACACCAGCACCTGATCCGGGCGCGCAAGACTTGCCAGTACGCGCGCGCGGGGCTGCTCACTTTGCGGCCAGCGACCCTGCACGGCCGGCTGCACAGCGAGCAGCGTCGCAATGCCTTGTCCATCGGGCAAGGCGCGTCGACGACTCAGGCTCAAGTCCATCACGCCGGGCAGTCGCCGCAATTCAGCCAGCAAGTCAGCTTCTTCGCCGGACGCCGCCAGTGCACGTGAGTCCGTTGGTCGCACCAGCACATCCGCATCGAGGCTGTAACTCAACCACTCGTCTACGCTCAGGCGAAAACTGCCAATCATCAGACCAACGCCGCTGAAAGTTGCCACGGCAATCATCAGCGCAGCCACGGCCGGACCCGTTCGACTCAGGTTGGCTGCCACCGAGCGCGCGGCATAGCTCAAGGGCAGCCAGGTACTGGCAGCAGCCAGGCCTCGCATGCTGAACTGCACCAGGGGGGGCGCCGCCACCGCAGCGGCAATCAGGACCATGAATATGCCCACGAAAGCCAGGCGCAGTTCGCGAGTGAACAGGAGCAAAACTGCCGCGGCACAAGCCAGGGCCACGGACAACAGCAGACGACTGCCCGCAGCCTGGCGACCCTGCCGCTCCAGGTAAGCGCGCAGCATGGCCCGCCGGGGCGGCGCCCGGGCAGCCTCGATGGCCGGCCACGCGGCTGCGCCCAGGCTGGCGCCAAAACCGATCAGGGCGGCTTTGAGCAGCAAGGGCAGAGAAACACCGAAGTAATCGACGCTGGTACTCAGATACAGATCACCGATAGTACGCAGCACCAGGCTGACCAGCCCGCTGCCCAGAACGATGCCGCCGAGCAAACCCAGGGCCACGCCGGCGGCGGCAAGCACAACGATTTCCGTCAGCACCAGCTGCAAAACTTCGCGGCGCCGCGCACCGAGGCTGCGAAACAGCCCAAACATTTCCCGTCGTCGCACTACGGAGAAACTGACGGTACTGAATACCAGGAACGCACCAACCAGCAGGGCCAACAGACTCAGCGCCTGGAGATTGATGCGGAAGGAACGCGTCATGGCATCCACCTGCCCCAGGGTCGCGGCCACGGGACGCAGCTGTAAACCCTCCTGACGGAGTTGGCTGGTCAGCAAGCCGGCCTGGTCCGCCGTCAAACGCAAATCGATGCGCGTCAGTTGACCGGTTCGTTGCAGAATTTCTTGCGCCGTGGCGATGTCCGCCAGCAGGTAACGCTCGCCCGACTCGCCGGGCACCTGGCCGATAATCGACAGGCTTTCGCCGCCGCCATCGAGCAACTTCAGCTCGTCGCCCGTTTCGACCCCCAGTTCCTGTGCCACCGCGGCGGAGATCAGAACCGCCCCGGGCTGAGTCATTAGCCCGGCAAAATTGGACGCCCCGGGAGCGAATGCAGCCGTCGCGCCACCCACCCGTGCAGCCGACAGCGGGTCGATACCAATCAGACTAATGCTGCGTCGGGGCTCGACGGCCAGTCGCAACCGGCCTTCCACCGTCGGTGCGGACATCGCAATGCCATAGTCCCGGCGCACACGCGCCAGCAAATCATCCGGCAGGCTGTCCCCGGGGCGACTGATTTCATGGGTCGCCTGGCCCCGGAACAGGCGCGTGGAGGCTTCGAAAGCCTGGCCTGAACTGTAAGCCGCCAAGTCGATAGCGACCACAGTGGCCACCCCCAGAGCAATGCCCGCTACGGTCAGGCCCAGCTGACCCGGGTGACGCAGATAAAAACGCAGGCCGGCCAGCAGCAACAGCGATCGATTCACTGCAGCAGCTGTCAAGGGACCGGTCCCGCGGCGGTGACCTCAAGCAAACGTCCCTCGCTGATCTGGAGTACCCGTTGGGCCCGGCCCATGACTTCGCGACTGTGGGTCGCCATGATCAGAGTGCGTCCCTGGCCATGACCGAAAGACTCCAGTAGTTCGAGAATCAGGCGCGCTGTCGGTAAATCCAGGTTACCCGTGGGCTCGTCCGCGATCAGAACCGCCGGCTCGTGGGCGATCGCGCGCATGATCGCGACCCGCTGCTGCTCACCCCCCGATAACTCTTCGGGGAAACGTGCCTCGCGATCCTTTAGGTCGGCGGCCGCCAGCAGACTGAACACCCGTTCGGCCGCTGCCTCGGACTCGGCCCCGTTAAGCTGCAACGGCACCAGCAAATTCTCGCGGACCGTCAAGGTCGGAATCAGGTTAAAGGACTGGAACACGAAACCGATGTCCCGCCGTCGCACAGCGGCCAGTTCGGTTTCCGTCATGGCACGAGTAGACTGCCCGCCGACGAGCACCTCACCCTGGCTGGGCTGGTCAAGACAGCCCAGCAGATTTAACAGGGTGGACTTGCCGGAGCCGCTGCGACCCACGATCACCAGATAGTCGCCGGCCGGGATTTCCAGGTTGATATCCCTGAGGACGGCAGGCACATCGCCGGCGGCCGGATACCGCATACCCACCTGTCGCAGGGACAGGCTGATGGGACTGGCGCTCAAGCGCCTGGCATCCGGTCGGCCGACAACGGTGCTTTCAGGCGCCCGGGACATATCTCAGGCATGGGCAACGCGGCCTGAGGCATAATCCCGTCTTCAGCAGGCGCCACCAGGCAGTCCCTGCGAAGCTCTGGGGAGGGGATAGGTGAAATGATCAAATTCAGCACCGCCATCTTGATCGTTATTGCGAGTCTCGTCGCCGGACCGGTTTTTGCCGCCTGCACCTATCCGCCGGCCGTCTCCGTGCCCGACGGCTCGCAGGCCTCAGAAACCGAGATGATGAGGGCCAAGCAAAGCGTTACGGCCTATATCGCCCAGGTGGAAGCCTACCTGAAGTGTATCGATACTGAGCCCCTGCCCGAGCCTTCAGCCCAGCAGGACCGACAGTCCCGGAAGAATGCCGCACGCGAATCCATGCGCTCGCTGGCAGACAGCTATAACGCCCAGGTGCTGGCTTTTAAAGCCGTTAACGAGTAGCCGGCCGACCCGGGCCCTCAGCAATAATTCTCCGCGGTGATAGAATCCCGGCCCCCACGCGCCGGCATCCCGGCTGCGCGCTGCGAATTTAAGACAGGAAAGACACATGACTAACCCAGCCCGAGTCACCATTACCGGTGCGGCCGGCCAGATCGGCTACCAACTCGCCTTTCGAATTGCTTCAGGGCAGCTTCTGGGCCCCAATCAACCGGTGATTCTGCAACTGCTCGAGATTCCGCCGGCCCTTGATGCGCTAAAAGGCGTTGCGATGGAACTCGACGACTGCGCCTTTCCAACGCTGCATGGCATTGTTGCCACGGATCAGGCCGATGTGGCCTTCAAGGACGCAGACTATGCGCTGCTGGTCGGTGCCAAACCCCGGGGTCCCGGCATGGAGCGAGCAGATTTGCTCAAGGGCAACGCCCAGATCTTCTCGGCCCAGGGCAAAGCCATGAATGCTCATGCCAGTCGGGATATCAAAGTACTGGTGGTCGGTAACCCGGCCAATACCAACGCGCTGATTGCGCAGGCCAATGCACCGGATCTCAACCCGGCCAATTTCACCGCCATGACTCGGCTGGATCACAATCGCGCCCTGGCCCAGCTGGCAGCGAAAACCGACACACATGTGACCCAGATACGGCACATGACGATCTGGGGCAATCACTCAGCCACCCAGTATCCCGACATTTCGCATACCTTGGTCGGCGAGCGCGAGGCTGCAGAACTTGTGGAGCAAGACTGGCTGGTGGATGACTTCATCCCGACGGTTCAGCAACGCGGTGCCGCCATCATCAAGGCGCGGGGACTGTCCAGTGCCGCCTCGGCGGCATCCGCCGCCATCGACCACGTGCGCGACTGGGCCCTGGGCACCCCGGGTGACGACTGGGTCAGCATGGCCGTGCCGGCGGACGGCAGCTACGGCATCGAGCCGGGCATCATTTACTCTTTCCCGTGCCGCTGCCGTCAGGGTCACTATGAAATCGTGCCGGATCTGGAAATTGACAGCTTCAGCCGCGAGCGCATGACCGCAACGGATCAGGAACTCCGCGCAGAGCGGGCGGACGTCGCCGACCTGCTTTAGGGCAACACGAAAGACCGGAAAAACGGAGCCGCGCAAGCGGCTCCGTTTGTATTAGGCCACCGAATAGTTCCATTAACCGGTTCACAATGCCGACACGCTCGGTGCGCTATAGTCACTGACCCCGCGGCACGGGCCGCTTTTAACCAGCAGGGATGACGCATTGAGTGGCTTTATTACCTGGTTATTTCTGAGCCTTGCCCTGGCGGCGGTAGCCCTGACACTGGCCTACCGGCGCGAAACACTGCAGCGTTCAACGCTGATTCTGGGCGGCGCGCTGCTTCTATATTCGCTGCTCACTGGCCCCTTTATCTGGCTGCTGTTCCTGTGGCTGCTCTACGCGGGTCTGGCGGCGCTAAACCTGACTGAGTTCCGGCGGGAAAACATCACAGCGCCGCTGCTACGCGTGTACCGAACCATGGTTCCGGAGATGTCCGATACCGAGCGCGAGGCCCTGGATGCAGGCACGGTCTGGTGGGAAGGCGAACTGTTTACCGGCCGACCCGACTGGAGCCAGCTGACTTCTTTACCGGCCCCCTCCCTGACCGAAGCTGAACAGGCTTTTCTGGATGGCCCCACGGAAGAACTCTGCCGGATGCTCGACGAATGGCAGATCACCCACGAACTGGGCGACATGCCCAAGCCGGTCTGGAGCTTCATTCTCAAGCAACGCTTTTTCGCCATGATCATCCCCGAGGAATTCGGTGGTCTGGGCTTTTCTGCGTTTGCCGTTGCCTCGGTTCTCACCAAGCTCTCCGGTCGCAGCACCGTTGCTGCGTCCACCATCGGCGTGCCGAACTCGCTGGGTCCGGCCGAACTGCTGATTCACTACGGCACGGATGCGCAGAAACAGCGTTACCTGCCGCGGCTGGCCAGCGGCGAGGAAATTCCCTGCTTCGCCCTGACCTCCCCTCGTGTGGGTTCCGATGCGTCGGCTATCACCGACAGCGGAATTGTCTGTCGCGGCGAATGGGAAGGCGAAGAAGTCATTGGCATTCGCCTGAACTGGGAAAAGCGTTACATCACCCTGGCGCCCATTGCGACGGTGTTGGGCCTGGCCTTCAAACTCTATGATCCGGATCACCTCATCGGTGACCAGGATGAGTACGGGATCACTGCCGCACTGATTCCGACCAAGCTGCCCGGCATAGAAATCGGTCGGCGACATCTGCCGCTGAATATTCCTTTTCAGAATGGCCCGACCAGTGGCAAGGATGTCTTTGTTCCTCTGGATGCCATTATCGGCGGCAAGGAACGAGCCGGTCAGGGCTGGAAAATGCTGGTGGAACTCTTGTCTGCCGGCCGTGCCATTGTCCTGCCGGCGAACGCCATGGGCGGCGCCCAGGCTGCGGTATGGAACTCCGGTGCCTATACCCGGGTGCGGCGCCAGTTCGGCCTGCCCATCTGCCGCTTTGAAGGGGTGGGCGAAGCTCTGGGCCGCATGGCCGCTAATACCTACATTATTAATGCGGCGGTCAGCGTGACCACCACCGCCATTGGCCGCGGCGAGCAGCCGGCCGTACCCTCAGCCATTCTTAAATATCACTGCACGGAACTTGCCCGCCGAATTGCCGACGATGCCATGGACGTGCAGGGCGGCAAGGGCATCATGCTCGGGCCGAAGAATTACCTCGGGCGATCCTATCAGGCCATTCCCATCGCCATTACCGTGGAAGGCGCCAACATCCTGACCCGCAGCCTGATCATCTTTGGTCAGGGTGCCGTGCGCTGCCACCCCTTTGTGCTGAAGGAAATGGCGGCGGCTCAAGAGCCGGACTTTGAAAAAGCCCTGCAGGATTTCGACCAGCATCTGTTCGGTCACATGGGCTTTGCCGTGAGCAATGCGGCACGGGCTTTCGTACTCGCCCTGACCCACGCGCGCGCCACGCCTTCACCGGTATTTGGTCCGACGGCTCGCTATTACCAGCACATCAATCGTTATAGCGCCGCCTTTGCCCTGGCCGCCGATGTCGCCATGCTGACCGTCGGCGGCGCCCTCAAACGCAAGGAACAATTGTCAGCCCGCCTGGGTGATGTCTTCAGCGCCATCTACCTGGCCAGCATGGTACTCAAGCACTACCAGGACGAGGGCAGCCCGGACGCGGACCTGCCCCTGGTGGAATGGGCCTGCCGCAGCCTCCTCTACCAGGCCCAGGAGCAGCTACATGGACTGCTGCGCAATCTGCCCAATCGCTGGGCAGGCCGGGTGCTGCGGCTGCTGGTCTTTCCGCGGGGCCGGACCTACTTTGCGCCGTCAGACGAACTGGGCCAGAAGATTGTGGCCCTGATCACCCACCCCACCGACAGCCGCGCACGACTGTGCCGCCAGAGCTACGTGACGCCAGATCCGGGTAATGCCCTGGGCGAACTCCAGCAGGCCCTGGTGGCCGCCATCGAGGCCTCGCCTTTGCAGGACAAACTGCGCGATGCGCGGCGAGCCGGCCTGCTAAAGGCCCAGAATCCCCTGGCCCAGATTGACGAGGCGCAGCAAGCCGGCGTGCTGACAGCCACGGAGGCCGAGCAGCTGCGGGCCCTGGACGAACAGGTCATGAATGTCGTTAATGTGGATGATTTCGACTCGTCAGAGCTGGGCACCAAGGCCCGTCGCAAGGTCACCCGGAAACGTAAAAAGACCCCGGCAAAAGCGCCTGACAGCCCCGCGGACGCCCCAAGCCCTTCATGACACTGGGGTAACGGTGCGCTAACATCGTTGCTTTAGGGCAACGCGAACCTACCCATGAAACAGCTCGCCACCGCTATTTTTCTCTGCGGCGTGGCCCTTGCGCTGCAATCCTGCGGACAGCAAGAACCCCCTTCCGAGACCGCCGCCCAGGCGCCTGACTCGGCGCCCGTTGCCATGCCGCGCTCACCCGCACCACCCGGAGCGGCCGTGTTCTTCATCACGCCCATGAATGGCACGACCGTGACCTCGCCGGTCACGGTGAAGTTTGGCGTCAGTGGCGTCAGCGTCACAGCTGCCGGCGATATGGCAGCGAACAGCGGCCACCATCATCTGCTGGTGGATACCGAACTCGCTGACCCGTCCATGCCAGTGCCCAAAGATGCCCAGCATTTGCACTACGGCAAAGGACAGACAGAAACCACGCTGGAACTCGCCCCCGGCACACACAGCTTGCAGCTGGTGCTGGGCGACGGTAATCACGTGCCCCATGATCCGCCGATCATGTCCAGCGTAATTAGTATTACGGTCGAGTAGCCCCGGGCCCCAGTGGGTTTATGAGCATTCCAGCCACAGGCATTAGCGGACTCGCTGTCTACGTTCCCCCTTATCGGGTAGACCTGCGCGCCTGGTGCCATTGGACCGGTGCTGACTGGGACAAGATTCGCAAGGTTGTCGGTACCGGCTTTCGGCTAGTGGGCCCGGACCAGAGCATTTACACCATGGCAGCCAATGCCGTGCTCCGGCTCATTCGCAATTACGATGTCGATACCTCCCGCGTCCGCTACCTGGCCCTGGGGACGGAGTCGAGCACAGACAATTCAGCCGGCGCCGTCATTATCAAGGGCATGGTCGATAGCGCCTTGCTGGCAGAAGGTCGCGCTCCGCTATCACGTCACTGCGAAGTGCCAGAGTTCAAGCACGCTTGCCTGGGTGGTGTCTACGGAATCAAGAATGCCCTGCGATTCCTGGCGACAGACGGCGAAGACTCGGTCGCCATCGTGGTGAGCACGGACAAAGCACTGTATTCCCGCGGCAGCAGCGGAGAACCAACCCAGGGTGCGGGCGCGGTGGCAGCGTTGCTGGAGCGTGATCCCGCCATCGGAATTCTTAACCCGTCGCAGTCGGGCACCGCGTCAGACTATCGCGGCGTGGATTTTCGCAAGCCGCTGATTAACCGCAACGGCACCGGGGCAAGTCCGGAATTCGTCGACATCCCGGTATTCAACGGCAAGTACTCTACCGGCTGCTATGTGGATGAAATGCAGCGGGCACTGGAGGATATGTACGGTCGCCGCGGTTTCCGCGCCATCGACTACCTGCGCTCCCTGCAGGCCGTATTCATGCACCGCCCCTATCACCGGATGCCGGAAACAGGCTGGTCCATGGCCTATCTGTTTGCCCTCGCTCATGGCGACGAGACAGATCTCGAAGAACTCGGTGGCTACTGTCACAGTGCGGGCATCGACGCCGCCGACGTTCTGGACGAACTGAAACGCCGGCCGCGGTTGATGGATTTCGCCGTGAGCGACCGCATTACCGAAGAAATCTTTCCGCTGTCCCTGCGGGTCATGCGCAGTTTCCGCAAGACCGATACCTTTCGCGATGTCATCCAGGGACGCATGCAACTGGGTGCGCAAGCCATGTGCGAAATGGGCAACCTGTATACCGCTGCCCTGCCTGCCTGGCTCGCCGCCGGGCTCGCCGAAGGCGCCGAGCAGGGCGTCAAGCTGGCGGGCGAGGAAGTTCTGCTGGTGGGTTATGGCAGCGGTGATGCAGCTGAAGTGCTGCCCATGACCATGGTGCCCGGCTGGGAAAAGGCGGCGGTGCAGATCGACTTCGACGCGGCCCTGTCGCCCAGGATCGACCTCAGTTTCGACCAGTACATAGAACTTCGCGGGCAACGCCCCCGGCGCGGCTCCATTCCCTACGAACCCCGCGCCGAATTCGTGGTGGATCGCATCGGCCAGGAATCCGCCGGACCATTTCAGGATGCCGGCATCGAGTACTACCGCTACGTGCAGTAAGCCGGCGGCCTTCAGGCTTCTGTTGTCACCACTAGTCCCGCCACCGCCTGAGGCGTTGCGGGCAGCACATGAAAACCCGCCGTCGTCATTGCTTCGGTAAGCGCCGCCGCCGCCTCGGCTGAATCGCTAAGGGCATAGCCCAGGTCGCCGCCACCCGCGCCGGAAGATTTGTAGATTGCCCCGTTCGACGCGGCAAGATCTGCCAGGGTTTCATGCTCGCGCGTCCAGATGCCGATATCACCCTGCACATCCAGCGCGCGCAACGCGTCGGCATAGTTCTGCACGGCCGCCAGTATTTTCCCGGACACGCCGCTGCGCCATGCACCCGCAGCCTCATGTGCCGCCGTAACCAGTTGTGCCAGACAGTCGGCAAAAGCTTGCGCATGCTGCTGCGCAAAGACGTCGAACTGCTTAATCAGGGCCGGCGTCGATGCTGAATGGCCTGTCCACACGGTTACCAGGTGCAGGTCAGCGGGCCAGCCAATGGGCACGGGCCGCGAAACCGAATCTGCCATCAGCAACAAGCCACCCTGCAGGGCGGTCAGCACATCAACGCCGCTCCCCTGCCCGCCTTGAAAGGCGCGATGAGCATCCAGGCAACAGTCACGCAGCTGGGCAGGCGTGGCATCAATATTCAGCGCAGACACCACGGCACCGGTCAGGGCGACAACCAGGGCGGCGCTGGAGCCCAGGCCAAATTTCAGTGGTGCGCCGTCGGCATCCAGGCGACGAAATGCCGAGGTATCTAGCTCCAGGGCCAGGGGCTGGGACTGCAGCGGCGTCGGCCAGCGACGCAGGCACTCGGCCAGCACGGCCGCCGGCAGGCGCCCGGCCTGACCCGGATCGCCGGCGTGCCAGTGAACGCCGTCTCCCTGCCCCAGACTATAGGGCCAGGTCTGGTCACCCTGGGCGTCGCGAAACTCGCCGGCAACGGCCTGACTGACGCGGGCCCGGGCCGGCCCGCCCATTGCCAGGGCGACGGCGGGCGCGCCCCTGAGCACCGCATACTCGCCGGTCAGCAATAGCTTGCCGGGGGCCTGGCCTTCAACCATCGGCAGGAATCACTCGTGCGCCTTCGCCCAGGCCGCCGGGTATCAGGCGCAGCACGCCCGGCACCGCCGCCAGGGCCGCGGCCACCTCGTCGGCAGCTTCGGGCAAACACACGGCCTTAAGCTGCGGTCCCGCATCGATGGTGAAGAAGACCGGGATGCCAGCGGCGCGCAATTCCTGCACCTTCTGCATACAGGCCAGGGTAACCGGCGACCAGTAAACCAGGGCCGGACGCGTGGTGAGCATCACCGCATGCATCTTCAGGCAATTGTGTTCGGCCAGTTCCGCCAGCCCGAGAAAGTCGCGTTGTGCGATGAACGCCTGAGCCTGGCTCAGGTCGGCCTCATGAGTCTCTACCCAGGCCGGGTAATACGGCGAAGTGTGCTGACTGTCCGTCATGCCATCGCGCGAACTGACTGCCTTGCCGGCCTCCGAGGTGACGGCCACCACCACCTGCAGCGGCCAGTCCTGGGGCGGCTGCAGGCAACTGCAGTGGGTACCCGACGGCGTATTGTTCAGCAAGACGAAACCACCGAACAGGGAGCGCGGCGCCGAACCCGAACCGATGCGCGCCACCTCTTCAAGCCGCGGATCCCTGGGGTCCAGGCCAAGGGCGGCGGCGCCGGCAACCGCCAGGGCGGCATAGCCCGACGCGGACGAGGCCAGCCCGGCACCCGTGGGAAAGTCATTGACGCTCTCTACCAGGGCCGAGTCCTGGCTGCCGGCTAGGGCCCGCAAGGCATTCAGGCAACTGATCAGGCGCGGCTGCTCGGCGGGCGCGGCGGCACCGTTCAGGATCAGTCGGTCTGCCGCAAGGCTGCTGTCGAAGGACACCGTTGTGCGGGTACGCAGCGCATCCAGGGTGATGGACAGGGAGCCAACGGCAGGCAGATTGCTCGCCTGCTCGCGTTTGCCCCAATACTTGATCAGGGCAATGTTGGGATGGGCGACAGCGGTGGCGCTCGATTTCGGCATAAGGGACAGCGGACTTCAGGAGCAGGGCCGGCATTATAAGCGGCCCCCAGCGACGGCCGTTTGGTGGCTAGCCTCGATGCGACTATGCTTTGCGCCCCGTTGGACAACAGGCGAAAAATGGACGGCGCGAGCAAAACAGACGAATACCAGGCACGAATCGAGGCAGCGCTGGACCGCTGGCTGCCAGCGCTGGAGATTCCCCCGCACCGTCTGCACGAAGCCATGCGCTATTCCGTGCTGGGGGGCGGCAAGCGCATCCGGCCGCTGCTGGTCTATGCGGCCGGCGAGGCCCTGGGCACCGATCCTGCCTTGCTGGATGCTCCGGCCGTCGCCATTGAGCTAATGCACGCCTTTTCCCTGGTTCACGATGACCTGCCGGCCATGGATAACGATGACCTGCGCCGCGGCCGGCCCACCACCCACAAGGCTTTTGATGAAGCCACGGCGATCCTGGCGGCCGACGCCTTGCAACCCCTGGCATTTGACGTGCTGTGCACGGACCCGGCCCTGGTGCCCTATGCCGACACCCAGGTTGCGCTGGTCCACATCCTGGCCGAAGCCTGCGGCTCTGAGGGCATGACGGGCGGCCAGGCCATTGATCTGGCCTCTGAAGGCAATCGCCTGGAGGCCGCTGAACTGGAGCACATGTACCGGCTGAAAACCGGGCGCCTGCTGCGCACGAGCATCATGTCGGCAGCCGCCTGCCCGCCGCGGCCGGACCTGGACGGAACCCATGCTCTGGAACGCTTCTCTGACTACCTGGGCCTGGCCTTCCAGATTCGCGATGACATCCTCGACGTGGAGGGGGAAACGGAGGTCATAGGCAAGCAGCAGGGCGCGGACGAGGCCCGTTCCAAGGCCACCTACCCAGCCCTTTTCGGCATGGAGCAGGCCCGGGCGCGGGTGGCGGAATTACTGGCTGCCGCGCTGCATGAACTGGACAGCTTCGGGTCCCGGGCAGACTATCTGACCTACCTGGCCCGGCTCATTGTCGAGCGTGACCATTAGTCCGGCTCGCGCTCATGCGAGCCGGCCATCGACCCTCTAGAATAACAACCAGGTTGTCGCCAGTAGCGCCATGTACACCAGTTTCTTCGGCCTGAACGAAAAGCCATTCTCAATTACGCCTGACCCGCGCTACCTCTTTATGAGCGAGCGTCATACAGAAGGTCTGGCGCACCTGCTGTATGGCGTGAACGAGAGCGGTGGCTTTATCCAGCTCACGGGCGAAGTGGGGACCGGCAAGACCACCCTGGTGCGCAGCCTGTTGCAGCAACTGCCCGAAGGCGCCGACGTCGCCCTGATTCTCAATCCGCAGCTCTCACGCATCGAGTTCCTCAGCGCGATCTGCGAAGAGTTGGGTGTACCGCTGCCTGCCGCCCAGGACAGCATAAAAGCGCTGACCAATGCGCTGAACGCTTTCTTGCTGAGTAATCACGGCCGCGGCCGGCGAACAATTCTGATCGTCGATGAAGCTCAGAATCTTCGGGTTGATGTACTTGAGCAGGTGCGCTTGCTGACTAACCTGGAGACCGCCAAGCAAAAGCTGCTGCAGATCATTCTTATCGGTCAGGAAGAGCTGAGAGATTTACTCTCGCGTAATGACATGCGCCAACTGGCGCAGCGTATTACCGGCCGCTATCACCTGGAACCCCTGACCCGCGAGGAAACCACCGCCTACATCGATCACCGACTGCGCGTGGCCGGTGCCGTGGGCGAGATCTTTGGCACAGCAGCCAAACGCGAGCTGTTCCGGCTATCCGACGGCGTACCCCGGGTCATTAACGTCATCGCGGATCGCTCCCTGCTCGGCGCCTTCACCCAGGAAAGCCGGGTCGTTACGCCGACCCTGGTGCGCGGCGCGGCCGATGAAGTTTATGGTCGCAGGGGCGTGCGGCGCGGCCGCTGGCGGCGCTTCGGCTTGCCTCTGGCCGCAGCGCTCGTGCTGGCGGCGGCGGGTGCTGCCTGGCTATTCATGCCCGCAGCAAAAACCGTCGATCCCGCACCCACAAAGGCCAGTGCACCGCCTGCCCCACCTGCCATGCCGGCCGTGCCGGCAGTCGAGACCGAAGTGATGCGCTCCGAGCCGGCACCGGTGGTGGAACTCAGTACCGACGAACTCATCGATGAACCCTTGATCGCCCTGGGGGCGATGCTGACGGCGAATGCCGAGAGAACCAGCACGGACCGGGCCTTCGATACCCTGTTTGGCCTGTGGAATACCGATTACTCCAAGGGCCCGCAACAGGCCTGCAAGCAGGCAGAAAAGTATCAGCTGTATTGCCTGTTTCAGCGCGGCTCCCTGTCCCAGGTCCGCAGCCTGGACCGCCCGGTGATCCTGACCCTGCGCGATGACAGCGGCACTCAGCATCAGGTCGTGCTCTCTGGTCTTGGCGAAAACTACGCGGTGCTGACCATCAAGGATCAGCAGTTCCGTGTGGCCGTGGAGGAACTCGGTGATTACTGGTTCGGCGAATATCTGCTGCTGTGGCGACCGCAAATCGGCGTCGTGAAATCTTTCTTCCCGGGTATGCGCGATCCCGACGTGCGCTGGATCCGTAAAACCCTCGGCACCATTCAGGGCGAACCCGCCCTGCCTGTCGGCTCCGACATGTTTGACCAAAGTCTGGAAGAGCGGGTTAAAGACTACCAGCGCGAACGCCGGCTGACTGTCGACGGCCTGGTGGGCCATCATACGCAGATCGTGATGAATACGGACCTCGGTGCACAGGACCGGCCGCGACTGGCCCGGGTGAACTAAGGTATGTCTTTTATTCTCGATGCCCTGCGTAAAAGCGAGAACGAGCGTCAGCAACAAGCGACGCCAGGCATCGCCGATGTGCGTTATCAGCGAGCGTCGGCAAACAAAGGCAAATGGTTACTGCTGGTAGCTGCAATCCTCGCAGTCAACGCCGTCCTGATTACCGCCTTGCTGCTGCGTGATACGGATGAACCCGAACCCGTGCGGGTGGTCCGGGAAAGCGCCGTACCGCCGGCTCCCCGGGCACCTGCCCGGCGCCCTGCCCAGGTGCCGGTGCTGCGCGATGACGTACGCTCCCTGGCAGCGGAGATGGACATAGCCAGCCCGGCCGTGGAGCAGGCACCGGCAACTGCTGTCAGGCCCGCCCCAACGCCCGCCGCGCCGCCGTCCTCTCCGACGCGAGCATCTGCCCCGGCATCAACAGGGACCAGCGGCGTGACAGACGACGTGCCCAGCATGCAGCAACTGGTTCTGGACGGACGCCTGGAGATCAGGCCTTTGCGACTGGACATGCACGTCTATGGCGCGCAAATCAGCGACCGTTTCGTGTTTATCAATATGGCCAAGTACCGTCAGGGCGAAAGCACGAAAGAAGGCCCGGTCGTCGATGAAATCACGCCTAACGGTGTGGTCCTGAGCTACCGGGGCGAGCGTTTTTCCCTGGACCGCTGAAGCCGAACTCGATCTAGTCAACAGCCGCCCGGATCAGGTCTGGCCCGTCATGGGTAGGATCATTCACCGCCCGACTGACCGGGTGCATTTCAAGTTCCGGTGACTGCTGCAGCAGTTGCGCACTCGCTGCCTCGATGCCGTCTGCCCGCAGCCAGGCAGACAGGCCCTGAAAGGACAGCATCACGGGCATGCGCTGATGGACAGGCTGCATGAACTCATTGGCGGGTCGGGTAATAATGGCGCAGGTCTGCAGGGGTTTTTCACCCCGCTCCCAATGCTCCCAGATACCCGCCAGCAATAACGGACCACCATCGACTGCGCGGATAAACCAGGGCTGCTTCGCCTCGCTTTCCCGAGGCTGCCACTCGTAAAAGCCATCAGCCAGTATCACGCAGCGGCGTCGGCGAAAAGCCGCCCGAAACGAAGGTTTCTCGGCAACGGTTTCGGCCCTTGCGTTGATCAGGCGATGACCGATGGCCGGGTCTTTGGCCCACGAAGGCACCAGCCCCCAACGCAACAGCGCAACTTCCCGATCTGCATCGGGCGTATCTCGCAGCACGGCGATCGCCTGAGAAGGTGCAAGGTTGTAATGGGGCTTCAGGGCCGGCAGTTGGGCCTCAGGAAACCAGGACTGGACTGCTTCAACCGGTGAGAAAAATGCGAAACGACCACACATCGCCGAACCTCAGTCGCGAATGCCGACCCCTCGCTGGATCAACACCATACTCAGGGTAAACAGCCCGGCCAGGAAGGCCAGGATAATCACATACGCCAGACCAATATTGATATCTGAAACGCCCAGCATGCCGTAACGAAACGCATTGACCATGTAGAGAATTGGATTGAGCATTGACAGCTTCTGGGCAAACTCCGGCAGCAGGCTGACAGAATAAAACACGCCGCCCAGGTAGGTCAGCGGTGCCAGCACAAAGGACGGAATAATCGATACGTCGTCGAACTTGCGGGCAAAGATCGCATTGAGCAACCCACCCAGGGAAAACACGGCCGAGGTCAGCACCAGCACACTCAGGGTGATGAAAATATTGTTCACCGGAAGCCGGGTGAAGAACAGCGCCACCACGGTGACCACCAGCCCAACCAGCAAACCTCGCACCATGCCACCGATCACATGCCCAAGGACAATGGTCCAGTTAGGCATGGGAGACACGAGCATTTCCTCCAGGTGCCGGTTGTACTTGGCGCTGAAGAAAGAAGACACGACATTGCCATAGGAGTTGGTAATGACAGACATCATGATCAGCCCCGGCGCGATGTATTCCATGTAGTCAAAGCCCGACATCTGGCCGATACGACGACCGATCAAGGTGCCGAAAATCAGGAAGTACAAAGTCATGGTAATGGCCGGCGGCACGATGGTCTGGACCCAGATCCGGAGGACCCGCTGAACCTCCTTTAGGCTCAGGGTCCACAAACTGATCAGTTGTGCTTCGAAATTCATGATGCCCGGGCTCGCGCAGGCAGCTCGCCGCTTGCCAGCTCACTGCGCTCTGTCACCCTGAAAAAGGCTTCTTCCAGCCGATTGGCCTTATTACGCATGCTCACGACATGGATTCCGGCGGCACTGAGCACGCGGAAAAGGCTATTGAGATCATGGTTGCGCGTGATCTCAACCTGCAGCTCGCGTTCATTGAGCAGGCGGACATTGAAGTCTTCCAGCACAGGCAAAGCCACCACCGGATCGCGTGTATTGAGCACGAAGACCTCGCGATGCAGCTTCATCAGCAGGGAGGTCATCCGGTCATGGGCAACGATGCGGCCATTATCGATGATGGCCACATGCCGACAAAGATTCTCGGCTTCTTCCAGATAGTGCGTTGTCAGAATAATGGTGGTGCCCTGTTCGTTTATTTCGCGCAGAAAATCCCACATGGAGCGCCGAATCTCGATATCCACACCGGCCGTGGGTTCATCCAGGATCAGCAGCCGCGGGCGATGGACCAGCGCGCGGGCAATCATCAGGCGGCGCTTCATGCCACCGGACAAATTGCGGGCAATCTCGGCACGGCGATCCCATAACTGCAGTTGCTCCAGGCACTCCTGCGCCCGGCGGCGGGCATCCCGCCGACCAATGCCATAGAAACCGGCCTGGTTGGTCACGATGTTATCCAGCCGATCGTACTGATTCAGATTCAGTTCCTGGGGAACCACACCCAGGCAGGACTTGGCCCCGGCCAGATCGTGATCCAGGTTGTGCCCGAACACCAGCACGTCCCCGGAAGTTTTATTCACCAGGGAAGTGACAATGCCAATGGCCGTGGTCTTGCCGGCGCCATTGGGACCGAGCAGGGCAAAGAACTCGCCTTCCTCAACATGCAGGTTGATGCCGTCGAGGGCGCGTAGGCCATTGCTGTAAACCTTGACCAGGTTGTTGATGGACAGTGCGTGCATGACCGCCCATTTTGCCCGCTGAATACCGCACAGACCAAACCGGCGTTGAATTAATAAGCACCCCGACGGGCAGCGCCAGGCCTAAGCTGGGCCAGACCCAAGGGGATCAGATCCAGACCGGGCAGGTCCTCGGATGGGGCACCGTGCCTGGCAGTGCGCAACAATTCGGGCAAAAAAGGCGCCCTGAAAACCCGCCGTGCGCGCAGGATTGTCCCGGCGACTGCGCCACAAGCCAGAACTTCCTGCCCCGTCAGGCGTGCCAGCGCCTGCACCCGTGCCGGGTCCGGCCCCAGGCACAGAGAGGCAGCCACAGGCTGACGTCGGGCAAGCTGCCACAAATAAGTCAGCAAGCCCGCAGCGAACAGGCTGACGCGCTGACTCCATTGAGGATCGAGGCCCGCCGGCAGGGGCATGGTCTCGGCCACGCCCGAGCCGAAGCCCAGGTCATCGAGCCGGGCCAGCAACACCGGGGCTGACGCGACCCGGGACAATTCAGGCTCTTCAAGGGACTGCAGAGCAGCCGCGCTTGCCGCCGGCATTGCCAGCATCCCGAGGGCTTCATCACCGGCCCTGGGATCAGCGACCAGGTGCAGAAAGCCCAGGTTCAGATCCCGGATTTCGGCAAAAAACTGCTTATCTGGCGGTTTGCACTGCATTGAATAACTCCCGGCTTGGATGGTGCGAGATACTATATATGGGATTTTTCGACCATAAAAGGTATTTTTGGGCCAGATTTGGGCCCGGGAGCCATTTCCCAGCGAAGGGGGGACTTAGACGATGCGAGTAACTGACGACCGATATGCCGGCGAACTGGAGAAGTTTGACCTGGCCATGCGCATGATTGGCCATGAGGCCCGAACGGGTACCATCAGGGCCTGTACAGGCTTTACGGAGGACCGGGTTCGCAAGCTGGTCGCCAGCTACTTTCAGCACACCGGGAGATCGCCGGTCCGCCGGCGGCGGGGTAAATCACCGCGGCAGGTCGCCCCCTTCGTCAGCAATGGCCAACGCCAGGCGGAGGCGACCTTGCTGGCAGCCCTGTTTATTTATTGCCGGGTGACTCGCCTGCAGGCCGACGGTGCGGTCACCCGGGGCGACGCGACCTCGCGGGTTGAAGAAGGTCATCGGGTCTGCCAGGCCTACGAGATGTATCGCAGTCTGCTCACTGCACCCGCGCTGGGTTTCGAGTGGACCTGGAACCTCTATCATGCGCTGGTGGTCAGTGGAGAACTCTATTTCGCCTGGTGCGCGCTCTGCGACGCCCCGTATGTGCAGGATCGTTACGCCCTGGATTACCAGCGCTGCCCGGCCTGTGACCAGCGCGGCAGCGACCACCCGGATAGCGTGTCTGCATGAGTTCGTCACCTGACATCACCTTCGCCGGCGGTGAGCTGGATCGCGCCACGGCTCTGCGTGATGATCCGGCAGCACTGCGGGCGGAACTGCAATCTTCGACAGCACGCTTCGTGCCCCTGTGGCGCGGCCAGTGCCTGATCCAGAACGCGGCCGCGAGCTATTTCGTCGCTGAGCAACTCACCCCAGGCGAAGCCGAGTCGGGCAACCCTATCTTGCTGGGCCGGCGCGACGAGCACTGCTTGTTTGCGCTGAACCTGGACCCTGAAACGGAACCCGGCGTGCGCGCGGGGCAACACTTTGAGGAACTGCGTCACGTGATGGGTGAGTTACCGGCCGGCGATGCAGCCCTGGTAGCCTATGCGCGCGCCATGCTGAACTGGCACGCGCGGCACGCCCATTGCGGAGTCTGCGGGGCCCCGAATCAGAGCCAGGCCGGCGGCTTCGTCATGGCCTGCACTCGCGAAGGCTGCGGCCACCGAAGTTTTCCGCGCCTGGATCCGGCGGTAATCGTGCTGGTGCATGCCGGTGATGCCTGCCTGCTTGGACGACAGCCTGACTGGCCGGACGATCGCTTCTCCACTATCGCCGGCTTCGTCGAACCCGGCGAAGGTCTGGAGGATGCCGTGCGACGCGAAGTCCACGAAGAAACCAATATTCGCGTCGGCGCCTGCCGCTATTTTGCTTCGCAGCCCTGGCCCTTTCCCGCTGCCCTGATGATCGGCTTTCACGGCGCGGCGCAAAGCCGCGAGATTCATCTCAACGATGGCGAACTCGCCGCTGCACGCTGGGTCACGCGGCAGGAAATTGCTGACCGGGCGATCACACTGCCGCCCCGCACCTCGGTGGCCTTTCGACTGATCGAGTCCTGGTTCGATGAAGGCAATGTGAGCCTGCGTGAACTGGGAATCGAGGGCCCGCCCCTTAAGCTGCGTCGCTGAGCGGCGGCAGACAGCGCTGTAAAAACGCGCGCACATGCTGCAGTTCGTCGGGCGATACGGAATGCGCCAGAGGATAAGTGTGCCACTCCGCCTGACAGGCTGCCGCCATCAGTAGCCGGTGGCTCGCCAGCCCCAACTCACAGGGGACAACGGGGTCCGACTGACCATGGCCCTGGAAAATGGGGGTGTTCTGATTCGCCGACGCAATTTCTGTCGCCAGGGTCTGGGGCAGGGGCAGGTAGCAGGACAGGCCAATAATGCCGGCCAGTCGCTCCGGATAGCGCAAGCCGGTGAACAGTGCCGTCGCGCCACCCTGGGAAAAGCCCGCGACCACGACCCGGTGACTGGGAATCCCCGCCTCGGCCTGGGCGGCTACCAGGGCGCCGATGTCTTCTGCGGCGGCCCGGATGCCGGCCTCGTCCTCCTGTCGCTCGGGTTCCAGGTGGGCCAGGTCATACCAGGCCCGCATGCTCATGCCGGCATTCAGGGTCACGGGCCGCACCGGCGCATGGGGAAACAGGAAGCGCACGGGCCGCTCGGGACCCAGGGCCAGCATAGGCACCGCGGGCTCGAAATCATGTCCGTCGGCACCCAGACCATGCAGCCAGATGACGGCGGCGTCCGGGGTCGACCCGGTCTGAACTTCGATGACTTCCAAGGCTTGCATGCAGTCTCTCTGGGCAACGGACGGGGCATCTTAGCCGGGCTGCAGCGGTCGTTGACAGCAGAGCAGGTTCTGATATTATGCGCATCCTTTTTATTTTATGCGCATTTATTGATGCCCATCGATGCCGCAGCCCGGAGTGAGCGCCAGCAGGCGATCCTGCAGATTATCGGCGAACAGCCGGTGTCCCGGCAGTCGGAGCTGGTGCGCTTGCTGAAGTCGCGCGGCATCCCGGCAACCCAGAGCAGCGTGAGCCGGGATCTTCGCCAGCTGGGTATTGCAAAGCTGGACCAGGGATATGGCCAGGCAGACAGCGATGCGCAGCCGGCGAACCCGCCACCACCGGGGGACTTTGTGCGCGAAGCTGCGGCGGCCGGAGCAAACCTGCTGGTGATTCGCACCGCAGTCGGGGCCGCGGCCAGGGTCGCGGTTTACCTGGATCGAACAGGCTGGCCGGAGATAGTCGGCACCCTGTCCGGTGATGACACGGTTTTTGTAGCGACAGACAGTGCCGCTGGCCAACGACGCCTGCGGGCAAAACTCAAAGCAGACTTTGAACTCTAGATTTTCGGAAACACAGATGAGCAACGACAACACCGACAACTCGCCGATCGTGCTGGCCTTCTCAGGCGGCCTGGACACCTCGTTCTGCGTGCCCTGGCTGAAAGAAACTTATGGTCGCCCCGTCGTCACGGTCACCATCAATACCGGCGGCCTGGATGCCACCAGTGCTGCCGAGCTTGAAACCCGTGCGCTGGCCCTTGGCGCCATCGAGCACGTGCTGGTGGAAGCACGGCCACGCTTTTTTGACCAGGTGCTCCAGTACCTGATTGCCGGTAACGTGCGGCGCGGCAACCTCTATCCCCTGTGCGTGGGCGCCGAGCGCGGCATCCAGGCGACCTTGATGGCCGAGGTTGCCGCGCAACGGGGCAGCACGACGGTCGCCCACGGCTGCACAGCGGCGGGCAATGACCAGGTGCGTTTTGAGATTGCGCTGAGGACGGTTAATCCCGGGCTGGAAGTGCTGGCACCCGTGCGCGACCACGCCTTCCAGCGAACCGCCCAGGTGAATTTTCTGGAAGAGCGCAATCTGCCCGTGCCCAGCAAGGCGTCTGCCTACTCCATTAACCGCGGCCTGTGGGGTGTGACCATTGGCGGCACCGAGACTCTGGACTCGCGGGACAGCATTCCTGAAAGCGCCTGGGTGCTGTCCCCCGGTGCCCTGGAAAACAATCACGCCGCGGAACAATTATTGCTCGGCTTTGAGCAGGGCATCCCCGTGAGCCTGAACGACCAGGCCCTGGAGCCGGTGGCGCTGATCGAAGCCCTGGAAGCCATGGCCGCACCCTTTGGCATCGGCCGGGGCATTCACCTGGGCGATACGGTGCTGGGCACCAAGGGCAGGGTGGCCTTCGAAGCGCCGGCCGCGGAGATTCTGCTCACGGCTCACCGCGAGCTGGAGAAACTCGTGCTCAGCGGTCTGCAGCAGCGGATCAAGGACAATATTGCAGCGAGTTACGGCGACTTTATTCATGAAGGCAAACAGCTGGACCCCGTGTGCCGAGATATTGAAGCCCTGCTCAGTTCTTCCCAGGCCCGGGTCACCGGGCAGGTAAAGCTGAGGCTGCAGCCGGGCAGTTTTTTCGTCGAGGGCGTGGAATCAGCTCACTCGCTGATGGCTGCCACCAAAGGTAAGTACGGAGAAGCCGCCGGGGAATGGACTGCGCAGGATGCGCTCGGTTATTCAAAGATTCTGGCGCTGACGGGGATCCTGCAAACCCGGGCAGCAGGCGAACAAGCATGAAAACCATTATTGCCGACAAGATTGCCTCCGTGGCCCAGGACCTGCCCCTGAAGCGGGAACTGCGGGTCTCGACGGAGATTCCCTGTGAAGAAGGCGTGCTGATTGCTGCCGAGATTCTCAGCAGCAAATCCAGCTACAACATGCTGGAACTGACCAGTGGCCGTATGGCCAAGTTGCGGCCGGGCGACATCATCGTGGGCGCCCTGGGCCAACGCAAAGCCCTGTTTGGCTACTCCGGCCACCTGCCGACAAGCCTCGCGCCGGGCGATACGGTGCAGGTTCTGAATATGGGCGGCGTACTCGGTGTCTGCGATTCGATTAACGCGAATTTTGGTGCGCCCTTTGATGCCAAGGTTCTGGGTGCGGTGCAGGATTTCCCCTACCTGGGTGAACGCATCGGCGTCACTGCCCGGGTTGGCAGAACCAGTCTGGATAAGACTGCAGGCACCGACACGCGCAATGTGCCGGTGGTGGCTATTGCCGGCACCTGCATGAACGCCGGCAAAACGGCAGCTGCGGCAGCACTGATCAGCCGGCTGCGGCACCTGGGTTATACGGTGGATGCCTTTAAAGCCACCGGTGTCGCCCTGCGTCGCGATATCCTCGCCATGGAAGATGCGGGTGCCCGTAACACCGCGATCTTTACCGACTACGGCGTGGTCAGCACCACGGCGGACAATGGCCCGGCCGTGACCCGCATGATGCTCAATGAACTGGCCGCGGGGACACCCGATGTGATCGTCTATGAATTGGGTGACGGCATCCTGGGCGCCTACGGGGTGGAAGCCATCCTGCAGGATTCCGGTATCCGTGATGCCCTCAGTTGCCTGGTGCTGTGCGCCAATGATCCGGTGGCTGCCTGGGGCGGCGTGCGGCTGTTACGCGAAGAGTTTGAGCTGGAGCCGGACATTGTTACGGGTCCGGCGACGGATAACGTCGTGGGTCGCGAGATCATTAACGACCGGCTGGGCGTAATGGCCATCAATGCCGTAACAGATGGCAGCGAACTGGGTGATGCCGTCGCTGCCGGCCTGAAGCTGGCGGGTAAAGCGGAGTCTGCGCAGTGAGCACGACACCCACCTTTGTTCTGGGCGGCACCGGTTATGTGGCCGGCGAACTGCTGCGCCTGATTGCCCAGCATCCGCAGCTGGAGCTGGCCGGCGTGTTGTCCGAAAGCCGGGCGGGCGCGCGGGTGAACGAGGTATTCCCGCAGTTGCAGAACGCCTTTGGCGGGCAGACCTTCAGCACCCGCGAGGAATTGTTTAAACAATTGCCCGCAGGTCCTGCGGCCCTGTTTTCCGCAGCGCCTCATGGTGCGAGTGCGGGCGTGGTGGCCGAATTCCTGGCCAAAGGCGCCGAGCGGGGCTCGCAGCTGACGGTGGTGGATGTTTCAGCCGACTTCAGATATCAAAGCGCAGCAGACTACGAAGCGGTTTACGGCCAGGCCCACGGCGCAACTCACTTACTGGACCAGTTCGCCTGTGCTGTGCCTGAACACCTGGCGAGCACAGACAAGCCGCATATAGGACACCCCGGTTGCTTTGCAACGGCCTTGCTCATGGCCACGGTACCCCTGACCAAACTGGGGCTCACGCAAGGCGGCCTGCATGCCGTCGGCATCACGGGCAGCACAGGTTCAGGGCGTTCGCCGTCGGCAGGCACGCATCATCCTGAACGGCACGGCAACCTCTATGCCTACAAGCCCCTGAACCATCGCCACGCGCCGGAAGTGGTGGGGGTGTGCGAAAACTTGACGGGCACCCGGCCCAGCCTGCACTTCGTGCCGCACTCCGGTCCTTTCGCCCGGGGCATTCATGTCACGGTGCAAGCCCGGTTGCAGCAGTCCATGCACGCCGATGATCTGCGTAGCGCCCTGGCAAAGTTTTATGCCAACCAGCCCTTCGTGCAGGTCCGCGATGGCACACCGAGGATCAAAGACGTGGCGGGCAGCAATGCCTGTCACCTGGGTGTGGCGACGGACGCGGACAGCCTCGCGGTGTTCGTGGTGATCGACAACCTGGTCAAGGGCGCTGCAGGCGGCGCAGTGCAGTGGATGAACCGGCAACTGGGCATCCCGGAAACAACCGGACTACAGATGCCGGCCCTGGCGTGGATCTGAGCTCATGAATCAATTCGCAACCAAGGCCCAGGCACAGGAAGCCAGGCACCTGCTACAGGTATACGGGCAGTTGCCTATCGAACCCACGGCGGCGAAAGGCGTTTACCTGCAGTGCGGTGAACAGCAAATTCTGGATCTTTACGGCGGTCACGCCGTGGCTGCCCTGGGCTACAGCCATCCGGAGTTGTTAGCTGCCCTGCAGGCGCAGGCCACCACGCTGTTTTTTCAAAGCAATGCTGTCGCCCTGCCAGTGCGCGCCCAGGCCGCCGATGCGCTGATCGATATGGCGCCGGGAAAACTTGACAGGGTATTTTTTGCTAACAGTGGTGCCGAAGCTAACGAGAACGCATTGCGCATCGCCTGCAGATTGACGGGCCGACGCAGGGTGGCCGCAATTGAGAAAGGTTTCCACGGGCGGACCGCCGGTGCCGGTGCTGTTACCTGGGGATCCGCGGACCGCTGGTACGGTTTTCCCGACACCCCTTTCGACGTGGATTTCATTCCGCGGGATGATGCCGCTGCCGTTGCCCGGGGCATTACGGAGGAAACCGCCGCGGTCATTCTGGAACTGGTGCAGGGCGTTGCCGGAGCCTATGACCTGGCGCCTGACTTCGTGACGGCTATTGCCGCCCGCTGCCAGGCCACGGGCACTTTGCTGATTGTGGACGAGGTGCAGTCAGGCATCGGCCGTTGCGGCGCACCCTTTGCCGCGGATATTTATGGCGTCGCCCCGGATCTGCTGACTACCGCCAAGTCCCTGGGTGCGGGTTTCCCCTGCTCCGCACTGCTACTTAGCGGCGAAGTGGCTGCCGCCGTCGGACCTGGCGATCTGGGCACGACCTTTGGCGGCGGGCCCCTGGCCTGCGCCCTGATCAGCACGGTAATCGAGGTCATCAAACGGGATGAGTTGATGGCTCGCGCCGCCGCACTACATGCACAGCTGGCAGCCGCTCTGCCTGTGGGACCGGCCATTGCCTTGCAGGGCAAGGGACTGCTCGCGGGTGTGCGTTGCTCACGGCCGGCCCGGGAAATTCAGTCAGAACTGCTGACGGCCGGCATCCTGGTGGGTTCCAGTGCAGATCCGCAGGTATTTCGCCTGCTGCCGCCACTGGTGCTTGAGTCAGAACATATAGAACAACTGCTAGCGGCCCTGGCAAAACTGCCGGCGGCCTGAAGGGAATGTCGATGAAAGAATTTTATGACCTGGGTGATTTTTCACCGGAAGAGATCGAGGCACTGGTCACTCTGGCTGGTCGGCTGCAGCGCTATCCCGAACCGAGGGCATTGGAAGGCAAGGTGCTGTCCCTGCTATTTCTCAGTCCGTCCCTGCGGACCCTGGCCTCGTTTCAGGCTGCCATGGTCCGGCTGGGTGGCGGTTCCTTTGTGATTTCTCCGGACATGTCAATTCACGGCCTGGAAACACGGCCGGGCATCGTGATGGATGGCACGGCAGCGGAACACATCCGCGAAGCAGTCCCTGTCATTGCCGCCTATGGCGATGCCATGGGCATTCGCGCTTTTGCCGAAGGCAAAAGCCTGGATAAGGAAATCGCTGACACCGAATTCAACGCGCTGCGCAAACTGGTGAACACGCCCCTGATCAACATGGAATCGGCCATCGGCCATCCCTGTCAGAGCCTGGCGGACTGGAAAACCCTGGATGACCTGCAGGTACCCAAACAGGGTGGCCGCTTCGTCCTCTCCTGGGCCTATCATCCCCGCGCGCTGCCCCTGGCCGTGCCGTCCTCAACTTTGCAGATGGCCGCCATGCGGGGCATGGATGTCACGGTGCTGCGGCCCGAGGGTTTCGAACTGCCGCCAGCCATCATGGACCGCGCTACCCAGGCTGCCGCCGCCAGCGGCGGTTCCGTGCGTGAAACCGACGAGCGGGCCGAAGCACTGGAAGGCGCTCATATTATTTACGCCAAGTCCTGGGCCTCGACCCGGCACTACGGCGACAAACTTAAGGATACCGAGCTACGCCGGCCCCTGGCCGACTGGTGCGTCGATGACCCCTGGTTCGAAACGACGGATCAGGACTGTCGCTTCATGCATTGCCTGCCCGTGAGGCGCGGCGTGGTCGTCAGTGATCAGGTGCTGGATGGCCCGCGCAGCGTGGTCATCCAGGAGGCACAGAATCGAATGTACGCGCAGATGGCAGTCTTGCATGCGCTGCTCGGAAAAAGGGGCCTGTGATGCAAAGTCAGAATAATCGGGACATCGTTGTGGCGGCACTCAAGCACGCCGCACCGTACGTTCGCATGTACAAAGGCAAGGTTTTTGTGCTGAAAGCCGGCGGCGAAATTTTTGCCAGCCCTGAAAACACCCGTGCCCTGGTAGAGCAGATGGCCATCCTGCATCAGGTCGGGATTCGCATTGTGCTGGTCCACGGTGGTGGGCCGCAGTCAACCCAGCTGGCCGAAGCGCTGGGTATGCCGACGCAGTTCATCGAAGGTCGCCGGGTCACCGACGAAAGCGCCCTGGACGTGGCCACCATGGTTTTGAACGGCCAGATCAACACGCGCATCCTGGCCGCCTGCCGGGATGTGGGTTTGCCGGCTGTGGGTATTAGCGGCGTGGATGCCGGCCTGATCCGGGCCCACAAACGTCCGCCGGTGAAAATGAATGGCAACGACTCGGAGGCCGTGGACTACGGTTTCGTCGGCGATATCGATTCGGTGGACGCATCGATCCTGCGGACCCAGCTGGATAGCGGCCTGGTGCCCGTGGTCAGCCCCCTGTCGGCAGATCAGTCCGGCACCTTGCTGAACATCAATGCCGATACGGTGGCCGCCGCCCTGGCCAGCGAACTGAACGCAGAAAAACTGATCCTGACCACTGGTGCCCCGGGCATTCTGGAAGATCGCGCTGATCCCAACTCCGTGATGTCCTACCTGGACCTGGCCGGCTTGCGGGAACTGCGCGAAGCGGGCGTCCTGGCGGACGGCATGCTGCCCAAGGCCGCCGCCATCGAAGCGGCTATCAAAGGCGGCGTGGCACGGGTGCACATCATTTCCTACAAGCTGGCAGACAGCCTCTTGCTGGAAGTCTTTACCAACGAAGGCACGGGCACCCTGGTGGTGGCCAACGTCAACACGCTGTCGCCTGCCGAACAGGCGCCGGGCAACTAGCTGCGGAGATATCAGCATGAGCAGGCTCTGGGACAAGGGTGAACCGCTGGATGACATGATCCTGCGCTATACCGCAGGTGAAGATCACTGGCTGGACGAGCGGCTGGTGGCCTACGACGTGCGCGCTTCCATTGCCCACGCCACCATGCTGCACGAACAGCGCCTGCTGTCCGCCGATGACCTCAATGACATCGTCAACGGGCTGGATGAACTGGGGCGGGAGCATGCGGCCGGCGACTGGGAAATCAGCCTGGCCGATGAAGATGTGCATACGGCCCTGGAGCAGCGTCTGACGGAACGGGCCGGTGAAGCGGGCAAACGCATTCACCTTGGCCGGTCGCGCAACGACCAGGTGCTGGCCGCCCTGCGCCTGTACCTGCTGGATGCGGCTGACAACCTGGAGAGTGCCGCCCTGGCTGTGGCCGACGCCCTGGACGAACTGGCCGGTCGGGAAGGCGATACTGAATTGCCAGGCTACACTCATATGCAGCAGGCGATGCCCAGCTCCGTATCCCTGTGGTCAGCAGGTTTCGCCGCTGAAATTCGTGACGATGCCGACGCCATTGCGGCGAGCCGGCGGCGGATTTCAAAGAATCCCCTGGGTAGCGCGGCCGGCTACGGCGTGCCCGGCTTGCCCATCGATCGGGAACAAACCCGGGACGCGCTAGGTTTCGACAGCGTGCACGAACCTGTTACCGCCGTGCAGATCTCCCGCGGCAAAGCGGAAGCCGGGCTGGTGTTTGAGCTATGCGTGCTGACCCAGGATCTGGGTCGACTCGCTGCCGACCTGCTCATGTTCTACACCCAGGAATTTGCCTACGTGGACTTGCCTGACTCCATGACCACGGGCTCGTCCATCATGCCGCAGAAGCGTAATCCCGACGTACTGGAACTGGTGCGCGGAGCAACAGGCACCTTGCAAGGCAGCCTGGTGGAAATTCTGGGCATCACGGCCAAGCTGGGTTCGGGTTATCAGCGCGACACGCAGCGGCTCAAAGCGCCGCTGTTTCGGGCGATCGACCTGACGCTGGATTCCTGCGCCATCATGGAACACTTGCTGGGTGGCGTCAGTTTCATGGCGGAAAACATCCTGCTTGATCCGGGAATTCACGCAGCGGGCCGGGCCAATCGGCTGGTACTGGAGGAAGGACTCAGCTTCCGCGAAGCCTACCGTCGGGTCGCCCAGGAACTGGCCGGAGAGAACGATTGAAGAGGACGGCCTGTTTCCTGTTGTGCCTGAGCCTGAATGCCTGCGGACTGAAGGGCGAGCTGTTCCTGCCAGCGGAACCTGAGCCCATACCCCAGGCCCCTGCCCAGGGAGAGAATCCCCCGGCGGAAATCGAAGGCGAGGATGAAGTCCGCCAGGCAGAGCCGGCATCCCTGTGAGCGGCTCACCGCAGCTGGTTCTGGTTGACGGCTCCAGTTATCTCTACCGGGCCTTTCATGCCTTACCCGAGCTGAGCAACGCAGCCGGTGAACCCACCGGCGCAGTGCATGGTGTGCTCAACATGCTCAACAAGCTGCAACGGGATATGCAACCCACGCACCTGGCCGTCGTCTTCGACGCTCCCGGCAAAACCTTCAGGGACGAGATATTCGCGGAATACAAAGCTAACCGTCCGCCCATGCCTGATGCCTTGCGCGCACAGGTCGAGCCTTTGCTGGCCGCCGTAAAAGCGGGCGGGCTACCCCTGCTGCAGATCAGCGGGGTGGAGGCCGATGACGTCATCGGCACCCTGACTACCCGCGCCCTGGCCAGTGACATGTCCGTAACCATTGTTACCGGTGACAAGGACATGGCCCAACTGGTTACAGACGGCGTCGAATTGCTCGATACCATGCCGCGAGGCCCAAGCCGCGAACCCCGGCGTACGGATAGCGACGGCGTGGTCGAACGCTTTGGCGTCCGCGCCGATCAGATTATCGATTACCTCGCCCTGGTCGGCGACAGTTCGGACAATATCCCCGGCGTGCCAAAAGTCGGCGCCAAAACCGCTGCCGCCCTGTTAGAACATTATGATCATGTGGCCGACCTGCTCGCTGATCTGGACGGCATCGCTGCCTTGCCCCTGCGCGGCGCCAAAGGCCTGGCCGAACGTCTTGCCGAACACCAGGACACCCTGAAAATGTCCCTGGACCTGGCCACCATTCGTTGCGACCTGGACCTGGACGTGGACCCCCGGACCCTGCAGCCTGGCGACGCCGATGTACCGAGCCTGCGGCAACTCTACGGCCGACTGGAGTTACGCCGATTGCTCGAGGCCCTGCCCGACGACGCGGCCGCTGCCGTCCCGCCTCCCGCCCCGAAGCAGACCACTGACTATGCCGTGATCCAGGATCAGGCCGCGCTGGATAAATGGCTGGCAAAGATTCAGGCAAGTAATCCTGTGGCCTTCGATACCGAGACGAATAGTCTGGACTACATGCAGGCATCCATTGTCGGCGTATCCTTTGCCGTCGCACCGGGCCAGGCTGCCTATATTCCCCTGGCCCACACCGGACCCGATCAGCCACTGCAGCTGAACCGCGAGGCAGTACTCGAACAACTGCGTCCCTGGCTGGAAGATCCGGCGCGCGAAAAAATTGGTCATCACCTCAAGTACGACGCCCACGTGCTGCGAAATCACGGCATCGAACTGGCCGGTATCGCCTGGGACACTATGCTGGAGTCCTACATCCTGAATAGCGGCAGTAACCGCCATGATATGGATTCCGTGGCGCGTGCTTACCTCGGCGTGGAAACCATTCACTACGAAGACGTGGCCGGCAAAGGCGCCAAGCAGATCAGCTTCGATCAGGTCGCCCTGGAGCAGGCTGCGCCCTATGCAGCCGAGGATGCCGACATCACCTTGCAGCTGCACCAGGCACTCTGGCCGCAGCTGCAACAGACCGGCCAGCTCGCCGGGGTGTATACCGAAATCGAACGCCCCCTGGTGCCGGTGCTGCTGGCCATGGAAAACCACGGCGTACTGGTGGATCGTCAGCTACTGGCCGACTTAAGCCATGAATTCAACGAACAAATGGCGAAGCTGGAACAGCAGGCCCACGATCTGGCGGGCCGACCCTTCAACCTGGGCTCACCTAAACAGCTGCAGGAAATTCTTTATGGCGAGATGGACCTGCCGGTCCTGCGCAAGACACCCAAAGGCCAGCCGTCCACCGCCGAAGAAGTTCTGGCTGAACTGAGTGAAGAACATGAGTTGCCCGCCATCATTCTCGACTTCCGCGGCCTGAGCAAACTGAAGTCCACCTACACGGACAAGCTGCCGACGCAGATCAATCCAGCGACGGGACGTATTCACACCTCCTATCATCAGGCGGTTGCGTCCACGGGACGCCTGTCCTCGTCGGACCCGAATCTGCAGAACATCCCCATTCGCCGGGCTGAAGGCCGGCGCATCCGGCAAGCCTTCATTCCGCCCGAGGGTTACCAGTTACTGGCCGCTGACTACTCGCAGATCGAACTGCGCATCATGGCGCATATATCCGGCGATCCCGGGCTTTTGAAAGCCTTCGCGGCTGATCAGGATATTCACCGGGCCACGGCTGCCGAAGTCTTTGGTGTCGAGGCGGAACAGGTCAGCACGGAACAGCGTCGACGGGCCAAAGCCATCAACTTCGGCCTGATCTACGGCATGTCCGCTTTCGGTCTGGCCCGGCAGCTGGGTATCGGCCGGGCTGAAGCCCAGGGTTACGTCGACCTGTATTTCGAGCGCTATCCCGGCGTCAAAGCCTATATGGATGACACGCGCGCCCGGGCCGGCGAGTTGGGTTATGTGGAAACGGTCTTTGGCCGACGCCTGTACCTGCCCGAGATCAACGCACGGCAGGCGCCCCGGCGGCAGGCAGCCGAGCGTGCTGCGATCAATGCCCCCATGCAAGGCACGGCAGCTGACATTATCAAGCGGGCGATGATCGCCGTTGCCGACTGGCTGGCGACGACGGATAACGGCAGCACCCTGATCATGCAGGTGCACGATGAACTGGTGCTCGAGGTGCCTGATCAGGCGCTGGACGAAACGCGCGAGCGCGTCTGCGAACTGATGTCGGCGGCAGCAAAACTGCAGGTCCCTTTAAAGGTCGACGCCGGCAGCGGCGCGAACTGGGACGAAGCCCACTAGGCCGGACCGGCCGCATGTCGCAGAACAGCGAAACCTGCGTATCCAGGCAGGGAACTTTAGACCCATTCCAACTTCTAATTTAGCAGGCGTTTTAGCGCCTCCCGCTAACCTCCCTGAGCGGGTAATAAACCGGTCACCCCAAACCGGTTGATTTGGCCTCGGGCGTTCCCCTGTACTCCTCGCCCGAGGCCTTTTTTTCTTCCCCCAGCAGCAATTCCGCGAGCCGCTGACGCGCAGGCTCCAGCCCCGTGTCTTTGGTCGCAGAAAACAGCTGCGCCGTGGCCACCCCATCGAGTTCTTTGCGTACCTGGGCCAGGGCCTTGCTGGCCGGCTCTCGCTTCAGCTTGTCAGCCTTGGTTAACAGAACATGCGCCGGCCTGCCAATTTCCTGGCACCAGTCCAGCATCTGCCAGTCGAAGTCCCCGAGCAGGCGGCGAGAGTCCACCACCAGCATGACCCCAACCAGGGATTCCCGGGTTTCAAAATAGTCCACCAGCAGCGCCCGCCAGTGCTTTTGCATCGCCTTGGTGACGCGGGCATAGCCGTAGCCGGGCAGATCAACCAGGCGACGCTCGGCGCCCAGGTCGAAAAAATTGATCAGTTGGGTCCGGCCGGGCTGTTTACTCGTCTTGGCAAAGCCCCGGCGGTTCACGATCCGGTTAATAGCGCTGGATTTGCCGGCATTGGAGCGGCCGGCGAAAGCCACCTCAGAACCGGTATCGGGGACAAACTGGGCCGGGCGGAAGGCGCTGGTCAGGAACCGGGCTTCAGGATACTGGGACATGAGACTCCGGGTGCCGTTGGCGTCGGCCCCACACCGTTGGTGTAGAATGCGCGCCTTTTAAGAAGTCTAGCATGCGCCCGACAGGGGGCTATTTCACCCTATGCAAAGTTTCAGCTTGTCACCAATCACCCCTCTGTCCCGCCTGCTAACCGTCCTGGCACTGCTGTGCCTGGCCAACCTGGCAGGGGCCGAAGGCTCCGTCGAAGCCGGGCAGCAAAAGGCCGCGACCTGCGCCGCCTGTCACGGCCCGGACGGCAACAGCCTGAATCCGGAATGGCCGAGTCTTGCCGGCCAAAACGCCCGCTACCTGGAAGACGCCCTGAAGTCCTTTCGCCCCGGCGGCTCCCGGGAAAATGTGCTCATGCTGGGACAGGTGGCCGCCCTGTCAGATCAGGATATGGCGGACCTCGCGGCTTTCTATGCTTCCCAGACACGCGCGCCGCGGACTGCTGATCCGGCCCTGATTGCCGCCGGCGAGCGACTGTATCGAGGCGGTAATAAGGATCGCGGCATCGGAGCCTGTATTGCCTGCCACGGCCCCCAGGGCATGGGTAATCCCCAGGCCGCCTACCCGGCCCTGGCCGGCCAGCACGCCAACTACACCGCTGCGCAGTTGCGGGCCTACGCCAGTCAGTCACGTAAATCTGACCCGAATCAGATGATGCGCAATACTGCTGCGATGCTAAGCGAGGAGGAAATTCTCGCCGTGGCCTCCTATATTCAGGGTCTCGAGTAATTCTTCACCGTGCGGCAGCTGACTGGCCGCGCGTATCAAAGGTCTTCCGAATGACTATGCACCGACTGATTCTGCCCGCCCTCCTCGCCCTGCTGCTCGTAGCCTGCGGCGGCGATGAACCCCAAGACTCAAGCACGCCGGCAACAGAAGCGCAGGCACCTATGGGCCAGACGCAGGCGCCGGTCACTGAAGCAGACGTAACAGAATCCGTGCCCCCGGCACCGATCGCAGCGGAACCCGAAGCGCAGGCGCAAGAGCAAGCTGCTGCCGCACCGGCGCCCCAAGCCAGTACAGCTAAGGACTGGCAGTACGCAGCGGGCAAACATTTCTCCCAACTCACTGCCGCCCAGGGAACAGCCGGCGGACCGGGTGGTATCGAGGTCATCGAAATCTTCTGGTACGGCTGCCCGCACTGCTTCAGCTTTGATCCCGTCATCAATGGCTGGGAAAAAGAACTGCCGGCAGACGTCAGCTTCGTCAGACTGCCGGTAATGTGGAATCCCACCAATGAAATTCACGCCCGCATGTATTACACGGCCGAAGCCCTGGGCAAACTGGACGAAATGCACACCGCATTTTTCAATGCCCTGCATCGCGATGGCCTGAGCCTGACCCGCGAAAACGACATTCGTAAATTCTTTGTCCAGAACGGCATCAGCGAAGCAGATTTCGACAAGGCCTTTCGTTCCTTTTCCGTCGAAAGCAAACTCAAGCGAGCCCGCGACCTGACCCAGCGTTACCGTATCCGCAGCGTGCCGGTCATCGTGGTGGACGGTAAGTACGTGGTCGATGGTCCGGAGATCAAGAGCTTCAACGATATGCTCTCGGTAACAGACGAACTGGTCGAGCGCGAGCGCAGCACCCTCTGATCTGACCCCTGTCGGGACCCGCAGTCTTTTAGCCGGCGCCCGCTACCCTGGACGGCGGCGTGTGCTTGCCTGCGCTGGCGCAAGCCTCACAGTTCACCCAGCCGGAGTCGCCATCCCGATAGTGCTCTTTCTTCCAGATGGGCACCCGCTGTTTGACCTCGTCGATGATGTAGCGACAGGCCTGAAAAGCAGCATCGCGATGGTGTGAACTGACACCGACCCAGACAGCGCGCTGGCCCAGCTCAAGCTGGCCGACAGCGTGAACGCAACTGGCATGTTCAATGGCGAAGCGCTCGCGGGCTTCGGCAATGATGCGTTCACCCTCCTTGATACCGAGACTTTCATAAGCCTCGTACTCCAGGCGCAGCACCTCGCGACCTTCGTTATGGTCGCGCACCCAACCTTCGAAGCTGACGAATCCACCGCAGGACAGGTCCGTTAAGTGAGCCTGGTAGTCCTCAGGCGCCACGGGACCGGTGACAAAACGAAAGCCACTCATCCGCCGGCCACGGGTGGAATGAAGACGACGGAATCGCCGTCGGTGAGCCGGGTCTGCCAATCGCCAAATTCATCGTTAACCGCCACTTTCAGCTGTCCGACAGCCGGGAAGCTATAGCGCTCGTTCAATTCGGCGAATAACTCATCCACGTTCTGCGCCCCGGTACTGAAGCTTTCATTGCCGCGGCCCGTGTGCTCACGCAGCACGGCAAAGTATTCGATACGGATGGTTTTCATGGCCTGCGGACGTTACACGGCGCACAGCCGCGCTGACAAGCGCAGTTTCACCCGCGCCCCTGCAGATCATCCGGCTCGTCCACATCCCAGGCCGCCGCGGGTAAATCCACCGCCGTCACACCCGCGGAGTCCCGCAGCAGGGAGCGGGCACCCCGGTCACCCTGCAGCTGCTGCAAGGCCGGCCAGTAGCTGCGAGGAAAGATGGCCGGCACCCCGGCGTGGCCGCCATAGACGGCCGCCGCGGGCTGCTCCGGCTGTTGCTGCCAGGCGGCGACCAGGGCCAGAAAGTGCGCCGTCTCAATACCCGGCTGATCCGCCAGGGCAACCAGGGCTGCCGCTGTCTGCGCACCAAGCTGGTCCAGACCCCGGCCAATGGAAGATCCCATCCCGGCTCGCCAACCTGGGTTGTAGACACAGCGGGCAGGCTCACCCGCCAAGGCGCTGGCCACCTCTTCCTGGTAGGCGCCGGTCACGACCACCACACCGGCAGGGCAAGCCGGGGCCAAAGCCCGGACAACGCGCACCACCAGGGCGAGGCCGTCGAGCTGCGCCAGCTGTTTGGCCGCGCCAAAACGTCGGGCCGCTCCGGCTGCCAGCACCAGCCCGGCCAGGGCCGGCTCGGCCGTTTTAGCCTGTGTTTCCATGCGTCCAGACTAGAGGCTGGAGGCTGCGCGAGCAAAGCCGCAGGCAGATGGATGGATTTCCCCTTCCGGGTCAATCCGTGTTTTCCACCAGCTCTTGCGCGCATCAGCGGTTCACCCGTTTCAGTTTCTCTGCTTAGATAAACTCAGGTGTCGATTTCGGGAGCGTCCGTGATGTCCAGACAAAAAATTCTGGTGGTGGTTGATCCAACCGCCGCTGAGCAACCGGCAGTAACCCAGGGCTTGGCCTTGTGCCGGTCCCTTGGCTGCGATCTGGAATTGCTCATCTGTCATTACGATTCCCAATTTGCCGGCCGTGGTTTTCTGGTTGCGACAGAACGAGGGGCCTTGCGTGAACAGTCCCTGCGTCATCAGTTGGGATATCTGAATTCCCTGCGCGAAAAGCTGGCTGCCGACGGCATCAAAGTCACTATTCGGGCAGTCTGGGATAAGCCCCTCGCTGACGCCATCGTGCGTGTTGCCCTGCGTGAAGAGCCCAGGCTGATCATTAAAGACACCCATCACCACAGCACTATTGCGCGCACCCTGTTCACCATCACGGACTGGCAACTGATCCGCGCCCTGCCGGCGCCGCTGTGGCTAGTCAAAAATCCCCCGTTACAGGATGCAGTCGTACTCGCCGCGGTAGACCCCAGTCATGAGCATGACAAACCGGCAAGCCTGGACAAAATCGTGCTGCAGCAGGCCAGGGAAGTCGCCGGCGGCGAGCAGGCACGGTTGCACGTGTATCACGGTTATGACGCCCTGGCTGATATCGCTAAAGCGGGCGCCTTCTCCCTGGCCCCGACACCGATCCCGGTGGCTGAGATCAACGCCCGGGTCAAGACCGAACACGAGCAGGCCTTTGCAAAACTCATGGCCGACGAGGAATTGCCGCCTGCCCAGACCCATGTGCTTCCCGGCAGGGCAGCCGAAGTACTGCCCGCCCTGGCCCGCGAGATCAACGCGGGCCTGGTGGTAATGGGCGCCATCGCGCGTGGTCCCTGGGAGCGGGTTGCCATCGGCAGCACCGCCGAACGGGTGCTGGATCAATTGCCCTGCGACGTGCTGATCGTGAAGCCACCGGGCTTTGACAGCCCGGTTACCTACAAGGCCCAGTCCGCCGATTTCATTGAACTGAGCCAATAGGCTGCTGCCTGGCGGTGCGCCGGCTGGTAGTTCCGGCAGCCGGCGTTGTATCGTTGTCTGGCTATGTCCACCGACCCCAAGCACGTCGCCGCAACCCCCAAGCAAGCAGATAGCTCGCAGGATGTGGAGTTCAGTGCAGCGGAGTTCGAGGCCCTCCTCAACGCTGCCATTGACGGCATCATCGTCACCGATCGCGATGGCCGCATTCTGCGCATGAACGCCGCCGCAGAATCCATGTTTGGTTTCGCTGCCGCAGACGTCGCCGGCCAGACCATCGAAATCATCATGAACACGCGCGATGCGCGAGCTCACGATCGCTACATGGATAACTATATGCGCACGGGCGAGCGCAAGATTATCGGTATCGGCCGCGAAGTTGTGGCGAGACATCGCGACGGGCGTGAATTTCCTGTGGATCTGGCCATCGGTGAAGCTCGTGTCAAGAATGAGTTGCACTTCGTCGGTCTGATTCGAGACCTGACTGAGCAGAAGCTGGCTGAAGAAGAAGCCCTGCGGCAGCGCGAACAGATGAGTCACGTCAGTCGCCTGACAACCATGGGCGAAATGGCTGCTGCCATGGCCCATGAGCTCAATCAGCCCTTGAGTGCGATCTCCAACTACACGGCAGCCTGCACGCGCCTGCTGGACCAGGGCGATGAGAACCGTCGTGACGTAGACAGGGCGCTGGACCAAATCAGTGTGCAGGCCTACCGCGCGGCCGAAATCATCCAGCGTATGCGCGACTTCGCCCGCAGCCGCGAGTCCGGTCGCCAGCCCGTCGATATCCGTGATCTGATTCTGGCCGTCCTGCCCCTGGCCAGGATGGATGCCCGGGCGAATCATGTGGACCTGCGGATTCGCCTGGAGAAGGATCTGCCCACAATCAACGCGGACGAAATCCAGATTCAGCAGGTATTACTGAACCTGGTTCGCAATGGTATCGACGCTATGAAAGGGGTGGATGAGGCCAGCCGCCGACTGGATCTGCGCGTCTGGATGGAAGACGAGACCCATGTAAGGATTGGTGTTACCGACCGGGGCCATGGCGTCAGTGACCAGGTCGCGGAAGAGGTATTCACGCCGTTTTTTACCACCAAGAGCTCCGGTATGGGCCTGGGACTGGCTATCAGCCGTTCCATCGCCACCGCCCACGGGGGTAAACTGTCTTACTTCAACAATCCGGTGGTAGGGGCAACCTTTTTCCTGATCCTGCCAACCAAGGCTGACTAGAGGCATGGCGCAAGCCACGGTATTTGTCATCGATGACGATCAGGCCGTGAGGGATTCTCTCGGTATGCTGCTGCGATCCATGAAGATCGACAGCCAGCTATTCGCGTCTGCCCAGGAATTCCTTGACGCCTATGACGCAGACTGGAATGGCTGCATCGTGCTGGATATTCGTATGCCCGGTATGAGCGGCATGGAACTGCACCGGCACCTGGTCGATCAGCAGCTAAGCATGCCGGTGATCTTCGTCACCGGTCACGGCGACGTACCCATGGCGGTCGAGGCCATGCACAACGGCGCCTTTGATTTTATCCAGAAACCCTATCGCGACCAGGACCTGCTGGACCGCATTAACAAGGCCATGAGCTGGGATGAAGCCCACCGGTCGGAAGAAGATCGCAAACGCAGCCTGCAGGAATGCTACGAGACCCTGACTCCGCGGGAATGCGAAGTGATGGAATGTGTGGTGCGGGGCCTTGCCAATAAGGTCATCGCGATGGACTTGGACTTGAGTCAGCGGACGGTGGAAATTCACCGTGCCCGGGTCATGGAGAAAATGTGCGCACGCTCCCTTGCAGAGCTGGTACGCATGTCCATGTTGATGCAACAACCAGACTGAGCATAGCGAGACTAGAAATGGAGATGAGCCCTAAGGAGCAGGAAGAAATCCGTGCACGATTGATGCAGGAAAAACGTGAGCTGACAAAGCGCGTGGATCGAATTCACGCCCACGCGCGCGAGCCCCTGGAAGCGGATTCATCAGAGCAGGCAGCGCAACTGGGTAACGTGGCCGTGGTCTCCGCCCTGGAAACTGAAGCGATTGAGGAAATCGCCGAGATCGATGCCGCCCTGCAAAGACTCGAGAACGGCCGCTACGGCATCTGTATTGGCTGCGGGGAAGAGATTAGCCCCCAGCGCCTGGAAGCCAGACCGGCGTGCACCGAATGCGTGGACTGCGCGGAAGTCCACGACGCCTGAGACATTTAATCAGCGCGGAACAGCTCCCCGAGATCCCGCAAGCCCTTGAATTCCAAAATATTTCCACTGGGATCCTGCACGAATAAGGTCCCTTGCTCACCTGCCTGACCGGCAAAACGGATACGCGGTCCGAGCAGGAAGTCGACGCCGGCCGCCCGCAGTTGATCACCCAGGTGTCGCCATTCCTCCATCGGCAGGACCACGCCGAAGTGCGGCACTGGCACAGCGTCACCATCAACGAGATTCAGATTGCCGGCAACAACACCGGTAGCCGTTGCGCTCAAATGACAGACGAACTGGTGACCGTAGAGATTAAAATCGATCCAGGTAGCATCGCTGCGCCCTTCGGGGCAGTTCAGGATACCGCCATAGAAAGCGCGGGCAGCATCCAGATCATGGACGGGGACGGCAAGATGAAAGGGCCGCGGCGGGCTGTCAGCTGGGTCATGCCTCCCAGTCATAGGGATCCCACGCAATCGGAGACTCCCGCAAATAGCCGCATAACAGGTCAATAAACTCGGCTTCCGGCAACGCCGAGGCTTCCACACCATCCAGGTAACAGCGCGGTGCCACGTCGGTTACCGGCTCACCACACCAGGTACCGGGCGCCGTCTCGCGAGCATTCAAGGCATCGGCCAGTCCGGCCAGATCAACTCGCAAGGCCGGGCGTCTGGACGCAAGCTGCACCCAGCTTTCATAGCGGTACTGGAATTCATAGCGCCGGGCCTGAATACGCAACAGGCGATTGCACTGGGTCGACTGATGAATAGCGAAGGGGTGAATCACCGCGGCTTCGGTCTGCAGATAACGGGAAACCCGCTGTGCTGCCAAGGTCTCGGGTATGCGCACAAGCGCCAGATCGAGTTCCGCTACCTCCTGGATCTGGACCGTGCCGTCGGCCAGCTGGCCCAAGCTTGCCTCCAGATGGGCGTCCTGAGCCTGCCAGTAAGCCTGGTGGCCGGGCAAGTCATCGAGAATGCCGGGCAAGATATCGAGCATGGCGGCATACAACCGAGCGGTTCGCCGCCGATCGCAGACAGCAAATGTATCGGCCGGCAGCGGCGAGGTCGCGGGGTCGGCAAAAGCCTCAATCGTGAACGCCAACCGCGCCGCATCCCGATGGTCGAAAATTCCGAAATCACCCGCGCGGGAAGCATCAATTAGCAGCTCGCGGTGCGCCAGCGCAGTCGCTGAATGCACCAGGGCAAACATGCTGAACAAGCCGTCTTCATCAAAATGGCTGTTGGAGATAGCATCCAGGTCCCGATGCAGCTCGGGACGATCAAGGTAGGCGAAAGCAATGGCAGTCGAGGTATCGCGCTTGAGCTCATCCGGAGTCTGGTTGTTTGGCCAGTGGGACAGGGTCAGCTCGGTGGCCTTCTGAGGCGGACCATCCACGATCACATTCGGCCGATCACCCAGGTCAGTGTAGGGGACGAACTGAGGAGCAACCGGCAGGGAGGCCGGCGCAGCGCTGGCGGCGGTAGCAGGCACGCGGACAGCTCAGCCGGAATTCTGGCCGGCGCGCGCCATTCGGCAACCGATCCAGGCAACGAAGGTCAGGGCGATGACGCCCAGCAAAAGATACTGCGGGGCCGCCAGGTATTCGCGCCCGGGCGCCACTTCTTCCGGCAACACCGCCCGCCACAGGTACCAGACCGTGCCCATGATTGCCGGTATCCAGGTAGGCCATAAAGCGATCAACTGGCCGGCGCGCGCCCGGTTAGCGCCGCGCAGCAACAGGGCTGAAACCAGCCCTCCCAGCAACATGGGAATCAGGTTGATGCCGGCGACCGTGAGCAGAGTGTCCGTGCGCGGGCCGAAAGAAATCAGCGCCGCCAGGGCTGCCGCCGCAGGCAGGGTCACCATGCCGGCAAGATTCAGTTTTCCGTATCCAGTCATGCTTGATCGCTCTTATCGTTTCGCTGCCGGGCCCGGTGCCGACGTTCGGCACAGCCCATACTCGTTATTTTATGAAACCTTAGTTGCCAGCTGAAATCCACTCTCATCGGTCGGCCATATGCCGTCGTAACAAAAGGCTTCCAGGCTATGTAGCCGCCCATCCCTGACATCCACCAGGAATTCGGCACCGCTGGGCAGGGCCTGGTGCGTGCCTGCCACCGCGCCTACCCGGGCCGCGGCAGCCGCTTTGGGCGCGTCCGGCGGCAAGCGTAATTTGGTCATGAAACCCACCCCACTGTAAGTGCGCGAGGCCACCTCAGCCAGATTCAGCTGCGCCTGCCAGGCCGTATCCCCCGCCTCCAGGGCGACGCTGAGCACGGCCCGCTCTAATTCACTGAGTGCCGGGGTCTCGGGGATATCGCCGGTAACGGATACGCGCATCAGCCTGCTCCGGACTGTTCCTGGGAGCGGGAGTTTAACAAGACCGACAGGGCGCCATAAAAAGCGTCCGGATTATCCTGCATGGGAAAATGCGCGGCGGTCTCGATCATGACAACTTGCTCCGGGGGCAGCGCACGGACTTCAGCCAGGTGTCGATTGTCAGCCCCGTAAACAAACCAGGCCGGACACGGTGCGGCGGTGAAACGGCCCAGCATTTCACCACTCCCCGCCCAGTGCATCAGTGACACAGCGCTGCGGCGAAAGGCCACGGGGTCAGCGTGACCGGCATCGAAGGACACGCGCGGATCCGCCGCCACCCGGCGACGAAAGGGCTGCAGAAATGCAGCTTCAAAATCAGCTTCGGGAACCCGTGCTGCCTCGGCCGCCACGCCGCAGCTTTCGGCCACCAGGCGAGGCTCCACCACCACCAGGCTGGCCAGGCGCGAAAGCATGCGCGTATCCAGCAACAAGGCAACAGTGCCACCCATGCTGTGAGCCAGCAAATGGACCCGGCGGGATGCTCGCTGGTCGAGCAGGCCGGCCACAAGCTGGGCCTGCTGCCGCAGGTCATAACTGTAATCGGCGGGCCGCGGCGAGCGGCCAAAGCCCGGCAGATCAACGGCCAGCAGCGACCAGTCGCGGAATTCCGGGCGGGACCAGAGTTCTGCAAAACTGTTCTTGGAGCAGCCCAGGCCATGGACAAGCAGCAGGAGATCTTCGCTGCCTGTCTCACGGGACCAGGCTGCCAGGCGAAAGTGCCGGCCTGCTGCAGACACCGGCACGACGATCTCCGGGATAGGGGCCATGCGAGGGACTTTAGCTGTCGACGTGCCCGAGATCGCGACCGGGCGCGATGCGGTCACGCAACCTCTGCTTGAGTTCCTTGGCCTCGGGAAAGCGACCTTCTGCCGCCCTGGACCAAAGGGCTTCGCCATTGAGGCGTACCTCGAATATTCCGCCCTCGCTACCGGGCCGCAAAGACACCTCATCAAGCTCCTGCTCGAAGGTGGTCAGCAATTCCTGGGCCAGCCACGCAGCTCGCAGTAGCCACTTACAGCCCGTGCAGTACTCGATTTCGATCTTTACGCTCATGCCGGCCCCCTGCTCGTCTCCGTCTTAACCAATCCGCTGCATGTCCTGATCACTCACGCCCTTGCCCCACACCGGTGTGGTCAGGTTAACCACCGGCGGTCCGTCCAGCAGGTGTCCGATCCGGGCCATGTAGTCGGCAAAGCGACTGGACTCCGAGGCTTTCTCGAAACTGCTCTGGGTCTGGTAGATCTCAAACAGGCAGAACACATCATCATCGTCTTTGTCTTCGCAGAAAAAGTAGACTGGCTGCTGCGTGTTGCCATCGACCCCGGGCTTCATCAGCTCCTCCCAGGCGCGACGGACCAGTTCACGTTGCCCCGGTTTAGTCCGGGTTCTTACAAAAAGAGCCAGCTGCATATCCTGATGTCCGGGTTAACTGTGACAAGGATAATAGCCCAGGGGCTCAAGATCGGTTGGCCGCCAGGGCGGCGCGAACCACACGCTGATCAGCCTCCCCCAGGCCGCCGTCCGCCAGCAGGCGCTGCAACTTTGCCGGCTCTGGTGCGCCGATCAGCAAGTTTGCCACCGGCCCGGGATGCGCGTGCGCGAACCTTGCGCTGGGCAATGTCCGCTCACCGAGCAGGCTGTCCAGCTCCGCAGCTTGTGTTGCATCCAGCAAATTGCCCGGCCGGGTCCAGGCCAGCAGTCGCTGGAACAATTCCAGCCGCGCCGGCAGTGTATCGGCCAGGGCAAGCTGACCGAGGAGTTTCTGTTCGAAGTAGCGATGGGGATCCAGCATCAGGGAGGCAATGTGCCTGATCAGCAGCTCGCAATAGTCAGACAGGATGTCATCGGCTGTCTTCATTAATGCCCTTAGACAAAGCGCATGAACAGGAACAAGCCGACCATGCTGAAAGCGATGGCAACTTTCAGCGCGGCGCCTAGCAGCAGGCCGATAGCTGTACCGATGCCCGCTCGACCAGCGGAACGCAGGTCCCGGACCACAGAAAACTGACCGGCACAGGCGCCTAGCAAGGGCCCGAGCAGAATGCCCGGTAAACCGAAGAACAGGCCGACGATACCGCCCACCCCCGCGCCGACAATGGCCCGCGGCGAGGCGCCGAAGCGCTGGGCGCCCAGCAGTCCGGCCACGAAATCGATCACGTAGGTGAGCACGGCGAGCATTGCCAGGGCAGCGAGGGTCCACGGGCCGACGAACAGAAAATCTTCCGCCCAGGCCATCAGGACAAAACCGGCAAACATGATGGGGGCGCCCGGCAAGGCCGGCAGAATGAGGCCGGCAAAGCCGCCCAGGGCGAGCAAGGCACCAAGCACCAGCAGGGACCATTCGGTCACGCCCATCAGTGGGCCTTAAGGGTTTGCTCCCGGGCCGCCGCGCAGAGTTTTGCCGCCTGCTCCGCACTGTTCGAGCGCATGCCCAGATCATGCAGCAAGCCGTCTTCGACCCGATAGATCCAGCCATGCAACTCCAGGGGCTGCCCGGAAGACCAGGCGCGGCGCACAACCAGGGTGTTACTGAGGTTGCGGACCTGTTCGATCACGTTGAGCTCACACAAGCGGTCGTGGCGCATCGCATCGTCGGGCATGGCGGCAAGGGCCTCGCTTTCACGATCCCGCAACTCACGCACACCCGTCAACCAGTAGTCCACCAGCCCAAGGCGATCGCCGTGCAAGGCGGCTTTAACGCCACCGCAACCATAGTGGCCACAGACAATAATGTGCTGAACCTTGAGCGCTTCAACAGCGTACTGGATCACCGAATGACTGTTCATGTCTTCGCCGGGCACCAGGTTGGCCACATTGCGATGCACGAAAACCTCGCCCGGCATGAGCCCGGTGATCTGATTGGCCGGCACCCGACTGTCAGAACAACCGATCCAGAGAAACTCCGGTGACTGCTGCGCTTTAAGCCGCTCGAAAAAATCCGGATCGGCAATGCGGACTTCCTCAGCCCAGGCGCGATTGTTATTCAGCAACTTGGTAACGATGTCCTGAGGCTTACTCATCTGATTGATAACTCATACCTATTGATTGTTAGCGGCACAGCTGGCCGCCAGGGCCCGCAGCTCAGCAGCCCGCGCAGGCGCGGGCTGCAAACCAAGATCGCCGGATTCATAAGCGTCAGCCAGGCGCGCGAGGGCCAGGGGATGGGACTGCTCCGCCGCGTCCTCATACCATTGCAGGGCCCGCACCGGATCGTTGGACAGTAGTGGCCCTGCCTCCAGCTGCCAGGCCAGCCAATACTGGGCCTCTGGCATGCCGGCCTGGGCGGCCACGCTAATGAGATCCGCTGCGCGCTCGGGCTGCCAGTCAGCAAGGCCCAGGTTCAGGAGGCCCAGGTAATAAGCCGCCGACATGTCTCCGTCGGCATAGGCAACCGCGCAGGCTGCCGTCGCACTGCGCACATCCGCCACATCAGGATCGGTAGCCAGCATCAGCGAGCGGGAGCGCTCAGGGCAATCCGTTGCCGCGGCCAATGGCGCACAGCTCAACCAGCTGCACAGGAAAAGTAAGGCGGGTGCTGACCGCATAATCGCAAGCTTCCTTCAAATACCGACGCTGTGGCACGGGATTCTAGCGGATCGGGGGCATTTATCGGCGCCGTGGGCGACGGTCGAGGCATATTCGCAAGGCTGACAAGGCCAGCACCGCAAGTACCGTCTCTGTCAGCAGCACCAGGACAATGCGCGACCAGGCGATGAACATGACGCCCGTTTCAGCCGCCCGCCGGGCACCGAGCAACACAGTATCTGCCAGGGCGGCATGACTGCCGAGTATCACCAGGTAGCTCAGGGGGATTGCGAATCTCAGGAATCGGCCGACATTAGCAGGCGGCGGCCGTAACCAGTGGGCAACAGCCAGCGCCACGAAGGCAGGCCATAACAAACTGCCCGTGACGCCAAGCAGCCAGAAGATACTGCCCAGCAAAGACAGGCCCATAAATCCTCAGGCCGCTATTCTTTTCCGCCCCACTTCTCGCGGTGCGCGTCTTCTGCCGCACTGCGCACCCGCGCATGACTATTAGATAACAAGAGTTGCGACGGGGGACAGACACGCGCCCGCAGCAGTCCCAGGTCAACGGCAGCGTCGAACACACTCGCGTACCAGGATTCCCATCCCGGCAGACGTCGTTCGACTTGCTCCCGCAAACTTTCCTGGCCGCTCATTGACCCTCTCCGGGCACGCTAATCATGAAATATCCTACCAGCGTCCGCCCGGCGCAACCTGTGAACTGACCCATAAGCCGATCGCTTCACCGGCTAGGCCAGCAACCGCTTGATGGCCGCCTGCAGATCAGCCACGGCAGGTTTGTCCAAGTCTTCGGCGGCCAACTCATTCCAGCCGCCCCCCGGGTTAGGGGTATCCAGGCTCAGGCGACCGTCCTTGCCGTTCCAGATCAGCCGTCGGGATTCGCCGGCGGCCTTTAGCTCCACTAGCCAGCTGCCGAATTCGCCGCTTGCTGCGATGTAGCGCTCGGGATCCCCCCCGGCTGCCGTGCAGGCCTGTGTAACCGCCTCGGCAAAGGCCGGATCCTCAGCCACCGCGACCACTTTTGCATCAGTCAGCGGGCTGCGCCCGGTCCAGAAAACCTCTTGTTCAGCCATGCTCGTTACCTAATAAATCTGTCATCTGCCAGTGGGAGAATACCGTCCGTGTAACCAGTGGCCGGGGTCGCAGACCAGGGTCGCCAGTCGTCCACCGTTTGCTGATAATACTAAGGCTGCATCCGCCAGGCATCTGCCCTGCGAGCAGTGACGAATTAAACAAAACACCTGTGACGCAGGTCACGAAAAACGCTTCAACCGTAGCAGTGTGACCCACATCGGAGGCACGCCGGGCGACCGGCCCTATAGTCATGACATTACGAGATACAGGAAGACACGCAATGATGCCCGGTGACAAGGACGACACCAACAGCAGCGATGACCTCAAGGGACTTGAGGAGGCCACCGCGGGCTGGGACCCCTATGTATCAGACCTGATCAACGGCAGCCCGACTGGGCCGCACGAAGAGCGCCGCAGCAAACCACGGGACACGACCCCGTCGCGCCGGCGCGCCATGCTGGCCAGTGGCAGTGACGAAACATCGGCGCAAAACGACTGAAGCCGGCGTTGCCATGCGCACTTGGGAACGGGGCCAGCTGGCCCCGTTTTTTATTGCCCGCCGCCTGAATCTATTGCGCCCGGGTCCGCCTGAATCTATCGTGACCGGCACCAGCCGGCGCAGTCACGGGGAGATCCGCGCATCTTTGGTCCCATCGTTTTTCCGCTGTTCGCGGCCATTCACTTGCTGCTGGCGGGCGTCGCGCTGATCGCCTGGTCCGCGGGCCCGGTGGCAGCGGCCTGTCTGGCCCTGGTGGAATTCATCACCTTTTACGACAACGCAGTGGTTGCCCTGGGTAATCGGCTGGGGGTATCCCCTCGCACAGCAGCCTTGAACCGCCGGCGATTTTTGTTGCATGCCGTGTGTATTTCCCTGCTCGTGCCGGTCTATGCCGGCTTAGGTCGGCTCCTCGGTATCCCTGCCTTTGCTTCCATGGCTTTCAACACGGGCGTGGTAACGGTCACAGCAGCCATTACGGTCCTGGGTTACTTCACCGGTTATCGACCCTTAAAGCGGCTGATGCCCGTTAACTACTATGGCTGCCTGCGCTATGCCCAGTCCGTCAATCCGCAAAGTCGTCGTAATGATTATCGTTATAGCGATGCTGAGCTGACACAAAAAGCCTTTCCGCCAATGGCCTCCATCGTCACGGTGCTGGTCGGGCTGGGACTGTCAATATGGATGGGACTGGCCGCCGATTTCTGGATTCCGGCGCTGGTTACAGCGCCGATGCTGCTGGCCGGGGCATTTCCGCCCAAGGCCTGGGGTGCGCTGGCGACGTCGTGCCTGGAGATCCTGTTTAGTGCGGGACTGGTGTTTAGTTTGTTGACACTGAGTGGGGCTGCCGCGTAGGCCTGCCCTATCAAAAGAACATAGCCTGGTCTGGGCTCTAGCCTCCGGAAAACCGCCGATTTAGCATAATTAAGGATTCGGCGAAGTCCACTGAATCTGCAACAGTTCTCCTTTTTTCTTTGCCTAATTCCGTATCGTCGGAGAAATGCACCTCCTTCATATAGTCAGCGGAAAAACACTTTTTCCCCAGGCACGCCAGGCTATTCAGCTCATGCCGGAACTCGCCGGCCGCGGCATTCGCCTCAGCCTGCTTTGCGAGCCAGACTGCGTTGTCTCGATCGCTGCCCAGTCCAGTGGTGTCAATGTGGTGCATTGGGACGGCGAGCAAGAGTCATGGCTGGGGAGGTTGATGCAAACCCGCCAGCTGATTTGTCAGCTCAAGCCGGATCTAGTGCATGTGCATTGCGAGCGCGGTGATGGCTTCATCTTCGGGCTGGCAGCCCGACTGGCGGGCGTTAAGGCCGTCCTGTCCACCGACTCCCCGCGTCGCATCAATCGGCTGCCACGCATGCTGAATCATCATGTCTACAACCGATACCTGAGCCCCTATGAATTTGTGGGCAGCCGGCTGCTTCGACGGGGTCTGCCTGATGCCAAGCTCAGCCGTGTTCGCCTGGGTATCGATCCGGACGCTTGCCGACCAAGCTGGACGTTAGAAAAATTTCGCAAAGAATTTGGTCTTGAAGCGGATCAATTCGTTATTGGTTTGCATACCGATTTCTCATCGATGCAGGAGCAGCGATATTTGCTGCACCTCCTGCCTCTCCTCACGGGCGCCTACGCCGGCGTACGCGTGATTGTGTTCGGAGAAGGACCCCTGGAGGGATCTCTGGAAAAGAATCTTCAAGTTGTTGATCCGAAGGGTGTCGTACAGTTGGCCAGAACCGGGCACAATCTGAAGAATCTTCTGGGCCACCTGCAAATTTTTCTGAGCTTGTCCACGCAGGTCAGGCCTCATCTGGAACTACTGGATGCACAAGCATCGGGTGTGCCGATCGCGGGCATCAATAACCAAGCCACGCTGGAGCTGGTGGCGAAGGATAATCGGATCAATCTGGTTTCCCCCAAGGACAACGAAGGGCTCGCGACTGCAATCAAACGACTGATCTATCAGCCCCGGCAACGACGGCAATTGAAGGCAACGGGGGAGCGCTGGGTACGACAGGAGTTCGCGACCGCGGATATGGCTGCGAGTTATCTGGAGGCTTACGCGCGCACGCTGCGAAACCGCTCGAACTCGTCGCAAGCTTCGTGCGAAATAGCCTGAGCCGGTTGACGTAAATGCCAGCGGGCGCTGCCGCGTAATCCGGCTCCACGGGAGATACTTCCAGACTGCCTCTCAGGTTGGCCAGAACAATAGATTGCTGAACTGCGTAATGTCCGCGTTCGACCCAAAGCGGACGTTTGGTGCAACCCAGTGTGTGGCGTGGCTGTTATTTTGGAATTTCGGTCTGTATTTCGCTTACCATTGGCAGAATTACTCACAGGAGCTCCTCATGACTCGTAACGCAACTTTTCTTGGGCTTGTAATTCTGATGCTTGCCCAGCCCGTCCTCGCTGACAAGAATGCCGAGAAGAAGGCCGAGATTCAGGAGATGCGCCAGGAAGTGTTGAATCAACTCTATGAGGAATCACCGGACACTCGCGGTGAAATCGCGGGGGCTGAGGGCTACGGCGTGTTCTCCAATGTCGGTGTTAACCTGATCTTTGTGGCCGCTGGCGGTGGCAGCGGAGTAGTTCGCGACAACAAGGCTGGTACGGATACGTACATGAAGATGGGACAAGCTGGTATTGGTCTGGGTCTTGGCGTCAAGGATTTCCGTGGTGTGTTCGTCTTCCACACCCGCGATGCGCTGGATAATTTCGTCGACAAAGGCTGGGATTTCGGTGCTGAAGCCGATGCTGCTGCAAAGGCGGACGATAAGGGTGGCGAGGGAAGTGCGGCAGGCACGCTCGTGGATGGTGTTTCCATCTACCAACTCACGGAAAATGGACTGGTTCTCCAAGCCTCGCTCATGGGTACCAAATACTGGAAGAACGACAAGCTGAATTAGCCCAGCAGAGCGAGGCCCAAGGATAAGCCCTCTAGGCAGCCTTGAAGATCGGTGTGACGCGCAGGTCGGCCTGAATCGATTTGCAGGGGCGATTAACCTGGTCGTTCGCAGGGTTTCTCTTGTCTGGACAATGTTCGCTTTTGGCCGAAAGCAGACATTCGTTCTAACCTAGAGACGATTTCAGAGACTAAATAGGCTAACCACCCGACATGACCAATCTAAAGATAGGTGGAGTACTTCTGATCGCCGGCGCCGCCTTATTTGTACTGTCAGATTCGTTATTTGGGGACACTGAAGTTGCATCGTACTCAGCATTTTTCGGCTTGATCATGGTCCCTGTGGGACTGATTCTTGTTTTGGCGGGAGTCGTGCAGATGCTAACAGCGAGAATCAAGGGCCTCCGGAAATAAAATTGCCCTTTGCAATCTGTGATAGCCTGCGTTCATCCAAAAGCGGACGTTGATATTTACAGGCTGTATTAGGTCTGTGGCGGCAGGTGCTGCTAGTCGCTGATAATCAGCGTTCCGCAGTCTGATACTCTGGGATCAGTTATAGGGTTCATTGGTGTCTCTACCCTGCCGGTCTCCTTCCATAGTACCCGTCCCGAGGACTCTCCAAAAAAGATGCTCCCGCGGTTGTATTTCCAGATATGACCGCCTTCCCATGCGCTCTTTGTTTCAGGTGGGCCGAGCACGCCTAACAACTCCTCATCTGTAGCGCTGCCGGGCTCAAGACTGTCCACAGCACTTGCGAGCTCACGTCGCTCTTTTTCGTCCAAGGTGGATCCACCCGAGAGCCAATAGATGCCGTAAAAAGGTGCCGCCAATGCGGCAATAGGAAAGTGGGTGGCAGCTTCTACTGTTCCGCCCGAACTAGTCCCTCCTTTAAGGCTATGGCTGACTCGGGTGGGAAACTGTTTCTCCAGAACGCTGTGCTTCGCTATCCAATCGTTCGTTGCCCGAGCACCGTCCTTTGTCCATCGGCCGCTATCGTGTCGATAGCTAAATTCACATTGGAAAAAGTCCGTGACCGCTTGATCCAGCAACAGGGCCTGCAAACGACCTGACTTAAAGAAGAGCCCGTAAAGGATTTTCGTACCGGGATACATGCCCTTGATGTATTGGTACTGCGTACCGCTGTCGTAGGTCTCCAGGTAGTACTGGCTGCTCGGTATAAGCGGAAGTGAAATATCCTGAATACTTTGTTCTGGCTGCAAGCTAAGCAACCAAGTCTCCTGCGCATCCAGAATGGCTTCCAGATCCTCTTGTTGATCTGGCTGTGGCTCGACCGAGGCGCAACCTACGAGGAGTAACAAAAAAAGGCTGTAGGCGGTTTTCCCCATGTGTTAAAGCGAACCTCATTCGATAGCTTTGGGCACCACTGATGGGCTCATATTATCTTTTAACCACATCCGGCATGGGCTTGTTCCCGGTGGCAGCCGACTAATCGCGTATGTCCGCTTTTGGCCGAAAGCGGACGTTCAGCCAGGGTCAGATCAAGCGTTGTTGTAGCTGACCCGCTCGATAATGAAGGCAGTCGGCCCGTCCGGATTGCGCCGCTCATAGTCGGCAACCTCCTTATTGATGGCATCGATTTCTGCCTGGGTCTGCAAGCCGTCGAGGAACAGCCGTTTGGCCCCTACCGCGTGAAGTGCGGCGGCGCCCTGTTTTCGGAATCCAGGAGGCCCGGCGGGAGGCCCGAAACCCGACCCAGTGAGGCCGGGTTCGTAAGCGGTTGACAAAGTTGGCGCGCCCGGAGGGATTGGGTCGCGTGCTCGCCGCACGCTCCCCGTTCTCCCCAGCATCTGCACCGCGCCGCGGTGCATCTGTTGGACCCGAATCGAACCGGGGTCCTCACCGGGCTGCGGGACACTCAATAAATAAAAAAAGGCCCTGAAGGGCCTTCTTTTATTTATGGCGCGCCCGGAGGGATTCGAACCCCCGACTTCTGCCTCCGGAGGGCAGCGCTCTATCCAGCTGAGCTACGGGCGCGTGTTTGTGCTTTGTATTGTAGTTCGGCCCACACCGGGGCGTGGGGGCGAGAAGTATGCCGCAGCCAGGTCTGCTGGGCCAGCGCAGCGTCACGGGCTGCTCTCGGGATCGTGATACACGGCAGCGCAGCCGGGCCGCACCTGAGGCATCGAAAGTGAGACCACAGCCACGATGGCGCGCTCTAAAGAGGAGTATAGTTGGATTAGTTAGCCGTTCATCGAGCCTTCGGCCCGGCATTCCGCATCCTCTTTCAACGGCCTCCATTTTTTCTTACGGAGGCGACCATGAACAAGCCACTGCACGGCGGCAATATGCCGCAGTCGGCATCGCACGATGTCCGCAAAAAATCTTCCGCCAGGATTCCGAACATTTATCAGCCGAACTGGCGAATCACTCGTCTGAGTGTCAGAAAACGGATGATTGCGGCTCTGCTGCCTTGTCTCGCCTTTCTGCTTGTTTTTTCCGGCGAAACGCTAGCCCGGAATAATTCGGCCCAGATGCCCGCAAACGCTCAAGCCAAGAGCTATGGCGCCGGTTGGGAGTGCAAAGCAGGCTTCCGTGAATCGCAAGGCGACTGCAATCCAATTGTGTTGCCATTGAACGCTTACCCCGTCAAATCCACCTATGGCAGAGGCTGGGAATGCAAGCGGGGCTATTCCCGCCAGAACAATGCAAGCTGTGAGGAGATCCAGATCCCCGTTAATGCCTATCTCGATTCCGGCGGGAGCGCCTGGAAATGTGACAGGGGTTACGAGAAGCAAAGCAATGCCTGCCAGGCAATCCGGATTCCCGCCAATGCGTATCTGAACGAATCGTCCGTGAGTCCTGGCTGGACCTGCGCGCGTGGTTTTCGAGCTGCTGATGACGAATGTATTACGCATGTCATCCCTGCTAATGCGCACGCGAATAATTCGGCCTATGGATCCGGCTGGGAATGCGACCGGGGCTTCAAAGAACAGGCGGATTCCTGCCAGGAGGTAGTCGTGCCTGAGAACGCCTATTTGCAGGTGTCCTCGTATGGGTCTGGCTGGGAATGCGCGCGTGGCTTCCACATCAAAGGACAAGCCTGCGAGCCCCTGGCTTTGCCAGCCAATTCGCATCTCGACTACTCCGGGAACAACTGGGAATGTGATCGTCCGTTCCGGAAACGTGAGTCCAGGTGCGTGTCGCTCTGAATCTACGGACAACTGTCCGGCGAGTCAGGCCATGCACCCGGGCCCGATCAACGACCTGTCCGAGAAACTATAGGAAGCATTCAAATGACCAAAGAACATCGATCAAACAAGGAAGGCAAGAAGGCGCCCGCCCTGACTCAGAAAGAAAAGAAGGCGCAGAAAAAGGCCAAAAAAGATGCCCGCAAGGGCCTCAGGGACTAAGCACCAACCTCCAGACAAGCGTACTGATTGGGATGAGATTCAGCAGCGAGCGCTGCCCATTGTCTGCCGTTGATAAACTCCCGACTCCACTGGCAACGCCAAACTAAGCCGGGGAAACTGCCAGCAGCTAACCAGGGATTTCGACTAAGCTTCTCGTTCTTTCATCAACTGCCTGCGAGAGCATCCCTATGAAGAATTCCATCATGATCAGCGCCTTTGCGGTCGTTGCACTCCTTGGCGCCGTCTCCGTTGCGCCGCAAATTGCCCAATCTCAGACGGCCGAAGCTCAACAGAGCACCTGCATGGTCGGCGACAACTCCAGTGGCGTGTGCAGCGGCAAGTGGGTTTTCTTTGTCGGCAATAACACCGCCCTGGATGATGCCGCCTGGGTCGTGCGCATTAACGGAGAGACAGGCGAGGTCTTCTATAAGAACGGCAAAAAATTCGTGCGGCTGCAGGAACCTGAGTAAGCCACTGACCCGCGTGTCCGCCAGCGGCCAGGGTGCGGGGTTCGACTTGCAGGCCTGGAACGGCTGGATAATCCTTAGTCATGCCTAACGATGCCCCGGCCGGCGATATTTTTCTGGACGTTTTCGATCAGGCGCCGCAGCGCGTGCTGGCGCCTGGTGACGCGCTGGTGCACGCCGGTGAATCAGCCAGCGATGTCTTCAACATCGTCAGCGGCATGCTCATGGTCAGTCGCTTTGGCCGCGACGGCCGGCGACAGGTACTGGGCTTCCTGTTCCCGAATAACTTCGTGGGACTGACCGCCACGGAGAAGTATTTTTTCACCGTTGAAGCCGTCGCGCCCTCGATAGTCGCCAGTCGCAATCGCGACTTACTCACCGAGCGCCTGGCCAGCGATCCGGCGGCGGAACAAGCCTTCGTGTCCATGGTCTTCCGGGTCATGGAAAATCTCGTCGACCTGGCCTACAGCCTGGGCCAGCGCACGGCACGCGAGCGCCTGGCCGTGTTCGTGCTTTACCTGCGGCATCGCTATCGGCTGAGTACGCATGTGCCTGACGATGACGAACAGCTATTGACCCTGGAATTACCCATGAGCCGCACGGACATCGCCGATTTTCTGGGGCTAAAAAAGGAGACCGTCAGCCGCAGCTTTAGCCAGCTGGAGGCGGCTCAAATGATCGAGCGAATTGGCAGTCACCGGCTACGAATTCTGGATATTGCCGGCTTGCGTGAACTGGCTGGTGTGGATGACTTCGCCTCGCCGGCGCGCCTGGAAAGCCCGCACGTGGCGAAGCCGTGACAATTCTCAACCGCTGACAAAACTCAACGCCTGACAATCCTCAACGCAGCTCCCCACCTGCCATGCTCGAATGCTGGCAGAACTTTAAGGAGGAACTGCCATGCAAACCGTAAGCCGACTGCACGACCCGCGCCAGGACGCACCCGGTATCGCCCGTCACGAGGGCACCTGGAACGGCGTCTACCGTTACTACAATGCCAGCGGTCAACTGATCGATGAACACGCCTCGACCCTGCACTGCCGCTTTCCCGACACTGGCCCCTGGCCGTATCACCAGACCAACCATTACCGCTGGGCCGACGGGCGAACAGAAACACGCGAATTCCCCGCTGATATCCGCGACGGCAAGCTGATCTGGCAGGGCGGCCTCATTCACGGCTGGGCTGCCAGCGTGGCCCTGGATGCCTTCGACCGGACGACACTGCTTTACTGGGTGCGGGAAGATGAGCCGAAAACCTACCTGTACGAAATGATCCAGCTATCCGACTGCGGCAACTATCGCTCAAGAGCCTGGCAGTGGTTCCAGGGCGGCCGACTGGTGCGCCGCACGCTGATCGATGAGGCACGGGTTAACGATAAGGCTGACTGAAACAAAGTCAGGCTTTCTCGAGCGCGCGCCGATCCCTATAATGCCGCGGCTTCGCGTCCACACCAGCCAACAGGAACCCCCTAGTGAGCCAAGCAGACGATCATTTTCTCGATAATTTCACCTTAGTCATTGGCATCCTGGTAGGTATCGCCGTCGGCATATTTTTCGTCGCCAGTTCCCTGGCAGAGGCGCAGGCTGCCGCAGTTCGTCAGGATCCCGCCTACCAGGATCTGGTGATAGCCCGCCTCGCGCCTGCGGGTAAGGCCATCGCTGACGGCGAAGCGCGCACCGTTACGGTTAGCGCGACGGCCACGGCGGCTCCGCTGTCCGGTCCCGACGTCTACAACTCCGCCTGTGCAGCCTGCCACGGGCAGGGCATTGGCGGCGCCCCGCGTGTGGGCGATACGGCCGCCTGGCAGCCCCGGATTGCCCAGGGGCAGGAGTTGCTGTCCCAACATGCGTTGCAGGGCTTCACGGGCGCAACGGGCTATATGCCCCCCAAGGGCGGCCGCGTTGATCTGTCGGACGAAGAAATTTTGGCCGCAGTGGCCCACATGCTGGACGGATCCCGCTAGCCGGGCAGTCACCGCGGGCCCGCCTACTCGTCGCGCAGGCTCAGGGCTTCGGCCAGATGCGCCTGCCCAATATCCGTGGCCTCATCAAGGTCCGCAATGGTGCGTGCCACACGCAATACCCGCTGACAGGAGCGGGCGGACAGCCGCAACTTCTCGGCGGCGCGGGCCAGTAACTGTCGGGCTGCGGGCTCAGGCCGGCAACAACGCCGAACCTCCGACTCAAGCAGGAGGCTATTGCAGCTGCCGCTGCGAGCCAGCTGTCTGGCCCGCGCCGCTGCCACGCGCACGCGGACCACAGCGCTGCTCTCCTGGGTCCCGGCATCCTCTGTCTCCAGCACCGGCAGCTCCCAGTGCAGGGGCACCCGCAGATCGAGTCGATCCAGCAAAGGCCCCGAGACACGGGACTGGTAGCGTCGGATCTGCCCGGTACGGCAATGACACTCACGACGGCTGTCGCCGGCAAAACCACAGGGACAGGGATTCATCGCGGCCAGCAATTGAAAGCTCGCCGGATACCGTACCGTGCGCCGGGCACGCGCGATGCTGACATGACCTGTCTCCAGCGGTTCGCGCAAGGCCTCCAGCGCCGGGCGTGGAAACTCCGGTAACTCGTCCAGGAACAGAACGCCTCGATGGGCGAGGGAAATTTCCCCCGGCCGTGGACTCTGGCCGCCCCCCACCAGGGCTGCTGCCGTCGCCGTGTGATGGGGCGAACGAAACGGCGGCCGGCGTGACACCGTTGCCACCGGCTCGCTGACCAAAGAACGCATGGCGGTGGCTTGCAGGGCATCGGCATCGTTCAGAGGTGGCAACAGACCCGGCAAGCGCCGGGCCAGCATACTTTTGCCGGTGCCCGGCGGACCAATGAATAACAGGTGATGGCCGCCAGCCGCGGCAATTTCCAGGGCCCGCCGGGCCAGTACCTGTCCGCGCACCTCAGCCAGATCGGCAGCGGCCGGCCTCTCCGGTGATGGCGCCTGAACCACCGGTTGCGGCAGCTCGCCATCACCACGCAGATAGCGCGCCACATCGAGCAGCTGACCGGCCAGACGCATGTCAGCCGTTGGCAGCAAAGCCGCTTCGCCATGACAATCAGCGGGCACCACACAACTTCGGCCCGTGTCACTGGCAGCGATCATGGCCGGTAGCAAAGCGTGTACCCGGCGCAGCTGACCGGCCAGGGATAACTCACCGAGGAATTCATGGGTCGCCAGACCGTCGGCAGGCACCTGCCCGGTGGCGGCCAACACACCAACAGCGATAGCCAGGTCAAAACGGCCGCCGGCCTTGGGCAGATCAGCCGGCGCCAGGCTCACGGTGATACGGCGATTCGGAAACTCGAAGCCCGAGGCACGAATGGCAGCTCGCACCCGCTCCCGGCTTTCCCGCACGGCGGTCTCCACCAGGCCCACCAGTACCAGGGCTGGCAGACCGCCCGCTACTTCAACTTCAACCCGCACCTGCGGTGCGGCCAAACCCTCCTGGGCGCGCGTCAGGACCGTCGCAACGGCCATGCGGACAACCCGCGCCCCTAGCCGTCCTGCCCGGCGTCAGCAGCGCGGGCTCTTTCGAGCTCCTTGAGTTCGGCTTCCAGGGCCTCCAGGCGCTGGCGGGTTCGCTCCAGCACCTTACGCTGCACGTCAAATTCTTCGCGGGTGACCAGGTCAAGGCGCTCCAGGGCGCTGCCGATCAGGCCGCTGAAATTGCTCGCCAGGTCCGCCCGGGCAGCCGACACGCCTTCCGGAACACTGTCAGCCAGTTGCCGGGCCAGGTCTTCGATCTTGCTTTTGTCCATCTGTTTATCACCTCAGCAACCACTTGCCACGAGGGCCTTGTGCTAACCGCTCCATTACCCGGCATGAACGCTTTGTCCCGCCCCATCTTGGTGCAGTCCCCGGGCCCGTGCCGACCTAAGACCTTGTTTTAAAAAGCCTGGCAGGGCTGGCACGAATTCTGCTTAAGGCCAGCAGGGAAGCAAAGGGATGGTGACATCCGCCTTGCTCAGTCGCAAAACTTATTTAAGGAACAATCATGAAGAAACAGTTTCTGGCCGTCTCGGCCCTGATGCTGGCCACGCCGGTCATGGCTGTGGATATCACCGCCAACGGCGGCCTGAACTCCGAGTACATCTTCCGCGGCGTGCCGCAGTCGGACGGCGATGCCGCTGCCTTTGGCGGCGCGGATGCCGAGTGGGACATCGGCTTCTTTGCCGGCACCTGGGCATCCACGGTGGATTCGGGTACGGGCGGTAACGACGGTATTGAATACGACCTGTACGGCGGCTGGGCCGGCGAAGTCGGCGACTTCACGCTGGGTGCCGGCATCACACTGTACCGCTACACCGACAGCTTCGATGATGACTACAACGAAGTGAACCTCACCGGCGGCTGGTCATTTCTCACCATCAACGTCGACATCGGTGAGTATGAAAACTTCGATGGTCCGGATCAGGACTACCAGCACTCACTGGTGCAGGTTGACTACAACAACTTCTACGCCAACTGGGGCTCGTTCTACGACGATTTCGATGGTGATTACTTCACCGCCGGCTACGGTAATACGCTGAGCGTTGCGGACACTGATCTGTTCGACTACAGCTTCTCGGTCATCCACAGCACTGATGACCTGCTGGGCTCCAGCGACACCAACATCGTGGTCGAAATCAGCAAGACCTTCGACGTCTTCAGCAACTAAAAAAACTGCCCCCGGGGCCCTGTTCAGGGCCCCGGGCAAAGGAGACTGCCATGAAACTAATTACCGCAATCATCAAGCCCTTCAAGCTGGATGACGTCCGGCAGGCTGTTGCCGACATCGGCATCCAGGGCATCACGGTCACCGAGGTCAAGGGTTTCGGCCGCCAGCGTGGTCATACAGAGCTTTATCGCGGCGCTGAATACGTCGTGGACTTCCTGCCCAAAACCAAGATCGAACTGGCGGTGGATGACAGCGTCGCTGAGCAGGTCGTAGAGGCCATCGTCAACACGGCTCGAACCAACAAGATCGGCGACGGCAAGATTTTTGTCACCAGTCTTGAAGAAGTCATCCGGATTCGTACCGGCGAAACCGGCGTCGAAGCCGTCTGACCGGACAACAACAGGAGCAGAACAGTGGATCAGGTACTCGAACTCAGCTACGCGCTGGATACCTTTTATTTTCTCGTCTGCGGTGCGCTGGTCATGTGGATGGCCGCCGGCTTCACCATGCTCGAAGCCGGGCTGGTGCGGGCCAAGAACACCGCGGAAATTCTTACCAAGAACGTCGGGCTGTATTCCATCGCCTGCGTGATGTACATGCTCTGTGGCTACGGCATCATGTACGGCGACGGCAGCGGCATCATCCCGAGCATTGGCATGCTCAGTGCCGACGACAACACGGCCGCGGCCGTGCTGGCTGGCGGTGATGATGCACCCTACTACTCTAACCTGTCGGATTTCTTCTTCCAGGTGGTCTTCGTCGCAACAGCCATGTCCATCGTGTCAGGTGCCGTGGCCGAGCGCATGAAGCTTTGGTCCTTCTTCCTGTTTGCCGTGATCCTGACCGGCTTCATCTATCCGGTACAGGGCTACTGGAAGTGGGGCGGCGGTTTCCTGGATGAACTGGGCTTTGCCGATTTTGCCGGTTCCGGCGTGGTGCACATGTGCGGCGCCGCAGCGGCCATCGCCGGCGTGATCCTGCTCGGCGCGCGTAAAGGCAAGTACAGCAAGGACGGACGGGTCAACGCCATTCCCGGCGCCAATCTCCCCCTGGCAACCCTGGGCACCCTGATCCTGTGGCTCGGCTGGTTCGGCTTTAACGGTGGGTCGGAACTGAAAGTCTCTGACGTCGGTGAAGCCAATGCCGTGGCCCTGGTGTTCGTGAACACGAACATGGCCGCTGCAGGCGGCCTGATCGGCGCCCTGGTGCTGGCGCGTCTGTGGTTCGGCAAGGCGGATCTCACCATGGCGCTGAACGGCGCCCTCGCCGGACTGGTTGCCATCACTGCCGAACCTCTGGCGCCGACGCCCATTGGAGCGACGGTAATCGGTCTGATCGGTGGCCTGATCGTCGTGCCCTCCATCATCTTCATGGATCGCACCTTCAAGATCGACGATCCCGTCGGCGCCATCTCGGTCCACGGTGTCGTGGGCATCTGGGGGCTCCTCGCGGTGCCCATCTATAACGCCGATGCGACCCTGCTAAACCAGCTGATCGGCATCGTCGTGATCTTCACCTGGGTCTTCGCGACCAGCTTTGCAGCGTGGTTTGCGATCAAGGCAACCCTCGGCATCCGGGTTTCGGAAGAAGAGGAATACGAGGGTGTGGATATCGGGGAATGCGGCCTGGAGGCCTACCCCGAGTTCACCCAGGCCTCAGAGTAGGCCTTTACCCGGCCTGGACCAGGGCGCCCGCGCGACTGCCGCGGGCGCCCTTTTTATTGTCAAATCGGCCAAAAAAGCGCATAACGTGACGTCTATCAGGGCCTTAGCGAAGCTCCGGGTGCCATTATTGTCTTCTTAGTACACCCGAGCCGCTGCCCCCAGGAGACGGCGATGATGAAGTGCACCACCTTTCTGTTGTTAGCCCTGTCGCTGGCGGCTGTGGCCGCAAGCGCGCAGGAGTTCAGCGTCTACAAGTGGGTAGACAAAGACGGTGTACCCCAGTACACGGATCGGCCACCCACTGCGGCCGATGCAACGCCTACCGGAATCCGCTCCCGCCGCACGAATCCTGAGGCGGTGATGGCTCGCACTGAACAGGCGGCCGAGCGTAACTCCCTGCAGTCCGAGAATCGCGAAAAAGCCGGGGAACAATCAGCGGAAGACGCCGCGCAGCGTGCCCAGACCCGGGAGGAACGCAAGGCTAACTGCCAGCGCGCCAGGGAAAAGGCTGAGACCTACAACACCGCGCAGCGCCTGTATCGCCCAATGCCTGGCGGCGGGCGGGAATACCTCACGGACCAGGAGCTAAGCGACGCGCGTAATGCCGCTGACCAGGACATTAGCACCTGGTGCGACTAGGGCCGCGTTAGACTCTCTTTCCGGTGACTACCGGATTCGACAAACCTACCGCGCAAGACCGTTTCTACTTGCCGGACCTCTGCACCCCGGCGGCCGTGCTGCGCGTCGTGCTGATTGCCGAGCTGGCAGCCATGGCCCTGACCCTGGCACGGCAGCCGGCCTGGAATCTCTTCTTCACGGATCTGGCTAAAACCTCGCTGCTAATGCTGTGGCTGGTTTTAACGTCAGCTGCAACCTTATGCGCCCTGCGCCGGCATCTGGCGCGCTTTTCCCTGCCCACATCCAGCCTGCTGACGGCGGGGGCCGTGCTGACCGTCGTCTGGCTGGTCTCCGAGGGTGTCTACTGGCTGGGTCGCTTCTACGAGGACCTGGTGGTCCCCGGCGTCTGGTTTCCGGGTGATCGTGGCTTTTTTATTACGCGGAATTTGGTCCTCGGCGCCATATTAATTGCGATCCTGCTGCGCTACTTTTATGTGACTCACGAATGGCGACGCAACGTAGAAGAGCAGGCAGCCAGCCGCATCAATGCACTGCAGGCTCGAATCCGGCCCCACTTCCTGTTCAACAGCATGAACACAATCGCCGAACTGACGCGCCAGGATCCGGCGGCAGCAGAAGCTGCCGTTGAGGATCTCTCCGACCTGTTTCGAGCTTCACTTAGCGATGCGAAAGATATGGTCCGGCTGGAAGAGGAGATGGAGATCACCCGCGTGTATGAGCGGATGGAGCGCCAGCGGCTGGGAGAGCGTCTGCAGGTTGAATGGGACACGGACCAATTACCCGGCGATGCGCACGTACCCGGGCTGACTTTGCAGCCGCTGCTGGAGAACGCCATCAATCACGGCGTAGAGCCCCTGCCCGAACCAGGCGCCATTGAAGTGAAGGGGCTGCGCAAGGGCGATATGCTTTATCTTTCCGTTCGTAATGCACTTCCGGTACACCAACTGCGTAAGGAGCCGGGTAATCGTATTGCAATGGATAATATTCGCGAGCGTCTGCGACTGGCCTTTGGGCCACGCGCGCGCCTGTCTACGGCCATCGACGCCACTCACTACCAGGTCAGCCTGGCTTTTCCCTACCGTCCATGAGCCTGCAACGTGTGCTGATCGCCGATGACGAGCCCCCCGCCCGGGCACGGCTGCGGCGCTTCGTGGAAGAGCTCGATGGCTATCAGGTCGTGGGCGAGGCCGGGCATGGCCAGGAGGTATTGCAGGCCTGCCATGAACTGAAGCCCGATGTTGTGCTGATGGATATCCGCATGCCCGACATGGACGGCATCGAGGCCGCCCGTCATCTTGGTCAGCTGGACCAGGGTCCGGCGGTGATTTTCACCACCGCCTTCGATAACTACGCCATGGAGGCATTCGATGCGCAGGCCATTGGTTATCTTTTAAAGCCGGTGCGCCGCGAACGCCTGCAACGGGCATTGCGCCAGGCAGCCAGGCTGAGCGTGCAGGCGCTTAAGGACCTGGGGGCGCCTCGCGCACCCCGGCGCAACCTGTGCGTGCGCAAACCGACCGGCTTGCAGCTCATCGATGTCGACACGGTGACGCACTTTCAGGCAGATCAGAAATACGTCTCAATCTTTCACACCGGCGGTGAAGACTTGCTGGATGAGCCACTCAAGGATCTCGCGGAGGAATTCGCTGATCGTTTCCTGAGAATTCATCGCAGTGTGCTGGTGGCGGTGAGGCACATGGAACGACTGGAGAAAACCGACTCGGGTCAGCACCAGCTCTGGCTGCGGGGCCGTGACGAGCCTCTTCCCGTCAGCCGACGCCACGTGACCGACGTCAAACTGGCACTGCGCAATCTGACCATCTGAGGCGGATATCTCGCGCTGGCTGCGGGCCGCTGGCACAATGCAGGGCAGGTCCCGCACGCTGGTCTGAACGTGAACAAGCCCACTGAATCGCAACCCCCCGAGAGCGAGATGGCCGAAACGGCCGTGACGCCGGCGCCGACTCCGGCAGAAGCCGAGGTTGAAAGCACGCCGGAAACCGGGCAGCCGGGCCCGGCGAGACGGTCCTGGACCGGGCTGCTGGCCCTGCTGATTGCCCTGGGGGCCGCGGCGAGCAGCGGCTACCTGTGGAGCCTGCAGCAGAAGCAGCAGCCGGCCCTGGCCCAGGTGGATCGCCTGACCAAGCAGCTACAGAGCAGCCAGGGCAGCGTGACGGAACTGCGGACAAAACAGGGTGAAACTGCTGCGACAAACGCGCAGCTGCAAGGGGAACTCAGCGAACTTAACGAGCGCCTGCTCAGCCAGCGCAAAACCCTGGATGAACTCCCCCCGCGCCTGAATCGGCTGGAACGCGCTCTGGAGGAACTTCCCGGTATCTCCGACCAGGCACGCGCAGCCTGGCTCATCGCCGAAGCCGGGTATTACCTGCGCATTGCCAATGCCCAGGTCCAGCTGGCTCGTAACGCCGAAGTGGCCCTGCGCGCCCAGCAACTGGCCGATGAGAAGCTGCGGGACGCCGCCGATCCCCGCCTGACCCGCGTGCGCGCTGCCCTGGCCGACGAAATGACGGCCTTGCGGGCGGTGCCTCAACCCGATACCGAAGGCATCGTCCTGGCGATCAGCAGTCTCGCCCGTTCCCTGGATCAGCTGCCCCTGGCCCAGCAGGGGCCTTCGCGCTATGGCCAGCAACAGGCAGAGGAAGACGGCAGCAGCGGCCTGGCCCGCGCCTGGGCCCGACTCAGTGAGGCCCTGCTGAGCCTGGTGCGCATCAAGAAAACCGATGAGGCTGTCAGCCCCTTGCGAACCCCGGCCGAAGAATCCCTGCTGCTGCGTCGCCTGGAAGCGGAACTGGAACTCGCGCGGGGCGCCTTGCTCAACGGCGAGGGCCAGCTTTACCGCAGTCTGCTCGATGACGTGAAGGCCTCTATCCGGCGGCATTTCGACAACGACGTTCCAGCGGTTCGCGCCGCCATTAACCAGCTGGCTGATCTGTCCCGCGCAGAGTTAGCTGAAACGCTGCCGGATATTTCCGGCTCCCTGGAGTTGCTGCTGCGGGTGGCTGACGAGGCCCCGGCCCCATGAGACTCGGCGTGCTGATGTTGCTGGTCCTGGCGGCCGGCTCAGTCACGGCCCATTTTCTGCTGCAGGACAATGGCTATGTCCTGATTAACTTTCGTGGCTACGCCATCGAAATGTCGGTGCCGATCCTGCTGTTGCTGCTGCTGGTCGGCTATTTTCTCGTCCGGCTGCTGGTCCGCGTGTGGCGCGCCCCGCGTGACCTCGGCGAAGCTGCCGCGCGGGCCCGGGCTCGCCGCGCCGGCAAGCGCGTGGATCAGGGCCTGGCTGCACTGGCGGCAGGCAAGCTTTCCCGGGGTGAACGACTGCTGACCAAGGCAGCCGGCAACAGCCCGGCTCCGGCACTGAATTACCTGGCAGCTGCCCGAGTGGCCCAGATGCAGGGTGATCGTGAACGTCGCGATACCTGGCTGCAGCTGGCCTCCCAGCAGGGTGAAGGAGCGGCGGATGCGGTCCTGCTCACCCAGGCCGAACTGCAGCTCAGCGGCGGCGAACCGGAACTCGCCCAGCAAAGCCTTGAGCAACTGCTGGCAGCGCGACCCCAGCACCCGGAGGCTCTGCGCCTGCTGGCAGGTCTGCGTCGCCAGGCCGGCGACTGGGAGGGCCTGGCGAAAATGCTGCCCGAGCTGCGCCGCCTTAAGAGCCTGGGCTCGGAACAGCTCGATGAATGGCAGGTGGACACCTGGCAGGCGCTCCTGGCCCAGGGCGGCTTGCAGGCTCCGGACATCGAGGCCCATTGGCAGGCCCTGCCGCGGCGACTGCGCAAGCGACCCGATGCCATTGCCGACCGAATCCGCGCCTTGCTTCGCTGCGGAGCGAGCACGGGTGTGGAGACCGATATCCAGCGTGCCCTGAAATCCGGGTGGAACCCGGAACTGATCGGCCTTTATGCCGGGATGGACACCATCGACAGCGCCAAACAGCTGACCTACCTCGAGTCATGGCTGGGCCAGCGGCCGGAGGATCCGGACCTGTTGCTGGCAGCAGGCCAGGTGTGCCTGCGGCGCAAACTGTGGGGCAAGGCCCGCAGTTACCTTGAATCAAGCCTGGGAATTCGTCCGGATCCGGCGGCTTACCAGGCCCTGGGCCAGCTGATGCTGCAGCTGGGGGAAAACGAAGCGGCGACGGATGCCTTTCGCAAGGGCCTGACCCTGGGCTACGGCGGCGCGCCGGATGTGCCCCAGCTGGCGGCGGACCCGCTGCCGCTGGCCGACGAGCCCCCGGCCAAAGACTAGCGCCGGGCCCCTAGGGCTGGCTGCGCTTGCTTTCCAGCCATTTGATCAGAGGCTCCCACTGTTCCCAGTCGGGCCATGCCAGGTACTCGGGCAATTCCCAGATACCCAGCCCCCGCGTGTAGGCGCGCACGTAGTTCTGGGCCTCGCGCAGGACAGCCACGTAGGGAATGCGCAGTTTCTCGAGGAAGGCGTCCAGTTCCTCGTAGATCAGGGTGTTTTCGCGGACGCGGTTCGCCACAACGGCGATTTTTACGCCCTTGCGAGTCACCTTGCCGACCTTCTGCAGCTCGGCCAGGAATTTGGCGGCCGCCTGCATGTCTATAGTGGACGGCAGCACGGGCACAATGATGGTGTCGGCATGCTTGACCAGGTCGGTCAGTTCCGGGCCATGAGCCCGGGCCGGGGAATCAACGATAACTATGTCAGCCGATCGGGGCAGATGTTTCATGCCCTCTTCGAAGCCGCTGACACCGGTGATCTCCGGGCGGCCGGCCGGCCGCCGGGCCAGCCAGTCCAGGCTGGAGGCCTGAGGGTCATAGTCTACGAGGGCGACCTTCTGGCCTTCCTCCGCCGCAAAGTAACTTGCCAGGCTGGTTGCCAGGGTGCTTTTGCCACAACCGCCTTTTGAATTCAGGACCATGATGTGCCGCATTTTTATTATCCTCATGCTTTGCAGCGAGGGGCTAAACTTAGCCGCGCATTTAACAAAAGTCCATGACACATGAACGTGCCTTTCACCAAAATGCATGGCCTGGGTAACGACTTCATGATCGTCCACACCGAGGCTGCACCCCCTGCGGCAGGCCGGATTCGCGCCTGGGCCGACCGGCGTCGAGGCATCGGTTTCGACCAGCTGCTCTGGGTAGGTGCGGCCCGCGATCCCGCGGCAGCGGCTGCCTATCGCATCTTCAACAGCGATGGCAGCGAGGCGGAACAGTGCGGCAACGGTGCCCGCTGCATCGTCAAGTTTTTGGCTGACCGAGGGCACACACCCAACCTGACGCTGGAGCATGTGGGCGGCCTGTCGCCGGCCCGGTTGCTGCCCGACGGCCAGGTAGCAGTGGCCATGGGCGAGCCCGACTTCCGGCCCGCTGCCCTGCCTTTTACGGCAAGCGCCCAGGCTGAGGCCTATGACATTGCCGTGGCCGGCAGCAGCGTGGAGCTGCGGGTGGTTTCCCTGGGCAATCCGCACGCCGTGCTGCGGGTAGAAGATGTTGATAGCGCGCCTGTGGAGCGCCTGGGGCCGGCGCTGGAGAGCCACGAGCGCTTCCCTAGCCGTGCTAACATCAGCTTTGTCCAGATAGTTGATCCGACCCATATACGCTTGCGTGTTTTCGAGCGCGGCGTCGGAGAAACTCAGGCATGCGGAACCGGCGCCTGCGCCGCGGCTGTTACGGGCCAAAGAGCAGGATGGCTGGACCCCACGGTGCGCGTGGAGTTGCCCGGCGGATGGGTTACCGTCGACTGGAAAGGGCCCGGAGAGTCCGTCTGGCTCACCGGGGAAGCGATCACCGTGTTCGAGGGAACGGTCGCCGAATGAGTACGCTTGAGCAACCGCAGGACGATGTCAGCGACATCGACGAAGGCCTGATCGCGGCCTATCTGCAAAGCAATCCGGAATTTTTCGAACGGCACCCCACGGTCCTGTCGAAGATGCGCCTGCCGCACAGTACGGGAGGGCCGGCCGTGTCGCTGGTCGAACGCCAGGTCGCGGTGCTGCGACAAAACAACATGCAGCTGGAACGCCAGCTTCGCGACTTGCTGGAAGTGGCCCGCGGCAACGATCAGTTGTCCGAAAGAATTCATCGGCTCACCCTGCTGCTGATGCAGGCGGAAGATCCGGCCGAAGTGGTCGGCGCGCTGGAAGAGCAGTTGCGTATCAGTTTCAAGGCGGACCGCGCCGTGCTGGTCTTGTTTCACCAGGTAGAAGCGCTGCATGACAGTCGCTTCCTGCGCATGATCGATCGCGATGACGAAAGCCTGAGCCCCTTCAAGACCTTCCTGGAGTCGGGTAACACCCGCTGCGGCCGCGTGCGCGATGCCCAGCATCGCTTTCTTTTCGGCGAAGGCGATGTGGAAATCGGTTCCGTTGCCCTGCTGCCCCTGGGCACGGGCGGTGCCTCGGGTTTCCTCGCCGTGGGCAACCGGGATGCAGATTATTTTCACCCGGGCAAGAGCATCGATTTTCTCGCCAAGCTGGGCGAATTGGTGAGCTGCGCCCTGGGTCGCTGAGCCGGCCTTGCACGCCGACGAACGGCAGCTCACAGAAGACTTTCTCCAGCACTTGCGTCTGGAGCGGCGCCTCTCGCCGCACACCATCAAAAGCTACCGGCGCGACCTTGCCTGCCTGACGGACTTCTGCGAACGCGAAGGCATCGAGGACTGGCAGTCGCTGCGTGACATGCACCTGCGTCGCTTCGCCGCCGTCAGTCATGGCGGCGGCTTGAGTGCGCGCAGTGTGCAGCGCCGCCTGTCAGGCGCGCGCAGTTTTCTGAATTTCCTGATCCGGGAGAACCGGCTCAAACAAAATCCCGGGGCGGACATCAGTGCCCCGCGCGCACCACGTAATCTGCCCGATACCCTGGACATCGAGCAGGTTGCCAGACTGCTGAGCATCTCCGGCGACGACCCCATTAGCTGCCGTGACCGGGCCATCCTGGAGCTGCTCTACTCCTCGGGTCTGCGCCTGGCCGAACTCGTCGGCCTGGATCCGACCGATCTTGATCTGGACGATGGCACCGTGCGCGTCACGGGCAAAGGCTCACGCATGCGGATCGTACCCGTTGGTCGCAAGGCCCGCTCCGCCCTGCGGGACTGGCTGGCGGTGCGGCCCGGCCTGGCCCTGACCGATGAGCCGGCCCTGTTCGTCGGCCAGCGCGGCCGCCGCATCAGCCCCCGCGTGGTGCAGCGCCGCGTGCGGCACTGGGCCCTTAAGTCCGGTTTGCCCAAGCGGGTCTACCCGCACCTGTTCCGCCACAGCTTCGCGACCCACATGCTGGAGTCCAGCCGCGACCTGCGCGGCGTGCAGGAGTTGCTGGGTCATGCCGACATCAGCACCACCCAGATCTATACCCACCTTGATTTCCAGCATCTCGCCCAGATATACGATGATGCTCATCCGCGCGCGCGCCGTAAAACCAAGGCCTGATAAGGCGCCGGGAGCCGCGAACCTCAGCCAAGGCCAAGGCAGAAACCCCCGGCTCGCCCTCTGAACTCATCTGAGCAAGACGGTGAAAAGAAACCTGCAGGGTGCTGCGCGCATAGCAACCGGTGAGCACAAAGGGAGATAAACAATGGATCAGTTTCGCGGCACAACCATCGTCTCGGTTCGACGCAACGGCGTCGTGGCCGTCGGCGGCGACGGCCAGGTGAGCATGGGCAACACCGTCATGAAAGGTAATGCCCGCAAAGTCCGGCTGCTGGCGGACGGGCGTGTGCTGGCAGGCTTCGCCGGCGGCACCGCCGATGCCTTTACCCTGTTCGAGCTTTTCGAAGGCAAGATGGAGCAGTACGGCAACCTGACCCGCGCGGCCATCGAACTGGCCAAGGACTGGCGCACGGATCGTCGTCTGCGCCGCCTTGAAGCGCTGCTGTGCGTAGCCGACAGCGAAACCTCCCTGATCATTTCCGGGAACGGCGACGTCATCGAACCGGAAAACGATCTGATGGCTATCGGCTCGGGCGGTCCCTTTGCCCAGGCGGCTGCGCGCGCACTGCTGGAAAATACCGAGTTAACCGCGGCGGAGACCGTCACCAAGGCCCTGGAGATCGCGGCAGCCATCTGCGTTTATACAAACAACAATATTTTGGTGGAAACCCTCGACGACGCATAAGTGCCACCGCATGCGCCGGCAGAAAGCTGGCGCCGTCACAGCTGTTTCCCGGAGACCCTAGCTTCATGTCACAAATGACTCCCAGAGAAATTGTCCAGGAACTGGACAAACACATCATCGGCCAGGACGAAGCCAAGCGGGCAGTAGCCATTGCCTTGCGAAACCGCTGGCGTCGCCTGCAGGTCGCCGAAGATCTGCAGAATGAAATCACGCCGAAAAACATCCTGATGATGGGCCCTACGGGCGTAGGCAAAACGGAGATTGCCCGGCGTCTGGCAAAACTCGCCCGCGCGCCCTTCATCAAGGTGGAAGCCACCAAGTTCACCGAAGTGGGCTATGTGGGCCGGGAAGTGGACAGCATCATCCGGGACCTGGCAGACACCGCCGTCAAACTCACCCGTGAACTGGAGATGGACAAGGTCCGGCACCGGGCGGAGGACGCCGCTGAAGACCGTATTCTTGACGCGCTGCTGCCCCCGCCTTCCAACTCTGTGGGCCAGCCGGAGAAACCTGAAGGATCGGAAACGCGCCAGAAGTTCCGCAAGAAATTGCGCGAAGGTGATCTGGACGACAAGGAAATAGAAATCGACGTGCAGCTGCCCCAGGTCGGCGTTGAGATTATGGCGCCTCCGGGCATGGAAGAAATGACCAGCCAGCTGCAGAACATGTTTCAGAATTTCTCCAGCGGCAAGACCAGCTCGCGACGGCTGAAGATTCGCGATGCCTTCAAGATGCTCACGGAAGAAGAAGCCGGTCGCCTGGTCAATGAAGATGACATCAAGATCGAGGCGCTGAAAAACGTCGAACAGAAGGGCATCGTTTTCGTTGATGAAATCGACAAGGTGGCCAGACGCACGGACACCATGGGTGCCGATGTGTCTCGTGAAGGTGTTCAGCGGGACCTGCTGCCCCTGGTGGAAGGCTGCACCGTAACGACCAAGTACGGCATGATCCGGACTGATCACATTCTGTTTATTGCCTCCGGCGCCTTTCACACGGCCAAGCCCTCTGACCTGATTCCTGAACTGCAGGGCCGCTTCCCCATTCGGGTGGAGCTGTCCGCCCTCAAAAGCGGTGAGTTCGCCCGTATCCTGACGGAGCCCGATGCCTCCCTGTCGGAGCAGTACACGGCCCTGATGGGGACCGAAGGCCTGAGCCTGAGCTTCGATGCCTCGGGCGTGCAGCGCATTGCCGAGATTGCGTTTCGCATGAACGAGCAGAACGAAAACATCGGCGCCCGGCGTCTGCATACGGTGATGGAGCGTTTGGTTGAGACCCTGTCCTTCGAGGCGGCTGACCGGGGCGGCCAGAGCGTGCTGGTGGATGCCGCCTATGTGGATGAGCAGCTGGGCGAGCTGCTCAAGGATGAGGATCTGAGTCGCTACATCCTCTAAAGGCTTCTCGGCCCCGCGGACGGGCCAATTGCGCAGCGCAGCGCAGGGGCTAAACTACCCGCTCTCGGCCGGGAACAAGAATGAGCGAGCGCCAGTCCGACACCACCCACTTCGGCTTCCAGACGGTACCCACGGCTGACAAGGCAGACCGGGTCCGCGGCGTCTTCGATTCCGTGGCCGGCCGCTATGACCTGATGAATGACCTGATGTCCGGAGGTCTGCATCGACTCTGGAAGCACTACGCCCTGGGCCGCACCGGCCTGCGGCCCGGCGGCCGGGCCCTGGATGTCGCGGGCGGCACCGGCGATCTGGCTGCCGGCCTGTGCCGGCGCGTGGGACCCGGGGGCCAGGTGGTCTTGAGTGACATCAACGCCGAAATGCTCAGCGAAGGCCGGCGGCGACTGCTGGACCGGGGCCTGGTGGCGAATGTGCGGCTAATCCAGGCCAATGCGGAGCGCTTGCCCTTCCCCGACGGCGCCTTCGACTGCGTGACCATCGGCTTTGGCTTGCGCAATGTCACTGACAAGCCGGCCGCCCTGGCGGAAATGCAACGAGTACTCAAACCCGGTGGTCGCCTGCTGGTGCTGGAATTTTCGCGGCCTGCCCTGGCCTTTTTGCGGCCCATCTACGACTGGTACTCCTTCCAGGTATTACCCCGACTCGGCGCTGCCGTGGCCGATGACGGGGACAGTTACCGTTATCTGGCCGAATCCATTCGCATGCATCCTGACCAGGAGACGCTGCTGAGCCTGATGCAGGAAGCGGGCCTGGAAGACTGCCGCTATCACAACCTGACGGGCGGCATCGTGGCCCTGCACCTGGGCTTTCGTTACTAGCGCCATGCAAGCAGTGCATGCACCCCTGGCCGCCCTGCTGAATCGCGGCATTGCTGACTCAGTCAGCGCGCGGGCCCTGTGTCATGAACTGGAAGGCAAGAGCCTGGATGTGCAGCTGGACCCACCCGGTATTCATACCCGCCTCACCGCTGCCGGCGGAGAACTTCAGATCAGCGAGCAGACCGAGGACGAAGCCGACGCCAGCCTGAAGGGCGGCCTGGTGGGCTTTAACCGCCTGCTGTTCGGGGATGCCCAGGCCGTATTGCGCAGCGGCGCCGTCCGCCTCAGCGGGGATACGGAAATCGCCCAGCAGTTTCAGTCCTTGCTGGAATTCGCGCGGCCCGAACCCGAAGAAGAGCTGTCCCGCTTGATCGGCGACGTGGCCGCGCACCAGGTCGGCCAGGCGGCCCGCGGCTTCGCCGGCTGGGCAGGCGCCGCTGCTGACAGCTTCAGACGCAGTCTCACGGAATTTCTGCAGGAAGAACGTCGCGACTTGCCGACCCGCTATGAAGTGAACGATTTTCTGGGGGAGGTCGATCGCCTGGCCAATGATGTCGAGCGCGTAGCAGCCCGACTGCAGCGACTGCGGAGTCACACATCTTTATGAAACGTCTGCGCCTGCTGTTACGCCTGCTGTCTATTGAACGTGTGCTGGTACGCCATGGCCTGGACGACCTGATTCGGGCCACTCACCTGCTGCGTCCCGTGCGCTTTGTCCTGCTGCTGTGGCCCGGGAGCTGGGGCCGGACGCGGCACGAGGGACCGCGAGCCGTGCGCATTCGGGAAGCGCTGGAAGAACTCGGTCCGATCTTCGTCAAGTTTGGCCAGTCTCTGTCCACCCGGCCTGACCTGCTGCCCGACGATGTAGCGGCGGAGCTCGCCAAACTGCAGGACCAGGTGCCGCCTTTCCCGGCTGACCAGGCGCGGGAAATTCTTGAGCAGGCGTATGGCCGGCCACCCGAGCAAGTCTTCGCGGCCTTCGAGCCCGAGGCGCTGGCTGCGGCCTCCATTGCCCAGGTACACGCAGCCCGGCTGCAGTCCGGCGAAGAGGTGGTGGTCAAGATTCTGCGGCCGGGCGTGCAGCAACTGATCGAGCGCGACATCGAAGTGCTCTATGCCATTGCCGGACTCGCCAATCGTTACTGGCCGGAAGCGCGCCGGCTGCGACCGGTGGAAGTCGTCGAAGAGTACGACAAGACCTGCAAGGCAGAACTGGACCTGATGCGGGAGGCCGCGAACTGCACCCAGTTGCGGCGTAACTTCAAAGGCTCTGCACAAATTTATGTGCCGGATATTTACTGGGACTACTGCAACGACCGGGCCATGGTGCAGGAACGCATCTACGGCATCCCCATCAACCAGATGGATGCCCTGCAGGCGGCCGGGGCGAATATCCCCAAACTTGCCGCCCACGGCGTAGAGATTTTTTTCACCCAGGTCTTCCGGGACAACTTCTTTCATGCCGACATGCACCCGGGCAACATCTTTGTTGATGTCAGTGACCCGGACAATCCTCGCTATGCCGCGGTGGACTTCGGCATCGTCGGCACCCTGGAGGACCGGGACCGACGTTACCTGGCCGAAAACTTCATCGCCTTTTTTGACTACGACTACCAGCGCGTCGCCCAGTTGCACGTGGACTCGGGCTGGGTACCCAAGGGCACCCGGGTGGATGAACTGGAAGCAGCCGTGCGCACCGTCTGCGAGCCCATCATGAACAAGCCCCTGAAGGAGATTTCCTTTGGCCAGGTCATGATGCGGCTGCTTCAGGTGGCCCGCCAGTTTGATATGGAAATTCAGCCGCAACTGATCCTGCTGCAAAAGACCCTGTTGCAGATCGAAGGCCTGGGTCGCGAGCTCTACCCGGAGCTGGACCTGTGGGAAACGGGTCGCCCGGTGCTCAAGCGCTGGATGGCCGAGCAGACCGGCCCGGAAGCCACGGCCAAGCGGCTCGCCCGTGACCTGCCGGATATTCGCTACACGCTTGAGCATTTGCCAGCCGTGGCCAGAAAACTCGTTGACCAGATTATCGCGAACAACGGCGAGCTGCCCCTGCCCGACCGCCAGTCCATGCGGGATCGGGAGATGCGGCAGTTTAGGGTAATTGCGGGAGCCGCCCTGCTGGTGGCGGGCGCCTTATTAATAGGCCTGGATGTGGAACCGGACTGGCTGGGCTGGCTGGCAAGCTCGGCTGGTTTACTGAGCCTCTACATTGGAAGGCCCGAGACCTAGGCCTTAGCTCCAGAAGGCCGTTCGATAGATTGGTTTATACCCGCCTGATGCGCCATGCGCTTCATATCAGGCCGGACGCAAAGCTTCCAGAAAAGCCACCGGATCATTGCCGGCTTCCAGTTGTTCCACCAGGGCCGAACCCACAATCACACCTTGCGCATGGGCGCCGAGAGATTTGAGCTGGGCGGCTTCACGCACGCCGAAGCCGGCACACACCGGCACGTCGCCGGCGGCTTCGCGAACCCGGTCCAGATAACCGGTGACTTCCGGCGGAATTGCCTGGGCGCCGCCGGTAATGCCTTTAATGGTGACGGCGTAGACAAAACCCTGGCTGGCTGCACACAGCCGCGCAATACGTTCGGCCGGCGTCGCCGGCGTCACCAACTGAATCAATGCCAGGCCCTGCTCCGCCAGGGCGGCACGCAGCTCCTCCCCTTCTTCCAGAGGCAGATCCGGCACGATAAAACCGCAGACGCCGGCCTTAAGTGCAGCGGCGGCCAGCTCGGGGTAACCGAATGCCAGCAAGGGGTTCAGGTAGCTCATCAGGACCAGGGGCGCACCCACGTCACCGGCCGCTGTCAGTTCATCAAGAATCCAGCGCAGGCTGACACCCGATTCAATGGCGGCGTGACTGGAACGTTGAATGGTGACGCCATCGGCCATGGGGTCGGAAAAGGGCACACCGACTTCGACGACATCACCGGCGGCTGCCACAGCGCGCAGGGTGGCGATGAATTTGTCTTTGTCCGGATAACCCGCCGTGATAAACGGCACCAGGCCGGTGCGCCCGGCGGCATTGGCCGCGTTGATTGCATCACTGATTCGCTGGTGGGCTTGGCTCATGTCTTCAACTCAATAGTGACTTACTGTGCACCGGCGGGCCGCGGCAGAACTTTACTCAGGGTCGGCATGTCCTTGTCGCCCCGACCGGACAGGCCGATTAAAATCCGCTTACCCGGGTTATCCCGGGCCCAGCGGCGGGCGCCGACGAAAGCATGGGCCGATTCGATGGCCGACAGGATGCCTTCTGAGGAGCAACACTCGCGCAAGGCTTCCAGGGCTTCTTCATCCGTCGCCGAGATGTATTCGACTCGGCCGATGGCTTTGAGTAAGGAATGCTCAGGCCCGACGCCCGGGTAATCCAGACCGGCCGACACCGAATGCGTTTCCTGAATCTGGCCATCGCGATCATGCAACAGAACAGAGTAGCTGCCATGCAGAACACCCGGCGTACCCGTGGCCAGGGTCGCGGAATTGTCGCCCAGGCCCGGCCCGCGGCCGCCGGCCTCAACGCCGAACAAGGCCGTGCCGGCATCACCGAGCAAGGGATAAAACAAACCGATGGCGTTGGAGCCACCGCCCACGCAGGCAAAGGCGGCATCAGGCAAGCCGCCGGCCAGCTCCAGCATCTGCGCGCGCGCCTCCCGCCCGATTACCGACTGCAGTTCACGCACCAGGTAAGGGTAAGGATGCGGACCGACGGCCGAGCCCAGCAGGTAGTAGCTGCCCTCCGGGTCCGCCACCCAGTCACGAAAGGCCTCATCAATGGCAGCGCGCAAGGTCCGGTCGCCGCCGGTGACCGGCACAACTTCCGCACCCAGTTGATACATGCGGTCCACGTTGGGCGCCTGGCGCGCCACATCCACTTCACCCATGTACACAATGCACGGAATACCCACGCGGGCGCAGGCAGCCGCCGTGGCGACACCGTGCTGTCCGGCACCCGTTTCCGCAATCACCCGTTTTGCGCCCAGGCGTCTGGCCAGCAGGGCCTGACCCAGGGCATTGTTAATTTTGTGCGCACCGGTATGGGCAAGGTCTTCGCGCTTAAACCAGACATCAGCGCCCCAGCGGGCTGACAAACCGCGCGCATGGGTCAGCGCTGTCGGCCGGCCGACCCATTCGCGTAACTCGGCCCCCAGCTCAGCCTGGTAATCAGCTGAGTTCAGATGTTCGCGGATGCCCGCTTCCAGACGCTCCAGGGCCGGCACCAGGGTTTCCGGCGCATAGCGACCACCATAGGGCCCGAAGCGGCCGTGGGCGTCCGGCAATTCGCCCGCCAGCTCACGTTGCAGCAAGTCCCTGCATTGTTCTTCAGTCAATTCCGTCTGCATGCTGTTACTCCGCTTTTGCCGCGGCGACAAAAGCCTTGATCAGCGCCAGGTCTTTCACGCCCCG
>CAKZWQ010000001.1 GCA_937921935.1 uncultured Gammaproteobacteria bacterium | reverse complement strand
GTGGGGCCGGGTGTAGGTGCGCAGGCTGGGCCATCGCACGCCGTTGCTGCGACAGCGCTGCCAGAAATCCGGCATCAGATACAGGGTGCGCGCACCCGTCATCACCGGGTTGAAGAAAACCGGCGGCAGCACGATGTCGCTATCTTCGTTAGTCCCTGCCAGTTCAGCCACAATTTCACCAAAGGGTAAGAAGGTGCGCACCCCGGTGCTTTTCATGCGCGCGGCATTTTTACGGCCACCCATGGCGGCTATGGCAATGGGCATCAGTTCGTTGTCGGTCAGTTCGTAGCGCTCGCGATCATTCCAGCGAGTACTGACCCGCTCAAGATAGGCAGAGAGAATCGGATGCCCTGGCCGGCTTCCCATGAGGGAGTTGCACGCCACGATGGGGTCCGGCCACACAGCCGGCCAGCCCAGGTGGGCGGTGAATATGTATTTCAGTGTGGTGAAGAAATCATAGCGTTCCACCAGCAGGTCAATAGGCTTGTAGCTGAGGTAATCGAAGTCCACATAGACGCCGCCGACCTTATTGAGAATCTCCACGCGCAACAGATCAGATTTTTGTCCCCAGCAATCCGCTGCCTCGTATAACTCTCGCGTGCCAAAATCAAAATCCGCCACGTCCCGGTCCGTCCAGATACGGAAATCCCAGTCCGGGTGATGTTTGCGCCAGGACTCTGAATAGCGGCGTAGCTTGCGGGGCACCGGACTGCCCAGCCAGATCTGGTGAATGATCTTGGGGATGCTGGGTTCAGGGCGCGCGGGTACCAGGTCGGGGCGATTCCGGTCATAGAGCTCGCCAAGGCCTCGCATACCGGCCGTGCTGTCCAGGTTCACCATGGCATTAAATACTGCATCTTGCGGCAGGGTATCCGCGAAGTTAGGCCAAGGTTTCATGTGAGGGGTTTCTGTCCCTGGGGCCCAGAGCAGGACCGAATCGAAAGCCGAATCCTAGCATCAAAACCCGTGTCGTCGACGTGATCGGCACACGGCTTTGGCTATACCTTGACGAGGTGAGCGGACAGTGGCATCAAGGGACTGTGAAATCCTCGCTCTTATCAGTTTTGCTTCCCGCCGGCCTGGCTGGGGGTCTGATTTTTCTGGCCGGCATCGCCGTTGCTGACTCTGCCTTGCCATTATCAGGTGAGTTCTCCGGTCAATGGAGCGTGACCGGTGAAGAACGCAGTATGGAATTCTTGGATAATCGTGAGGTCTCTATCCTGCGTCATCGCGGCGAAGTTAATCTCACCACTCGCAATGGCTTGCCACGAGCCTTCTTTTCCACTTGCCTCGGTTTCAGCGACTCAGCTGAAGTTGGTAAGGCGCGGTGTGCCTGGGAGGATTCTCGAGGCGATCGGTTGTACATCGAGATAACCAGCCGTTTCCTGGGTGCCAAGGGTCAGGTTGAAGGCAAAATTGTGGGTGGTACCGGCAGGTACGCGGGCATCCACGGCCTAATGCGGATGGATGCCTGGTTATATTCTTCGTCCAATAAAGAAGAGCGTGATATCACTGCCTTTACCGATTCCCTGAGCGGTAGCTGGACCTTCGAGTGAGCGTAGCGCAGCTCTCATGATCTGGCGGCGTCTCTTGGTGCTGGCTTTCGCGCTGGTTGTCTGGTTCGTATCGCCCCCGGAAGGTTTGAGTCAGCAAGCCTGGCACCTGTTCGTAGTCTTTGCAGGCGCAATCATCGCCGTGATCATCGGCGCCACCTCCATTCTTCTGGCATCAATTCTTGCCCTTGCCGCGGTGGTTTTGACCGGGACCTTGCCTGCGGACGAGGCCTATGCGGGCTTTGGCGACGGCTTCATTCTGCTGATTGTTATCGCTTTTCTAATCGGACGTGCTGTGGTGAATTCCGGTCTGGGCGTTCGCATTGCCTACAAGCTGATTCGACTGTTTGGTCAATCAACGCTTGGGCTTGGATACAGCCTGGTTAGCCTGGATGCCATGATCGCCTTTGCCTTTCCGAGTAATACGGCCCGGGCGGGTGTGCTGTATCCCATTAGCCTGTCTCTGGCTATCGGCAGCGGCTCGCGTGTCGAAGACGGCACTCGCAAGCGCCTGGGCGCTTATCTGATGATGACCAGCATGGGCGGCATCAGTATCTCCTCGGCTCTTTGGTTTACTGCCATGGCAGCTAATCCGATCGGTGCACAGTTAGCCAGCACCCAGGGTGTGGAGATTACTTTCGTTTCCTGGCTGCTTATGGCCTCAGTGCCATGCCTCGTCGCCCTGGCGGTGATTCCATGGTTACTCTACCGGACCATTCCGCCGGAGATAAAGGCAACACCGGAGGCGCCCGAGAAAGCCCGGCAGAAACTGGTTGAGATGGGCGCCTTGTCGCGTGACGAAAAAATTACTGCTGTGACCTGCATATTGATGGTCCTGGGTTGGGCTCTGTCCGACACCCTCAATATCGATAAGACAGCCATCGCCTTTCTTGGTCTGGGTATTTTTATGCTCGCCGGCATTTTTACCCTGAAGGATATGGATGAATCCGGAGATGCGCTGAATACCCTGATCTGGTTTGCAACGCTGTATACCCTGAGCAGTTCCTTAAACGCCACGGGCTTTATGAGCTGGGTAGGTTTTCAGCTCGGCCCGTTGGTATCGGGTTTCAGCTGGCCGGTGGTCTATGTCTTACTAATCGTTGCCTACGTGCTGATCCACTATTTTTTCGTGAGTCAGACGGCGCAACTACTTGCCTTGTTTGGCGTATTCATGGGCTTGGGGGTGGATGCCGGCGTGCCGCCTGCCCTGATGGCCATGATGTTGCTGTTCGCAACCAACTTCTTCACACCAATCACCCCCCAGGGCGGCAGCTCTAACGTTATCTACGCGGCCAGCGGTTACCTGACCCAGGGGGAGATCTATAAGAACGGTGGCCTCGTCGTACTGGTGAACCTGCTGATCTTCATGATTCTGGGGACACCCTGGGTCCTTTTCCTGATCAGCTAGTTAGCAGTTTCTTGCAACAATTTTTTGCTTACAAGTTGTTCTTGTAAATTCGGCCGTCCTTCATGATGAGCTGAATATTCTTCGCCGGTTCTTCAAGCACCTTGATATCAGTCAGCGGGTCCCCGTCCACGATCAGTAGATCAGCGTAGGCCCCCGGCTTGATGACACCCAGCGGCCCTTTCTGATAAGGATTGCGCGGGCCAGTGAGCATCAGCAGTTTGGCGTTGTGGCTGGTGGCCTGTTTCAGAATTTCCAGGGAGTCGAACCAGCGCAGGCGGTAGCCGAATTCCTTGATGCCGGCCTCGTACGCCCGCATAGATCCCACGGCGTCTGTGCCGAAGGCCACGGGTATGCCCAGCTTCTTGGCGTTGTTCATCAGGCTATCGGTGCCTGCCATGACCTGACCAGCTTTGGTGTTACTAAGGTCTTCATTGCCCTTCATGAATATCCGCACGAAACCGAAGGACTGTGACGACAGGAAGGCGCCTTCGGACTTGATGCGCTTCAGGGTTTTCTCGGATACCAGGTGCCCGTGCTCAATGACTTTGACGCCGGCGTCCAGGCTGCGATTAACCGCGGCGTCGGTATAGGCGTGCACAGCGACGTAAGTATTCCAGTCCTCGGCAGACTCAACGGCAGCGCGCAGCTCTTCAATGCTGTACTGGGTCGTGTCGATGGGGTCGTAGTCCGATGAAATACCGCCGCCTGCCATGACCTTGATCTGCGTCGCGCCCTGGCGCAGGGATTCGCGCGTGGCGCGACGTACCTCGGCCGGACCATCAGCCAGCAGCGTGTAGCGCTGCTCAAACTGGTTCACGGGGCCGCCCACATTGGGGTGAGGATCGGTAAGACCACGATGATCGCCGTGGCCGCTGGTCTGGGAAATAAACGCGGCCGACGGATAAATTCTCGGGCCATCCACCACACCCTGATCGATGGCTTTAGCCAGGCCCTGGGATGGGCCGCCGATATCGCGCAAGGTGGTCCAGCCCCGCATCAGATACATACGGGCTGCCCTGACCGATAAAGCTGCGACATAGCTCGGGTCTTCCTGGCGCAGGACCTTGGGCCCGAGGGGGATCGCGATGTGGGAATGGGCATCGATAATGCCGGGGATCAGCACGCGGCCGCCCCCATCGATGAACTCGGCGTTCTCGGGTGCCGCCTGGCCACTGCTGATGCTTATGATCAGACCATCCTCGATCAGCACATCCAGACCGGCTACGGCTTTGTCGGCTGTGCCGTCCCAGACCTGCACGTTCTGAATTACCAGTGGCACGGGTTTGGCGATTTTGACGGGCGGTCTCTGCACATCGTGGGCACCGCCCATGGCGGCGCCTGTCCAGCCAAGCAGGCTGACAACCGTCAGGATGAGGGAAGGGCTGCGATTAGTGTTCATCATGCTGTGCTCCGGGCGCGCAGTATCGGGCCGATTATAGGCCGTGCCGCGCTTTGCGCCCCGCTATTGCCGGCTGGCACGGGAGGCGCTCCGCATAGCGGAGCAGTTGCACGGGATGCCGGCCGCAGCCCGGGTGTTCCCGGACGCTGCTGCCGGCGTGCAAACCGATGCATCAGCGGGCGTGGCTGAGTAAACTGGGCTTCAGACCCATTGATAAGACGATGCAAAGGCAACTGTCTAGCTATGCCCCGCATCAATAACTGATCAAGGCCCCACCATTCGACTGACTGCCCGAGAGGTAAGAATTATGAAAATCGTCCGAGCACTGGCCCTGACCCTGCTGACCAGCGCCCTGCTGGCAGCGTGCGCCAGCCCCCTGACCAAGAATATAAATGTGGATTCGGAGTACGACGCCGCCGTCGATTTTTCCGCGATCAAGACCTATAGCTGGCTGGCTTCGGCCCAGATCATCAATGATCCGAAAGGCCGCTGGGAGCCGCGGGGCTTTGATGCCGATGAGGAGATCCGTTTCCTGATCAATCGGGAGCTGCGCAAGCGCGGTTTCACCCAGGTAGAGACGAACCCGGATGTGTACGTGGCCTTTCTGGCCGGTGTAAACATGGAAGCCCTGAACCTGAGCAAGGATCCCAAGACCAAGCTGCGGGTCCTGACCAAGGAGCCGGAGGGCGCCCTGGCCCTGGTGCTGCTGGATGGCACCACGAGTGAGGCGATCTGGGGTGCCGTGGCTGGTGACCGGGTGGAGTCCGAACTGGATGTGGAGAGTTCGAAAAAGCGCCTGGACTATGCCGTGACCACCATGATCAAGAGGTTGCCTCGCAGCTAGCAGCGGTTTTATCGAGCATAAAAAAAGGGCCGGCATAAGCCGGCCCTTTTTCATTCAGCTTGCTGAATGGATCAGGCTTTAGTTATTGCCGATCTCAGTCTTCCAGAAGAAGTTCAGTTCAAAGCCGTAGACGTCAGCATCATCAGCGTCGTACCAGACCAGTTCAGGCTGGATGATGATGCGGCCAATCTGAGTGGCGACACCACCGGACACGTACAGACCATTTTCGTCGGAATCGCCACCAATACCATCGATATCAAAATCGAAGTAGCCGATGCCACCGATGATGCCGACGCGCTGTGTGATTGGGTAGCCCGCATTGGCGCCGACGGTGAAGCCGTACACGTCAGCGTTGTCGCCAACGCCGCCCGGTCCGCCGAAATCATAGCCGCCAAGGTTTTTGTAGGCGGCATTCACGCCAAAGTAGTTCAGGAACTGCCAACCGACGCGGACATTGCCACCGAAGGCGTTGTCATCGTCGCCACCATCAGGATCAACGTCCGTCCAGTTGACGCCGGCGCCAAACCACAGGCCATTCTTGTAAATACGGGTATCCAGCGGATCACTCGAGTTGCCCGTGTGACCACTGGCGAAGGCTGCCTGAGCCGAGAAGGCCAGTAAGGTGACCAGAAAAACTGTTGCTTTCATGCTACAAATCTCCAAAAATTATTGCCACCCCGCGTGGCAGGGGCGCGACACTATCATGGCCGCCCAGCGCGTGCCAGCCAAAAAAATGGCCGGCGCTGGTCCCGGGGCGTGGGTCCCGCAGTGCCTGTTTAGTGGGGTGATCCGGGGTAAATGCAGCCGCTCAATGGGCTGTCGCCCAATCAGATCAGCGCAGCCGTTACCTAAGCAAGGCAGCTGCCCGGCCTGCAACAGGCCAGGCGGCTGCGATCAGCCCGCTGGATGCCAGCCAGCGCAGCCTTGGGTTACTCGCCCGTCATTTTTTTCCGCTGGTCCTCCGGCAAGAAGGGTATGCCCGTCAGGCCCGGTTTCACATCGGTGCCATTGCGCTTGTTAAAGGCCTCAATCAGTTTGTTGGTGACCGCCGCGGATTCCGGCTCAACACCAGACAGGCTGAATTTGGTCCACTGGTAAGCGGTCATCGAGTCCGGCGGCTGCTTGGTGCGTTGAGGCGGTGCCGGGAAGGTCTCATGGTTCGGTACACCCATCCGCGTGCGGATGCCGTCCTTGGTTACATTCCAGGTCATGAAATCCATGGCCAGATCAAAGGGCCCGGCATAGGTCTTGCGAATTTCTTCGGCCACGACGATTTGCGTGTCGAAATCGTTCTGGAAGTGATAGCAAACGGCATGCTTGGGTTTAGTGAGCGACATGATTTTGCCGAATGCCTGCGCCGCCGTGTGGCCCTGGGTACCTACGTACACGGCTTCGGACGGCGCCATCCCATAGCGTTCCATCATCATCTGCGGAGGAATAAAGCACTCATGAACTGACAGGTCTGCGTTCGTCGCGTGTTCCCGCCACCATTTGTTGGGCAGCGTGTCACTGGAGAAAGCGAAACGCAGGCCGTTCCAGTCCAGCAGAAAGCTGACGGACTGATCCAGGTGAATGGCCGGCAGGGTCCGAATCGTGACGCCGTTTTCTTCGTAGATGACCTTATTGACGCCCCGCCAGTCGAATTCATTGACCTGGAGTTCCAGGCCCCGCGGATCCACGGCGCTGCCCCGGCCGGCTTTCTCCCAGCCCCATTGCTTTTGCATGAAGTCAGCCCAGGCTTTGGTACCCCACTCGGGCTTCACGCCACTGGGGCCCCAAAGGCGCAGTGGCGTTAAGCGATTGTTGACCGGCCCGGTGAAATAAAAGGCCGGGAAGTCGCCGGCATGATCCAGGTGCAGGTGGCCGAGAAACACTTTGTCCAGCTGGTCCAGGGGGATGCCCAGGGCCATGATGCGTTCAAACGAGCCTTCGCCCATGTCGAAGATGAATTTGTCACCGTTGCCCAGTTCCACCAGGAAGCAGGCCGCCGCCTGTTTCAGGCGTGGCTGCGGCATGCCGGTGCCGCAGGCGATGACGCGCATTTCATCCGGCGCCAGGGTTTCCGTGCCCGGGTAATAAACTTCCTGAACCGGGTAGGGCCCCGTTCGCGACCATTCCTGGGGCCCTGCATGGCTGGCAGCAGTAGCAGTCGAAATTTGCAGGTCTGAGCCTGACGTCAAATAGCCTGCAGCGATGAGCAAGCCCATCAGGGTTCCCGCGATGACTGAAGTTGAACGTTTGGACATGATCTTTTCCTTGCCGGCCCTTGGGCTGAACTTAAACGCGGTCCTTCGCAGAATTGATTGATGCGCCGCGCCTGCGGCGACTTCAGGATCTTTAGTCCGCAAATCCTAACCGATAGCGCACGGCAGGTGCGGGTATTCCGGCTAAGCGGCTGTGAGCAGGGACTCCAGGTGCTGGTAGCCCGCGACCATGGCTTCGATGACCGGCAGGCCTTCGGCCTGCAGCAAGGCGGCGACGGGCTGCATGCAAGTGCAGCCGAGCACGATAAGCTCGGCGCCTTCCCGGGTCAGCGCGGTCTCGCAGGCAGCTCTAATCCTGGCCATGGAGGTCAGGCTGCAGGCCTGCATTTCCTGCACGAAATCGTGCGGCTCACCCAGGGTATCCAGGTCGTGATTCGCCGCGATGTGGTGAATGCTGCGGCATTGATCCGTCGCACCCGTGTCCGTCAGCACGTGGTCGTAAATAAAGCGTAGTGCCGGCGGCCAGATGGTCACGATGGCAAAGGGGCGGTCGCCCGCCTGTCGAATGGCGCCTTCACCTGAGCCGGTTACCGGAATCGTGGCCACTGC